>JAQVDP010000032.1 GCA_028698335.1 Nevskiales bacterium | reverse complement strand
GGCCTTGAACGCCGGGGTGTGATTCCTTCGGGGCCTTCTCATCTGCTCTTCCTTTGGCGCCTCAGGCGCCGTCTGATTAGAGCAGAACATCACTTATCCGGCTGTCCGATTTCGCGGGTCCACTTCTGACCGATCGCCGTCATCGCGCAGAATCCGGATCAGCTGCTGATGGCGTTCCGTGTCCGGTCGCTGGGCGCCGGCATCAGTGCCGGGATCCGCGCCGACGATGCGGCACGCCGGGCCCTGATCCGATGGCTGAGCGATGCCGACGGCGCATTCACGACCACACGCAGCGCGGCAACCGACTTTGCCGCCTCACGACCGGAGCGGGTGTCGGCCACCGCGCGTGCGTGCGTGCCGGACCGCTTGCTGAAAATCGCGTTGACGGGCGAGAGGTCCCCTGTCGCCTAACACCGCGGTGGCGGCCACGGCGTGAAGCCCCGCAGGTTGAGCTTCGATTCGTGCTCCGGAAACTCCGTACCGTCGGCATCCCGGCCCAGCATGTAGGCGCGTTGCCACTGCTGCGCGCGGGCCTGGGATTCGGGATCGTCGAGATCGCTGATGAAGCGCGAACGGCTTTCGCGCCATGCGCTGTACTGACGCTCCAGTTCCGGGGCGAGGCCGATCGGGCGCACGCTGGCCCGAAACCGCGCCAGATCGCCCCGCGGCATCGGCACCACCGATGCGATCGGTTCCCCGCGCTCAAAACCGATCACCTGCCGGGCGCGGGTGAATTTCCAGTTCATCGTGAACGGGTACGGCGCCCAGTCCGTCTCGATCACGCCTTCGAGCGGCGCGATCGCATCCTTCGGCGCATTGGCGGGGCCCTTGCACCAGAGGTTGTAGCCCGGCGAGGTCCGGAACAGATAGCCGGTGGCGAAGGTCAGGATGCCACTGCCGAAATGGGGCTGGACCAGTGCCGACGCCGCCCCGTCGAAGCGCAGCCGGATCGACGTCTTGTCGTCGCCGCCGTCCCACTCGGCCTCGAAATCGACCGGACTGAGCAGCTCCCATCCCTGCTGGTTGGCGATCACCAGCGGCAGGCAGCGATACGCATAACGGTCAGGGGTGCGTTCCATCCAGTCGCGCTGTCTGGGCGCGACCCGCAGCGGCATGGTCTCCGCCGACACCTGGTAGGCCACCAGTTCCGGCGACGGTTCGGACGGGGCGGCGGACGCCGGGATGTCGGGCTCGGACTCTGACATGCGGGAGAACTCCATCGTTTGGGGCAGCCTACACCAGGCCGCTGCCGCGATCGACGCCGCCAATCCCACGCGTGACCGCGGACACGGGCGCCGCGCTCAGACCGTCCCCCGGACAGACTCGCTGGCGACGCGATGCAGGGTTCCGATGAAATTGTGCGCCAGCGGACCGGCGCCGCCGCGCACCCGCAGGATCCCCAGCTCGACCTGCGCCGCCCGCCCCTTCAACGAGCGGTAGCGCACGCCGGCCCGTTGCAGGTTCTGGACCGACGACGGCACCAGCGCGACGCCCATGCCGGACGAGACCAGACCGATGACGGTCTGCATCTGCCGCGCACTCTGGGTGATGCGCGGGACGAATCCCGCCGCACGGCAGCGGCTGATGACCAGATCGTACAGGCCCGGCCCGATCGCGCGGGGCGGCACGATGAAGCTGGCCCGGGCCAGATCGCGCAGATCCACCGCGGCATCCCCCTGCACCGCCGGATGGTCCGACGGCGCCGCCAGCACCAATGCCTCGCGCCGCAGACGCTCGAATGCCAGATCCGGCTCGTCGACCGGCGCCAGGCCGATCGCCAGGTCCAGCCGCCCCGCCCGCAGTTCGCGGATCTGGGCGTCAGTGGTGAGTTCCTGCAGCTGCACTTCGACCAACGGGTAGTCATGGCGGAACTGCTTCAGCGCCGGCGGCAGCAGGCTGTAGTCGGCGATCGACACGAAACCGACCGACAGCGTACCGACATCCCCCCGATGCACCTGCCGCACCAGCCCGCGCGCCTGTTCGAGCCGGGTCAGCACGGCACGGACCTCCTCGTAGAACAGCGTGCCGGCGGCGGTCGGTGTGACCCCGCGATTGCCGCGTTCGAGCAGGGTCACGCCGAGCTCCTGCTCGAGCGCCTTCAGATGCGTCGACAGCGGCGGCTGCGACACATGCAGGCGCTCGGCCGCGCGCGACAGGCTGCCCTCCTCGACGATGGCCGCGAAATACCGGAGCTGGCGCAGTTCCACTATTCGAAAAACCTATATCTGTATATTCAATATTGTATTAGACGATATACACGATTCGCCGCAGAATATCCTCCGACCATCTTCATCAGCGCGTCGCGCAAGGAATCCGACTATGCCCGCCTACCGTTCCCGTACCAGCACCCAAGGCCGCAACATGGCCGGCGCCCGCGCGCTGTGGCGCGCCACCGGCATGAAGGAAGGCGACTTCCAGAAACCGATCATTGCCGTGGCCAATTCGTTCACCCAGTTCGTGCCCGGTCACGTGCATCTGAAGGACTTGGGCCAGTTGGTGATCGAAGAGATCGAGAAGGCCGGCGGCGTCGGCAAGGAATTCAACACCATCGCGGTCGACGACGGCATCGCGATGGGCCACGACGGCATGCTCTACAGCCTGCCCTCGCGCGACATCATCGCCGACAGCGTCGAGTACATGTGCAACGCGCACACCGCCGACGCGCTGGTGTGCATCTCCAACTGCGACAAGATCACCCCGGGCATGCTGATGGCGGCGCTGCGCCTGAACATTCCGGTGGTGTTCGTCTCCGGCGGGCCGATGGAGGCCGGCAAGACCAAGCTCGCCGGCAAGGACGAAGTGATTCCGCTCGACCTCGTCGACGCGATGGTCGCCGCCGCCGATGACAGGGTCTCCGACGCCGACGTCGACCAGATCGAGCGCTCCGCCTGCCCGACCTGCGGTTCCTGCTCCGGCATGTTCACCGCCAACTCGATGAACTGCCTGACCGAGGCGCTGGGCCTGTCGCTGCCGGGCAACGGCTCGCTGGTCGCCACCCACAAGGACCGCGAGGCGCTGTTCCGCCGCGCCGGACAGCGGGTCGTGGAACTGGCCAAGCGCTACTACGAACAGGACGATGCCTCGGTGCTGCCGCGCAACATCGCGACCAAGGCAGCGTTCGAGAACGCGATGACGCTGGACATCGCGATGGGCGGCTCGACCAACACGGTGCTGCATCTGCTCGCCGCCGCGCAGGAAGGTGAAGTGGACTTCACGATGGCGGACATCGACCGCCTGTCGCGCCAGGTGCCGAACCTGTGCAAGGTCGCGCCCAGCAGCCATCACCATCTCGAAGACGTGCATCGCGCCGGTGGCGTGATGGCGATTCTCGGCGAATTGCAGCGCGCCGACCTGCTGGATGCCACGGTGGGCACCGTGCACAGCCCGTCGCTCGCCGACGCGCTCGACCGGTGGGACATCACCCGCAGTGACGACGCGGCCGTGCGGGAATTCTTCCGCGCCGGTCCGGCCGGCGTGCGCACCACGCAGGCGTTCTCGCAGGACTGCCGTTACGACGATCTGGACACCGATCGCGAAAAGGGCTGCATCCGTGACAAGGCGCATGCCTACAGCCAGGACGGCGGCCTCGCCGTGCTGTTCGGCAACCTCGCCGAGCGCGGCTGCATCGTCAAGACCGCCGGCGTCGACGCCAGCATCCTCCAGTTCAGTGGCCCGGCCGTGGTGCTGGAAAGCCAGGACGACGCGGTGCAGGCGATCCTCGGCGGCAAGGTCAAGGAAGGCGACGTCGTCATCATCCGCTACGAGGGCCCGCGCGGCGGCCCCGGCATGCAGGAGATGCTGTATCCGACCAGCTATCTGAAGTCCAAGGGCCTGGGCAAGGCCTGCGCGCTGATCACCGACGGCCGCTTCTCTGGCGGCACCTCGGGTCTGTCGATCGGCCATGTCTCGCCCGAAGCGGCGGAGGGCGGCAACATCGGCCTGATCGAGAACGGTGACCGCATCGAGATCGACATCCCGAACCGTTCGATCCGCGTCGACGTCAGCGACGAGGAACTCGCGCAGCGCCGAAGCGCGCAGGACGCCAAGGGCTGGAAGCCGGCGGCGCCGCGTCCGCGCAAGGTCAGCGCGGCGCTGAAGGCCTATGCCAAGCTGACGACCAGCGCCGATCGCGGCGCGGTGCGCGATCTGAGCCAGCTCGACTGATCGTCCGCCTCCCGGCGGCTCCGTCGCGACACCCGCGGCGGAGCCGTCGGCGTTCGTCCCGGCATGAACGCGCCATTGGCGCGCGGGCGCATCCGCTCGACCGGCTCAGGCCACGGTCAGGAATCGATCCCGCAGGCGCGCCGCACCAACAGCTGCCGGGCCGGCGCAACCGCACCCGCCAGACGCATGCCCTGCTGGCGCAGCCAGTTCCAGGCGGGCTGCTGCAGGCGATACGCGCGGTACAGACCGTCGGTCACCGCAATCATGTCCTGGACCGCCGCCCGCCGGGCACGCTGATACCGCTGCAGGACCCGCAACCCACCGATATCACGGCCCGCGGCGCGGGCCTCGGCCAGGATCGCGACCAGGGCCTCGGCGTCGCCGAACCCCAGGTTCACGCCCTGCCCGGCCAGAGGATGGACGACATGCGCGGCATCGCCGGCCAGCGCGAAGCGTGGCTCGACGTAGCGCTCGGCATGCTGCAGCGCCAGCGGGAAACTGACGCGGCGCGTCGTCTCCAGCACCGCGCCAAGCACCTGCTGGCTGGCCGCGCCGAGCGCGACCCGGAACTTGGCGTCGTCCAGCGCCATCAGCGCGGCGGCGTCCTCGGTCGACCAGACGATCGAGCTGCGACCGTCGGCCAGCGGCAGCAGCGCCAGCGGTCCCTCCAGCAGGAAACGCTGATAGGCGGTGCCGCGATGCGGTCGCTCGGTCTGCACGTGACAGACGATCGCAGTCTGCGCGTACGGCGCGCGCAGCACCTCGATGCCGCGGCGCTCCCTCAGTGGCGAGCGCGCGCTGTCGGCGGCGATCACCAGGGCGGCGGACAGGCGCGAGCCATCGGCCAGCGTCAGGGTGGCGCGACCGTCCGGTGCGGTGTCGATTGCCAGATCCTGCACCGCCTGCACGAGCGTCGCCGCGGGCGGCAGCGCCGCCCAGAGCTGCCGCTGGATGACGCGGCTCTCGACGATCGCGCCGAGATCCGGCATGCGGACATCGGCCGCATCGAAATGCAGCGCCGACTCCGGCACCGACTCCCAGACCTGCATGTGCGTATACGGGCTGCTGCGCTCGGCGACGATGGCGTCCCAGACGCCGAGCGTCTGCAGAAAGCGGCGGCTCGCCGGCGAGATCGCATAGACGCGCAGATCGTAGTCGTCGGCCGAGTCCGCAACGCCGTCGCGGTCGATCATGCGCACGTCGATGCCGCGGCGATGCAGCCCGAGCGCCAGTGCCGCGCCGACCAGCCCGCCCCCGACGACCGCGACCTCGCAGCGCGACGCGGCGCTCATCGACCGCTCCGCGCCATGGCCGGCGCCTGCCCACCGAATCCGAGGTTCTGCCACATCACGGCCTCGCGCAGCCCCGGCGCCAGGTCCAGCGCCAGCAGTCCGAGATGACGCAGCCCGCGCAGGCCGGGAATGCGATTGGAGAACAGGCGCACCAGATGATCGGTGAAGTCGGCCACCCGCGCGCGATCGCGCTGCCGGCGGCCGACATAGTCGCTGATCACGTCGGCACCCCCGGCATCGTCCGGCATCCGTTGCAGCAGGACCTCGGCCAGGGTCGCGACGTCACGCAGACCGAGATTGAAGCCCTGGGCGGCCACCGGATGCAGGGCCTGGGCGGCATTGCCGGCGAAGATCACCCGCGGTGCGCTGAGCTGATCACTCATCACCCGCGCCAGCTGCCACGCGTTGCGCGCGCCGAGTTCGAGAAACCGTCCGAGGCGCTCACCGAAAGCGTCCTCGGCCTGCGCGATGAACGCGGCGTCGGAGTCGTTCAGACGCGACTGCACCCGCGCGGCCGGCGTGGTCCACACCAGCGAGCAGATGCGGTCGCCACCCTGCGGATACTTGGGCAACAGCGCGATGGGCCCCTCGTCCGTGAAGCGCTCGTAGGCGCAGCCGCGATGCGGGCGCGACACTTTCACCGCGGTGACGATCGCGGACTGTTCATAGTCGCGGCGTTCGGCATCGACACCGAGCAGGTGCCGCACCGGCGAGTCGGCGCCGTCGGCGGCGACAATCAGACGCCCGCTCAGGACGCTCCCGTCGTCGAGGTCCAGCTCGACCCGGTCGTCGGACGGCCGCAACCCCGTGACCCGCGCCGGGCAGCGCAGCGTCGTCCGCCCGGTGTCCAGCATCCGCTGCCACAGACGCTGCCCCAGGGCCCGGATCGGAATGTTGTAGCCGAGGGCCTCGAGTCCGGCCTCCGCCGCGCTGAAGCGGGCGACGCCGAAACGGCCACGCTCGGAAATATGGGTCGAGAGGATCGGCGCCGCCTCATCTGCCAGTTCGGGCCATACCCCGAGCGCCTGCAGGATGCCGTGACTCGCGTGATTGAGCGCGATGCAGCGCTCATCCCAGCTCGGCTCGCCCTGGCGCGGCGCGACCGCCTCGACCATCGCCACGCGCAGATCCGACGCGGCCAGTCCCACCGCGAGGCTCGCGCCGACCAGGCCACCGCCAACGATGACGACGTCGTAATCCGGTTCCGCCACGACAGCGACGCTCAGCGGGCCCGGGCCATCAAGTGCTCGATCTCGCGCACGCCCTTGGGCACGCCCGCCGTCATCACGTGGGCGCCGGTCTCCGCCACCAGGACGTCGTCCTCGATGCGCACGCCGATGCCCCAGTACTTCTTCGGAACGCCCTTGGTCCCGGGGGCGATGTACAGGCCCGGCTCGACCGTCATCACCATGCCGGTCTCGAATACCCGCGGCTTGCCGCCGATCCTGTAGCGGCCGACATCGTGCACGTCCATGCCCAGCCAATGGCCGGTGCCGTGCATGAAGAACTGGCGCTGGCGACCTTCGGCGATCAGGTCTTTGGGATTGCCCTTGAGCAGGCCGATCTCCACCATGCCTTCGGTCAGCACCCGGGTCGCGACCTCGTGCGGCCGCCCCGAGGAATTGCCCGGCTTGAGCTCCCGGATCGCCTGCTTGTTGGCCTCCAGCACGATCTCATAGACCGCCTGCTGCGCGGCGCTGAACTTGCCGTTGACCGGAAACGTGCGGGTGATGTCCGCGGTGTAGCCGTCGAGCTCGCCGCCGGCGTCGATCAGCAGCAGGTCGCCGTCGTTGAGCACCTGATTGTTCTCGACGTAGTGCAGGATGCAGGCATTGGCGCCGCCGCCGACGATCGAGCCATATCCGCATTCCATGCGATGCGCGCCGAAGTGGGCATGGATCACGTGAGCGATCTGCCATTCGTTGACACCCGGTCGCGTCGCCTGCATCGCCAGACAATGCGCTTCGGCGCTGATCGCGCAGGCGCGCTCCAGCGTCCTGATCTCGGCCGCGCTCTTGCGCAGACGCATCTCGTGCAGGGTCGTTTCCAGCGCGACGAAATCGGTCGGCGCCGCGGCACCGCGCCGCGACACCTCGCGGATATGCCGCACACAGCGGGTCATCACCTCGTCCCAGCGCGCATGCTCCCCGAGGGTGTAGTGGAGCTGCCGGCGCCCTTCCAGAAACTCGGCGAGACGCGGCTCGAACTGGCCGATGTCGAAGGCCTGGTCGGCGCCGAAGTCGCGCACCGCGCCTTCCGGCCCGGCTCGACGCCCGTCCCAGATCTCGCGTTCCGGATCGCGCGGGCGCGTGAACAGCACGAAGGCGCCGGCCTTGCGCCCCGGCGCGATCACCGCCACCGCGTCGGGCTCGTGAAAGCCGGTCAGGTAGAAGAAGTCGCTGTCCTGCCGGAACGGATAATGCGTATCCCGCGAGCGCACCACCTCCGAGGCTGCGGGAATGATCGCGACCCCATCCTTGCCGATCTGCTGCATCAGACGCTTGCGGCGCGCGGCGTATTCCTTGAGTTGCTTGGTGCTGGGAGTCATGGTCAGTGCAGGGTCTGCGAATCGGTGGGATCAAGCGTCGGACGCGGATGCAGCTCCATGAACACGAGCTGGGCCCCGACGCGGACATACTCGACCAGCTCGGCGTAAGCGGTTTCCTCGACGTTGGGATCGTCCTCCTCGCCGACGGTGGCCTGGGTGAGCTGGGTGAGATCGTGGATGATCTCGCGCAGTTCCTCGGACCCGCGCGACAGGTCCAGCCCCGGCCGGGTCGACAGGCCGTACAGGAAGCCGTCGCACCAGCTCACCAGCGCGCGGACGCGCACCACCAGCGCGGCATCGTCCTCGGGCAGCAGCGGCTCGAACCCCAGATCCTCGTCCTGCAGCGATTCGAGCACGGCGTCGCGCAGCTCCGCCAGCCCCGCACGGGTCGCGGCATCGGCCGTGGCCGGCGGACGCTCGCCGCTGTCGATCAGCCTCAGCAGATCGATATCGGCGGGCTTGTGCACGCACAAGGCCCCGCACAGGGTACCGTGGTATTCGGCCGCGTCCTCGGCATAACCCAACGGGCTGAGCAGCTTGACGAGGGCGTCATAATCGATTGATCGGGTCATCGGCGGATTATAGGCCCGCACCGCCGTGCCGGTCCCGCAAGATGACGCCCGGGAACCGGCACCGCCGGTTCAGAAACGCAGTCCCGTGGCGACGGCGTAGACGATGACGGCCGCGAGCGCGGCACCGGCCAGCGCCCGCCCCCAGCCGGCGAAACGCAGGCGCTCGGTGGCCCCGCGCGGGAGCGCGGCGACCCCGGTCACCATCGCGCGCACCAGATGCTGACGCTTGACCACGCGGTAGCCGACGATGGCCAGCACATGCAGTCCGACCAGGACCATCAGCAGGTTGAAGGCGATTTCGTGCGCCTCGGCGAAGGCGCGCCCGGTGCCGAAACTGACCCAATGCGACAACGGTCCGGATTCGAGACCGTCGGTGTCCACCGCGAACAGGCCCGATCCGACCTGCGCGAACAGGACCACCAGCAGCGCCAGCACGCTCCAGCCCCCCATCGGGTTGTGCCCGGCCCAGGGTAAATGCCCGGGATCGCGCAGGCTGCGCGCGTAGCGCAACACCGCCCGCGGCCCCCTGACGAAGCTGGCGAAGCGCGCCGGACTGCTGCCGACGACGCCCCAGTACACGCGGAACAGCAGCAGGCCGAACACGGCATAACCGCTGTAGCGGTGCCAGTCGAGGCGATTGTTCTCGCCACTCCACCACGAGAACAGCACCAGCAGCAGCAGGGCCCAGTGCACGATGCGCACCGGCGCGTCCCAGAGGCGCTGCGGCTCCAGCGGCGCGCCGGGACCGGCGCCCACCGGCGCCGGCCCGGCCGGACGGCTCATCGCTTACTTGTCCTTGGCGCGGAAGTCGTCGTGGCAGCCCTTGCAGGTGCCACCGAGATTCTTGACCTGTCCGGCGAAACCCTCGGCGTCGTTGGCATCGGCCAGCGCCGCCAGCTTGGCGGCCTCGGCGACGAATGCCTCACGCTTCTCGGCAAAGACCTCGGGCTGCTGCCAGATCTCGGCCTTCGCCTCGGTCTTGCGGCCGGATTCCGGCCCGGTTCCGGCCGGGAACCAGTCGACCAGCTCGCCCGAGTGCTGCTTGATCGTCGCCGCGGCCGCGGCCAGTTCCGGATTCAGGGAACCGCCCGCCTTGAGCGTGTCGGCGATCTTCTTCATCGCGTCACCGATCGCCTCGAAGCCCTCGTGGCGCGCTTCCATCGCCTGCTTGAGCTCCGGCGCCAGCGGCTCGGACTTCGAACAGGCCGCGACCGCCGCCAGCATGCATCCACCGACGATCAGACTCCAGGCATTGCGCTTCATCGACCACTCCTTCGCGTATGGGTTGAACGGGTGTGTCCCAGTCTACCGAATGCGCATGTCATTCCGACATCGCCGATCTCCGACAAACGCGGCGCGACGCCGCCGGGCCTGCGCCTATAATTCCGCCATGAATCCGTCCGACTTCGTCGCCGCCCTGCGCGCCTGCGCGCCCTACGTGCACGCGCACAACGGGCGGGTATTCGTGATCGCCTTCGGCGGCGAGGCGGCCGAACGCCCGGACTTCGACCAGCTGATCTACGACATCGCCCTGCTCCACAGCCTCGGCGTCAGGCTGGTGCTGGTGCACGGAGTCCGGCCGCAGATCGAGAGCCGGCTGGCCGCACGCGGCGAGCAGCCCCGCTACATCGACGGCCTGCGCGTGACCGACCGCACCGCCCTCGAATGCGTCAAGGACGCCGCCGGCAGCCTGCGCATGGACATCGAGGCGCGGCTGTCGACCTCGCTGGCGTCCAGCCCGATGGGCGGCGCCCGCATCCGGGTCACCAGCGGCAACTGGATCACCGCACGACCGGTCGGGGTCCGCAACGGCGTCGACCACCAGTTCACCGGCGAGGTGCGCCGCGTCGACGTCGACAGCATCCGCCAGGTCCTGGACCAGGACCGCATCGCGCTGCTGTCGCCGATCGGCTATTCGCCGACCGGGGAGATCTTCAACCTGCGCGCCGAGGAGCTGGCCACCGCGGTGGCCACGGCACTGGCCGCCGACAAGCTCAGCTTCGTCACTCCCACCGCGCCGGAACAGTGGCGGCTCGCCGAAGGCCTCGGCGACGTCGGCCAGCTGCCGGCCGCGGAAGGCGCGCGCCTGCTCGAGACCGAGGCGCTGTCGGAACTCGACCGCACCTATCTGGACGCGGCACTGAAGGCGACCCGAGGCGGCGTCCGCCGCGTGCATCTGGTCGGCCACGACGACGGCGCCCTGCTGCGCGAGCTCTACACCCGCGACGGCGTCGGCCTGATGCTGTACGCCGACCCGGACTACGAGGCGACCCGCGACGCGACGATCGAGGACGTCGGCGGCGTGCTGAATCTGATCCAGCCGCTGGAGCACCAGGGCGTGCTGGTCCCACGCTCGCGCGAACAGCTCGAGCTGGACATCCAGCGCTTCAACGTCATCGTCCGCGACGGCCTCGTCATCGCCTGCGCGGCGCTGTTCCCGTTCGTCAACAACGCGATGGGCGAACTGGCCTGCGTCGCGGTACACCCGGACTACCGCCGCGCCGGGCGTGCCGGTGCACTGCTCAAGCGCATCGAACAGCGCGCGCGGCAGCTCGGACTCAAGCAGCTGTTCAGCCTGACCACGCATACGCCGCACTGGTTCGTCGAGCACGGCTTCCGCAAGGCCAGCGTCGACGATCTGCCGATGCAGAAGCGCGAGCTGTACAACTTCCAGCGCAACTCCCTGGTCCTGATCAAGGACCTGTAAGGCGGGGCCCCACGCCCCACGCCCCACGCCCCACGCATGCGACCGCATGCAGCTGGCTGACGCAGGTCAGCGCGCCCGGGCACCGCGCTGCACACACTGCGCGCGTGTTCGAGCAATGTGACCATCGATGAACTGGAAGGCGGAGGGCAAGACCCTGTTGCTGCTGGTATGCGGCTTTCTGGCGGTTTTCTTCCTGCCGGTGGGGCACCCGCGCTTCGACGGCGCCGTCACCGAGGCGCTGCAACTGACCCGCTGGTATGCCCGCGAGCATGTCGTGCTGTGCCTGCTGCCGGCGTTCCTGATCGCCGGCGCGATCGCGACGTTCATCAACCAGGACGCGGTGATGCGCTACCTGGGTCCCCGCGCGCCCAAGCCCCTGGCCTACGGCGTGGCGTCGGTGTCCGGCGGCATCCTCGCGGTGTGCTCCTGCACGGTACTGCCGCTGTTCGCCGGCATCTATCGCATGGGCGCAGGCCTCGGCGCCGCCGTCACCTTCCTGTACAGCGGCCCGGCGATCAATGTGCTGGCGGTGATCCTGACCGCCAAGGTCCTGGGCTGGCAGCTCGGCGCAGCGCGCGCGATCGGGGCGATCGTGTTCAGCATCGTGATCGGCCTGAGCATGCATCTGATCTTCCGCGGCTCCGCGCAGACACAGTCCAATCCCGCCGCGTTCGGCGACACCGACACGCCGCCGCGCCCGCTGTGGAAGACGGCCACGCACTTCGCGCTGATGATCGCGATCCTGGTCTTCGCCAACTGGGCCGATCCGGGCACCGATCAGGGCTTCTTCGCCGCCGTCCATGCCACCAAATGGCCCCTGACCGCCACGCTGGCGGGGGCCTGGGCCGTCCTGCTGTGGCGCTGGTTCGCCCTTCCCGCCATCCCGATGCTGGTGCTGGCGCTGGCGGTGGGCGTGCTCGCCGGACTGGCCCCGCAACAGCCGCTGGTCCCGTTCGCCGCCGGCATCATCGGGCTGTGCGCGGTGCTGGCGCGCAGCGGCGGCGAGGGACGCGAGTGGCTGGAGCAGACCTGGAGCTACGCCAAGCAGATCACCCCGTTGCTGCTCGGCGGCGTGCTGCTCGCCGGGTTCATGCTCGGGCGCCCCGGACACGAGGGCGTGGTCCCGTCCGTCTGGGTCGAGCACGCCGTCGGCGGCGAAGGCTTCGGCGCCAATGTGTTCGCGGCGCTGGCCGGTGCGCTGATGTATTTCGCCACGCTGACCGAGATTCCGATCCTGCAGGGCCTGCTCGGCAGCGGCATGGGCCAGGGCCCCGCGCTGGCGCTGCTGCTGGCCGGCCCGTCGCTGAGCCTGCCGAGCGTCCTGGTGATCCACAGCCTGCTCGGCATCCGCAAGACCCTCGCCTACATCGCGCTGGTCGTGGTCATGGCCACGTTCTGCGGGTGGGCCTATGGCAACCTCGTTGCCTGACACCATCCATGCTTTTCCACGGAGTCCACCGCTGATGATCAAGATCCAGATTCTCGGAACCGGCTGCGCCAAATGCCAGCAGCTGAGCGACAACGCCGAGGCCGCGGCCAAGCACCTCGGCCTCGAGTATCAGGTCGAGAAGATCACCGACGTCGGCCAGATCGTCGCGATGGGCGTCATGCGCACGCCGGCGCTGGCGGTCGACGGTTCGGTGCGCGCCGCCGGCAAGGTGCTGTCGTCGCAGGAGATCGAGGCACTGCTGCCGTCGCCTGCATAAGCGGGCTCACGCGGCGTCGGAGGCCGCTGCAACGAACCGGGTGGACATCGTCTGCGGGGCGGCGCTGCCGCGGCAGGCTTGCGTGTCGCATGGGCCGCAGGCAGTCTAGCCGCGCGCCGCGAACCGGCCGGCGCAGCCTTACAATCCCATCCAAATCTCCATCCGACCTTCGTCGCCGAAGGTCCCATCCCGGAGCTGTCATGAACAACGAGAGCTGGATCCGGCGCTCGCTGGCGCACGTCTGGCATCCCTGCACGCAGATGCGGGATCACGCCGGCGCCGCGCCCGAGCTGCCGCTGATTCCCGTGCGCAGCGCCGAGGGCGCATGGCTGGAGGACTTCGAGGGCAATCGCTATCTCGACGCGGTCAGCTCATGGTGGACCAACATCTTCGGCCACCGCCACCCGTACATCGTCGAACAGCTCAAGGCTCAGCTCGACACCCTCGACCACGTGATGCTGGCCGGCTTCACCCACGAGACCGTGATCGAACTGTCGGAGCGGCTCGTGCAGATCACGCCACCGGGCCTCGACCGCTGCTTCTACGCCGACAACGGTTCGTCGGCGATCGAGGTCGCGCTGAAGATGAGCTTCCACTACTGGCTCAATGCCGGCCGTCCCGGGAAGACCCGCTTCGTCGCCCTGTCCAACAGCTACCACGGCGAGACCCTCGGCGCCCTCGCCATCGGTCACACCGGCCTGTACCGCGACACCTACGCACCGCTGCTGCTCGAGCCGATTCACGTCCCGTCGCCGGACTGCTACGAACGCGGTGTCGGCCAGAGCTGGGAGGATCACAGCCGCCAGCAGTTCCAGTGGATGGAAGACACGCTGGCCCGCCACGCCGACGAGATCTGCGCGGTCATCGTCGAGCCGCTGGTGCAGTGCGCCGGCGGCATGCGCATGTATCACCCGATCTACCTGTCGATGCTCCGTGAGGCCTGCACGCGCCATGGCGTTCACCTGATCGTCGACGAGATCGCCGTCGGCTTCGGTCGCACCGGGCGCCTGTTCGCCAGCGAGTGGGCGCCGCCGCTGTCGCGCGACGGCGGCGCCGAATCCGGCATCACACCGGACTTCATGTGCATCTCCAAGGGCCTCACCGGCGGCACCCTGCCGCTGGCCGTGACCCTGACGCGCGACGAGATCTACCAGGCGTTCTATGCCGACTACCGCGAAGGCAAGGCGTTCCTGCACTCGCATTCCTACACCGGCAATCCGCTGGCCTGCCGCGCCGCGCTGGCCACGCTGGATCTGTTCGAGCGCGAGAAGCCGTTGCTGTCCAATCGCATGCTGGCGCAGTTGATGTGGTCCCAGACCGCCGAGCTGCGATCTCACCCGCACGTCGCCGAAGTCCGCCAGCAGGGCATGATCCTGGCGATCGAAATGGTCCGTAACGTCCACCGCAAGGAGCCGTACCCGAGCGAGGAACGTCGCGGCCTGCGCGCCTACCGCCACGCCCTGTCCCGTGGCGTCTTGCTGCGCCCCCTGGGCAACGTGCTCTACTTCATGCCCCCGTACGTGATCACGCCGCGCGAAGTCGAGCGGCTGTGTCAGGTCGCAATCGAAGCTGTCAACGAGGCCACCCGCGATGCCTAGCCGGATCTACATCGAACACGCGCTCAGCGAAGGCGCGAACTTCCCGCTGCCGGAAACGGCGTTCCGTCATCTGGTGCAGGTTTTGCGCCTGAAGGCCGGCGACGGGTTCATCGCCTTCGACGGCAATGGCGGCGAGTACGACGCGGTGCTGGTCGACGTCGGCAAGCGCCAGGCCGAGGCCGGCATCCTCGCGCGTCACGAGGTCGAGCGCGAATCGCCGCTGGATCTGACCCTGGCCCAGTGCATTTCCAAGGGCGAGCGCATGGACTACAGCCTGCAGAAGGCGACCGAACTGGGCATCACCCGCATCGTGCCTCTGTTTTCCAGTCGCAGCGTCGTCCGCCTCGACGACGAGCGCTGGGAGAAGAAGCTCGACCACTGGCGCGGCGTGGTCATCGCCGCCTGCGAGCAGTCCGGCCGCACGCGCATTCCCGTGGTCGAGCCGGTCACGCCGCTGCCGACCTGGCTCGACGACGAGGACGCCCGCGGCACGCGTCTGACGCTCGATCCGCAGGGCAGCCACAGCCTGCGCGAACTGCCGCCGCCGACCGGACCGGTGACGCTGCTGGTGGGCCCGGAGGGCGGACTCAGCGACATGGAGCTGGAACATGCGCGACGTGCCGGCTTCACCGGCATGCGCATGGGCCCCCGCGTCCTGCGGACCGAAACCGCCGGCGTCGCCGCCCTCGCGGCGCTGCAGGCCCTTTGGGGCGACTGGGGCTGAGCCTGATGCCGGATCAGTCGTTGGCGTCGTCGAACGGCTCGATCCAGACCCGCGTGACGCGACCGTAGGTGAACTCGACCCAGAGCAGCCGCTTCCGGCCGTCGGCATCGCGCTCGCCGATGTACATCCACTGGGCACCGACCGGCGGGCTCCCGGCCTGATAGAGCAGGACCTCGCGGTCCGGCTGGCCGCCGGCGACCTGCCGCACCTGCCATTTGGTGTCGCCGATGCGGATCTGGCCCTGCCGCCACGGCACCGGCCGGTCGGTCACCATCGGCCCGAGATCGCCAGCCGCGGCCGGCGCGCCGAGCGACGCAGCCAACACCGCCGCGGCCAGCCATCGCCACCCACCGCCGAATCGCATCGCACTCATTCGCGTCCCGTCCATCTGCGCCCCGCCCGTCCACGCCCCGCATCGTCCCGCCGGATCCCGGGCCGGATGCGGCGCATCCCGCCTGCCGACAGACCGGTCACGGCCATTCTCGCGATTTTCCGTCGGGCCGCCGCATTGACGCAGGTCAACCCATGGCCGGTACAGGTCCGCGATTCTGCGGCCCGACGCGCGCGAGACGCATCCGTTTCGGCGCAATGCTGCACCACCGCCGCTCCATCCGATAGGCCCGACACGTCATGAACGCCGTTGCCGATACCCCGATCAACGCCGAGCAGCAGCTCGCCGAAGTCAAAGCGATCACCCTTCGCCAGGTCCGCGCCACGATCAGTCCCGTCTGCAATCAGCGCTCGCTGCTGCGGACGCTGACCGGCTTCGCGGTCGACATGCTGCTGTATCTGGCCTGCATCGCCGCCGCGGTCAGCACCGATGTCGTCTGGCTCAAGTTGTTGGCCGGCCTCGGCGCCGGCTGCGCGGTCGCGTTCCTGTTCGTCTGGGCGCACGACGCCGCGCACGGCGCGCTGTTCGAGAACCGCCGCACCGCCGAGGTACTCGGCACCATCGCGATGCTGCCGTCGCTGAACATGTACCGGCTCTGGGCCTTCGGCCACAACCGCGTGCATCACGGCTTCACCTCGCTGAGCACGATCGACTGGATCTGGCGGCCGTGGACGCCCGAGGAGTACGCCGCCAGGTCCCCGCTGCAGCGCAAGCTCTACCGCATCGAACGGACGCCCTGGGGCTGCGCATTGCACTATCTGATCCATGTCTGGTGGAGCAAGATGATCCGCTTCAACCCGGGCCAGACGCCGAAGGAACAGCGCCGGATGCGCAACAACAAGCTGCTGACGCTGGCCTTCGCGATCGTCGCGTCGGCACTGGCGTTCCAGTTCGGCGGCGGCATCGTCGGCGTGATCAGCATCGTGCTGCTGCCGTTCATCGTGTTCAACTACTTCATCGCCCTGTTCATCTACCTGCACCACACGCATCCCGACATTCCGTTCTTCGTCGAGCGGGAGCAGTGGAGCCCGGCGATCGGCCAGCTGTTCTGCAGCACGGTGGTGCGCTTCTCGTGGCTGATGGAGAAGCTGACCCACAACATCATGATCCACGTGCCGCATCACGTGAATCCGCATATTCCGTTCTACCGGCTGCCGCAGGCCTACGCCGACATCAAGCAGCACTACGCCCAGTACATCCACGAGTACCAGTTCAGCTGGCGCGGGATGTTCGACACCTTCCGCCGCTGCAAGCTGTTCGACTACGAGCGGCAGTGCTGGTACGGCTACGATCCGGCCCTGGCCTGACCCGGCCGATCATCACCGCGCGCTCGATCACGCGGCGGCCGGCACATCCGCCTCACCGTCGGCGGCGGGAACCGGCTCGACGGTGACGGCGATGCCGTTGAGCGCGGCATTGCCGGACAGTGCGTCCAGTGCCCGGTCGTCGGTCAGATCATTGACGCTCTCCCCGGCCTGCGCGGCGGCGACGCGCTGCTGCACGCCGGGACGATGATGCCCCCAGCCGTGCGGCAGGGAGACGACGCGGCGCATGATGTCCTCGGTCGCCTGCACCTCGACGTCGACGCTGCCGACCCTTGAACTGACGCGGACCCGCTGCCCGTCCGCGAGCCCCCGTGCCGCCAGATCGTCGGGATGCATGAACAGCTGCTGGCGCGGCTTGCCCTTCACCAGTCGCCGCGCGTTGTGCATCCAGGAATTGTTGCTGCGCACGTGGCGGCGCCCGATCAGCCACAGCGCATCGCCGCTGGGCGCCTGCGCCTGCTGCTCCGCCAGGACCCCGTCGTAGCGCGTCAACTCTCCCGTGATCGCCTCGTTGAGGCCATGAATCTGCTTGTCGCGCGTGAACAGGCGCCCGGGCAGCGCCGGTTGCAGCGCGCCGAGATCGATCCCGCTCGGCGCCTGGCGCAGGCGCGACAGGGTCAGCTTGTGCGCGCTGCGCTTGCCGTACGGACCGCTGCGCAGGGAATGGTCCAGCATGCGATGCGGCGGCAGACGCGACATCAGCTCGTCCCTGAGCCGGGCGCCGAGGCGGCGCACCATCGGCTGGCGCGCATGCGGCTGCAGGCGCGCGCGCAGGCGCCGTCCCAGCTGGTCGAAAATCTCCCAGTCGTGCAGCGCGCCCCGCGGCTTGTCGAAGACCGCCGGGCTGTACCTGGCGGTATTCCGCACCGCGAAATGATGGAACACGATGTCGTAGTGGTCGTGCTCCAGCGCGCTGGTCGGCGGCAGGATGTAGTCGGCGAAACGCGTGGTCTCGTTGCGGTAGCAGTCGACCGCGACCATGAAGTCCAGTGACGCCAGCGCCTGTTCGAGCTGACGGCCATTGGGCGTCGACAGCACCGGATTGCCGGCGATCGTGACCAGCGCCCGCACCTGCCCCTCGCCCGGCGTCAGGATCTCCTCGGCCAGCGCCGCAACCGGCAACTCGCCGCCGAACTCGGGCAATCCGCGCACGCGCGAGGTCCAGGCCGCGTAGTGGCCCGGCTTGGATCCAGCCCCCTTGATCAGGTCCATCGCCGGCAGCGGGAACATCACCCCGCCCTCGCGATCGAGATTGCCGGTGACGATGTTGAGCATCGCCAGCGCCCACTGGCACAGGGTACCGAAGGCCTGGGTCGACACCCCCATGCGCCCGTAGGCCGCCGCCGCATCGGCTGCGGCGAATTCCCGGGCGACGCGGCGGATCTCGGCGGCGGCGATGCCGCTGACGGCCTCGGCGCGCTCCGGCGTGAACGGCCGGATCCGCGCCCCGACCGCATCGAGATCGACGACGAGATCCCGCAGGCGCCCGGGCCGGGCGAGGCCCTCACCCAGGATCGTCTGCAGCATCGCGAGCAGCACCGCGGCGTCCGCACCGGGCCGGATGAAATGGTGTTCGTCCGCCACCTCGGCGGTCTCGGTCCGACGCGGATCGACCAGCACCAGCTTGCCGCCACGGCCCTGCAGCGCCTTGAGCCGCTTGCGGAAGTCGGGGACGGTCCAGAGGCTGCCGTTGGACGCCATCGGATTGGCGCCGACCATCAGGATGTAGCGGCTGCGGTCGATGTCCGGCACCGGCAACAGCAGCTGGTGCCCGTACAGCCAGTACGCCACCAGCTGATGCGGCAGCTGATCGACCGAGGTTGCCGAATAGCGGCTGCGCGTCTTCAGCGCCCCGAGAAACGCGCTGCTGTGGGTCATGATCCCCCAGTTGTGCACGCTCGGATTGCCCAGATAGGCGGCGACGCTGTTGGCGCCGTGGGCGCGGTGGACCCCGGCCAGGCGATCGGCGACCTCGTCCAGCGCCGTGTTCCAGTCGACCTCGACCCAGCGCTCGCCGACACGCTTCTGCGGCCGGCGCAGGCGGTCGGGATCCTCATGCAGGTCCTGCAACGCCACCGCCTTGGGGCAGATGTGGCCGCGCGACAGCGGATCGTCCGGATCGCCCTTGACCGACACCACCTTGTCGCCCCGCGTACGGATCTGCAGCCCGCAGATTGCCTCGCACAGATTGCAGGCCCTGAAGTGGACGGTTTCCTGCGCCTGTTCGCTCATCGTGCTCTCCTCGATCGGCGAATCGTTCTTGGGATCGGCTGATCATACCCGCGTCGCCACGGCCAAACCGATTACCATGGAGGTCATCGATTCCCAAGGAGCGCGGCCATGCTGATCATCAACGCCCACATCATCAACGAAGGCCACGAGACACCGGCCGACGTCCTGATCCGCAACGGTCGCATCGAGAAAATCGCAGCGACGATCAACCCGCCGCCCGGAACGACCGTCTACGACGCCCGTGGCCAGTGGCTGCTGCCCGGCCTGATCGACGATCAGGTGCATTTCCGCGAGCCGGGGCTGACCCACAAGGGCGATCTCTACAGCGAATCCCGCGCGGCGGTCGCCGGCGGCGTCACCAGCTACTTCGACATGCCCAACAACAAGCCGGCGATCACCACGCGGGCACTGCTGGCCGAGAAGTACGCAGGAGCGCAGGGGCGCAGCTTCGCCAACTACGCGTTCTACTTCGGCGGGGCCAACGACAATCTCGAGGAGATCGCGGCACTGCAGCCCGACGAGGCCTGCGCGCTCAAGGTGTTCATGGGCGCCAGCACCGGCAACATGCTGGTCGACGATCCGAAGACGCTGGAGGGGATCTTCCAG
Source organism: Nevskiales bacterium (assembly GCA_028698335.1). Classification (GTDB taxonomy): domain Bacteria; phylum Pseudomonadota; class Gammaproteobacteria; order Nevskiales; family Nevskiaceae; genus Solimonas. The sequence goes on along the minus strand of JAQVDP010000032.1, from coordinate 6,588 downwards.
CGCTCGCCGCTGATGGTCGTCACCCACTGCGAGGACACACCGACGATCAGCGCCAACGAGGCCGCCGCGCGCGCCCGCTACGGCGACGACGTGCCGGCCCGCGAACATCCCAACATCCGTTCCGAGCAGGCCTGCTACCAGTCCACCGATCTGGCGGTGTCGCTGGCACGCCGTTTCGGCACCCGCCTGCACGTGCTGCATCTGACCACCGCGCGCGAACTCGCCTTCTTCGAACCCGGCCCGATCGCCGGCAAGCAGATCACGGTCGAAGCCTGCGTCCACCACCTCGCGATGGACGCCGACGACTACGCCACGCTGGGCCATCTGATCAAGTGCAATCCGGCGATCAAGACGCCGCAGGACCGTCGCGCGCTGGTCCGCGCGGTGATGGAGGACCGCATCGACATCATCGCCACCGACCATGCGCCGCATACCGCCGAGGAGAAGGCCAATGCCTACTTCAAGGCGCCGTCGGGCCTGCCCCTGGTCCAGCATTCGCTGCTGATGCTGATCGATCTGGTCAAGCGTGGCGAACTCAACCTGCGCACCGTGGTGCAGAAGACCAGTCATGCCGTCGCCGATCGTTTCGGCATCGTCGACCGCGGCTACATCCGCGAAGGCTACTGGGCCGATCTGGTCCTGGTCGATCCGCATGCGACGACGACCGTCCACCGCTCCAACGTGCTCTACAAGTGCGGCTGGTCCCCGCTGGAAGGCCGCAGCTTCCCGGCACGCGTACGCGCAACCTGGGTCAACGGCGAGCTGGTCTGCGAGGACGGCGAGGTCCGCCTGCCCCCGCGCGGCCAGCGCCTGCACTTCGCGCAGCGGCGCTGAACGGGCGCGGCCCAAGCCATGGCGAGCACCCGCCTGGAACGCTGCCCCTGGTCGACCGCGACGCCGCAGTACGCGGCCTACCATGATCTCGAATGGGGGGTGCCCCAGCACGACGACCGGGTGCTGTTCGAGTTCCTGATCCTCGAAGGCGCGCAGGCCGGCCTGTCCTGGCGCACGATCCTCGAGAAGCGCGACGGCTATCGCCGCGCCTTTGCCGCATTCGATCCGGTCAAGGTTGCGCGTTTCACCGATGCACGGCTCGACAAACTGATGCTCGACCCCGGCATCGTCCGCAACCGTCTCAAGATCACCTCGGCCCGGACCAATGCGCGTGCCTTCCTCGAGGTGCAGCGCGAACATGGCAGCTTCGATGCCTGGCTCTGGGCGTTCGTCGATGGCCAGCCCATCGTCAACCGCTTCACCGCCCTGGGGCAGGTTCCCGCCCGCACCGAACTGTCGGACCGGATCAGCAAGGCCTTGCTCAAACGCGGGTTCAAGTTCGTCGGCAGCACCATCGTCTACGCCTACATGCAGGCGATCGGCATGGTCAACGATCATCTGACCGGTTGTCCGCGGCATCGGCAACTGGGCGGCTGAGCGCTGGCGGCGGGCACGGCTTGACGCATGTCAGTGCGGCGCCGGCAACCACGGTGCAGGCTTCGGCTTTCCGCAGCAATGCGCACGCACGGAGAGCCGTACATGAACAACAGGATCCCCCTCGCCGCCCTGGTCGCCACGATGCTCGCCACCGCCCCGCTCGCGGGCCTGGCCGCGTCCGACGATGCGGCCGACAGCACCGCCAAGACCGCACCCGCTCCCACCATGGGCATGGGGTCCGGCATGGGCATGGGCCGTGGTCAGGGGATGATGATGGGCGGCCAGGGCAACATGGGCGCGATGCGGCTGAACATGGTCAAGCACCGCATGGGTCAGGTCGAGCAGGTCGTCGCCGATCTCAAGAAGGCCAAGAACGACCATGACCGCGTCATGCTGCTGCAGCGCGATCTCGAGGAACAGTACGCGCACATGCAGGCCATGGTGCAGATGATGGAGAACATGCAGGCCAACAAGTCCGGTGGCGGCATGATGGGCGGCCAGGGCGGCGGCATGATGATGCGCCTGCCGATGGTCAAGCAGCGCATGGCCCAGGTCGAGAAGACCCTGGCCGATCTGAAAACCGCCAAGAACGATCACGACCGCATCATGCTGCTGCAGCGTGACCTCGGGGAGCAGCTCCAGCACATGCAGGCCATGGTGCAGATGATGGAAGCGATGCAGGCCAACAAACAGGGCGGCGCGCAGACCCCCTGAACCCGCCCGCCATGCCCGGCGCCCGTTCGGCACCGGGCATGGCAAGACGTCGCGTAAGCGGAAAGGCTTGACTCTGGACCAAGGTCCAGGGTTTAGCATGACGAGCAGTTCCCGTACCGGAGGCCCGTCATGAATACGCTCAGCGTCAGCCAGCTGGCATCACAGGCCGGCGTCGGCATCGACACCGTCCGCTACTACGAGCGCGCAGGCCTGCTGCCGAAGCCACCGCGGCGGCCGTCCGGCTACCGCGCCTATCCGCAACAGTCGGTGGAACGGCTGCGCTTCATCCGTCGCGCCAAGGCGCTGGGATTCAGCCTCGAAGAGATCGCCGAACTGCTCGCCCTGTCCGACCGCAGCGGCGACGCCGAACAGATACGCCGGCTCGCGGCCACGCGCCTGGCCGAGGTCGAACGCCGCATCGCCGAGCTGCAGCGCGTGCGCGACGGCCTCCACAGGCTGGTCGACGCCTGCCCCGGACACGACGCCGACACCCGCGACTGCCCGATTCTCTCCGCCCTCAACGGCGAGGTGACGCTGTGACCCGCGCGCCGGAACACCGCTGCGGCGCCGGACATGGGACGGCGCACGGCGGCGACCACGACAAGCTCGCGGAGCACCGCTGCGGTCACGATCATCCCGCGCCGGAGCCGGCGAGCTGCTGCGGGCACGCGCAAGCCGCATCCCCCGCTTCCACCGCCGCGGCGACCGCCGGCGCCGGGGTCTGGACCTGCCCGATGCACCCCGAGATCCGTCAGGATCACCCGGGCAGCTGCCCGATCTGCGGCATGGCGCTGGAACCAGCCACCCCGACCGCCGAGGAAGACAGCTCCGAGCTGCGCGACATGACCCGACGCTTCTGGATCGGCGTGCCGTTGTCGGCGATCGTGCTGGCGCTGGCAATGGGGCCGATGCTGGGTCTGCCGCTCGACGGCGGCTGGAACGCCTGGGTGCAGGCGGCCCTGGCGTCACCCGTGGTGCTCTGGGCGGGATGGCCGTTTTTCGTGCGGGGCTGGCACTCAGTGTGGTCGCGGCACCTCAACATGTTCACGCTGATCGCACTGGGGACCGGCGCAGCCTATCTGTTCAGCCTGATCGGGTTGCTGCTGCCGCACTGGCTGCCGCGCTCCTTCCTCGAAAACGGCCGGGCGCCGCTGTATTTCGAATCGGCCGCGGTCATCGTCACCCTGGTGCTGCTCGGCCAGGTCCTCGAACTGCGGGCCCGCGCCCAGACCTCCGGCGCCATCCGCTCGCTGCTCAAGCTCGCGCCGCGCGTGGCCCATCGGCTCGACGCCGACGGCACCGAGCAGGATGTCGATGTCGATCAGGTCGTCGCCGGCGACCGTCTGCGCATCCGCCCGGGCGAGAAGATCCCGGTCGACGGCCGCGTCGTCGACGGCAGCAGCCATGTCGACGAATCGATGCTGACCGGCGAGCCGGATCCGGTACGCAAGCAGGCCGACAGTCCCGTCAGCGCCGGCACCGTCAACGGCAGTGGCGGTCTGGTGATGACGGCCGAGCACGTCGGCGCCGAGACGCTGCTGTCGCAGATCGTGCACATGGTCGCCGAGGCGCAGCGTTCGCGCGCGCCGATCCAGCGCCTCGCCGACGTCGTCTCCGGCTGGTTCGTCCCTGCGGTCGTGCTCAGCGCCATCGTTGCCGCCGTGGCCTGGACGCTGCTCGGCCCGCCACCGGCGCTGGCGCACGCGCTGGTCGCCGCGGTGTCGGTGCTGATCATCGCCTGCCCCTGCGCGCTGGGACTGGCGACCCCGATGTCGATCATGGTCGGCGTCGGTCGCGGCGCCCACGAGGGCGTGCTGATCCGCGACGCCGCGGCCCTCGAGACCCTGGAAAAGGTCGACACCCTGGTCGTCGACAAGACCGGCACCCTGACCGAGGGCAAGCCGTCGCTGCAGCAGGTCGTGCCGGCCGAAGGCCATGATCCGGACACGCTCCTGATGCTGGCCGCGGCGACCGAATCCGGCAGCGAGCACCCGCTGGCGCGGGCCATCGTCGATGCGGCGAAGGCGCGTGATCTCGCCCTGCCCGCCGCCCGGGACTTCGGCTCGGACCCCGGCCGCGGCGTGTGGGCGACCGTCGACGGCCGCCGCGTTCACGTCGGCAACGAAGGCATGCTTCGCGGGCTCGACCTCGATCCCGCCACGCTGGCCGGCACCGCCGACGCTGCCCGGCGCAGCGGCGCGACCGCGGTCTACGTGGCCGTCGACGACGCGTTGGCCGGCGTGCTGACGATTGCGGACGCGATCAAACCGTCGGCGCAGGCCGCCGTCGACCGGCTCAAGGCCGCGGGCGTCCGCGTGATCATGCTCACCGGTGACAACGCCCGCAGTGCCCAGGCCGTGGCCGACGCCCTGCGCCTCGACGAAGTCATCGCCGAAGTGCTGCCGCAGGACAAGGCCGATGCGGTGGCCCGGCTGCAACGCGAGGGCCGCGTCGTCGCGATGGCCGGCGACGGCGTCAACGACGCGCCCGCGCTGGCGCGCGCGGAGGTCGGCATCGCGATGGGCACCGGCACCGACGTGGCGATGGAATCGGCCGGCGTCACCCTGGTCAAGGGCGACCTCGGCGGCATCGTCAAGGCCGTACTGCTGTCGCGGATGACGATGCGCAACATCCGCCAGAACCTGTTCTTCGCGTTCATCTACAACGCGCTTGGCGTACCGGTCGCCGCCGGAGTGCTGTACCCGGTGTTCGGGCTGCTGCTGTCGCCGATGATCGCCAGCGCGGCGATGAGCTTCTCGTCGGTCTCGGTCATCGGCAACGCGCTACGCCTGCGCGGCGCGAAGCTGAAGCCCTGAAGCGATGCGCGAGGATCCGGCATGAACGATCCGTGCTGCCCGCAGCAGCCGCCTTCGGCGCCACGCCGGATCGGGATCGGCGCGGCGCGGCAGCTGCTGGCGTCGCAGCGGACACTGCTGCTGGACGCCAGGCGCGCCGAGGCGCTCGAGTCCGGCGCCACGGGCATTCCCGGTGCGGTCCCGCTGGTCATCGCGCCGGCGCGCCAGCGTCTGCCCGATACCGATCGCGACCGGCCGATCCTGGTGTACTGTCTGTGCAGCGGCGAGGCATCCAGCATGCGCGCGGCCTTGTGGCTGATCCGCGCCGGCTATCGGAACGTGTCGGTGCTGCGCGGCGGACTGCCGGCGTGGATCGCGGCTGGCCAGCCGACCGAGCCGATCGTCCATGCCCGCGCCCATGCGCTGCGCTGGATGCCGATCGACGAACGGGCCGGCGGCGAGGAGGCCGCCACCCAGATCGCGGCCCGGGTCTTCCTGGACGGCGGCGAAGCGCCGGTACAGCGCGATGTCGCCGTGGTCTTCGTCGACATGGTCGACTCGACCGCGCTGCTGTTCCGGCACGCGCCCACGCGCATCCTCGAGCTGGTCCAGTCGTTCATGCACGAAGTCGTCGATACGGCGGTCCTGCACTGCGGCGACGTCCATGACTTCGAAGGCGACGGCGCCATGCTCTATTTCGCCGGCGTCGGCGAAGCCCTGCCTGCGGTGTTCGACCTGCGGACACGACTCGACCGGCAGCGCCTGCGGCAACCCGCACTGCCGCAGGCGCGATTTGCGATCACCACCGGTCCGGTGGTGATCGGCTACGTCGGCACCAGGGTCCGCCGCTCGGTCAGCTTCATCGGCCCCTGCATCAACGCCGCGGCGCGCATCCTGCGTCTGGCCGAACCGGGGGGCATCGCCGCGACCGCCGAAGTGGTCGAACAGGCGCGCCGCGTCACTCCGGAGCTGGCATCGGCGTTCGCGGCGCTGCCGCACACACAACACCTCAAGGGCTGGCAGGCGCCGGTGACAATTTTCCAGGCACCGCCTCAGACGTGATCGATGCGCGCGGCATAGCAGCCGCGCCTGGCGTGGTGCGCATACAGATCGTCGACGCCGGAGCGCGACAGCATCGATTCGATCGCGCCCCCGGCGCGCGGCCGGTTGCGGGTTCGGCGGCGATCATCAGGTCAGCCGCGTCGAAAGCCCGCAACGAGATCCAGCGCCGCGACAGCACATCCGGAACGCAATCGACCGCGTCGCAGCATCGCCGGGCAGCTTCGCGCACGTCGATCGCGTGGCTGGCGCGATAGGGGCTACCAGCCGGCTGATGCGTATCGTTCAGCAGCAACATGGCTTCGCCGGGTTCGGCGTCGCGCAGCTCGATGCGATCGGAAACCCCGGGACAGGCGTCGACGAGACAGCGTCTGCCCCCGATCGCGGCCAACTGCGTGTCGGGCTGCCGAACAGCGGACTGAACCGTTGTGGCGGCAGGCCGGGAATGCGAAACGCCATCTTGAGACCGCTGCGTAACTGCGGAATATTGGCGCGCGTAGGCGCGTTGATTTGATTTTTGATGGTTCTGACGATTCTGGGCGCGCACCTGTGCTGAATTTCGCCGTTTCCGGGCATTTTCTGCCCAGAT
>JAQVDP010000004.1 GCA_028698335.1 Nevskiales bacterium | reverse complement strand
GCCCAAGGTCGCCTTGGTGGCCTGCATGCGCAAGCTGCTGACCACGCTCAACGCCATGGTCCGCACCAATAAACCTTGGGACAACTCGCTTCACGGTGCTTGACTCGGAAGACGGTTACTCAGAAGGGCCGGTCCCAACCCGTCCGATGGCGGGGTGTCGGCGCCCAGGTGGATGGCCAGCAGGTTGTCCGGGTCTGCCTCGACCGCGAGCACCGGCATCCCGTTGCGGCTGATGGCCGACGCCAGTGCAGCGGTCAGGGTCGTGCGGCCACTGCCCCCGATCCAGGAGGTCAGCGTGATGACTTTCAAGACGCCGCTCCGCCGCGATGACCTTGCTCAGCAGCGTCGTGTTCGTCGACGATGATCGACGCCGACTCGATCGGACGCAGCAGGATCGGTTGCCACGACCGGCCGGGGATCAGCCAGTGCTTGAGCCGGCGCCAGCGCAGGCGGGCGGTGATCGGCCGTGTCACCGACAAGGCAGCGATCGTGACGGCGGCGCCGATCAGCAGACTGACCACGAAGCTCGCGAGCACCACGGCGGTATTCACGTTGGATACTCCTCAGGCGGCAGGAACGCGCAGGGTCATCGGAGCCGGTGTCACCCGGCGGGGAGGCACGCCGGTCTCCGGTGGCGCCCCATCGGCCTCGGATGGGTCGCTGGCAGGCTGGGCAGGCGTTGCTGCAGCCGCGATGGATGAGAATGACGGAAGCGACAGCCGTTCGGCGTACTCGTGGAAAACGGAGAGCTCGCGCTGGATTGCGGCAGCGTCGGTATGTTCGATGTGGCCGATGAACAATTCCGGGATCGGCAGCCGGAAAATCCGTTGCAGCGTCACGTTGACGTCCTGCTCCCAGCAGCCGTACAGGAAGACATAGATGCTGCGGTTGTCGGCGCTGAACAGATCTCCCGAGCGGCGCATGTGACAGTGCGCGAGGGCGTCTTCGAGCCGGACGTCCGGCAACAGGAACAACCGGGCCAGCGCGCATTCAACCGAATTCTGCTGGGCCTTCTTCAAGGCGCGCAGGCAGGCGGCGCGGAATTGTTCGGGAGGGTGATACCCCTTCTCCTCGGGCGGTTGCACGGAGTCGAGCAACGGTTCGATTTGATCTGGTAGCGGACGCAGGAACAGCTGGTCCCGCAGAGCCTCGAAGCCTGTGAGAACGCGTGTCATCGGCGTCTCTGCATCAATGACAGCGTTGGCGCCCACTTTCAGGAGCAACAGGGACTGGGCGGTGCGCAGTCGTCTTCCGCCTTCGCGCACGACGATCTTCACGCCGGAGCCAATGCGCCGGCGAAGTTCGAAAACCGCGCGCGCCAGGGCGGGGAAGTGTTCAGTTGACTCCACTCCGAGCAGGCAGGTGGCCGCGGTGATCGAGTCGGTTCGGCTCAGGAGTACTTCTTCGTTCTCGACGATCGACCACGTCGCCGGGATGCCGCTTTCACCGCGCACAGCTGCGCGTGTGGCGTAGACGCGATCGCGATCGTTCGCCGCATTGAGCTGGGATGGATCGGTGAAATTGCGTGCCGCCAACTCCGGGCGCAGCTCGTACGCCTGGTCTTCCGCCTCTCTGAGATAGGCGAGTTCCGACGAGGTGATGCCGTGCCAGGTTTCGAGTTGCAGGGCGGCCTGGTTGTGCTCGCACGACAGAGTGGCGATCCCCGCAAAACCTGCGCCGGCTGACTGCAGCGGCGTGATCTGGGATGTGCGGACATCGTCGCCGGCAAAAAGCATGACGACCGGGCAGAAGTTCTCGCTGGCCCAGTTGCGCAGCCAGCGCAGCCGTCTCGCGCAGCCTGGGCCGTCGGAGAGCGGGAACAGCGCACCGGCCTCGACGAGAATGATCAGACTGCCGGAGGCGCCGAAATATTCGAGTTCTTCCGCGAGCTGGCTCGCATGGGTCGCGCCGATCTCTTCCGCCGATCGGGCTTGGCGGGCGAACAGGTGTAGATGACTGCGGCCCGATGCGGTGCCCGCGCCGCGCCGCGGTAGCTGATCTCCCCACTGGATCGACTCGGGGCCGAGTACGACGGTGACCGGCTGCAGTTGCTCGCGGGCGTCGTCGACCATGCCGTTGACCAATGGCCGCGCCAGTTCCAGTGATTCGCACGACAGTGCATAGATTCCGCCCGGATGGAGCGCGCCTGAAGCCAGTGGCAGTCGCCGGATACCGAGGGTAAGGCGCGCTTCGGTCGTGCTCATCGTGAGGCCTCAGGTGGGGGCTTCGGTGGCGTGGTGCGCGCCGGTGTCCGGCGTGGTGGTGAGCGCTCGATCGTCCAGGGCCTTGAGAGCCGGCCAACGACTGCGCGCCATTTGCGTGGCTTCGAGCAGTTGCGCATCGAAATACGTCATACCGTCCGGGCCGACGGACTGTGTCAGCGTCTGCGCGTCACTGAGACCGGGTTGCATGACCATGTTGGAAGCATGGTGAGTTCATGCAGAGTTGGCAAGTGCCTGCCCGGCGGAGATTGATCTCGATCAAGAACGACAAAGGCCGCTCAAGGCGGCCTCTGGTCTTGCGTGAATGATCACGACGATTTGGTCGGGGTGACAGGATTCGAACCTACGACCTCTTGCTCCCGAAGCAAGCGCTCTACCAAGCTGAGCTACACCCCGTAAATATGTGGCGATCAGGCGACGCGGTCCAAGTTGAACCGTGCCAGCTGAACGAGTGCCTCCTTATATATAGAGTCAGGCACTTCGCCGATCGACTGGACGGCTTTTTCAGCGTGCCGTTCAGCGAGGGCGCGAGTGTAAGGAATTGCTCCGGTGGATTCAACAGCTTTGAGCACATCTTCGAGATTTTCGACGCGCCCCTGACGAATCGCGGCCTGAATCATGGCCTTTTGTTCGGGGGAACCCTGCCGCATCGCGTGGATCAGCGGCAGCGTCGGCTTGCCTTCCGCGAGGTCGTTGCCCAGGTTCTTGCCGCTGACCGTCGGGTCTGCCAGATAGTCCAGCAGATCGTCGACGACCTGAAAGGCCAGGCCGAGGTGATGACCGTAAGCGGTCATCGCGTCGGCGATCGGCCGCGGTGATTCGGCCGAGATGGCGCCCAAGCGGCAGGCGCCTTCGAACAGCCGCGCAGTCTTGAGTTCGATGACGCGCAAATAGCGCGCCTCGTCGACATCCGGATCGCCACAGTTCAGTAACTGCAGCACCTCACCTTCGGCAATCGCGTTGGTGGTGTCGGACATCACTTTCATGACTTCCATCCGGCCGCTGTCGACCATCATCTGGAAGCTGCGCGAGTAGACGAAGTCTCCGGACAGGACGGCGCCGGCGTTGCCCCAGACTGCGTTTGCGGTCTGGCGTCCCCGGCGCAGGCCGGATTCGTCGACCACGTCGTCGTGCAGCAGGGTCGCGGTGTGGATGAACTCGATCGTCGCGGCATGCAGGACCGGTTCATCGGAGCTGCAGCCGAGCGCGCGTGCGCTGAGCAGCACGAGGGCGGGGCGCAGGCGCTTGCCGCCGGCCGATACGATGTATTCACCGATCTCGCTGATGAGCGAGACCTCGGAATGCAGGCGGCTGCGGATGGTCTGGTCGACCTTGCGCATGTCACCCGCGATGGGCGCGAGAATGTCTTGTAGATTCATAGGAGCGGCGCGATCCTAGGGGGCGTGGGTGCTTCCCGTCAACGAAAGCGCCTGAATGCGCCTGGCGCCACGGTTCGGGCGGTCGGAACGAGCCGAACGGAGCGAGGCGCAGGGGGGATGAAGAACCTGTGAATAATTGTTGACGTTGGCGGGGTGCGCCACTAAAATTGCGCGCTCTTCGCCGCCGGGTCCCGGTGGCGAGCCAATTATTCGGTATATAAAAGTTCGGAGTCAACGATGTACGCCGTGATCAAGACGGGTGGCAAACAGTATCGGGTCGCTGCTGGCGAAACCCTGAAGATCGAAAGCCTGGAAGCCGAGGTCGGCAACACGGTGTCGTTCGATGACGTCCTGCTCGTGGCCAACGGCGACACGATCAAGGTGGGTTCGCCGCGCATCGACGGCGGTATGGTCAAGGCTGAAGTGGTGGCGCATGGTCGCGGAGACAAGATCCGCATCGTCAAGCATCGCCGCCGCAAGCATTACCACAAGGAGCAGGGTCATCGGCAGAACTTCACCGAAGTGAAGATCACCGAGATCGCTGGCATCTAAGCCCACATCTATTTAAGGAGTTCGACAGATGGCACATAAAAAGGCAGGCGGTAGCACTCGCAACGGCCGCGACTCCGAAAGCAAACGACTTGGCGTCAAGAAGTTTGGCGGCGAGGCGGTGCTTGCGGGCAATATCATCGTGCGCCAGCGCGGCACGCGTTACCATGCCGGTAGCAACGCTGGTCTTGGACGCGACCACACGGTCTTCGCGCTGACCGACGGCCAGGTTCAGTTCCGCCGCCGCGGACCGGACAACAAGATGTTCGTGGACATCGTTCCGGCCTGACGTCCACGAGACGCAGTCAGCGAAAAAGCCCCGGACTCCGGGGTTTTTTTGTAGCCTCACCGAGGCGCTGGGAGTTGCGGGATCATTCGATGATGGTGGGCGCAGAGTCGTGAAGTTCGTTGACGAGGCCAGAATCCTGGTTGAGGGCGGCAAAGGCGGCAATGGCTGCATCAGCTTCCTGCGCCTGAAGTTCATGCCGTTCGGTGGCCCGGACGGTGGGGACGGGGGCGAGGGCGGCAGTGTCTGGGCTGTCGCCGATGTCAATCTGAATACGCTGGCCGATTTCCGGTTCACGCGGATCTTTCGGGCAGAATCCGGGCAGAACGGGCGGGGGTCGAACTGTACCGGCGCCGCCGGAAAGGACGCCGAGATCCGCATGCCGCTCGGCACGCGCATCTTCGACGCCGGAACCGAGGAGTTGATCGGTGAGCTGACCCGAGAGGGGCAGCGCATCAAGGTCGCCCAGGGCGGGTACCGCGGGCTCGGCAATCCGCATTTCAAGTCCTCGGTCAACCGCACGCCCTACAAGGCCACCAAGGGTGGGGACGGGGATTCCCGCGAACTGCAGCTCGAGCTGTCGCTGATGGCGGATGTCGGGCTGCTGGGGCTGCCCAACGCCGGCAAGTCGACCCTCCTGTCCGCGGTTTCGGCGGCACGTCCCAAGATTGCGGATTATCCGTTCACCACGCTGTATCCCCAGCCGGGTGTGGTCTCGCGGGGGCCGGCGCGCTCGTTCACGATGGTCGATATTCCCGGGCTGATCGAAGGGGCGGCGGATGGTGCCGGTCTGGGAATCCGCTTCCTCAAGCATCTGCAGCGCACACGGCTGTTGTTGCATCTGGTCGATATCCTTCCGCCGGACCAGTCCGACATCGTTTCCAACATCAAGACCATCAACGGGGAGCTCAAGGCGTTTGGTGCCGATCTGGAGCGCAAGGAGCAATGGCTGGTCTTCAACAAGATCGACCAGCTGCCGGCGGACGAGTCTGATGCGCTGATCCGGAGTGCGGTCAAGAAATTGCGATGGAAAGGGCCCTGGTTCGCGATTTCGGCGGCAACCGGTGCCGGGTGCGAGGCGTTGTGCGAGGCGGCGATGCAGTGGGTCGAGGCGCGCGCCGCGGAGGCTGCTGCGGACAAGGTCGAAGACCCGGTCGAGCCCGCTGCGGCAAAGGTGCCCGGCGCCCGCCGGCGGGCGCCGCGAAAAGCGCCCAAGAAGACCCCGGACGCATGAGTCGAGCCGCAGGCCGTTGCCTGCGGGCCATCCAATACAGGAGCTGGTTTCCAACATGACTGCGCAACGCTCACGGCTCGCCGGAACTCGTCGGTGGGTGGTCAAGGTCGGGAGTTCGCTGGTCACCGCCAAGGGGGCGGGATTGGACCACGTCGCGATCGCCGACTGGTGTGAGCAGCTTGCGGACCTGCGCCGGGCCGGTGTGCAGGTGGTGTTGGTGTCCTCGGGGGCCGTTGCCGAAGGCATGGCGCGCCTGGGGCTGCGCAAGCGTCCGAGCGCACTGAACGAGCTCCAGGCCGCGGCCGCTGTCGGGCAGATGGGTCTGGTCAGGGCGTACGAGGCCGAGTTTGCCCGTCATGGGCTGCGCGCCGCGCAGGTCCTCATGACCCATGACGATGTGTCCGACCGCGGGCGTTATCTCAATGCACAGGCGACGCTCAACGCCCTGCTCGAATTCGGCGTCGTGCCCGTGGTCAACGAAAACGATACGGTTTCGACCGATGAGATCCGGCTGGGCGACAACGATACGCTTGCGGCGTTGACGGTCAATCTGGTTCAGGCCGATGTGCTGGTGATTCTCACCGACCAGGACGGTTTGTTCGAAGCCGATCCGCGCCAGCATCCGGACGCGGCGTTGGTGTCCGAGGCGGAACTGTCGGACGAGCGGCTCGGCGGGATGGCCGGTGACAGCAAGGGCGAGCTTGGACGCGGCGGCATGCGTACCAAGCTCAACGCCGCGCATACGGCGGCCCGTTCCGGCGCCGCGACGATCATCGCGCATGGCCGTTTGCCGAAGGTCCTGACCCGTCTGCGCGGTGCGGAGCGCCTCGGGACCCTGCTCAGCCCCGCTCAGGGGGTCATGGCTGCCCGCAAGCGGTGGATCGCCGGACAGCTGCAGGTGCGCGGGCGCTTGGTGCTCGATGACGGCGCGGTGCGTGTCCTGCAGGAGCAGGGGCGCAGCCTTCTGCCGGTGGGGGTGCGCTCGGTCGCCGGCGAGTTTTCCCGGGGTGAGCTGGTTGCCTGCGTCGATGCTTCCGGCCGCGAGGTTGCGCGCGGTTTGTGCAACTACGGTGCGGAGGAAGCGCGGCGGATCTGTGGGGTCAAGAGCGCCGAGCTCGAGGCGTGTCTCGGCGGCCCGGCGGAGCCGGAGATGATCCACCGGGACAATCTGGTGGTGACGGTGCCTGCAGCCTGAGCGATCCGTGTGCCCGTCTGGCACGGGACGCCCGAGGGGCTCGTCGCATGCGATCCGGAGGCAACAAAAAAAGCGGGCTCGAAGCCCGCTTTTTCTGTATGCAGCGCGATCAGGCCAGAGCGGCGATCTTGCTGCTGAGGCGCGACTTGTGGCGCGCAGCCTTGTTCTTGTGAATCAGGCCCTTGGTCGCGTAACGATCAATGACCGGGACCATCTCGGCGTATGCAGCCTGGGCTGCAGCCTTGTCCTGTGCGTCGATCGCCTTGACGACCTTCTTGATCGTGGTGCGGACCATGGAGCGCTGCGCCACGTTGCTGGCGCGACGCTTTTCAGCTTGACGGGCGCGCTTCTTCGCGCTGGCAATATTGGCCAAGGGAAAGCTCCTGAAAACCGGGTGTCTACAAAAAGGGTCGCGGAGTATGGAGAGCGGCGCGCGGTTTGTCAATTGCCCGGGGGGCGGAAGCGGCTGAAAAGCCACGCGTTTCAAGTCTGCCGTAAACTTCGCGGCCTATGTCCAAGTCCCTGCTGAAATCTTCCGGTGTCGTCGGCTTGATGACGCTCGTTTCCCGAGTGCTCGGATTCGTGCGCGACGTGATGTTCGCGGGGATTTTCGGCGCGGGTCCGGCGATGGATGCGTTCCTGATCGCGTTCAAGATTCCGAACTTCGGGCGGCGCATGTTCGCCGAGGGTGCTTTTTCGCAGGCCTTCGTTCCGGTGTTCACCGAAACGCGTACCGTCGGGACGACGGCGGATGCACGCGATCTGCTCGGAGTGGTGATGGGGACGCTGGTCGGCGTGCTGTCGCTGATCACGCTGATGGGATGTCTGGCGGCGCCGCTGCTGGTCTGGGTGTTCGCGCCGGGGTTTGGCGCCGATCCGGGCAAGCATGCGCTGGGCAGCGAGTTGTTGCGCTGGACGTTCCCATACCTGATGTTCATTTCGCTGACGGCGATGGCATCGGGCGTGCTGAACAGTTACGGGCGTTTCGCGGTGCCTGCGTTCACCCCGGTCATTCTCAACGTCTGTCTGATCGCCAGTGCGCTGATCGATGCCGGATCGGTCCATCTTCTGGCCTATGCCGTGTTTCTGGCCGGGATTCTGCAGTTTGCCTTCCAGCTGCCGAGTCTGCGGGCGCTGGGGGTGCTGGTGCGCCCACGCTGGGGATGGCGCGATTCCCGTGTCCGCCGGATCATCGGGCTGATGATCCCCGTGATGATCGGATCCTCGGTGGCGCAGGTCAGCCTGCTGCTGGATTCGGCGCTGGCGAGTTTTCTCGGCGACGGCTCGATCAGCTGGCTGTACTACGCGGACCGTCTGATGGAGTTCCCGCTGGGCATCTTCAGCATCGCGATCGGGACGGTCATCCTGCCGACGCTGTCGGTGCAGCACGCCGAGCGGTCGGCCGCGGACTTCTCCGCGACGCTGGACTGGGGGCTGCGGGTACTGGCCGTCATCGGTGTTCCCGCGGCCCTGGGCCTGATCCTGTTCGGTGGGCCGCTGGTCGCTGTCGTCTTCGGCAACGGCCAGTTCGGCGATCACGACGTGGCGATGACCATGTATGCCCTGTGGGCATACGGAGCGGGGTTCATGGGGTTTTCCCTGGTCAAGGTACTGGTGCCGGGTTTTTACGCGCGCCAGGAGACCCGTGTTCCGGTTCGATACGGCATCATTGCGCTGGTTTGCGGGATGGCGATGAGTCTGAGCTTCTTCACGGCGGCCAAGCTGTTCGAGCTGCCGGCCGGTCATGCCGGTCTGGCGACCGCCACTTCGGCGTCCGCGTGGATCAATGCCATGCTGCTGCTGCGGCGTCTGCGCCGCGACGGCGCCTACCAGCCGTCGCCGGGCTGGCGCATGTTCGGATTGCGTCTGCTGCTGGCCAACCTGGGTCTGGCGGTGGTGGTGCTGGTCCTGAGCGGCCCCCTGCAGTACTGGCTGGATCTGGCGCCCGTGGCCAAATGGCTGAGTGTGCTCAAGATCATAGGCGCTGCCGGCGGCACCTATTTTGCGGTGCTGTGGTTGTCGGGCGTGCGGCCGGCGGACTTCCGCCGGGCTGCGTCGATGGAGGGAACGCGATGAAGCTGGTGCGCGGATTGCGCCATTTCGGAAACGCCGCGGCCGCGGGCACTGCGGTGACCATCGGCAATTTCGATGGCGTGCATCTGGGGCATCAGGCGCTGGTCAGGCGTACCGTGGAGCTGGCACGGGCGCTGGGCGCGGCGCCGGTGGTCCTGAGTTTCGAGCCGACCCCACGTGAATATTTCAGTGGCGAACGTGCGCCGGGACGCGTGATCAACCTGCGGACCAAGCTGCAGGACCTGCAGCAGCTCGGCGTCGATGCGGTGGTGCTGCAGCGTTTCGGGCGTGAATTCGCGGCAATGGAGGCACGCGACTTCGTGCGTCAGGCGCTGGTCGAGCAGCTCGGTGCGCGCGCGGTGGTGATCGGGGACGATTTCCGCTTCGGCGCGCGTCGTGCCGGAGATCTGGCCCTGCTTCGGGAAGAGGGGGCGCGGCTCGGGTTTCACGCGGAGGGGCTCGGAAGTGTGCGGATCGGCGAGCAGCGCTGCAGTTCGACGGCATTGAGAGAGGCGCTGGCCCGGCCGGATCTCGCACAGGCACGGGAAATGCTGGGCCACGACTACCGAATCGTCGGTCGCGTGCGCGGTGGACTGCGGCTTGGGCGTCGCCTGGGCATGCCGACCGCGAATCTGCCGCTGCGGCGGGCGCCGGCGCTGTGCCTGGGCGTCTACGCAGTCGACGTACGGATCGTGCGCGACGGCGTGCTTGGGGAGCCTCGGCCCGCCGTGGCCAATCTCGGGGTGCGGCCGACGCTGGGGTTGACCCGCTGCCTGCTCGAAGCGCATCTGCTCAATGCCGAATGCGACCTGTACGGCGAAGTCCTGGACGTCGAGTTCCGCCGCTTCCTGCGCCCGGAGCTGCGTTTCGATTCGGTCGAGTCGCTGGCCGTTCAGATGCAGGCCGACAAGCGCGACGCATTGGCGTTTTTCGGGCTCGACGCCGCATAATTGGCGCCTTTCCTGGCATCGCAGGCGGTCCGTGCCGGTTGGCGCAGGACCGATGTCGCTCGCCCCGTCGCGAGCGCAGCGCGATGGCCGGGGTGCCGAACGGCACTGACGTACTAGCCCGGGATTCCGCACCGCTGTGACCGACTACAAATCGACGATCAATCTGCCGCAGACGGCGTTTCCGATGCAGGCCAACCTGGCCAAGCGCGAGCCGGAGATGCTGGCACGCTGGGAACGTGACGACCTCCATCAGGCGGTTCAGGACGCCACCGCCGGCCGCACGGCCTTCTGGTTCGTGGACGGTCCGCCGTATGCCAATGGCGATATTCATATCGGCCACGCGGTCAACAAGGTTCTCAAGGACATCGTGGTCAAGGCGGCGCGCCTCGACGGACGCCACGCCCGTTTCATCCCGGGCTGGGATTGCCATGGTCTGCCGATCGAACTCCAGGTCGAGAAGAAATACGGCAAGGTCGGGCAGAAGCTCGACGCGGCAGAGTTCCGTGAAAAGTGCCGCGAGTATGCAGAGTCACAGGTGCAGCGTCAGCGCGAGGACTTCAAGCGTCTCGGCGTGCTGGCGGACTGGGAAAGGCCCTATCTGACCATGCAGCCGGCGTTCGAGGCCGAGCAGTTGCGGGTGCTGGCGCGCATCGTCGAGAACGGACACGTCGTGCGCGGGTTCAAGCCGGTGCATTGGTGCCTGGATTGCGGTTCGTCCCTGGCCGAGGCCGAGGTCGAATACGCCGACAAGCAGTCGCACTCGATCTATGTCAGGTTCCGTGTCGTCGAGCCGGCGCGTGTGGCCAAGCTCTTTGGGGCCGCCGACGGCGACGCTCCGATCGATCTGGTGATCTGGACCACGACGCCGTGGACCTTGCCTGCCAACCAGGCGGTCGCCGTGGGCGCCGATCTGCGCTATGCGCTGGTGAGTGACGGGGGCGCGCGGCTGGTGATCGCTCAGGATCTGGTCGAAACGCTGGCGCAGACCCTGGACCGCCCGCTCACCGTTCTGGGGAGCGTCGACGGACTGCAGCTTGAGGGGCTTGGCGCCCGTCATCCGTTTGCCGACCGCGAGGTCCCGGTGATTCTCGGCGAGCACGTCACGCTCGATGCCGGCACCGGGCTGGTCCACACCGCTCCGGCCCACGGTCAGGAGGACTACGCGGTCGGGATGCGCTACAAGCTGGCGGTCGACAATCCGGTTGCTGCCAACGGTGTTTTCCTCGACAACACGCCGATCGTCGGTGGCATGCACGTGCGCAAGGCCGACGAGCCGATTCTCGAGGCCCTGCGGCAGTCCGGAGCGTTGCTCAAGGATGCGACGCTCAAGCACAGTTACCCGCATTGCTGGCGGCACAAGACGCCGCTGATCTTCAGGGCAACGCCGCAGTGGTTTGTGTCGATGGACGCAGCGGGCCTGCGCCGGAACGCGCTCGCGGCCATCGCCGAGACCGACTGGATTCCCGAGTGGGGCGAAAACCGCATCCGCGAGATGGTGGCGGGCCGTCCCGACTGGTGCATCTCGCGCCAGCGCTATTGGGGCGTGCCGATGGCGGTCTTCATCGATCGCGAACAGCAAATCCTGCATCCGCAGACCGCGGAGCTGCTGAGGAAGGTCGCCGACGCAGTCGAGAGCGGTGGGCTGGAGGCGTGGTTCGGTTCGTTACCGGCGGATTGGGGCGTCGACGACGCGCGCTACGAGAAGTGTGGCGATACCCTCGACGTCTGGTTCGATTCGGGCGTCGTGCACCAGTGCGCGTTCAAGTCGGTGGCGCCCGATGCGCTCGAAGGCGGCGTCGCGCCGCAGGCTGACATCTATCTCGAAGGTTCCGATCAGCATCGCGGCTGGTTCCAGTCGTCTTTGCTGACCAGTGTGGCGATGCAGGGACGGGCGCCGTATCGGGCCGTACTCACTCACGGGTTCACGGTCGACGAGAACGGGCACAAGATGTCCAAATCGCTCGGCAATGTCGTCGCGCCGCAGCAGGTGACCAAGACCCTCGGCGCGGACGTGCTGCGTCTGTGGGTCGCCGCCAGCGACTATTCCGGCGAGATCGCGATCTCCGACAAGCTGCTGGCGCGGATGGCCGATGCCTATCGGCGTATCCGCAACACCGTGCGTTTCCTGCTGGGCAATCTGCATGGCTTCGATCCGATCAAGGATCTGGTGCCGCCCGAGCGCATGGTCGCGGTCGACGCCTGGGCGGTTGCCGAAGCGTCGCGTCTGCAGCAGGAAATCCAGGCGGCCTACGCGGCGCGCGAGTTTCATCACGTCTATCACAAGCTGCATAACTACTGCGTCGTCGATCTCGGCGGGCGTTATCTCGATCTGCTCAAGGATCGTCTGTACACGCTGCCGCGCACGGCCGAGTCGCGGCGTTCGGCGCAGACCGCGCTGTTCCATCTGGCCGAGGCGATGGTGCGCTGGATCGCGCCGATCCTGTCCTTCACCGCGGACGAGATCTGGAACATGCTGCCGGGCGATCGCAATACGCCGGTGTTCGCGCAGCGCTGGCACGCGCTGCCGACGGTCAGCACCGCGGGCGTCGATTGGGCGCGCCTGTGCACGGTGCGCGAGGGGGTCAAGAAGGTCCTGGAGGATCTGCGGGTCGGTGGCCAGATCGGTTCCGGCCTGAACGCGGAGGTGGATCTCTACGCGGACGGCGACCTGCGGTCGGCACTGTCGCTGTTGGGCAAAGAGTTGCGGTTCTGGTTCATCACCTCGGAAGCACGTGTGCACGCGGCCGCGGAGCGTCCGGACGGCGCGGTGGAATACGCCCTCGAGGGAGGGGACAAGGTCTGGATTGCGGCCCGGCCCTCGACCCACGGCAAGTGCGAACGTTGCTGGCATCAGCGCGCCGACATCGGCTCGGCGGCGGATCATCCGACCCTGTGTGGTCGTTGTGTCGAAAACGTCGTCGGTGACGGAGAACGCCGGCGCTATATCTGATGATGTTGCGTCGAATCTCGCTGGTATTCGCCGCCGGTGTCTTCGGCGCGCTGATCAACAGTCTGGCGGTCTGGGCCTCCGGACGCTACGGTCTCAGCGCGATGCTCGGCGTCGGCATCGCGCCGCTGCTGACGCCGGCCTGGCTGTACCCGCGTCTGGTCTGGGGCGGTCTGTGGGGACTGCAGCTGCTGTTGCCGCTGCACGGCTCTCCGATCCTGCTGGGCGTGCTGTTGAGCCTGGGGCCAACGTTGCTGCAGCTGTTGTGGGTGTTTCCGTATCGCAGCGGCGCGGGATGGCTCGGTCTCGGCCTGGGCGTGCTGACGCCGTTGCTGGTATGGGGCTTCAATTTGATCTGGGCCTGGTCTACCGTGGCTTGGTCGCGCTACGCGGGGCGCTAATGTCATTCCAGTACAAAAACGTCTATCTGTTGTGGATCTCTCTGCTGGCGATCGTCGTCGATCAGATCACCAAGCAGCTGATCGTCCGCCATCTCGACTGGTACGACTCGATTCCGGTGCTCCCGCATCTGAACATCGTGCACATGAAGAACACCGGCGCAGCGTTCTCGATGATGTCGGATGCGCCGCCGTTCGTATTCGTGCTGCTCGGCGTTGGCGTCAGCCTCGGGATCCTGTGGTGGTTGCGCCGTCACCCCCGTCAGCAGACGCTGCTGGCCACGGCGCTGTCGCTGATTCTCGGCGGAGCGTTGGGTAACGTGATCGACCGGGTCAGCCGGGGGCACGTGGTCGACTTCGTCGATTTCTATGTAGGCACGTGGCATTTCGCCGCATTCAACGTCGCCGACATCGCCATCAGCGTCGGTACGGCGCTGCTGCTGCTGGATACCCTGCTGGACGGCCTGCGGGAGCGGCGCAACCGCGCTGCGGCGCAGGGGGAGGGGTGATGGAGATCCTGCTGGCGAACCCCCGGGGCTTCTGTGCCGGTGTCGACAGGGCGATCGAGATCGTCGAGCGCGCGCTCGACGCGTTGGGGGCGCCCATCTACGTCCGCCACGAGGTGGTTCACAACCGCTTTGTCGTCGAGAACCTGAGAGCCAAAGGGGCGGTATTCGTCGAGGAGGTCCACGAGATTCCTGACGGCGCCACCTGCATCTTCTCCGCGCACGGGGTCTCGCAGGCGGTCCGGGAGTCTGCTGAGCAGCGTGGGTTGACGGTGTTCGACGCGACCTGCCCGCTGGTGACCAAGGTCCACATCGAAGTGCAGCGTTATTCGCGCGAGGGGCGCGAGGTGGTGCTGATCGGTCACGAGGGCCATCCCGAGGTCGAAGGGACGATGGGCCAGTTCGACTCGCGGCATGGCGGCCGGATTTTCCTCGTGGAGACGCCGGAGGATGTCGCGCGGCTGGACATCCGTGATCCTGCCCGGATGGCCTATGTGACCCAGACGACGCTGTCGATGGACGACACCTCGCGGGTGATCGACGCGTTGCGCGCGCGGTTCCCGGAAATCAGCGGGCCGCGCAAGGACGACATCTGCTACGCGACGCAGAACCGGCAGGACGCGGTGAAGGACCTGGCGAGCCGCTGCGACATGGTTCTGGTCGTCGGCTCACGCAACAGCTCGAATTCGAACCGCCTGCGGGAGCTGGCGGAGCAGCGCGGCGTGCCGGCATACCTCGTCGATGGTGCCGATGACATCCAGAGCGAATGGCTGAGCGGACGTCAGCGCGTCGGCGTGACGGCGGGCGCCTCCGCGCCCGAGATCCTGGTGCAGGAGGTCGTCTCGCGTCTGCGTGCGCTGGGCGGCGACGTCAGCACCGAATTGCCGGGCCGCGAGGAGAACATCGTGTTTTCGCTGCCGCCGTCCTTGCGGCGGGCGATGCGGGCGTCAGACGGCGCAGCCTGAGGCGTCCCGCTCAGTTGGCGCGGGCCAACTGAGTCCAGCCTGCCGGCCGGCGTCCGGGTCGGGGGCTCATCCGCTCCAGCACTCGCGCATGAGGTCGCTGGCAGTGCCGGTCGCCGTCTTCACGCCGGTGGAGGTCAGCTTCAGGCTCTTGCAGGCGCTGTCCTTGGCCTGATTGCCGACCGCGGCGGCGGTCAGCGAGTAAGCGGTGACGCGGCCGGCGGCATTGCTGACGATGTCATCGAGTGTCAGCTTGTAGATGCTGTCGCTGCCGAGCGTTGCGGAGTATTGCCCGCTGCGGTTGACGTAGACCGTCGTGCCGCTGATGCCGACGAGGTCGTCGAAGTTCTTGGCGTAGCCGCGGGTCGGCCCCGCCTTGACCGTCTCCTGCTGTGCGGCAAGCTCGATGAGGGTGCGGGATGCCACTTGCCGTACGCTCTTGCGTAAAGTGCTTTGGTAAGCGGGGAGCGCAACCATGGCCAGGATGGCAGCGATGACCAGGGTCACCATCAACTCGATCAGGGTGAACCCCGAGACCGCCCTGCGGGTTCCGCTGCTTCGGGTGACGCGAGTGCAGGGCATCATCAATCCTCGTCTCAGTCCCAGGTCACCCAGGCCCCGCCGTCATCGCGTTCCAGAATGCGGCGCTGGTTGGCGGTGCTCGCGGCGGCGTTATAGGTCAGGCGCAGATTTCCGTCGTCACTCTGCCGGCCGCGCGCGGTCGCGAGCAGCTGGTAGCAGTTCTTGATTGGGCAGGTCGGGGTCGCGGCGGCGATCGTGACCCGATACAGATCATCGGTGGAGCACACCAGTGCGCCGCTGCTCAGGCCGCTGTAACCCAGCGCGCTGAGACTGGTGGTGTAGGTCTGCTTGCGCGTGCGGTAAGTCTCCATCCGCTGGTGCACGCGCAGCAGACATTCCTTGCCGTCACCGCGATGGCTGCGCCGAACGTAGGCTTCGTATCCGGGCATGGCGATGGTGGCCAGGATGCCGATGATGACCACGACGACCATCAGCTCGATCAAGGTGACGCCGTGCATGTCGCGCGAAACCCGGCTCACTTGATCTCCCGCCAGTCGATTTCCTTGCTGCGGGCGCCTTCACCGATGAGCGCCTCGCGCCGTTCGATCGCGCCGGTCGAGGTCTGGGTCAGGACCGTCAGTCCGCGGTTGTCGCGGGCGCCGCCGACATGGAGACTCGGTGCAGCGGCAAGCCCGGCGCCGAGATAGACGTCGCGTATTGCATTGGAACCGTTGAGTCCGAATACCGGCAACGTGCCGAGCGCGGTGCCGGTCTTGTAGTAGAGGCCGTACAGGCGGCTGCCGCCCTCGCCGCCGCATAGATCGTCCGACGGCGTGAATCCGGTCGCGAAGAGGATGTCTCCGAGGACCGAGGACTGGGTGACATTGCGCTCGGACGGTGCGCCGGCCAGCGGGACGTTCAGCGCGACCTTCCAGCCACGATCGGTGGTCGTCGAGTCGACGATGGTGGCGGCCAGCTCCTCGACGGTGGACATCGTCGAGCCACCGGCGGTCACGCCGCTCAGTGCGTTGGTGTCGGTGACCACCGCGGCGCTGACGTCCACCAGCTTGCTGAAATCGAAGTAGGGTGCGCTGGCCGGCGGGGCGGCGAGGGCGTCATCGGTCTGCGCCGAGTAGTAGTCGACCAGGCCGAACAGATAGTTCTGGAACGTCGTCGGCTTGTCCTCGTCGGTGTAGAAGCGACCGGTGCCGGAAAAGATCCAGCGGTTGCCGAACTCGTCGAACGTCACCGATGGCGTCGAGACCACCGGCATTCCGGGATTCAGCAGTACGGCCGGTGCGACCCAGTCGGCAGGGGCGCTTTTTTCCTTCAGATCCAGCTTGAACAGCTTGCCGCTGGCATCGGTGATGACCTCGGGATTCTTGCCCCGGGCCTTGGTCGTGGTGTTGACCGTGCCGAAATAGACGGCGTCCGCCTTGAAATCCAGGTCCCAGTCGACCGTGACCGGATCGGTGACGAAGCTGTTGGCGGCACCGGAGGTCGCGTTCGAGCCCAGGTCGTAGGTTTTTGCCGGCGTCGGCGATGCCTGGAGGGTCTTCAGATCGTAGGCGTATAGCTTGCCGTTGCGATTGCTGCGCGAATACGCGAGGTTGGTCTGAATGTCGTCCAGATTGTTCGGGCCGTTGCCGAAGATCAGGTACCACTCGTCATCGAGCAGGTTGCTGGATGCCCCGGTCTTGCCCTTGGCGCTGTTGGCGATCACGGTCGGATACGACGTGGAGAAGCCGATGTCGTCGTTGGCGATTTCGGCCAGCAGCTTGGGCGGCTGTTCGGGGTCGGTGATGTCCATGACGACGTAGCCGGACTTCGTCGTCAGCGTTTCCCTCCTGGCTAGAAGATCCTGCAGCGCGTTTTTCAGGACCCTGCCTCTGCGGCCGCCCTCGGGCAGGGTCAGATCGCCGCCGCCGTAGCGGAATCCGACGACGAGCAGCGTCGCCCATCCGCAGGGGTTGGTGGCGTCCTTGCAATCCTTGCCGTCGTAGATGCGGGCGTCGAAGACCCGCGGCTTGCCGTCGACGTACCACACGTGCGTGTAGTCGGTGTCGGTGAGCCAGGTCAGGTGCGGCAGCAGATTGAACGGCACGTAGGCCCATAGTTCGGTGCCGAGCGGGTGCGCGACCTCGCTGTTGAGGCCGGTCAGCTTGAACGAATCGGTTTCGGGATCGAAGAAACCGGCGTTGAAGGCGTGGAGCATGCCGTCGTTGGCGCCGACATAGACGACCTGACGTCGGTTTGCATATTTCTGCCTGAAGATGCCGTAGGTCTGGTCGTTGTAGAGCAGGTCGAAGGCTTCGGCAGGAGCCTGCACCACGGTCGGCGTCGAGTTGACGATGTCTCCCAGCCGCATGGTTTCCTCGGTGCCGTCGCCATCGTAGTCCAGTGTCCGGTTGCGCAGCAGCGGTGTCGTGAAATCCTTGCCGCGAATGTATTCGATGATCGTCTGCGCGTCGTCCTTGTCGGCGGTGTTCAACAGGCCATAGCGGCCAGCGCCGAAGTTGGAGGGCGTGAAATCGACAAACTCGCCGTTGTCGACGACGCCGTCGAGATCGACGTCGACGAAGGTCTTGATGTAACGGCCGGTGTTCGCCTTGGCGCCATAGGCGCGCTGGGTATCGGTCTGGGTCACCTTGGCCAGCTGTTCGCGCGCGCTCCACAGGACGTTCAGGTCGTCGATATCGACGACTGATGCCGTGGTGCTCTTGGGGTCTCCGGAGAAGCGGCGGACCTTGGTCCGGCGCTGAGATGGGCTCGGATTGTTCTCGTCGAAGAAGATCTCGACGACCGGATCGGTGCCGTAGTCGTCGAGTTTGGCGTCGTGGTCGCCGTCTTCGCGCAGATAGCCGTCGCTGTCGACCCACAGCGCGTTGAGGTTGCCGATCCAGCGCACCTCGTTGCCGTTCTTGTCCGAGCGCACCGGTTCGAACAGCGCCTGGAACACCGCGCCGATGCCCTCGCGGGCGTTGGCGACGACTGATGCCGCGGTGCCGGAGGCGGTGCGGGCGATGATCTGGTCGAAAACCCGGCGCAGCTGTTCCTCGAGCTGACGCGGTTCGATGGCGAGGAAGTAATTGTCGGGGATGCCGTCCGATCCGGGACTGCCATCCTCCTTGACGGTGTCCCACTCCGACTGCAGGTCCGGAATGTTGTTGCCATTGCTGTCGTCGAAGCCGCCCCACTTGGCGGCATACCACAGCGGATCCTTCAGCAGCTTGGCCGATGAGGTGCCGACCAGATACTTCTGGGTCGTTGCAGCATCATCGCGCTTGCAGTTGCTGCACTCTGTCGATCCGACCGCGGCAGGCGTTGTGTAATCGTTGATGCCCGAGTGCGCGTGGAAACCATCGCCGTCGCTGGTGCCGCTGAGCACGTAGCCGAAACCCATCTTGTAGGGGGTCGACTGGGCGATGACGTCCGTGGTGACGGCGATCTGGGTGCTGGTGATCTCATAGCTGAGTACGCCCCACATGTCCTGGTCGAAGTCGCCGCCCTGTTCGCTGTCTTCCCAGTTGACGTAGAACTTGCCCTTGCCGATGCCGCCGCTCTCGGCGTAGGGCTCGACGATCTTGAAGTCGACGATGGCGCAGGCGCCGCCGCCGGACACGGACGGAGACACCGACAGATTCTTGCAGGCCGGCAGCAGGGTGACGGTCTGGTTCTTGGTGCCGGGGACCGGGATCTCGATCTTCGGGATGTTGGACGCCAGCGATACCGCATAGGTTTCGACGGTCTGCTCGCCGGGCACGTTCTTGTCGGAGTTGATGTCGTTAGTGTGCGCGTACCAGGCGATGCCGGCGATCTTGAAAGTGCCTTCGAGCCGCGGGGCTTCCGGGCAGATGCCGGTGACATCGCCGAGGCTGTCGATCTTCTTGGGCGTGCAGGTCTGGTTGTTGTTGGTGCCGTTGGTGCCGACGAAATAGGTGCCGCCGTGGATGCCTTCGCCGGCGCCGACGATGTCGGCCAGTTCCTTTGATGTCTTGGTCGAGCCGATGGCGGCGACATCGCCGTCGCCGGGGCCGTCCATGTTGTCGCCGTCGTAGGAGATCGTGCTGGAGTTGAAGGTGACGACGTTGAGCGACGCGCAGCTGTTGGTCGCGTCCAGCGGGGACTCATAGTTCTGCGGAACGTTGAGGCCCGGGATGAAGGTGCTGTCATTGGCGCGGTAGGCGCCGACCGGCTGCAGGTTGCCGTAGTAGCGCACCATGTTCAGGTAGGCTTCGCCGAAGGGGTTGCCCCAGTTCTGGCAGGTGCCGTTGGCGAACTCCGACATCCCCCATTCGCAGTTGTTCTGGTTGTTCCCGCTGGTGCCGTAGGTGCCGTCGCTGTGCTTGTACTGTGTGATCCGGTACAGGCTCAGTGCGTTGACCAGACCGTTGGCGTTGGTCTGCTGTTTGCCGTTGACGGAACCGGAGGCATCCTTCAGGCCATAGACATGGAGGAAGCGGCCGTCGACGTTGACGTTCACCTCGTCGGTGAACGGCCCCATGTTCTTGATCAGATCGCCGCCCTGCTTGTTCTTGTCGTAGGTGCCGGCGATCATGCCGAACCACATGCGCTCGGTGTCGCCGTATTCCTGGAACAGGCCGATGGGTTTTTTCGTGCCGGTGGGGTAGGTCTTGCAGCGGTCGCCGGCCTCGTAGCCGGCCTTGCAGACCTCGATGCGCGCGACGTAGTCCTTCGCGCCCAGACCCTCCGAGGATTTCTGCGGGCTGCGCGGATAGGCGTCGATCCCGGACGCGGCCGGAACGTTGCCGTTGCAGTTCTGCTGCTGGGCGCTGGTGTTGTTGCAGGCGTTGATGTTGCTGGTGGTGGGACCGACCTCCTCGGCCCAGCGGCACTGCCAGCGTTCGTTGGCGCCCCACAGGCTGAAGTTGCCTTTCGCGACGCGGATCAATGGCGGATCAGTCACGTCCTGCGAAGGCGAGGTCGAGCTGACGGTGGTGTTGCAGATCGAGATACCGTTCTGCTTGGGGTCGGCAGAGGCGCTCAGCGAAAACGGCGTCAGTTGCGCGATGTCGCTGCCGTTGTAGTACTTCGCGAAGCTGTGCGCGTCGTTCGGCAGATAGCTGCGCTCCAGGACGGTCAGGTCCGACGAGGTCTTGCTCGACTCGTCGGTCGAACGCTTGCCACCGAACAGGATCTTGCGGACGACGTCGATACGCGTCATCGACGCCCAGTTCAGGAAGTTTCCGCTCCAGGCGCCGCTGCAGTATTTCGCGGTGAGGTTGTTGGCGCTGTCCGACGCCTCGGTGACGATCTGGTCGTTGTCGGTCGACGGGACGAATCGCTTCGCGGTGGTGTCGTAGGTGTAGCACTTGTAGCTGTCGAAATACCCGTAGTAGTCGAAGCCGTGCTTGTAGGTGATGTCGAGCGTACCGTCCTTGTCGAGGTCGGTGTAGTCGTTGAAAGCCTTGAAGAACAGCTGATGATCCTTGGACAGCTGGATCATCGCCTGTGGCTGCGCGGAGTCTACGCTGGTCGCGGGCAGGCTGGTGTACTTCTGCATGTTGTCGGTGCCGGAGATGATCGGCAACGAGGCCGCGTGCGCGGTGCCCGCCGACAGCAGCGCGGCGACGGCTGCAGTCAGCAGCGGATGGGAGAGCATCTGGCGGGTCCTGGAGATCATGCGGTACATCGGTGCGCCTCCTGCGGTCCGGCGGCTAGTTGCGGATCACGTCGCGGAAGACCGCGCCGGTGACCGCATCGGATTCCTGCCCCGGATCCTGTCCTTGACTGCGGATATAGAAAAAGATGTTGCCACCGCTGGCGGCGGCGGCCTTGCCGGTGCCCTCGTAGCCGGCCACCATGGCCGAGCCGGCGCCAGGGTTGAGCGCAGTGCGCAGCTTGTACACGGCCAGCGAGCCGGCGACGGTGACGGCGCTGGCCGAACTGACCGTGATGTCGCGCTTGTACGCTGCGTCCGCAACGAGGGTGTCCGGATAGAAGACGTAGTTGGCGTCGTTGTCGCGCTCGGTGTTCGACAGGTACCAGTCGCGCGGCTTGGCCGGGCTGCCTACCTTGGTCACGCTCAGACCGGTCGGCATTGGATAGTCGAAAATCGAATCGGCGACGTCGCCGCCGATTGCCACCGGCCAGCCGCGGTTGAAGACGTGGACGTCGACCAGCGGGCCGAGCACGAGGCGGGACGTCTCCGAGCTGTCGAAGGCCTCGGTGCGCATGCTGGTGTTGGCGCTCATGCGCATTTCCAGCCCGGTCCCGCGGATGGCCATGAGCCCGACCAGGGTCAGGACGGCCAGCAGAATCAGTGCCGTCACCAGCGCGAATCCGCGGGGATCGCCGAAACGGCTTCGGTAGGGTCGCGTCATCGCTCAGCCTCGCGTCCGGTTGCGAATCTGGAAGTCCTTGATGATCAGCCGCCGCGGATAGCGTTGGTCGAGCCCTGCCGGTGTATAGCTGTAGCCGCCGGGCAGGGTATAGGTCTCGGTGTCCTGGAAACTGTCGAGCGCGCTGCCGCGCACCAGGATGCCGACGCGCGCCATGATCACCTGCTGCCAGGCGCTGGCCGGCATGTCGGTCGCCGTGTAATAGCGGTCGACGGAGAGATTCCCGTCCTGGTCGACGCCGTAGAGGATCTGCATCTGCTCGACGTTCTCGACCAATGGGTCCTCGCTCAATATGGGGAGATTTTTTCCAGAATTTTTGATTTCGGCGGAGACCAGCGTCGGAATGCCGTCCGAGCTGGTGGGGCATTGCCCGGAGACCGTCACGCTGCACTTGCGGATGTACAGCAGCGAGGTGCGGTAGCGATGATTGAAGTAGCCTTCGTCATCGATGCCGGCGGCCTTCAGCGTGCCGTTGTCGCCGCCAACCGCATCCCAGTTGTTGCTGCCCGATCCGTTGAGGTTGTAGACGATGCCGAATTGGCCAGTCAATGTGCGAACAAACAGATAGTTGAATCCTTTTTCGACCAGTCCGTCTTTACCGTTACTGATCTCACGATCTGGTATCAGACCATCTGTTGGCGATGAATCGTGTCGACTTGGATCGACATACCTCGAAACAAGGATGTCGGTATTGGGTGCATAGTCACTCGAATCGATGCAGTCAATGGGCGGTGTGCTGCCGCCGTCATACCCGTAGATGCCTTTCGTAACATCGGTGAGCCAGCCCGACGTGCAGGTGGTGGCACCGGCGGGGCCGTCCACGGTTCCCCTGACGAGCAGGGTCGACGCCTCGACGCCGCCCCAGAAATCGGCGTGGCGGATCGCCTGACCGATGTACTCCATTGCGTAGCGACCGTTCTCCTGCAGCTCGCTGTTGCTCTGCTGGACGCGGTAGCCCTGCTTGCTGCTGACGAAGATCTGGGTGATGCCGGCCAGCAGGATCAGGCCGAGTGTGATCGAAATCAGCAGTTCGACCAGCGACAGGCCCCGTTGAGCCCCCGAGCCGATGGACAGGCGGATTGGCTTCATGGCGCGTAGGTCAGGCGGTAGCAGCGGTAGTCGGTCGTCACGTCCGCCTTGCAGGTGTAAGTGCTGGCGCCGGTGCGGTCCGGGTCCCAGTAGACCGTGATGATCCGGACCGATTCGCGGGTGCAGGGGCTGTCGGAGCAGACGATCGACGCCTTGCCGTCGGGCATCAGCGCCTGCGGTCCGGCGGGCAGGTTGGTGAACTTGCCGCCGCCGACCATCGATACCCACTGCGCGATATCCCATGCCGCCAGCTCGCTGCTGGTGCATGCCGCCGTCGCGCAGTTCTTGGCCGGGCTCGACGGCGTGCTGCCGGGGGAGAGGAGATAGTTTTCGACGCCCTCGGTGTTGGCGCGCATCCTGTCGACCATGCTTTCCGCGAGCATGACCGCCTGTGTGGACTGGTAGGCCAGATAATTGTTGGCGAGCGCGGTCGTCTGCAGGCCGGCGATGCCCAGCAGGCCGAATGCGATCACGACGATGGCGATCAGCACCTCGATCAGGCTGACACCATGCTGGTGCTTGGCTGGCGGGTTCAGGTGCATGTGGCGTCCTTGGCGGGATCACAGATTCGGGGTCGGCCGGTGGGGCTGAGTACGACTTTCCGTGTGTAGTTCGTGTCGTTGGCAGGTGTGATCGTGAACGAGCCGAATTTGTTGGTGGAGCCGTTTGGGTTGAAATTGAGCCACGATCCGGCGTTGAACGTGATCGAGCTGACCGCGCTCAGCGGGATCGCCGCCTGTACGATGACGTCCGAGTTGTTGTACGCGCCGTCTCCATCCTGATCGACATAGACCATCACGCCGCTGTTCCAGTCTCCGGACCCGGACGCACAGGCCGTGCCGCTGGTGGAGCGGCAGAGGACGACGGCGGCATTGCGCTTGATCGCTTCGCTGCGGGCGAGCGTGAGCATGGTCAGCAGCGCATTGGCTTCCGACGCGGCGCGATTGCTGCGAATCAGCGTCGTGAAGGAGGGAACGGCGACCGTCAGGAGAATCGACGCGACGACGACCGTCACGATCAATTCAAGCAGGGTGAAGCCTCGTTCCGCATTCATTGAGCAAGAATCCCGGAAGCCGGCTGTAGGAAATAGACGATCGCAGACGAAAGGCCACGAGCCCCGGACCGGCGGTGCCGGGAGGCGATGAAATACGGTACGGCCCGATCCATGGCTCCCCACCCCTGGAATCCGTTCCCTGAGAAAGCACTCAGGCTATCACAGGGATGGCATTGTTTGTATGGAATTTATTACCGGCTGCGCTGTGGATGAAGCGGATGCGCATCGGCCACGGCCGCGGCGCTGTTGCGGCAGCGCACCTGTAGTCGTGTAGCCTCCCGAAGGGCGTGTCACGCGCGTTGCGTGACGGCCGGGCTTGCTGTTGGCATCCGGCTCGGCAGCCTCCGCAAGGCGGGGCGAAAGAGGTGGTGCCGGGAACAGGAATCGAACCTGCGACCTACTGATTACGAATCAGTCGCTCTACCGACTGAGCTATCCCGGCATCGGGGGCGCGATTATAGGGGGGCGTCCACCTGATCACAATGGCTGGACCACGTCGATCGCAGATCATCGGACCGTCCGTCTGCGCCGGGATGAGCCACGGCGTCGACAGGTTGGCGGAGAGGGAGGGATTCGAACCCCCGGAACCTCGCGGTTCAACGGTTTTCAAGACCGCCGCAATCGACCACTCTGCCACCTCTCCGTCTGCGGTTCGACCGGGCGCGATTGTAGCGGAACTGCTCTCGACATGGCTGCGCGGCCGGGAAACGGGATGACGAAACATCCACTGATCAGGCGCCGCGACGGCGATCGGGCGCTCGCCGTCAGGGGTGCGGCGGGTTCTGTGCGGTTCAGCCGGGTTGCGAGGCCGGTGCCATCGCAGCGCCGCGCGCAGCGCTCTCGGACGCCGAGTCCAGCAGTTCCAGCGTGCGGGTTTCGGCCCAGCTCTGCATGCGCAGGTTCTCGATGAATCCACAGTGGCCGCCGTGACGGGTGACGTCGAGGTTCCGCAATGAGCCCCGTGCGGTCAGGCCCCGGAAGTCACGGATCGGAATGACCGGATCATCGGCGGCGGTGATGATCGCCAGGGGCGACGGGGCGCTGGTCAGGCGGTCGTGGTCGAGCGTGTAGGCCGCCAGGTAGTCATCGATACTGCCGTATCCGGTCTGCTCCTCGGCAAATCGGCGGGTGATTTCCAGGAGGCTGTCGGGGCGCAGATAGGTTTCACCCTGATCCGCGTACTCGGGCCAGGCGGCGATCTTGGCACGTACGGTCTTGCGCCATTTGTCCGCGAAGTACCAGCGGAACATCGCCGAACCGGTATCAATCGCCTCAATGGTCGAGCGCGGATTGATCGACGGACAGATGCCGACCGACAGCTGCGGAACGACCCCGGTGGCGGGGCCGTGGATGCCGACGCGCAGCGCGAAGTTGCCGCCCAGGGAGAATCCGACGACGTAGAGAGGCGACCTGGGTTCGAATGCCTGCGTGGCGCGGATCGCGCCGACGACTTCGTCGATGCGCGCCGAGTGGAAGACCTCGCGGTTGAGATGATGCGTGCCGCCATGGTCGCGGAGGTTGAGCCGGAACACCGAGTAGCCGGCCGCGTAGAGCGCGCAGGCCATCGAGTAGAGGTAGGCGGAGTCGTGACAGCCCTCCCAGCCATGGATCAGTACGACCAGTCCACGCGACGCCGCCGCGTCGGCCTGTGGCGACCAGTATCCGCTCAGACGGATGCCGTCGCCCGCGTCCAGGACATGTGGCTGGGCTGCCGCCTCCATGCCGTTGCCGCGGCGGCGCCAGATGCGCTTGCGCGGGCTTTTGCTGGCCAGCACCGATTGAATCTGCGCATGGCGCAGCAGTCCGGATGGCTGGTAGCTGGTGGCGTTGATCACAGAAGCTGGTCGAGGACGCGCTCGTAGATGCGGCTCAGGCGTGGCAGGTCGTCGACGTTTACGTGTTCGTTGACCTTGTGGATGCTGTCGTTGACCGGTCCGATCTCGACGACCTGGGCACCCCACGGCGAAATGAAGCGGCCGTCCGAAGTGCCGCCGCCGGTGAACAGAACCGGCTGGTGCCCGGTTTCGGCTCCGATCGCCTGCGTCACGGCATCGATCAACTGTCCGGGAGCCGTCAGAAACGGTTCGCCGCTGTGCCACCAGTCGGCTTCGTAGCGCAGTTCGTGACGGTCGAGAATCCCGGTGACGCGGGCCTTGAGATCCTCCGCGGTCGACTCGGTGCAATAGCGGAAATTGAACACCAGATCGAGATGGCCGGGAATGACATTGTTCGCGCCGGTGCCGGCGCTGGCGTTGGAGATCTGGAACGAGGTCGGCGGAAAATGCACGTTGCCGCTGTCCCATTGCGTCGCGACCAGCTCCGCGAGCGCAGGCGCGAAGCGATGAACCGGGTTGTCGGCCTTGTCCGGATAGGCGACGTGGCCCTGCTTGCCGAGGATCGACAGATTGCAGCCGAGGGAGCCGCGCCGGCCGATCGTCACGCGATCCCCCAGTTCATGCGCGCCGGTTGCCTCGCCGACCAGCGCGTAGTCCGGGGTGATGCCGCGGCTGCGCAGGACCTCGACCACATAGCGGGTGCCGTGACGCGCGGCGCCTTCCTCGTCGCTGGTGATGAGGAAGGCAAGGGTGCCCTTGACGGGGCGGCGCGTCAGGAGGCGCTCGACGGCGCAGACCATGGCCGCGAGGCCCGACTTCATGTCGGCCGCGCCGCGGCCGTAGAGAACGCCATCGCGGACGGTCGGCTCGAACGGGTCACTGTGCCACTGCTCGATCGGGCCGGGCGGGACCACATCGGTGTGGCCCGCCAGAATCATCAACGGTGCGCCGCTGCCGACGGTCGCCCACAGATTGGTGACGCCGCCGGCGTTGATGTATTCGAGCGTGAAGCCGAGCCGCTCGAGGCGCTCGCCGATCAGATCGCAGCACCCGGCGTCATCCGGGGTCAGCGAGCGCCTGCGGATCAGCGCCTGGGTCAGTTCGAGTTCGGCGGTCACGGCGGCATCCGGTCGTCAGAGATCGCGCAGCAGCGCGTTGATGCCGACCTTCTGTCGCGTCTTCTCGTCGACGCGCTTGACGATGACCGCGCAGCTGAGGTTGTAGCGCCCGCCGTCCTTCGGCAGCGAGCCGGCGACGACCACGGCGCCGGCGGGAACCCGGCCGTAGCTGATCTCGCCGTTTTCGCGATCGTAAATCGGCGTGCTCTGTCCGATGAAGACGCCCATCGAGATCACCGCGCCCTTTTCCACGATCACGCCCTCGACGATCTCGGAGCGGGCGCCGATGAAGCAGTCGTCCTCGATGATCGTCGGGCTTGCCTGCAGCGGTTCGAGCACGCCGCCGATGCCGACACCGCCGGAAAGGTGGCAGTTGGCGCCGATCTGGGCGCAGGATCCGACCGTCGCCCAGGTGTCGACCATCGTGCCGCTGCCCACGTAGGCGCCGATGTTGACGTAGGAGGGCATCAGGATCGCGCCGGATGCGATGTAGGCGCCCTTGCGGACGGCGGCCGGCGGCACCACACGGGCGCCCTGCTCGGCGAAGTCCTGGGTGCTGTAGTCGGCGTACTTGAGGGGGACCTTGTCGAAGCCGCGCAGCGCGCCCATTTCGATCGGCGCGTTGTCGTGGAGGCGGAAGTACAGCAGCACCGCTTTCTTGAGCCATTCGTTGACCTGCCAGCCGCTGGCGGTCGGCTCGGCGACGCGGCCCTGGCCGCGATCAAGCAGCAGGATGGCGGCGTGCACGGCCTCGCGCAGCGCGGCGTCCGTGCGATCGAGAGCGTCGCGGTTGTCCCAGGCCGATTCGATGGTGCGCTTCAGTTCTTCGTTGCTCATTGGATCTGGAGATGCGGATTAAGGTCGATGGGGGCTGCGCCCGTCCACTGCGGCGCCGGCGGGCGCTGCCGGCCCGCGGCTGCCGGCGTGGCCGGGGGCGAAAGGTAGCAAGTTCGCCGCAGCGCTGCAGCGGTTCAGTTGCGATCCTGGCGGTCCAGGGTTCGCAACAGGACTTCGCGCAGCTCGTTGAGAACCTTGTCGTCGGTGATCGGCCGGCGCATGCGGTCGGTGACGTAGAACACGTCTTCCGCGCGTTCGCCGATCGTCGCGACCTTGGCGGCGTTGACCAGGATGCCGCGCTTCTGGAATACGCGGCCGATCAGCGACAGCAGCCCGGGCTGGTCGGCGGCGACAAGCTCCAGCACCGTTCGCTGCCGGGCCTCGTCCTGGCTGAAATAGACCTGCGTCGGCGTGTCGAAGTGCTTCAGGCGCTGGGAGACACGGCGGTTGACGTCCACCGTCGAGACCTCCGGATCGCTGAGGACCTTGCTCAGCGATTGCCGGATTTCCTCCGTGCGGATGCCCGGCACGATCGGTGTGTTGTCGCTTTCCTGGACGACGTAGGAATCGAGGACGAAGCCGTCGTCGGTGGTGTCCAGACGTGCGTCGAGGATGTTCAGGCCCAGCCGGGCGAGCACGCCGGTGCTCAGTCCGAACAGATGATCGCGGTCGCGTGTGTAGATGAAGACCGAGGTGCCGCGGTTGTCGACCGCATCGACCATGACCAGCGGCAGGTCGGCCTCGTTGGCGGACAGCATGGCCGGCAGCTGCCAGGCGAGTTCCTCCGGCGAGTGGCGCAGGAAGTAGTCGCGTCCGAATCGTGCCCAGACCTGTTCGGCGGTTGCCGCGTCGATCGAGCGGCCGGCGAGCAGCGTCAATGCGCGATTGCGGGCTTCGGTTGCGCGTTCCTGTTCCAGCGTGCCTTCATCGACACCGCCTTCGAGAATGCGCACGCTCTGGCGGTAGAGGTCGCGCAGCAGGGATTCCCGCCACGAGTTCCACAGGGCGGGATTGGTGCCGCGGATATCCGCGCAGGTCAGCAGGAACAGGTAGTCGAGTCGGGCGCGATCGCCGACGCGGTGTGCGAACGCGGTGACGACATTGGCGTCGCTGATGTCCTGTTTCTGCGCCGTGAGCGACATCAGCAGGTGGTCCTGCACCAGCCACGCGACCAGCTTGGCGTCGGAATGGGAGAGGCCGTGCTCGAGGCAGAAGCGTCGCGCCTCGTCGGCGCCCAGCTCGGAGTGATCGCCGGTTCTGCCCTTGGCCATGTCGTGCCACAATGCGGCGAGATACAGCAGCTCCGGCTTGGGCAGGCGCTCCATGATCTGGCTGCAGAACGGCAGCTCGTGCCGGAAACGCTGCATCGCGAATCGACGGGCGTTGCGCACCACATAAAGAATGTGTTCGTCGACCGTCAGCGTGTGGAACAGGTCGTACTGCATCAATCCGACGATGCGCCCGAACT
This sequence comes from Nevskiales bacterium, assembly GCA_028698335.1. Lineage (GTDB taxonomy): Bacteria > Pseudomonadota > Gammaproteobacteria > Nevskiales > Nevskiaceae > Solimonas. Next base: position 243,363 of record JAQVDP010000004.1, on the reverse strand, counting down.
GCGGCAGGTAGCGTCCGAGAACGCCGTAGCGGTTCATCCGGCGCAGGTTGCGGGTCAGGCCGCGGCCTTCGCGGAACATCTCCATGAACAGCGCGCGGGCCTTGACCGAATTGCGGACCTCGTCGTTGAGCAGGCGCCCGTCACGCAGGATCAGGCGCAGGGTCTGCGCGCGGATGCCCTCGATGCGCGGGTGCTGCTGCAGCAGCAGAAAGACCTCGAGCAGGGCCCATGGCTGCTTGCAGAAGGTTTCCGGGTCGCGCGCCTCGAGATAGCCGTTGCGGATCTGGAAACGGGCGTTGAGGATCTGGGGCTGGCCCTCGGCAGGCTTGAGGATGGCCTCGTCGAACAACTGCAGCAGCATGTCGTTCAGGCACGACAGCGACTTGATGGTGCGGTAGTACAGCTGCATGAACTGTTCGACCGCCTTGTTCGAGTCGGTGTCGACGTAGCCGAACAGCTGCGCAACCTTGATCTGGCTGTCGAACAGCAGGCGATCCTCGCGCCGACCCGTGATCATGTGCAGCGCGAAGCGCACCCGCCACAGGAAATCCTGGCCGGCGAACAGCTCGTCGCATTCCTGCTTGGTCAGAAAGCCGCGTTCGCGCAGCTCGCCCAGCGTCTGCGCGCCGAAATGGCGTTTGGCGACCCATCCGATCGTGTGGATATCGCGCAGGCCCCCGGGGCTTTCCTTGACGTTGGGTTCGAGCTTGTAGCCGGTGTCGTCGTACTTGCGATGACGGGCGGCCTGTTCGGCCTTCTTGGCCTCGAAGAAATCCTTGACCGACCAGACCCTGTCGGGCGTCAGTGCGTCCTGCATCCTGGCGAACAGTTCAGCGTCGCCGACCAGCATCCGGGCTTCGAGCAGGTTGGTGATGACGGTGATGTCCTTGGCCGCCTCCTCGACGCATTCCTCCGCCGTGCGGACGCTCTGGCCGACCTCGAGTCCGATGTCCCAGTTGAAGGCCGTCAGGGCCTCGAGCGCCTTGCGGTGCGCCTCGAGGGCGTCGCCGCTGTGCAGCAGCAGGATGTCGATATCCGAGTACGGCAGGAGCTCGCCGCGACCGTAGCCGCCGACCGCGACCAGTGCGAGTCCCTCGGTCGCCTCCGGCAGGAATTTCTGCCAGGCCGCGCGCAGCACCTCGTCGACCAGATGGGTGCGGGCGTGCACCAGCGAGTCTGCGGGCGCGCCGTCGTCGAAGAGGCTGTACAGGCGCTGACTGCCCCAGCTCAGCGTTTCACGGAAGGTGCTGACCGCGTAGCCCCCCTGGGACAGGCGCGAGCGCACGCGATGCGCGCTGAAGATTGCGGCGCCTTCGTCGTCGCCGAGGTCGAATTCTGCGCCCATGGCTCAGGCTGTCTGCGGCTGGGGTGAAGCCGGCGACAGGCGCGGGGCTTCGGGCATGGTCGATTCGGGCATGGGGTCGGCTATCCGTATTGCGTTACATCTGGCCATCGCGGAGGGTCAGCACCTCGACGCCATCTTCGGTCACCAGGACCGTGTGTTCCCACTGGGCCGACAGCGAATGGTCCTTGGTGACGACCGTCCAGCCATCCGGCAACAGGCGCACGTCCGCCTTGCCGGCATTGATCATCGGTTCGATCGTGAAAGTCATCCCGGCCTGGAGTTCAAGACCCGTGCCAGGTTTGCCGTAATGCAGCACCTGCGGGTCCTCATGGAACACGCGGCCGATCCCGTGACCGCAATATTCGCGGACGATCGAGAAGCCGCGCTGCTCGGCGTAACGCTGGATCGCGTTGCCGATGTCGCCGAGTCGGGTGCCGGGGCGGACCAGCTTGATCCCCTCGATCATCGCCTCATGGGTCGTCTCGGTCAGGCGCCGGGCCAGAATGCTCGGCTCGCCGATGTAGAACATGCGGCTGGTGTCGCCGTGGAAGCCGTCCTTGATCACCGTGATGTCGATGTTCAGGACATCGCCCTTTTTCAGCACCTTGGCGCCGGGGATGCCGTGGCACACCACATGGTTGACGGAGGTGCAGATCGACTTCGGGAAGCCCTTGTAGTTCAGGGGGGCGGGAATGCAGTCCAGTTCTTCGACGATGTAGGCGTGACAGAGGCGGTTGAGTTCCTCGGTGGAGATGCCGGCGCGCACGTGCGGTTCGATCATCATCAGCACCTGCGCGGCAGCGGCGCCGGCTTCGCGCATCTTCTGTTGTTCGTCGGGAGTCTTGATCGAAATGGCCATAGGGGAGGGGCGCCCGGTTGTAGAGGATTTCGCCCGCGCGGCGCGGAGAAATCGTTGTTTTCAAAGGGGCGCTATGGTATAAAGCGCGCCCTTCAAAGGCAATCGGGAAAACCCCTGTGGGGCCGTATTGTCCTTGAAAATCCATCCGCGTCGACTTGGGTGCTGATCTGAAACGACGCGGTTTGCCTATAACCCAAGGAGTCTCACCCATGGCGAGTGTCACCATGCGCCAGTTGCTGGAGGCCGGCGTCCATTTCGGCCACCGTACCCGCTACTGGAACCCGAAGATGGACGAATTCATCTTCGGCGATCGTAACCGCATCCACATCATCAACCTCGAGCAGACCCTGCCGATGCTCAAGGATGCCTGCTCGTTCGCGGGCAAGCTGGCCGCCAACGGCGGTCGCATCCTGTTCGTCGGCACCAAGCGCGCTGCGCGCGAGACCATCGAGGAAGAAGCCCGGCGTGCCGGCATGCCGTACGTCAACCAGCGCTGGCTGGGCGGCACGCTGACCAACTTCAAGACGGTCAAGGCGTCGGTCAAGCGCCTGATCGAAATGGAGAAGCAGGTCGAGGACGGCTCGATCAACCGCCTCACCAAGAAAGAACAGCTGACCTTCCAGCGCGAGCTGGAGAAGCTGAGCCGTTCGCTCGGCGGTATCAAGGAAATGCCGAGCCTGCCGGACTGCCTGTTCGTGATCGACACCGGCTATGAGAAGAACGCGGTTGCCGAAGCCCGCAAGCTGGGCATCCCGGTCATCGCGGTGGTCGACACCAACAACGATCCGGAACTCATCGACATGGTGATCCCGGGCAACGACGACGCGACCCGTGCGATCAAGGTCTATGCGCAGTGCATGGCCGACGCGATCCTCGACGGCCGCGGCGCCAACACCGTGGGTGGTGGCGAGTTCGTAGAGGTGTCCGAGGACGCCAAGACCAACAGCGGCAGCCAGGCTGCCGAACAGACGGAGGGTTGATTGATGGCGCAGATTACTGCCGCCCTCGTAAAGGAACTGCGTGACCGCACCGGTGCGGGCATGGGCGATTGCAAGAAGGCGCTGGAAGCGACCGAGGGCAACCTGGACGCTGCGGCCGAGAAGCTGCGCATGGACGGTGCCGCCAAGGCCGACAAGAAGGCCGGCCGCACCGCCGCTGAAGGCGTGCTGGCGTTCGCCAAGAGCGATGCCGCCGTGGTCGTGGTCGAGCTGAACTGCGAAACCGACTTCGTCGCCAAGGGTGACGATTTCCGCGGTCTGGCCAAGCGTGCGGCCGAGCTCGCGCTCGAGCAGGCACCGGCCGACGTCGAGGCGCTGGCCGCGCTCGACGACGCCGGTGAGACGCTGGACGCCCGTCGTCGTGCCCTGATCGGCAAGATCGGCGAGAACATGACGATCCGCCGCTTCGAGCGTGTCGAGAAGGCTGCCGGCCCGCTGGTGACCTACATGCACCCGGGCGACAAGATCGGTGTCATCGTCGCGATGGAAGCCGGTGACGAGACGCTGGCCAAGGATCTGGCCATGCATATTGCCGCGATGAGCCCGAAGTATCTGGACTCGGCGTCGGTGCCGGCCGACATGCTGGCCGACGAGCGTCGCGTGATCGAGGCGCAGGTTGCGGAGCAGGCGGAAGGCAAGCCCGCCGAGATCGTCGCCAAGATGGTCGAAGGCAAGCTGCGCAAGTTCGTCGGCGAGATCACGCTGCTCGGGCAGCCCTTCGTCAAGGAGCCGGACCAGAGCGTCGAAAAGCTGCTTCAGGCCAAGCAGGCCAAGGTGGCCGGTTTCGTGCGTTTCGCGGTCGGCGAAGGCATCGAGAAGAAGAAGGAAGATTTTGCTGCGGAAGTGATGGCGCAGGCAGGCATCAAGGCCTGATTCGCGCTAGAATCCGCCGCCATCGAGGTGAAGGCCCCGGTTCACGGGGCCTTCTGCTAAGCGGCCCGCGCAAACAGGTCGTTTCAGCCGGTTCTTCGTCCTGACAGATGGGCGGGGCCGACCCGATTTCTCGCCTTTTCGTTCCAGCCGAAGCCGACCGATGACCGACACGCCCGCCTATCACAGGATCCTGCTGAAGCTCTCCGGAGAGGCCTTGTTGGGGCAGGCGGGATTCGGCATCTCAGCCGACGTGTTGAATTTCCTTGCCACCGAGATCAAGGGCGTCGTCGATCGCGGCGTGCAGGTGGCGCTGGTGGTCGGCGGGGGCAATATCTTCCGCGGTGAGGGTTTGGCCCGGGCCGGGATGGACCGGGTCACCGGCGACCAGATGGGGATGCTCGCGACGGTCATCAACGCGCTGGCGCTGCAGGACGCGATCGAACGCGTCGGAGTGCCGGTCCGGGTGCAGTCGGCGCTGAAGATCAATCAGGTCTGTGAGGACTACATCCGCCGTCGGGCGGTCCGGCATCTGGAAAAGGGCCGGGTCGTGATCTTCTCGGCGGGAACCGGAAATCCGTTCTTCACCACCGACTCGGCCGCGGCGCTGCGGGCGGTGGAGATCAATGCCGACCTGATGCTCAAGGCAACCAAGGTCGATGGCATCTACACCGCCGATCCGAAGAAGGATCCGGATGCGGTGAAGTATTCCGAACTGACATACGACGAGGCGCTGTCCAAGCGGCTCGCGGTCATGGACCAGACGGCGATGGTGCTGTGCCGTGACCATGGCATTCGATTGCGGGTTTACGACATGGATCGGCCCGGCGCGTTGCTGGAGATCGTCTCCGGCGACGAGACGATCGGGACCCGCGTCAGCGTTTGAACTTAGTGTTGCGGACCGCTGCGTCCGTTCTGCGGAGATCTCTGAATGCTCAATGAAATCAAGAACGATGCCAGTCAGCGCATGCAGAAGTGCGTTGATTCGCTGAAGACCGAGTTGATGAAGCTTCGCACCGGCCGCGCCAACGCGGCCCTGCTCGATCACGTCCGCGTCGACTATTACGGATCGGAAGTGCCGATTTCGCAGGCGGCTTCGGTCAGCGTCGAGGACGCGCGCACGATCAGCATTACGCCCTGGGACAAGGGGCTGGTCGGAGCGATCGAAAAGGCGATCCTGACCTCGGACCTGGGCCTGACGCCCAACACGGCCGGCACGGTGATCCGGATCGTGATGCCGCCGCTGACCGAGGAACGTCGTCGCGACCTGGCCAAGGTCGTGCGCAACGAAGCCGAAGGCGCGCGTGTTGCCGTCCGCAACGTCCGTCGCGACGCCAACTCGTCGATCCGGGAGCTGGAAAAGAACAAGGAGATCGGCGAGGACGACGTCAAGCGCGGCGAAGCCGAGATCCAGAAGGTGACCGACCAGTTCATCGACAAGGTCGACGAAGTGGCGGCCGCGAAGGAAAAGGAACTGATGTCGATGTAAGGCATCGGCATCCGACGCCATGACCAAGGACGTCCCACAGACGCCATCGAGTTCCGTGCCGCGGCATGTCGCCGTGATCATGGACGGCAATGGTCGCTGGGCCAGGCAACGCGGCAAGCCGCGTACGGCCGGTCACCGCGCCGGGGTACGGTCGGTCAGGCGGATCGTGCGGCAGGCCGCCCGTCGCGGCGTCGAGGTGCTGACCTTGTTCGCGTTCTCGCAGGAGAACTGGAAGCGCCCCGAGGTCGAGGTCAAGTTGTTGATGCAGCTGTTTCGTCTGACTCTCGACCGGGAGGTCAAGACGCTGCACAAGAATGGCATCCGCATCCGTTTCATCGGCGATCACGCCGGGTTTTCGGACGATCTGCGCGCGCAGATGCAAAAGGCCGAGGCGCTGACCGCCGACAACGACGGTCTGGTGCTGGTCATCGCCGTCGGCTATGGCGGTCAGTGGGATCTGCTGCAGGCCGCACAGCGGCTGGCGGCGGAAGGGCGTCCGATCGATGCCGAGAACCTGTCCGCGGCGCTGAGCACGGCCGAGTTTCCGGATCCGGATCTGCTCATCCGCACCGGCGGAGAGAGCCGGATCAGTAATTTCATGCTTTGGCAGCTGGCCTATACCGAGCTGTATTTCAGCCCGGTCCTGTGGCCGGACTTCGACGATGATGCGTTCGCCGAGGCGATGGCCTGGTACGTCGGGCGCGAGCGCCGCTACGGGCGTGTCCCGGAAGCGGCCTGAGGCGTGTGATGCGAGACGAGGTCCGGGTTATCTACTGTGCGTTGCAGCCGCTGCGTCCATGCCCGCAGGACGGGTGCAGGGTGGCGGCATGCTGATCCAGCGCGTCGCCACGGCGCTGGTTCTGCTCCCGCTGCTGCTGTCCCTGGTGTGGTTTGCACCGACGGCATGGCTGTACGGGGTCCTGTCGGCGGTTGGCGGCGTCATCGCCTGGGAGTGGGCGGCGCTGATGGGGTGGACCACCGTGGGGCGGCGCGCGCTGTACGCCGCGATCGCGCTGGGATGCCTGGGGCTGGCCTGGCGGGTGCCCGCGCATGCGCTGGTCTCGGTCGCGTCAGTGCCTTGGTGGCTGGCCGCGCCGCTGGTTTTTGCGGGCTATCCACAGAATCTGCAGCGGCATCGCCCCGGTGCGGTGCTGATGGGGGCATTGGGACTGGTGCTGATCGTTTCCGCGATCAACGCCGTCGCCACCCTGCACGCGATGCCCAACGGCCCGCTGCGCCTGTTGTTCGTCCTGTTCCTGGTGTTTGCCGCGGATACCGGTGCGTTTCTGGCCGGGCGCGCGTTCGGCAAGCGCAAGCTGGCCCCTGAAATATCACCGGGCAAATCCATCGAGGGCGCGCTGGGCGGCTTGCTGCTGTGCGCCGCCTGGGCGCTGACGGCGGGCGTTTTCGTGTTCGAGGTCTATGGCGCGGCGCAGGTCGCCGCGCTGCTCGGCCTGTCGCTGATCGTCGCGGTTGCATCGGTCATCGGCGATCTCTCCGAATCGATGTTCAAGCGGATGGTCGGCGTCAAGGACAGCGGTCATATTCTGCCCGGACACGGCGGCATCCTCGATCGGGTCGACAGCATCCTGGCGGCGGCGCCCGTGATGGTGCTGGGTCTGCAGTTGACGGGGTTGTAGCGGTGATGCAGCTGGTGGTTCTCGGCGCAACCGGTACGATCGGGCGCAATACGCTCGACGTCGCCGGTCGCCACCGCGACCGCATCTCGGTCCTGGCGCTGACGGCACATCGCGACGTCGACGCCATGGTCGCTCTGGTGGCGGAATTCCGCCCGCGATATGTGGCCATGGCGGACGCGGCGGCCGCGCGGACCCTTGCCGTTCGATTGAGCGAAGCCGGGCTGCGCTGCGAGGTGTCCGGAGGTCCCGAGGCGGTCTCGGTGCTTGCCGCGCTCGACGAAGCCGACCAGGTGATGTCGGCGATCGTTGGCGCCGCGGGCCTGCTGCCGACTCTTGCTGCGGTGCATGCCGGTAAGCGCGTGCTGATCGCCAACAAGGAGCCGCTGGTGATGGCCGGGGAGCTGCTGCTGGCGGCGGCGGCGGGATCGGGCGCCACGCTGGTTCCGATCGATTCCGAGCACAACGCAATCTTCCAGTGTCTGCCCGCGGGCAGCCGCTGCGGCTCCGCGCCGCGCGGTGTACGCAAGCTGATCCTGACCGCGTCCGGCGGGCCGTTCCGCGAAACGCCGCTCGAGGCGCTGGCGTCGGTGACGCCGGCGGAGGCGGTCCGGCATCCGAACTGGGTGATGGGGCCGAAGATCTCGGTGGATTCGGCGACGATGATGAACAAGGGTCTGGAGCTGATCGAGGCATCGGTCCTCTACGCGGTGGCCGAACCGGACATCGAGATCGTCATCCATCCCGAGAGCGCGATCCATTCGGTCGTGGAATACGTCGACGGTTCGATGCTTGCGCAGATCGGGCAGTCCGACATGCGGGTTCCGATCGCGCACGCGCTCGCGTTTCCGGAGCGCTGGGAATCGGGTGTCGGCGGGCTCGATCTGCCGGCGCTGGCGCGGATGCGGTTCGAGGCTCCGGACGAGCGCCGGTTTCCCTGTCTGGGGCTGGCGCGGCAGGCGCTGCGTAGCGGCGGCGCCGCGCCGAATGTATTGAACGCAGCCAACGAAGTCGCTGTCCAAGCGTTTCTGGACGGCCGATTGCCGTACGGACGGATTGCGCCCCTGATCGCGGGGTGCCTGGAGGCGATGGGGCGGGAAGCCCTGCCGCAGGGAGACGATCTCGAAGCGATCCTGGGCGTCGATGCCTGGGCACGTCGGATAGCGATGGAGACTCTGGATGCTTGAGGTGCTGCGCTCAGTCGGCGGTTTCGTCGTTGCGATCGGCGTTCTGGTGGCGTTTCACGAGTTCGGCCACTACTGGGTGGCGCGCCGGTGCGGCGTGCGCGTGCTGCGGTTTTCAATCGGGTTCGGCAAGCCCCTGTGGCGGCACCGTGCCCGCGACGGCGTCGAATGGGTGATTTCGGCGATCCCGCTCGGCGGCTACGTCAAGATGCTCGACGAGCGCGAGCAGGCGGTGGCGCCGGGCGACCGGCCGCTCGCGTTCAACAACGCGACGGTGTGGCGGCGCATGGCAATCGTGTCCGCGGGGCCGTTGTTCAACTTCGCGCTCGCGGTTCTGCTGTACTGGGCGGTATTCGTGATCGGGGTCCAGGGCATCAAGCCGATCCTGAGCGAGCCACCCGCCGGCACCGTTGCCGCGGAGGCCCATTTGCAGGCGCAGGAGCAGGTTGTCGCGGTTGCCGGTGAGCCGGTCCATACCTGGGCGGAATTGCGCACGGTGCTGATCGAGAATGCACTCGACCGGGCCGATCTCGACATCACCGTCGAACGCCCCGACGGGCAGCTGCGCGACACCGTCCTGGACCTGAGCGCGGTCCGTGTCGATCCCGAGTATCTGTTCGACGATCTGGGCATGATCCCGTATCAGCCGCCGTTGCCGCCGGTGCTCGAGCAGGTCCTGCCGGGCGAGCCGGCCGCGGAGGCGGGCTTCGAGCCCGGCGACACGCTGTTGCGCCATGATGGCGTCGAGATCGAGTCGTGGCAGCAATGGGCGCGCTGGCTGCAGGCGCATCCCGGCGAGGCGGTGAAGGTCGACGTGCTGCGTGACGGACGCGAGCTGAGCCTGACCGTCATCATCGGCAGGGTCGGCGAGGGTGCCGACAGCCACGGGCGTTTCGGCGCGGCCGTGGCGAACCCCGGGGACTTATGGCAGGATTTGCGCGCTGTTAACCGATACGGCGCGTTCGAAGCTCTGCCAAAGGCTGCGATCGAGACGTGGCGGATCGCGTCGATGACATTGAAAATGCTCTGGCGGATGGTCACCGGGGACGTCTCGGTGAAGAACGTCAGTGGCCCGATTCAGATCGCTCAGGTGGCTGGGTATTCGGCACAGGTGGGACTGGTGTCGTTTCTCAGCTTCATGGCTGTGGTGAGCATTAGCCTGGGCGTGCTGAATCTGTTGCCGGTGCCGGTCCTCGACGGGGGGCATCTGTTGTATTACGCCGTTGAGGCGCTCAAGGGTTCGCCGGTGTCGGAACGTGCCCAAGAGGCGGGACAAAGGTTGGGGCTGACGTTGCTGGCGCTGCTGATGAGCGTGGCGTTCTATAACGATATCGTGCGCCTGTTGAATTAATCATTAAACAAAATCGGAACCCGGTGAGAAGCAAAACGAGATTTCCGAGGACCGCCATTGCCTGCGCGATCGCAGCGCTGGCGCTGAGTTTCAAGGCGAGCGCTTTTGAGCCCTTCACGATCTCCGAGATCAAGGCGGAGGGGCTGCAGCGCCTTGAGATCGGTACCGTGCTGACCTACCTGCCGCTGGCGGTGGGCGACAAGGTCGACAGTGCGACCGCCCGCCAGGCGATCCGCACGCTCTACGGGTCCGGGCTGTTCCAGGATGTGGCCCTTGAACACGACGGGTCGGTCCTGCTGATCAAGGTGCAGGAGCGGCCGGCGATCTCGAAGTTCGAGATCGAGGGCAACGACAAGATCGGCGGGGACGAACTCAACCAGTCGCTCAAGGATCTGGGCTTGACCGAGGGCGAGCTGTTCCGCCGCGAACTGCTCGACCAAGTCGAGCAGGAGATGCGTCGCCAGTACTACGCCAACGGGTTCTACGACGTCGCCATCGATTCCAAGGTCACCGAGGAGCCCAACAACCGGGTCAGCCTCGACATCAAGGTGACCGAAGGGAAGGTCACCAAGATCCAGGACATCAACATCCTCGGCAACAAGGTGTTCACTGACGAGGAGCTGATCGATCAGTTCGAGCAGCGCGCGACGAACTGGATGCCGTTCCAGCGCAGCGACCGCTATTCCAAACAGAAACTGGTCGGCGACCTCGAGAAACTGCAGTCGTACTACCAGGACCGCGGTTATCTGAAGTTCAACATCGACTCCGTCCAGGTCGCGCTGACGCCTGACAAGGAAGCGATCTACATCACGGTCAACGTCGACGAAGGCAAGATCTACACGGTCAAGGACCGGCGCTTCTCCGGCGAGACCATCCTCAACGAGCGGTTCCTGCAGGCGTTGACCACGACCCGCGCCGGCGACACGTTCTCACGCAAGCAGGCGACCGACTCGGCCGACCGGATCGAGGCAGCGCTGTCGGATGTCGGCTATGCCTTCGCCAAGGTCACGCCGGTCCCCGAGATCGACGAGGACAACGAACAGGTCAGCATCAACTACGTCATCGAGCCGGGCAAGCGCGCTTACGTCCGTCGCATCACCTTTACCGGCAACACCGGCACCAACGACGAGACCCTGCGGCGCGAGATGCGCCAGCTCGAAGCGGCGCCGTACTCGAAGTCCGCAGTCGAACGTTCGCGCGTCCGCCTCGCGCGCCTGCCGTTCATCGAGGAGGCCGAAGTCGATACCCGCCCGGTTCCGGGCACCGACGATCTGGTCGACGTCAGCTTCAAGGTCAAGGAGCGTCCGCCCGGTTCGGTGCAGTTCGGCGTCGGTTATTCGGGCTCGCAGGGGTTCCTGATCACCGGCCAGGTGACGCATACCAACTTCCTCGGAACCGGCAACCGGGTCAATGCGTCGATCGAGAACAACACGATCTCGCGCAGCATCAACCTGGGCTGGACCGACCCGTACTTCACGTCGGACGGCATCAGCCAGTCGATCTCGCTGACCTATCGCGAATCGGAATCGGTGATCCGCTTCTCGTCGGGGTTCAACTCGAACATTCTCGGCGCCAACCTGACGTATGGCATTCCGCTGTCGGAGTACGTGGCGCTGCGTGCCGGTGTGGGCTTCGAAGACGTCGCCCTCGAGACCTTCCCGGGGACGACCTCCGACGAAGTGCTGGCGTTCGTGGTGCGCAACGGGACGCGTTTCTCGACCTATCAGCTGCGCACCGGCATCAGCTACGACTCGCGTAACCGTACGTTCTTCGCGACACGCGGGGCGCTGCAGTCACTGAGTGCCGACATCGCGGTGCCGGGCAGCGATATCGAGTACTTCACCCTGACCTACCGGACGCAGGCATACCTGCCGCTGCCGTTCCGGTTCACGGTGCAGCTCGACAGCTCGATCGGCTATGTCGATTCATATGGCGGTGAAGGCGACGTGCCGCCGTACGAGAACTTCTTCGCCGGTGGACCGCGCACCGTCCGTGGCTATCGCGATGGCTCGCTCGGACCGCTGGATACGCCGTATCGCAATCCCTACGGTGGTAAGCTGCGCACCACGGCGCAGACCGAGCTGATCATTCCGCTGCCGATCGAGAGCGACGGCCGTTCGACCCGACTGTCGGCGTTTTTTGACATCGGCAACGTGTTTGCCGAGCCGGGTGACTTCGAGTTCAACGAGCTGCGCCAGTCGGCCGGTATTGCCTTCTCGTGGTTCACCCCGTTCCTGGGGCTGCTGGACATGAGTTATGCATTCCCGCTGAACGAGCAGGAGGGTGATCGTACCGATCGCTTCCAGATCACGTTCGGATCGGGTTTCTGATGGTGCGGCGCCGAAAGGCGGGCAGGGGTTCACTACAAATACGATTGATGAGAGATACGATGAGGATGGTTAAGACGATTGCAGGAGCGGCACTGGCGGCATCGATGCTGATGGCAGGGCCGGCGATGGCGCAGATCGACAAGATCGCGACGATCAGGTCCAACGAGCTGGTGCAGCAGTCGCCCCAGTTCAAGACCGGCCAGGACAAGATGAAGCAGGAGTTCGAGCGTCGCGCGAACGACCTGCAGGCCGAGGCCAAGAAGCTGGCCGAGGACATCGACTCCTTCAAGAAGGAAGCCGAGCTGCTGTCGGCGGGCGATCGCGCGAAGAAGGAGAAGGATCTCAACACGCGCAAGATCGACTTCGAATACAAGAGCCGCCAGTTCCAGGAAGAGCGCCAGAATCGTGAGCGCCAGCTGTTCGTCGAGATGATGGGCAAGATCAAGGGTGTGATCGACGACGTCGCCAAGGAGCGGGGTCTGATGGTGGTCATCGAGAACCCGGTGTACTCGGACGACGCGCTGGATATCACCGACGAAGTGCTCAAGCGCCTCAAGGCGAGCAAGTAAAGCAAGCCGGCCTGGCCCCGCTGCGGCGGGGCGCGGTCAGCGGCCGGACGGCCGGGATTGACGTATGCTCAACCCGGCCTTTTTCGTGGAAGGAAGGTGGAGCGATGACCTCGACCTGCGTGACGCTGCGGGAGCTGTCCGAGCGGTTCGGGCTCGCGGTGCAGGGAGACGCCGACGTGACCGTCGATGGCGTCTGCAATCTGGCGCCGGGGATCCCCGGAAAAATTTCATTTCTGTCGAATCCGAAACTGCGTGCGCAGTTGTCGGCGACGCATGCCGCGGCGGTGATCCTGCGCCAGGCGGATGCCGACAAGGCGCCGGTCCCCGCGCTGATCGCGGCCGATCCGTATCTGGCTTACGCGCGCATTGCCGCGGTGTTCGATCCCGATCGTGACTTCGAGCCCGGAGTCCACCCGCGTGCATGCGTCGATCCGAGCGCGCGGATCGGCGCCGGCTGCCACGTCGGGCCCGGCGCGGTCATCGAGGCCGGCGCGAGCGTCGGCGCGGGCTGCTTCGTCGGGCCGAACAGTGTGATCGGGCGCGAGGCCGTCATCGGCGACGGATGTCGGCTCGTCGCCAACGTTTTCATCGGCGCGAGGGTCCGCGTCGGAGCACGCTGCCAGTTCAATCCCGGATGCGTCGTCGGCGGCCGTGGTTTCGGCAACGCGCACGGGCCGGAGGGCTGGGAGTCGGTCCCGCAGCTGGGCAGCGTCCGCATCGGCGACGACGTCGAAATCGGCGCCAATACCTGCATCGATCGCGGTGCGATCGACGACACGATCATCGAGAACGGTGCCCGCCTCGACAACCTGATCCAGATTGCCCACAACTGCGTCATCGGAGAGCACACGGCGATCGCAGCGGCGACCGGCATCGCCGGCAGCACACGCATCGGGCGCCGCTGTATGATCGGCGGCGCCGTCGGCATCACCGGACATATCGAAGTGGCCGACGATGTGGTTCTGCTGGGGCGGGCGATGGTCACTGGCGCCATCACCAAGCCGGGCGTGTACGGCTCCGGCCTGCCGCTGGACGAGGCGCGCGAATGGCGTCGTACGGTGGCCCGGGTCAAGCGTCTGGGGCGGCTCGAACAGCGCGTCAAAGAAATTGAACATCGGCTCAGCGGTGGAGAGACCGACCATAACGAGGATCCGCTCGATGATGTATGACATCCGCGACATTCTGGAGATGCTGCCGCATCGCTATCCGTTCCTGCTGGTCGACCGGGTGACGTCGATCGAGGATGACGGCAACACTCTGCTGGCGCTGAAGAACGTGACGTTCAACGAGCCGTTCTTTCCGGGGCATTTTCCCGGGGTGCCGACGATGCCGGGGGTGCTGATGCTCGAGGCGATGGCGCAGGCCTGCGGCATTCTCGCCGTGCAGAAATCGGGGTTGCGGGCCGATTCCGGATTCATCCTCTACTTCGCCGGGATCGATGGCGCCCGCTTCAAGCGCCCGGTGGTGCCCGGCGATCAGCTCCGCTTCCGGGTGCGCCTGGAGAAGCAGAAACGAGACCTGTGGAAGTTCAGCGCCGAAGCCACCGTGGACGGCGAAATGGCCTGCTCGGCGGAGCTGATGTGCGTCCTCAAGGACGCCAAGCGGGCGGCGAAGGCCGACGCGGCATGAGCGGGATTCACCCGACAGCCATCGTCGACCCGACGGCGCAGCTGCACCCCAGCGTGGAGGTCGGGCCGTACAGCATCATCGGCGCCAACGTCAGCATCGGCGAAGGCACGTGGATCGGTCCGCACGTGGTCCTGCGCGGGCCGATGAGCATCGGCCGCGGCAACCGGATCTACCAGTTCGCGTCGCTGGGCGAGCTGTCCCAGGACAAGTCGGCACGCGACGACGATGACACCCGGGTCGAGATCGGCAACAACAACACGATCCGCGAGTACGTCACGATCCAGCGTGGCACGCTCAAGGATCAGGGCCTGACCCGCCTGGGCGACGACAACTGGGTCATGGCCCAGGCTCATATCGCGCATGACTGCATCGTCGGGTCGCATACGATCCTGGCCAATGGCAGCACGCTGGCGGGCCACGTCACGATCGAGGACTACGTCGGCCTGGGGGGATACACGCTGGTTCACCAGTTCTGCCGGGTGGGCGCGCACAGCTATACCGGCGGCGGCGCCGTGGTCCTGCGCGACCTGATGCCGTTTGTCATCGCCGAAGGGCAGCCGGCGCGTCCTCGGGGCATCAACACCGAGGGGCTCAAGCGGCGCGGATTCTCGGCAGAGGACATCGGGGCCATCAAGGACGCGTTCAAGCGGGTCTATCTGTCCGGAGCGTTGATGAGCGACGTCAAGCTGCAGCTTGGCGAGATCGCGCAGCGTTCCCCGCACGTGGCGCAGATCCTGGCGTTCATCGAGTCCTCCAAGCGCGCGCTGGCGCGCTAGCGCCGCCATGGGAGCGGCGAGCGGGCGGCCGTTGCGGATTGCGTGGGTTGCCGGCGAACTGTCCGGCGACATTCTCGGGGGCGCCATCATCGAGGCGCTCCGGCACGAACATCCGGATACTCTGAGCTACGGCGTGGCCGGGCCGAGGATGATCGCCGCAGGCTGCGAGCCGATCGAGTCGATCGACGCGCTGTCGGTCATGGGACTGGCCGAGGTCCTGCGGGAACTGCCACGCCTGCTGCGGCTGCGGCGCGCGCTGGTCGAGCGTCTGCTCCGGGAGCGCCCCGATGTGGTGGTCGGGATTGACGCGCCGGATTTCAATCTCGGTCTGGAACGGCGGCTGCGCGAAGCCGGCATCCGCACGATCCACGTCGTCAGCCCCACGGTCTGGGCGTGGCGGCGTTCCCGGGTCAAGACGATTGCACGGGCGGTCGACCGGATTCTCTGTCTGTTCCCGTTCGAGCCTGCGTTCTACGCGGGCTATGGGGTGGCGGCCGACTTCATCGGCCATCCTCTGGCGGATACGCTTGAGGCGAATCCCGATCCGCAAGCGGTGCGCGGCAGCCTGGGGCTGGTCGGCGCGGAGCCGGTGGTCGCGGTGATGCCGGGCAGCCGCGGGTCGGAGATCCGCTATCTGAGCGGGCCCTTTGCGCAAGCCGCAAAGCTGATTGCGGAGCAGGTGCCTCAGGTGCGTTTCGTGACGCCGGTGGCCAAGCCGGCGCTGCGCGCTGCGATCGAAGCTGCGATCGCCGAGCACGCGCCCGGATGTCGGTGGCAGGTGGTGGACGGGCGTTCGCGGGAGGTCATGCAGGCGGCCGACGTGGTCCTGCTGGCATCCGGGACCGCCACCCTCGAAGCCCTGCTGCTCGGGCGTCCGATGGTGGTCGCCTATCGCGGCGCGGCGTTGACCGCGTTCCTGATGCTCAAACTGGGGCTGCTCAAGACCCGCCATGTCAGCCTGCCCAATCTGCTCGCGGATGCGCCGGTGGTGCCGGAGCTGTTGCAGGACGAGGCGCGTCCGGACCGCCTCGCCGCCGAAGTCACGGCCCTGCTGACGGATGCCGCGGTCCGGCAACGGCAGGTGCGGGCATTCGACGCCGTGCGCGGGCAGCTGCGCTGTGGTGCCGCGCAACGTGCGGCCCGAGCGATCGCCGACCTCGCCGCGCAGGGAGCGCACTGACCGGGCCGCGTGGCGATGGTCAGGAGGCTGTCAAGCTCACTAGAATCGTCGACCGATGAACGTTTGCCGCAACACGCCCGATCAGGTCTCCCGTCAAGCGTCCCAGAGGGGCTCGAGGTACGCAGGGCGATGACCGGGCGCGTTGCGGTTGCGGGCGTCGATGAGGCCGGGCGGGGCTGTCTGGCCGGCCCGGTCTACGCTGCGGCGGTGATTCTCGGATCCGACATCCCGGCCGGCCTCGATGATTCCAAGAAGATTTCGGAGCCGCGACGCGAGCGTCTGTTCGACGCCATCTGCGGGAGCGACGCGGTGTATTGCGTCGCGCGCGCGGAGGTCGACGAGATCGACCGGATCAACATCCTCCAGGCGAGTCTGCTGGCGATGCGGCGGGCGGTGCTCGGGTTGTCCGAATCCCCGGGGCTGGTGCTGGTGGACGGCAATCAGGCGCCGGTGCTCGAGGTGCCGGTGCGGACGATCGTCGGCGGCGACGCCAGTGAGCCGGCGATCATGGCCGCGAGCATCCTGGCGAAGGTCGCCCGGGACCGCGAGCTGCGGCGTCTCGACGCCCTGTTTCCGGGTTACGCATTCGCCCGGCACAAGGGTTACGGCACGGCGGTCCACCTGGCAGCGCTCGAGCGCCTGGGTGTCAGCCCGGTGCATCGCATGAGTTTCGCCCCGTGTCAGCGCTACCTGCATGCCGAGGGCATGGCGGCGGTGTCCGGCGAATCGGTCGGGGCGGCATGAAGGCCATGGCGGAATTCGTCCATCTGCGTCTGCATACCGAGTACTCGTTGACCGACGGGATCGTGCGGGTCGAGCCGCCGAAGCGGAAGGGCGGCGGGCTCGGCGCCACGCTGTTGAGCCGGACCGCCGAACTGGGCATGCCCGCGGTGGCGGTGACCGACCGCAACAACCTGTTCTCGATGGTCAAGTTCTACAAGTCGGCCGAGGGGGCGGGGGTCAAGCCCATCATCGGGATCGACTTGTGGCTGGAGGAACGGACGCCGCAGGACGAACCCGAACGCCTGACGCTGCTGGTGCAGAACGAGGCCGGGTACCTGAATCTGACCCGGCTGTTGTCGCGTGCCTACACCGAGGGCCAGGGGCGGGGGCAGCCGCTGGCGCGCTGGGACTGGCTGGCCGAGCACGCCGACGGCCTGCTGGCGATGACCGGGCGTGACGGGGCGGTGTTCCGTGCGGCCCAGGCCGATCAGGTCGACTCGGCGCTGGCGGCGCTGGCGACCCTGCAGGCGATGTTTCCGGACCGTCTCTATCTCGAGATCGCCCGCTGTGGGCGTCCCGGCGACGACGACTGGGTTGCCGCCGCCTGCGCGCTGTCGCGCGCACGCGGGGTGCCGGTCGTCGCCACCAACGATGTGCGCTTCCTGGAGCGCAGCGAGTTCGAGGCGCATGAGGCCCGTGTCTGCATCGCCGAAGGCCGCATCCTCAGCGACGACAAGCGCCCCCGGGACTACACCCCCGAGCAGTACCTGAAGTCGCCGCAGGAGATGGCCGAACTCTTCGCGGACATTCCGGAAGCGCTGGCCAACTCGGTGGAAATCGCCCGGCGCTGTTCGCTGACCGTCAGGTTCGCGCCGCCGTACCACCTGCCGAACTTCCCGGTGCCGGAGGGCTACGACGCCAACAGCTGGTTGCGCGAACGTGCCCACCAGGGGCTGACCGAGCGCATCGCGCAGCTCACGCTGGCGCGTCCCGAGGCCGAATACCGGGAGCGCCTGGAATACGAGCTGGGCATCATCGAGAAGATGGGATTCGCCGGTTACTTCCTGGTGGTCTCGGACTTCATCGAGTGGGCCAAGACCCACGGCTGTCCGGTCGGGCCCGGACGCGGTTCCGGCGCCGGGTCGCTGGTGGCGTATGCGATCAAGATCACCGATCTGGATCCGCTGCCTTACAACCTGCTGTTCGAGCGCTTCCTGAATCCCGAGCGCGTGTCGATGCCGGACTTCGACATCGACTTCTGCATGGACAACCGCGACCGGGTGATCGAATACGTCACCCATAAATACGGGCGCGAACGCGTCGGGCAGATCATCACCTACGCGACGATGGCGGCGCGCGGTGTGATCCGCGACGTCGCACGCGTGCTCGGGCACGGCTACGGCTTCGCCGATTCGATCGCCAAGCTGGTGCCGGGCACGCCGGGCGCGACCCTGGCCGAGGCCCTGGACACCGTGCCGGAACTCAAGCGCCGCTACGACACCGAGGAGGACACGCGCGCGGTCGTCGATCTGGGCCTGGCGCTCGAGGGCGTGACCCGTGGCGTCGGCGTGCATGCCGGCGGCGTCGTGATCGCCCCGCAGCCGTTGACCGACTACGCGCCGATCTTCTGCGAACCCGGCGGCGGCGGTGTCCGCACCCAGTTCGACATGAAGGACCTGGAGGCGATCGGGCTGGTCAAATTCGATTTCCTCGGCTTGAAGACCCTGACGGTGATCCAGGAGGCGGTGGACAACATCGCCAGGACCGAGGGGCGGACGATCGACGTGCTGCAGCTGCCGATCGACGACCGCGAGACCTACGAGCTCTACGCCAGTGGCAAGACCACTGCGGTGTTCCAGATGGAATCGCCCGGCATGCAGCGGGCTTCGCAGGATCTGCGGCCCGATACCTTCGAGGACATCATCGCCCTGGTGTCGCTGTACCGCCCGGGGCCGATGGATCAGATCCCGGAGTTCTGCGCGCGCAAGCGCGGCGAGTTCGAGTTCGAGTACCAGCATCCGGACATGGAGCCGGTGCTGGCGCCGACCTACGGCATCTTCGTCTACCAGGAGCAGGTGATGCAGATGTCGCAGCGCCTGGCCGGCTATACGCTCGGCGGCGCCGATCTGCTGCGCCGGGCGATGGGCAAGAAGAAGGCCGAGGAGATGGCCAAGCAGCGGCAGATCTTCGAGAAGGGCGCTGAGGAACGCGGTATCGGTCCCGAGACCGCCCGGCAGGTCTTCGACCTGATGGAGAAGTTCGCCAACTACGGTTTCAACAAATCCCATGCCGCGGCCTACGCGCTGGTGTCCTACCAGACCGCGTGGCTCAAGCAGCACCATCCGGCCGAGTTCATGGCGGCCGTGCTGTCCTGCGAAATGGACCATACCGACACCGTCGTGACGATGCGCGACGAGTGTCTGCGGATGGGCCTGAAGGTCACGCCGCCGGACATCAACCGCAGCCACATCCGCTTCACCGTGCCGGCGCCCGGCGAGGTTCTGTATGGCCTCGGCGCGATCAAGGGGGTCGGCACCGCCGCACTTGAAGGCATCATCGAGGAGCGCGAGGCGCACGGGCCCTACAGGGATCTGTTCGATCTGTGTCGCCGGGTCGACACGCGCAAGGCCAACCGCCGTGTGTTCGAGGCGCTGATCTGTTCGGGCACGCTGGACTGCTTCGGACTCAATCGTGCGTCACTGACCAAGACCCTGCCCAAGGCGCTGCAGCTGGCCGAAGCCGACGAGCAGAGCCGCAGCAGCGGCCAGGACGACCTGTTCGGGCTCGGAACCGACCCGGCCAGCAGCGATGTGGCGGTCGAGGCCGAGCGGGTCGACGAATGGTCGCAGCGCGAGATTCTGCAGAAGGAACGCGACACGCTCGGCTTCTACATGTCCGGGCATCCGATCCAGGCGTATGGAGAGCTGATCGACCAGATCTGCAGTGGGCGACTGCACGAGCTGGTCGCGGCGCAGCGCGCCACGGTGCGGCCTCCGGCGGCGGACGGCAAGCGGGCATGGCAGCCGCGCAGCAAGGTCATGTTCGCGGGCTGGGTCAAGGATCTGCGCTTCTTCAAGGGGGATGCGGCGGCGGAGGGGCGCAATGCGCGGGCCAGTTACAAGGTCACCGTCGAGGATCACGTCACCGGGACCGACCAGTGCATCGAGCTGTCGTCGTGGATCGATGCCGACGCATTCGCGCGCTTTCAGCCCTACGTCAAAGTCGACGGCCTGATCTTCGTGATCGGCGAGATCGGCATGAGTCCGCCGCGTGAAGAAGGCGGTGCGCCCGAACCGCGCCTGTACGGCGCCGAGTTCTACAGCATCGATCAGGTGATGCGGGACTACGCGCAGCGCCTCGAACTCGAGTGGCGGCTGCCGCTGAGCGAGGTCCTGCTGTTCCGGCGCCTGCTGCAGTCGCGGCGCAATCCCGGCGGGATCGGTGTGACGATCCGCTACGTCGGCCCGAAAGCGGCCTGCGCTCTGGATCTGTCGGATGATTGGCGGCTCAAGCTCGACGACGCCCTGCTGATCGAATTACAGCAACTCTTGGGACCGGACTGCGCTAAAGTCGCCTATCGGAAATACCAGCCCCCGGTGGTGGAGCGCCGGTTTGCGGCGGCGGGCGGGGGGCAGTCCGATGACGAATAGCACCGACAACTAGGGAGTGCCCGTGGACGACAGTCCGGGCAACGACGCGATGAACCTGAATTATCTGGACTTCGAACAACCGATCGCCGAGCTCGAGCAGAAGATCGAGGAGCTGCGTTTTGCCACCTCGGGTTCCGGGGTGAATCTGACCGAGGAAATCGAGCGGCTCCAGGCCAAGAGCCGTGAGCTGACGGCGCAGATCTTCGCCAAGCTGTCGCCCTGGCAGGTGGCGCAGGTGGCGCGCCATCCGCAGCGCCCGTACGCGCTCGACTACATCAATACGCTGTTCACCGACTGGGAGGAGCTGCACGGCGACCGTCACTATGCGGACGATCCGAGCATCGTCTGCGGCGTCGCCCGGCTCGACGAACGTGCGGTCGTCGTCATCGGTCAGCAGAAAGGGCGCGACGCCAAGGAGCGGGTCTACCGCAACTTTGGCATGCCCAAGCCGGAGGGCTATCGCAAGGCGGTGCGCCTGATGAAGATGGCCGAGAAGTTCAACCTGCCGTTGCTGACCTTCATCGACACGCCCGGAGCCTATCCGGGAATCGGCGCCGAAGAGCGCAACCAGTCCGAGGCGATCGCCCACAACCTGTTCGAACTGTCGCGGCTGCGCACGCCGGTGCTGGCGACGGTGATCGGAGAGGGTGGTTCGGGCGGCGCGCTGGCGATCGGCGTCGCCGACCACGTGATGATGCTGCAGTACAGCATCTACTCGGTGATTTCGCCCGAAGGCTGCGCCTCGATCCTGTTCAAGAACGCCGGCCGTGCATCGGAGGCCGCCGAAGCGATGCGGATCACGGCGCCGGATCTGTACGAGCATCGACTGGTCGACGAAATCATCTCCGAGCCTCTGGGCGGCGCCCACCGGGACACCGCGGCGATGATGAATACGGTCAAGCAGAAGCTCAGCGCCAACCTCGAGCGTCTGTGTCACACGCCGGTCACCCAGCTCCTGGCGACGCGCTATCAGCGGCTGATGGAGTACGGCGCGTTCACGGTGACCCACTGAAGCCGAGCGCCGTCGGCCGCGATCCGCGGTCGCGGCATCGGCTGCGTCCGGCTTCCGTCCCATGCCGCCAGATCTGAAACTGCCGCCGTTGCCCGACGGGGCGGATGGGCAGGTCTGGGTCGCTTACAGCGGCGGTCGCGATTCGACGGCGTTGCTGCATCGGCTCGCGGCCGAGTATGCGGTCCGTGCCGTTCACGTTCACCATGGCCTGCAGCCGGCCGCAGACGACTGGCTCCGGCACTGCCGGCGGGTGTGCAGGCGCCTCGGCGTGCCGTTGCGCGTGCTGCGGGTCGAGGTGTCCGTCAGTGACGGGCTGGGGATCGAGGCCGCCGCGCGGCGGGCGCGCTATCGGGCGCTGGAACGGCTGTTGCGCGCGGGCGACGTGATGGCCACCGCCCATCACCGGGACGATCAGGCCGAAACCGTGCTGTTGCGCGCGCTGCGCGGCAGCGGTGTGGTCGGTCTGGCGGGGATGCGCCGCGAACGTCCGCTTGGGCGTGGGGTCCTGTGGCGTCCGCTGCTGTCGACTCCCCGGGCGCGGGTCGAGGCGTATCTGCGCGGGCAGGGCCTGGGCCGGCAGGAGGGTGGCTGGATCGACGATCCGCACAACGCCGATCCGCGTCTGGCGCGCGCGTTCCTGCGCACCGAGATCATGCCGCGTCTGGCCGGCATGTTTCCGCAGGCGACGGGCAGCCTCGTGCGTCTGGCGCAGCGGGCGGCGGCGGCCGATGAGCTGTTGTCGGAGCTGGCGCAGCAGGACCGCAGCGCCGCTGCGCACGCTGACGGCGGATTGTCGGTCAAGGCGCTGCTGGCCCTGAGTCCCGAGCGGCGCCACAACCTGATCTATTTCGAGTGGCGCGCGCTGGGGTTCGAGGCGCCGGCCGAAGCCTGGTTCGCGCGTCTGGATCGGGAGGTCCTCCGCGCCCGCCGTGATGCGGTGCCGGTGCTCGGCGCCGGCGGCGCCGAGGCGCGGCGCTACCGCGACCGTCTGTTCCTGATGCCGGCGCTGCCGCCGGCGCCGGGCGGGGTCGTCATTACCTGGGGCGAGGGCGCACGCCAGCGTCTGCCCGAGGGATGCGGCGAGCTGCGCCGTCGCGGACCGGGTACGGCCGCGCTGGAGATCCGGTTCGCCCGTGGCGGCGAGCGGCTGCGTCCGGACGGGGGGCGTCATACCCGGACGTTGAAGCAGCTGTGCCAGGAGGCCGGCATTCCGCCGTGGGTGCGCGAACGCATGCCGCTGGTGTACCGGGGCGAAACGCTGCTGGCGGTGGCGGGCTACTGGCGCAGTGCCGCAGCCGCCGCATCGGGCCTGCGTTTCGAGTGGTGCCGGGCGCCGATGGGGGCACCAAGGGGGATTCCCGATTGAGGATGCGGGTGGCCTTCCAGTAAAATCCGCGGCACACACCGCATTCAAACAAGCTCCCCCATGCCAGACGCGCCAGTGCAGACGCGATTCATTTTTGTTACCGGGGGAGTGGTCTCCTCGTTGGGTAAGGGTATTGCCGCCGCCTCGCTCGGCGCGATCCTTGAGTCGCGCGGACTCAAGGTCAGCATGATCAAGCTGGACCCGTACATCAATGTCGACGCCGGGACCATGAGCCCGTTCCAGCACGGCGAGGTCTTCGTCACCGAGGACGGCGCCGAGACGGATCTCGACCTGGGCCACTACGAGCGTTTCCTGCGCGGCAAGACGACGCGCTTCTCCAACGTGACGACCGGCCAGATCTACCGCAACGTGCTCGACAAGGAGCGCCGCGGCGACTATCTGGGCAAGACCGTGCAGGTCATCCCACACATCACCGACGAGATCCAGTCGCGGGTGATGCAGGGGGCCGGCGGCGCCGACATCTGTCTGGTCGAGATCGGCGGTACCGTGGGCGATATCGAGTCGCTGCCGTTTCTCGAGGCCATCCGTCAGATGGGTGTCGAGCTGGGGCGCGAGCGTGCGATGTACATGCACCTGACGCTGGTGCCTTTCGTCAAGGCGTCCGGCGAACTCAAGACCAAGCCGACGCAGCACTCGGTCAAGGAATTGCGCGGGATCGGAATCCAGCCGGACATCCTGGTCTGCCGCACCGAGCGTCAGATTCCGGATGGCGAACGGCGCAAGATCGCCCTGTTCACCAACGTGCCGTACCCGGCGGTCATCGCCGCGATCGATCTCGACGACATCTACAAGATTCCGGCCTGGCTCAACCAGCAGGGCCTGGACGACCTGGTGGTCCAGCACTTCGGCATGGAATGCCGCAAGGCCGATCTGTCGGCCTGGGACCGTCTGGTCGAGGCCCGCCAGTCGGCCGATACCGAAGTCCAGGTGGCGATGGTCGGCAAGTACGTCGACCTCGCGGATGCCTACAAGTCGCTCAACGAGGCGCTGTCGCACGCCGGGCTTCATACCGACACCCGCGTGAAGATCCGCTACGTCGAGTCCGAGACGCTCGAAACCCAGGGACTGCGCGCGCTGCAGGGCGCCGACGCGATTCTGGTGCCGGGCGGCTTCGGCGAGCGCGGCATCGAAGGCAAGATCATCGCGGCGCGGTACGCACGCGAGAACAAGATTCCGTATCTGGGCATCTGCCTCGGCATGCAGGTCGCGGTGATCGAATTCGCGCGCAGCGTCTGCGGCCTGGGGTCGGCACACAGCACCGAGTTCGATCCGAAGACGCCCGATCCGGTCATCGCGCTGGTCAGCGAGTGGCGCGACGCCGACGGTCGCGTGCATACCCGCACCCTGGAATCCAACAAGGGCGGCACGATGCGTCTGGGCTCGCAGGCCTGCCGTCTCAAGGCCGGCTCGAAGGCACGGGCGCTGTACAACGCGGAGGTCATCAGCGAGCGCCATCGCCATCGTTTCGAGTTCAACAGCAACTATCGACAGGTCCTCGCCGACGCTGGCATGGATGTGGTGGCCGAATCGGTCGAAAACGCCCTGGTCGAGATGGTGGAACTGCCGTCTCATCCGTTCTATCTGGCCTGTCAGTTCCACCCGGAATTCACGTCGACGCCGCGTGACGGTCATCCGCTGTTCGAAGGCTTCGTGAAGGCGGCGCGGGAGCATCATCTCGCGCATCGGGCGGTGGGCGGTGACGGTTCCGGTAACGAGGCGAAAGTGGCATGAAACTGCTAGGACGCGAAATTGGCGGGCTCAACCCGATCTTTCTGATCGCCGGCCCGGACACGCTGGAGTCGGAACAGCTGGCGCTCGACGTCGCCGGGCACATCAAGCCGATCGCCGATCGCCTGGGCATCCTGTATGTCTTCAAGGGATCGTTCGACAAGGCCAATCGTTCGTCGCATACGTCGTTCCGCGGGCCGGGGCTCGAGGCCGGGCTCCGGATCATGGAATCGGTCAAGCAGAAGATCGGCGTGCCGGTCCTGACCGACGTGCACGAGGACACGCCTCTGGACGAGGTCGCGTCGGTGATCGACGTGATCCAGACGCCGGCGTTTCTGTGCCGCCAGACCAACTTCATGCAGAACGTGGCGCGCACCGGGCGTCCGATCAACGTCAAGAAAGGCCAGTTCATGTCGCCCTGGGAAATGGGCAACGTGATCGAGAAGATGAAGGCGGTGGCGCCCCATCAGTTCATGCTGTGCGAGCGCGGCTTCTCGTTCGGCTACAACAATCTGGTGGCGGACATGCGTGGTCTGGCGGTCATGCGCAACTTCGCGCCGGTGGTGTTCGACTCGACCCACACGGTGCAGCTTCCGGGTGGGCAGGGGAATGCCTCCGGCGGACAGCGCGAGTTCATTCCGGTGCTGGCGCGCGCGGCGGTCGGCGCCGGGGTGGCGGGCGTGTTCATGGAAACGCATCCGCGTCCGGAAGAGGCGCTGTGCGACGGCCCCAACTCGTTGCCGTTGCAGCACATCGAAGGTCTGCTCGAGACGCTGGTGGAGCTCGATCGCGTGGTCAAGGGCAGTGGCATGCTGGAGCAGCAGCTCGGCGGTTGAGTCCAGCTGCGGCGATCGGTGAGAGATCCGCCGCCTGTTGTTCTCGGGATCGAAATAAAAAGGCCGGTGCAATGCACCGGCCCTTTTTTGCGCCCGGACGGCTCAGTGCCGGCGCCGGCGTGCGAGCGCGAGGCCCAGCATCGGTCCCAGCAGCAGCCAGCCCAGGGCGCCGCCGCCGGACGAGCCGCCGGTGCCGCCGCCACCGTTGCCGCCGTCGTCGGGGACCGGGTCGTCGCCGCTGACCGGCAGGCCGCTGCCGCCGACCTTGCAGCTGTAGACGGCGGTGTCGTCGACGTACCAGCCGAGGTTGCCGGCACAGCCGTCGTTTCCGAATTCCCAGCGGAACTGCAGGCTGTCGCCGACCGCCGCGCCCAGTGCGCTGAGATCGACCACGGTCCGCCCCCAGCTGCCCGTGGCCTGGCCCTGGTCGGAGCCGGTCCAGGCTTCGGCATCGGCCATCGGGTTGGTGTTGGTGCTCGAGGACTCGAACTGACCGCTATGACCGTTGTGGGTGAAGGCCTCCGCCGGCACGATCGCGAAGTCGCCGCCGTTGAGGCTGAACTTCAGGTTGCCGCCGTCGTAACCCTGTTCGGACTGCATGAAGTGGGTGAAGGTCAGGAAGCTGCCGGCTGCGTCGACCGTGATGGCCGGTGAATCCATCCAGAACGATCCGGAAATGTCGCCGCCCGCGGCACAGGTGCCGCCGGTGTTGTCGAGCGCGAACGCGGCGTGCCCGCTGTGCGGCTCCGGCAGTTCATCGCTGACGGCAAATGCGAACACCTCCGGTTCGGAGTCGCCGGTGAGATTCTTGCCGAGGGTCCAGCCAGCGGGAATTGCGCCGCCTTCCCAGGTTTCGGAGAAATACGCCTCGGGATCCTCGCCGTCGGCGCACAGCGCCGGCGTCTCGGCTTCGGGCTTCAGTACCGGTTGGTAGTCGCATTTCTCGGTCGGATCTTCGCGCATCTCGACGGCGACCATCGCCGCATGCACCGCGGCGCAGTCCGCGCTGGTGATGACCTCGCCGGAAACCTCCCCGAAGACATCGTTCAGCGGCCGGCCGATCAGGTCCCGGCACGACTGTTCGAGTGCATCGGCGTGCTGCGCGAAGTTGGTCGTCGGCGTCTGGTAATGCGTCTCGGCCTGGAAGTAGATATGCAGCGCCTTGATCATGCCGATCGCGGGAATATCCACGCCGTTGAAGCTCTTGCCGTCGACGAGCATCGCGAACGCATGGTTGGGGACCCCGGAGTTGGTATGAACCCCGCCGTTGTCGCCGGTGCCGCAATAGTAGTTCTCGGAGGTGATGACGCTGCCCGGAGAGGGGGTTCCGAGGATCTGCAGCCCGACCAATGGCACATTGACGCCGAAGTTGTCCGGGTCCCACATGTCGCGCAGCAGCAGTCCGGCGGCAACTTCACTGAGGTCTTCGCCGAGCACCCAGCGGCTGCCGCCGTTCTCGAAGTACTCGCCTTCGGTCAGGGTCGCCCCGAGGATGCCTTCGATGCCGTTCACCAGATCGTAGGCCTCGCCGAAGATGTCGGAGTACGACTCGTTCAGCGCGCCGGACTGGTACTGATACACCAGGCCGTGCGTGTATTCGGTATACGCGTGGCTCCACTCGTGACTGACCACGTCGTCGGCGTCGAAGCCCGGGCAGTAGTTGGTCGAGGTGCCATCCCAGTAGGCATTGGGGCAGTTTTCGTTGATCAGGTAGACGCTGCGCTGGATCTGTTCCTCCGGCGGGATCGCGCCGTCGTCGTAGCCTTCGCGGCCGAACAGGTTCTGGTACAGCGCGTAGGTGCCGCCGGCGAAGATGTAGAGGTTGTCCGTCGGTAGGTTGAGCGTGCGTGAGGAGCCGGCGACGTCGCCGGCGAACGGCGGGTCGGCCGGTGCCAGCAGGCTACCCTCGGTCAGGACCGGCGGGACGTCCATCGTCGGCGTGAAGATCTCGCGGTTGAGCACGCGGTGGATCTGGTCGATCCGGTTGAGGACGGCACCGGTATTGGCGTCAACGATCACCCGTTCGCGCACCGCCTGCCCGGCGGCGCCGGCGACGGTCGCCTCGTAGGCGAGGTGATTGCTGCCGGCGATGCCTTCGAGCAGGCCGGTGCGGTAGACAATGAGGCGACCCGATTCGACATGCAGGGCAGCCTGCCGGTGATGCTTGCGGCTTGCGGCCAGTGCGTGCTGCCGCAGGGTGGCCACGCTGAGGGCGGGCTGCGTCGACAACTGCTCCAGACCGTCGACGAACACGCCGCTCATACCGGTGATGCCGGAATCGTTCATATGCACGACCAGGCGGGCGCCGAACACCGGCAGCCCCTGGTGCATCTGGTCGAGGTGGACGTGGGTGACGCCGGCGCTGTCGGTCGAAACGCGCTGCTGGACCAGCTCCCGTGTGGCGTCGCGCACGCCGGCCAGTTCGCCGTAGATCGACAGGAAGCCGAGCGCGCGCGCCAGCGGTGTGTCGACCGGGTTGTCGGCCATCAGCGGCAACGCGCTGAGCGTGGACAGCGCCAGGTATTGATTGGCGGCAAGGCGTGAATCGGCCAACGCGCCGCCGGTGTTCTGCTGCAGGCGCGCCAGCAGATCGCCGACCGCCGCCTTGCGTTCAGGGATCGCGAACGCGGACGTGCAGACGAGTGAGGCGATAAGCCCCAGCGATGCCGCGCGGGCGCGCAGCGGGGTGGTGCAGGCAATCATGGTCTTTCCCCAGGAACTGTTCTGTCGTTCGACGCTGCGCGTACGAAAAGTCGCCGCGGAGCGTCGGCGTAGTGCTTACGCAAGATGCGCGCCGGTAGCAGGAGGATCCCTCAGTTGGCGCTGTCGTGACGCTTGGGCCGATCGGTTCTAAAATACGAGAGTTCTTCACTCCATAAACAGTAGGGAAAATACTCACTCATGTCGGCCATCGTTAAAGTGTCTGCGCTGGAGATCATCGATTCCCGTGGTAATCCCACGGTGGAAGCCTTCGTTGAACTGGAGTCCGGCGCCCGTGGACGTGCCGCCGCGCCGTCCGGTGCGTCGACCGGAACCCGCGAGGCGGTCGAGCTGCGCGACGGAGCCGGCAAGACCAAGGCCAAGGGCAAGGCGGTGCGTCCGGCCCGGTACATGGGCAAGGGCGTGCAGCAGGCCGTCAAGAACGTGGAAACCGCGCTGGCCAAGGCCGTGATCGGTCTCGACGCGATGGACCAGGGCCTGGTCGATCGCACCATGATCGAGCTCGACGGGACCGACAACAAGGGCAAGCTCGGCGCCAACGCGATCCTCGCGGTCAGTCTTGCGGTCGCCAAGGCCGCCGCGGACGAGCTCGATGTATCGCTGTACCGCCATCTGGGCGGTATCTCCAGCGTGACGCTGCCGGTGCCGATGATGAATGTCATCAACGGCGGGGCCCACGCCGACAACAACGTCGACATCCAGGAATTCATGATCCTGCCGGTCGGCGCGCCCAGCTTCAGCGAAGCCCTGCGTTACGGCGCCGAGGTGTTCCATACGCTCAAGGGCGTGCTGCATGCCCGCAAGCTCAACACGGCGGTCGGCGATGAGGGTGGTTTCGCTCCGAACCTGCCGTCCAACGCGGCGGCGCTCGACTGTCTGCTCGAAGCGATCGACAAGGCGGGCTTCAAGGCCGGCAAGGACATCTACCTGGGTCTGGATGTCGCTTCCAGCGAGTTCTACGAGAAGGGCAAGTACCATCTGCACGGTGAGGGCAAGTCGTTCACGTCGGCGGAATTCGCCGGCTATCTGGCCAAGCTCTGCGCCGACTATCCGATCATCTCGATCGAGGACGGCTGTGCCGAGAACGACTGGAAGGGCTGGAAGGTCCTGACCGAGAAGCTGGGCGGCGCCGTGCAGCTGGTCGGCGACGATCTGTTCGTCACCAACACCAAGATTCTGGCGGAGGGAATCGCCAAGGGGATCGGCAACGCGATCCTGATCAAGCCCAACCAGATCGGAACCCTGACCGAGACGCTGGAAGCGATCCAGATGGCCACCGACGCGGGTTACGCCAGCGTGGTCTCCCATCGTTCCGGCGAAACCGAGGATGCGACGATCGCCGACATCGCCGTCGGCACCACCGCGACGCAGATCAAGACCGGCTCGCTGTGCCGCTCCGATCGCATGGCCAAGTACAACCAGCTGCTGCGGATCGAACGCGAGCTGGGTGCCCGCGCGCGCTATCCCGGCAAGCAGGCGTTCCCGGTCGGGCTGTAAGCGGTAAGATCCCGCTATGAACGGCCGCAACGTCGTCATCGGCATCCTCAGCGTCCTGCTCGTGGTCCTGCAGTGGCGCCTGTGGATCGCCGATGGCGGCGTCGCGCACACCCACCAGCTCAAGCAGCAGGTGCGTGCCCTGAATCATGACAACGAGCAGATGCGAACGCGCAATGCGGCGCTGGACGCCGAGGTGCGTGATCTCGGTTCCGGTGTCGCCGCGATCGAGGCGCGAGCGCGGACGACGCTGGGCATGATCCGCGAGGGCGAGACCTTCTACCTCGTGGTGACGCCGTAGGTGCCGGTTGTGGCGGTTGCGCGGGTCCTGATGGATGGGCGCATGGGCGGCACCGCGACATCGCCGGCGATCCGAGCGTTTCCGAATCATGTCCACCGAATCCAGACCCTCTGAGAGCAGCGCCACACCGCGCTACTGGGCGGTGTTGCCGGCGGCCGGCGGCGGCACGCGCATGCGCAGCGAGCAACCCAAGCAATATCTGCCGCTGCTCGGGCGGGCCGTGATGGAATGGAGTCTCGGAGTTCTGCTGGCGGCAGAGTGGATCGACGGTGTGGTCGTGGTGCTGGCCGAACGCGATGCCGCTTTCGCGACCTTGCCGATTGCACGTCATCCGCGTCTGCATGTCGCCGTCGGCGGCCGGGAACGGTCCGTGTCCGTGCTGGCGGGCCTGCAACGCGTCGAGGCGCTCAGTGCCGGGGCCGAATCGGTGCGGGTGCTCGTCCATGACGCGGCCCGGCCCTGTGTGACGCTCGACGAGATCGAACGCCTGCGCGACGGCATGCTGGATTCGAGCGGAGCGTTGCTCGCGATCCCGGTCAGTGACACGGTCAAGCGCGCCGACGGGCAGCGGGTCATCGGCACGGAGGATCGGAGTCGCCTGTGGCGCGCACAGACGCCGCAGCTGTTCGGCCTCGCCGATCTGATGGATGCGTTGCGGCGACGGGTGGACGATCCGCGCGTCACCGACGAAGCCAGCGCGATGGAGATGGACGGCCATCATCCGTTGCTGGTGGAGGGACGGGCGTCCAATCTCAAAGTCACCTATCCTGAGGATCTGGCGCTTGCCGCGTTCTGGCTGCGCGGCGACGGTGCCGAAGGCGCGCAACCGCGCGTTGCGCCCGCCGCGCCGGGGCCGGGCATCAAGGGGGCAGAACGTTGAACACCACCGTGCCGGACCCGCAGTCGATTCCGCCGTTCCGGATCGGACACGGTTATGACGTCCACCGGCTGGAAGCCGGGGCGGGCGTCGTCCTCGGCGGTGTCCATATCGAGTGCCCCTATCGGATCGTCGCGCACTCCGACGGCGATGTTCTCATTCATGCGCTGTGCGATGCCCTGCTCGGCGCGGCGGCGCTGGGGGATATCGGCCACTTCTTCCCTGATACGGATCCGCGTTACCAAGGGGTCGACAGCCGTGTGCTGCTGCGTGAAGTCGTTGGCAGGGTTGGCGATGCGGGGTATCGCTTCGGCAACGCGGATCTGACCCTGATCGCGCAGGCGCCGCGGGTGGCGGCGTTCGTCCCGGCGATGCGCGACTGTCTGGCAGGCGATCTTGGCGCGAGCGTGGGGCAGGTCAACGTCAAGGCCACGACCCACGAGCGCCTCGACGCGGTCGGCCGCAAGGAAGGCATCGCGGCGCACGCCGTCGTGCTGCTGCTCCGGCGCTAGCCCATCGCCCCCGCTGCGGTGGCGCGCCGGCGTCGCGGACGTCGGCCTGAAGCGGCGGCGACATATTGCAGCTGTGTTGTGGCTGTCATCATTCCCAAATCAAACGGTCACATTACCGTCATCCTCGACGCGTAGCCTCGCCCGCGAATTGAACTCGGGTCCGGGTGACGACGTCTTTCGGGGGAATCGACAGCGCCCTATGGTCAGGGGTGGCCACGCCGTCACGGCGTGACGCCAAACGGTCATAGACGCCATACCTCCGACTCGCCAATCCCCGGTCACGTCCACATCCGTACGCGTAGCGGCCAACGCTTGCTCGTAGCGCCGGGCGCCACGTGTGCGATCCATCGGGTTTTGCTGAATGAAGATCGCGTCGAAGTTCGTCCTCGTCCTGGCCATGTTGCTGACCGCACACAATGCACTGGCCGCAGAGTTGCAGCTGTACACCTTTCTCGGGGCGAATCCGCTCAAGGGCGTCGAGGTTGAACTCGACGGCAGCAATGTCGGAACGACAGGCGGTCAGGGCAACCTGGTACACGAGCTGGGTGCGGGCGACCACCGGTTGCTGCTGCAGAAGCGCGGCGCCACGCTCGCCGAGTACAGCTTCAGTGTCGCTGAAGGCCAGAACGCCGACATCAGCGTGACCTTCGCGACGTTCAATGAAGAACCGGAAATCGCGATCGAGACCTACGCCGAAGGCGAGGCCGGCGCTCCCGGCGTGGTCAGCGGCTATGTGACCAACACCGGAACCTTCGCGGTCGCCGGGGCGACCGTGAGCATCGACGAGCTTGGCCTGTCGACCACGACCGACGACGTCGGCGCGTTCAAGCTCGAGGTTCCGCGCGGCGTCTATACGCTGAAGGTTTCGCACCCGGACTACGAGACGGCCGTTCAGGACGGCTTCCGCGTGGTCGCCAACGTCGGCGTCGAAGCCAACATCACGTTGCGGACGGCCGACAGCGGTCCGGACGTTGCCGGTGCGGTCGAGGAAGTGCTGGTCGTCGGGTCGTACAAGCCGGCGACGTCCACCGTAGAGGTCGAGCGGATGTCGACCGCGGTGACCGACGCGATCAGCCTCGACGACCTGCTGCGTTTCGGCGACAGCGATGTCGCCGCGTCGCTCAAGCGCATCGTCGGCATCTCGGTGACCGGAGATCGCTACGCGGTCGTGCGCGGACTCGACGGCCGCTATATCTCGGCCACGCTCAACGGCAACCTGATGCCGAGCACCGATCCGTTCCGTCGCGATGTGCAGCTGGATCTGTTTCCGTCGGAGATTCTCGGTGGAATTGAGATCCAGAAGAACTTCTCGGCCGATCTGCCGGGCGAAACCACCGGCGGCATCATCCGCATGACCACCCGCGGCATGCCGGAGGAGCCGGTCAATCGCCTGTCGGTCACCGGCGGCTACGTCACCGGCGTGACCGGCGACACCATCGATACCTACGAAGGCAGTGATTCCGACTTCTTCGGCTTCGACGACGGCCTGCGCGAACTTCCGGGTGCGGTGCGGGCGGCGACCAACGGCGGTCGGCGTTTCAGCATCTGTCAGATCGAGGGCCAACAGGACTGCGTGACCCAGCAGCAGGCGGCCGCGCTCGCGGCGATGCTGCCGAACATCTACAACCCGAAGACCACCACGGCGAATCCGAACTTCGGTCTCTCCTACACGCTGGGCCGTCCGTTCGAACTCGACAGCGGCGCACTGGGCCTCTATGGCTCGGTGTCGTACGACCAGAAGACTTCGTCGCGCCAGGATGCGAGCATCGACGACCTCGATCGCGCGTCCGACTACAGCTGGGATGTGGTCAGCACCGCGGTCAACGCCTATCTGTACGCCGGCTATGAGGCCAACGCCGGCTGGAGCGTCAGCGGCAAGACCATCATCCTGCGTGACTCCGAGGACCGTACCTCGGTCGAGTCGGGCTTCGACAAGAACGAAGGCAACAACTTCACCGAGGTGACGCTGGAGTGGGTCGAGCGACAGTTCCTCGCGCAGCAGTTCGAGGGCTCGGTATTCCTGTTCAACGACCACAAGCTCGAGTGGCGCGCTGGCGTCTCACAGACCAGCCGTTATTCGCCGGACCGTCGCAGCTATCTCTATCTGGGTGACAGCCTTGCGATCTCAACGGTCGAGCGCAGCTATGCGGACCTGACCGAGGACGGGCTCGACTTCGGTCTGGACTATTCGCTGCCGATCACGTTCAGCGACTCGATCGACACCAACTTCAAGTTCGGCGTGCTGGCCAATACCCGCGATCGTGATGTCGAACTGGTCCGGCTCGGTGTGCGCCAGGGTTCCAATCCGATCGACCTGAACCAGGATCTCGAGTCGCTGCTGACACGCGAGAACTTCGAGAACGACGCATTCCGTCTCAACGCGCGGTCGGCTTCGACCGACTCGTATACCGCCGAGCAGACTTCCACCGCAGCCTACGTCAACAGCGAGACGTCCTTTGGCGAAGCGCTGACGGTCGTCGCCGGCGTCCGCAAGGACGATTTCTCGCTCGACCTCGACTTCCCGAACGCCCCGAACAGCCCGGTGTCGCAGGAGTCGAACGAGGTGTTGCCGGCAGTCGCCGTGATCTATCGCCTTGGTGACGACTGGCAGTTCCGCGGGGGCTACAGTGCGACGGTTTCGCGCCCGAACATCACCGAACTCGCGCCGTCCCGCTTCTACGACGAGAACGGTCGCGAGTACATCGGATGCCCGACCTGTGTCGCGTCGACCATCGACAACTTCGACTTCCGCGCCGAGTACTACTTCGGCGACAAGGACAGCGCGTCACTGGCGCTGTTCTACAAGGACATCTCCGACCCGATGGAGCGTTCCGTCGCGGACGGCTCGGGCTCGGCAACCAGTGCACTGACCTTCCGCAACAACGAGGCGGCCAAGGTCTCGGGCATCGAGCTCGATGCCAGCAAGACCCTGTTCGACGGACTGGATCATGGCCTGTCGCTGAGCGGTAACGTCGCGCTGATCTCCTCCGAGATCACGCTCGACGACGTCGGGCAGCGTCTCGAGATCGACCCGAAGCGCGATCTGCAGGGGCAGTCCCCGTTCCTCGCGAATCTGCAGCTGAACTACGACCACTACACATCCGGTCAGAAGGCGACGCTGTTGCTGAATTACTTCGACGATCGCATCGACGTCGTCACGCGCAACCAGCCCAGCATCATGGAAGCGGGCCGGCTGTTGGTGAACATCAACTACGAAAAGCAAGTCGGCGATTCGGGCAAGGTCAAGTTCAAGGCGAAGAACCTGCTCGATGCGAAGACCGAATACACCCAGGGCGGTCGGGTGATCGAAAGCTATCGCAAGGGTATCGAGTTCTCGCTCGGCTATTCGATGGATTTCTAACTCCGAAGAACGGGCGGAGAGCGTGCCGGAACCGGCGCTGTCTCCGACTCGGGACTGTCTCACTACTGTCATTTTCATGTCGCGAAATACGCGGACCCTTCAAACCTGAACGATGGAATCAGCGATGAACTCTCACAACAAGCTTCTGGCGATCGCCGGTGCTGCCATGATGCTGACCGCCTGCGGCGGCGGCGGTGGCGGCGGCGGTGGTGGTACCACCCCGGACGGCCCGGACTTTGTCTCGTGCACCGGCGACAGCTGCTCGCTGTTCGGTACGATCAATGAGGACTACACCCTCGACAGCACCAAGCAGTACACGCTGCAGGGTGTCGTCAAGGTCGGCGATGGCAACATCGAGGTCACCAACGACGCTGACGTCGAGGCCATCAAGGCTGCGGGCGTCACGTTGACGATCCCGGCCGGCATGAGCATCAAGGCGTCGGACGACGGCGTCCTGCTGGTGACGCGCGGCTCGAAGCTGATGGCCAACGGTACTGCCGCCAACCCGATCACTTTCTCCAGCCTCGATGCCGACTTCGACGGCGAGGGCGAATGGGGCGGCGTGGTGATCCAGGGCTTCGCGCCGCAGTACGGCGCCGGCAACACCGGTCCGTGCTTCGGCAACGGCACGGTCTGCAACGTCGCCGGTGAGGGTGGCAGCGAAGTGGCCTTCTACGGCGGCAACGATCCGGCCGACAACAGCGGCGTGATCCGCTATGTCCGCATCGCCGAGGGCGGTCTGGTCGCCGGCCCGAACAACGAGGTCAACGGCCTGACGCTGCAGGGCGTCGGCTACGGGACGACCGTCGACTACGTTCACGTTCACAACAATCTCGACGACGGCATCGAATGGTTCGGCGGCACGGTCAACGTGACCCACGTCGTGCTGACCAACAACGACGACGACGACATCGATTTCGACGAGGGCTACCAGGGCAACATCCAGTACGCGCTCGTCCAGAAGAACCAGACCAAGACGGCGCCGACGGGCAGCAACGACCCGCGTGGCATCGAGGCCAACAGCTCGGACGACGAATACGTCCCGCAGACCGACGCGGCGATTGCCAACGTGACGATCATCGGCGGTCCGGTGACCAACGCGGCCGGCAAGCTGCAGCCGGGCATGCGCCTGCGCGGCGCGGTCAATACCGCGATCTACAACACCGCGGTCAAGGCGTTCGACGATGGCTGCGTGCGCATCGACGACGCCGACACCAACGGTGACGGCACCGCCGACGTCAGCTCGGACGTGACGCTGGTCAACGTGCTCGGCGACTGCGCGGGCGGCTTCTACGTCAAGCGTGCGGCGGACAGCGCCAGCAACTCCGGCGCCACGACGATCACCTTCGACGACGCCTACGCGATCAACGAAAGTGTTGCGTCGCTGGGATCGGCGACCACGATCAACGCTGTGGCCAATGGCTCCGGCTTCGTGTTCGACCAGACCGATTACATCGGCGCGGTCAAGCCGGGTACCACCGCCGCGAATGCGTGGTGGGCTGGCTGGACGCTGCCGGGCGTGCTCGGTGACGCCAGCGAAACGCCGGCTGCGGCCAGCTTCGTGAACTGCAACGACGCCAACCAGACCTGCACGGTCAGCGGTACGATCGACAAGGACTACACCTTCGTCGCCGGCTGGAAGTGGCTGCTGTCGGGGGTCGTCAAGGTCGGCAACGGCAACGTCGAGATCCAGAGCGAACAGCAGATTGCCGACATCAAGGCGGCCGGCGTGACGCTGACGATCCGTCCGGGCGTGAATGTCTATGGCCTCGACGACGGTGTCCTGCTGGTGACCCGTGGTTCGAAGCTGATCGCGGACGGCTCGGCCAGCGCGCCGATCACCTTCTCCAGCCTCGACAGCGATTTCTCGGGCGAGGGTGAGTGGGGCGGCGTGGTGTTGCAGGGCTTCGCTCCGCAGTACGGCGCCGGCAACACCGGCCCGTGCTTCGGCGCAGGCACGATCTGCAACGTCGCCGGTGAGGGTGGCAGCGAAGTGGCCTTCTACGGTGGCAACGATCCGGCCGACAACAGCGGTGTGATCCGCTATGTCCGCATCGCCGAGGGTGGTCTGGTCGCGGGTCCGAACAACGAGGTCAACGGCCTGACGCTGCAGGGCATCGGCTACGGCACGAAGATCGACTACGTGCAGGTTCACAGCAACCTCGACGACGGCATCGAGTGGTTCGGCGGCACGGTCAACGTGACCCACGCCGTGCTGACCAACAACGACGACGACGACATCGACTTCGATGAGGGCTACCAGGGCAACATTCAGTACGCCATCATCCAGAAGAACCAGATCAAGTCGGCGCCGACGGGCAGCAACGACCCGCGTGGCATCGAGGCCAACAGCTCGGATGACGAGTACGTTCCGCAGACCGACGCGGCGATCGCCAACGTGCTGATCATCGGCGGTCCGGTGAACAACGCGGCCGGCAAGGAACAGCCGGGCATGCGCCTGCGCGGCGCGCTGACCACGGCGATCTACAACACCGCGGTCAAGGGCTTCGACACCGGTTGCGTGCGCATCGACGACGCCGACACCAACGGCGACGGCACCGCCGATGTCAGCTCGGACGTGACGCTGGTCAACGTTGTCGGCGACTGCGCCGATGGCTTCTATGACAAGCGTGCGGCTGATTCCGAGACCAACTCGGGCGCGATGACGGTAACCATCGACAGCGCCTACGCGGTCGCCGGTGGCACGGTGACGAACACCGATCCGGTCGAGATCAACAACGGTTCGGGCTTCACGTTCGACAATACCGACTATGTCGGTGCGGTCGCTCCGGGGACCAGCGCAGCCAATGCCTGGTGGGCCGGATGGACGCTGGATGGCACGCTGAACTGATGGACCCCTGAGGTTCTCATGTATCGAACGGCGACCTTCGGGTCGCCGTTTTTTTTGGTGAGCCGCCGGTGTTCGCGGACATTCATCAATTCGTCACCGTTCTGTCATCTGGCGCCGGTAGCCTCGCGCGCAGTTTCAGTGGTGTCGGGCAGGCTCGATTCCCGTCAACGGAATACGGGTGTGCTCGCGTTGCGGCGTTCGAGAGGGCTGTGGACGGCGCTGCACTGACACCCGGGGCGATTCATCACAGTCGAGGCGCGCCCGGGCTTGAGCCTATCCAACTTGATCAAAGGTTTGGTCCATGCACAGAGTAACGAAGCGACGGGTGGCTTGCGTGATCGCAGCCGCCGTCGCGTTGTACAGCGCTGCGGCGCCGGCGCAGAAGGATGTCGGCCAGGCGCTCAGTCGTGAAGACAGCCGCGTCTCGCAGGGCGCGCGCGCCCAGGACAAGGTCGATGCCGTTCATGACGATACGCGCAAGCGCATCGATCAGTACAAGGCGGTGGAAAAGCAGATCGATGGTCTGCAGGCCTACCTGGAACAGCTGAACCTCCAGATCAAGGATCAGACCACCGAGCTCGACTCGATTCACCAGTCGATCGACGAGGTCACCATCATCGAGCGGCAGATCGTGCCGCTGATGCTGCGCATGATCGACTCCCTGGAGCAGTTCGTTGCGCTGGACCTGCCGTTTCTGACCGAAGAGCGCACGGCGCGTGTCGAGAAGCTCAAGGGCCTGATGGGCAGCGCCGACGTGACGGTGGCCGAGAAGTTCCGCAACGTGATGGCGGCCTACGAGACCGAGATCGAATACGGCAACACCATCGAGGCCTATCGCGGCTCGCTGGAGCAGGACGGCGGCGCGCGCGAGGTCGACTATCTCCGCATCGGTCGCCTCGGCCTGTTCTACCAGACCCTGGATGGCCGCCAGTACGGTCGCTGGGATGCCGACAACGGCCGCTGGGAGACGCTGCCGGCGAGCTACTCGGGACAGATTCAACAGGGAATCCGGATCGCCCGGGCGCAGACCGCGCCTGATCTGATCCGCTTGCCGATCGAGACCGCGGAGGCGGCGCAATGAAGAAGTGGCTCATCATCGGATTGTTGTTCGCGGGTGCGGGCTCGGCGCAGGCGCAGAACGCTCCGGCCAGCCAGTCCGTCGACGACCTGCTGAAGCTGGTCGAGAAGGGCATTGCCCGCGACGCGGCCCAGCAGCAGCAGCGCCTGCAGGCGTTCATCAAGGAACGCGAGAAGCAGGGTGAGATCCTCAAGCAGCGCGAGGCGGACCTTGCCGGGCTCGAGCAGCAGAGCGCGACCCGCGAACAGCAGTATCAGGCCAACGAGGCCGAGCTGGCCGACGCGCAGTCGCGACTCAACGAGCGTTTGGGATCGCTCAAGGAACTGTTCGGTGTGCTGCAGCAGACCGCCGGAGACTTCAAGGGACAGGTCGCGGGCTCGGTTCTCAGTTCGCAGTATCCCGGTCGCGACGAATTCCTGACCGCGCTGATCGAGAAGGCGGGCGCCAGCACCAAGCTGCCCAAGATCGAGGAGATCGAGCGCCTGTGGTTCGAGATGCAGCGTGAGATGACCGCCGCCGGCAAGGTGGCGCGCTACCCGGCCGACGTCGTCCAGCCGGATGGCGAAGTCCAGCAGCAGGAGGTGGTCCGGGTCGGCGCCTTCAACGTGGTCGGGGATAACGGCTACATCGTCTACGAACC
Source organism: Nevskiales bacterium (assembly GCA_028698335.1). GTDB lineage: Bacteria > Pseudomonadota > Gammaproteobacteria > Nevskiales > Nevskiaceae > Solimonas. Next base: position 203,975 of record JAQVDP010000004.1, on the reverse strand, counting down.
CGAGACCGCGCAGCTCAAGGCGCTGACGCGCCAGCCCGCCGGGCGGTACACCTCGTCGGCGCGCGAGTTCGCGGCCGCGGCGCCCGGGCAGGTCCAGGATCTGTGGATGGATCCTTCACGGGGTTCGATTCTCGGGCTGCTGATCCAGTCGCCGAGTCTGTCCGAGCGTATCCGCCAGGGCGGCATCGTCGGCTACATCATCATCGCGCTGGGCATCGTCGCGCTGCTGATGGCGATCGAGCGTCTGGTCTCGCTGGGCCTGATCAGCGGCAAGGTGCACCAGCAGATGAACCAGCCCGAACCGCGCGATGACAATCCGCTGGGTCGGGTCATGGCGACCTATCGCAAGTGGCAGAAGACCGACACCGAGACTTTGGAACTGCGCCTGGCCGAGTCGATGCAGCAGGAGGTGCCGCGGATCCAGCGCTTCCTGCCGCTGCTCAAGATCATCTCGGTGGTTGCGCCGTTGCTGGGCCTGCTTGGAACGGTGACCGGCATGATCAATACCTTCCAGGCGATCACGCTGTTCGGCACCGGCGATCCGAAGCTGATGGCCGGTGGCATTTCGCAGGCGCTGGTGACGACGGTGCTGGGTCTGTGCGTCGCGGTACCGACGGTACTGTTGCATACGGTGGTGTCCGGCCGTGCGAAGCGCCTGGGTGCGATCATCCAGGAACGCGCCACCGGCATCATGGCCGAGCATGCCGAACGCGAAGGCGGCCATGTACCAGCTGCTTGACGCCTACGAGTCGGTCTATCAGCTGCTCGAGCGGGGCGGTGATGTCCTGCTCGTGATCATGGCGGTCATCTTCGTCATGTGGACGCTGATTCTCGAGCGTTTCCTGTTTCTGCGGTACGGCTTTCCGACCCTGGCCCAGCGCGTCGTGGCGCGCTGGGAAGGGCGGCCGGAACGGCGCAGCTGGGAGGCGCACGAGATCCGCAGCGGCATGGTGGCCGAGGCACGGATGCTGCTGACCAATCATCTCGATCTGATCAAGGCGCTCGTGGCGATCAGTCCGCTGTGCGGGCTACTCGGAACGGTCACCGGCATGATGGAGGTCTTCGACGTGATGTCGCTGGTCGGCACCGGTAGCGCGCGCAACATGGCCTCCGGCATTTCGAAGGCGACCATCCCGACGATGGCAGGCATGGTCGGCGCGCTGACCGGCGTGTTCTTCATCACGATTCTCGACCGTCAGACCAAGGCTCGCACCGAGAAGCTGTCCGAGTCGCTGACGTTCGATCACTGAGGTTCGCAAGATGCGACAGATTTTCCCGAACATGGATGAATCCGAGGATTCAGCCATCGACATGACACCGATGCTCGATGTCGTGTTCATCATGTTGATCTTCTTCATCGTGACGGCTTCGTTCGTGAAGGAGTCCGGCATCGAGGTCAACCGTCCGGACGCGCAGACCGCGACCAAGCAGGACCGCGCCAACATCCTGATCGCGATCGATGCCAACGGCGAGATCTGGATCAATCGTCGCCGGATCGAGGTCGATCAGGTGCGCGCCAACATCGAGCGCCTGCATGCGGAGAATCCGCAGGGGTCCGTCGTGATCCAGGCCGACCAGGATGCCAACGTCAAGAAGCTCGTGGCGGTGATGGACGCATCGCGCCAGGCGGGGGTCTACAACGTCTCGATTGCCGCGCAGGAGCCCTGATGGTCCCCGCTGCCCGCATTCCGGTCGCGGTGCCGCTGGCGGCACTGATCACGTTTGCCGCGTTCTTCGTGATGCATCTGCTGATCAGCACCGGCCGCAGCGCCCTGACCGACGAGCCGACCGGTCGTGTCGTCGACTTCGTCCGCGTCAAGCAGGAAGAGCAGATCGCCAAGAAGGAGCGCAAGCCCGAGCGTCCGCCCAAGCCGGAGAAGCCGCCGGAGACGCCCAAGCCGCAGATGCAGCAGTCGACCGCGAAGGTCGATCAGTCGATGTCGATCGGCGCGGTCAGTGCCGATGTCGACATCAATGTCGATGTCGGTCTCGATGGCGGCGGCAGCGACGGCGAGTACCTGCCGATCGTCAAGGTGCAGCCGGTCTATCCGCAGCGGGCATTGCAGCGGCGCATCGAGGGATGGGTGCTGGTCGAGTTCACCGTCACCGCCAGCGGCGCGGTCAAGGACGTCAGCGTCGTCGATGCGGACCCGGAGAACATCTTCGATCGGGCTGCGGTCGCCGCTGCGGAGAAGTTCCGCTACAAGCCGCGGGTGATCAACGGAAAACCGGTGGAAGTGCAGGGCGTGCAGAACCTGATTCGCTTCCAGTTGGCCAAGGACTGAGGACGTGCGGAGTTCGACGATGCGCAAGCTGATGGTTTCCAGCCTGATCGGCATGATGTTGTCGCTGCCCATGGTGGCTGTGGCCGAGGACGATACCCGCTCGGAACCGAACGTCCGGACCGAACGGGTCCCGGCGATGCGCGAGCGCGCCTACAAGCAGCTGTCCAAGGCGCGCGAGCTGATGGATGCCGAGCGTATGGACGAGGCGCTGGAGCGTCTGTCCGATCTGCGTGACGGACGTTCGAGCAATGCCTACGAGAAGGCGATGGCGTGGAACCTCACCGCGTACATCGCCTACGAGAAAGGCGACGAGAAGGGTGCCATCAAGGCATACCAGCAGGTGCTGGCCCAGTCGGCCATCCCGGCGTCGCTGCGTCAGCACACGCTCTACGCACTGGCGCAGATGTACATGAGCACTTCGCAGTGGAAGGCCGCCGTTGGCACGCTCGAGGACTGGTTCAAGATCGCCGACGAGCCGACCACCGATGCCTATCTGCTCCTGGGCTCGGCCTACTACCAGCTCGAGGATTACACGCGTGCGCTGCGGCCGATCGAGAAGGCGGTCGCCGATGCCCGTGCCAAGGGGCAGGTGCCGAAGGAGAATGCGCTGCTGCTGCTGCGCTCGATCTATTACTCGCAGAACGACTACAAGAAGATGGCCGACGTCCTCAAGACCTTGTGCCAGAACTATTCCAAGCGCGAGTACTGGATCCAGCTTGCGGCGGCCTATGGCGAGACCGATCGCCAGAGCAAGCAGCTTGCGGCGATGATGGCGGCGCACGATCTGGGCCTGTTCTCGGCCGAGTCGGACTATCTGGCGCTGTCGCAGTTGCTGATGGCCGCCGACGTGCCGTTCCGCGCCGCCCAGATTCTGCAGGAAGGAATGGACAAGAACGTGGTCGAACGCAATCTGCGCAGCCTGCGTCAGCTCGCCGACGCCTGGGTGCTGGCGAAGGACTATGACCAGGCGATCGAGGCGTTGCAGGCGGCGTCCAAGGCCGGTGGCGACGCACAGCTGACGCTGCGGCTGGCGCAGATGCTCTATGAGGAAGGCCGCTATTCGGATGCGGTTGCGGCAGCCGACCGCGCGCTGGGCAAGGGCGGGGCCGCCGACCAGGACCAGGTGTATGTGATCAAGGGGCTCGCGCTCTACGAACTCGAGCGTTTCGGCGATGCCCGCACCGCATTCGGTCAGGCCGCCAAGTACGAAGGCTCGCGCCAGGTCGCGCAGCAGTGGCTGGCGTATCTGCAGAAGGAGCAGGAACGCCGCGATGCCTTGCGTGAGATTCGCGAGGCCGCCAGCGCAGGGCGCCGCGTCGCGTCTTCGTCCTGACCTGCCTGCACCAGAGCGGGGCAGGTCGACCGGCGGTATCGGGCGTCAGCGGTCGCGGCCGGACGCGCCGGCTCGCGGAACGAAAGCATGAGGCGCTTCGGCGCCTCATGCTGTTTTTTGCACATTGTCGGTGCGTGGCTGAGGGAATAGACTCAGTCCATGTTGGAGCATATGCCCCCCGATGCCTCACGAGCCGCGCCGCGGAGCCGGCGGGATACCCGTGAAGCGATTCTGAACTGCGCCGAGGAGTTGATGTTGCGGCGTGGCTTCGGGGGCTTCGCGTATCAGCACATCGCCGTGCAGCTGGGCATTCGCAACGCCGCGATCCATTATCACTTCCCGAGCAAGGACGACCTCGGCGTGGCATTGGTGCAGCGCTATCGCGGCGGATTCCACGCCTGGGTGGCGGATCTGCCGTCGGGCTGGTCGTCCTGGCAGACGCTGCGCGCGTATTTCGAGACCTACGGTCGCTACCTGCAGGGGGAGGCATGCCGGCTCTGTCCCGGCGGCGCGCTGGCGGCGGAGTTCGAAACGCTGCCAGAGCCGATGCGCCATGAAGTGCGCCTGCTGATGCGCGACATCCATCAGTGGCTCAGCGACACCCTGGAGACGGGTCGGCGGGAAGGGGTACTGCGCTTCCAGGGGCAGCCGAGCGACAAGGCGATCGAACTGGCGGCGGCGCTGCAGGGGGGGCTGCAGACGGCGCGCCTGATCGGAACCCAGCGTTTCTACCAGCTGCTCGACCAGCTGGCGCTGGAGCTTACCGGGGAAACACCCGCCTGCGATGCAGGCGCGATGCCCTGACCGCGCCGGCCCCGTCGGCGTCGATCACTCCGGGGCTCAGGCCTTGGCTCTGAGCAGGACGTAGACCGCGCCGGAGCCGCCGTCGACCGGCTGGGCGCTGCAGAACGCGAGCACGTCCTTGCGTTTGCGCAGCCAGCCATCGAGCAGGCGCTTGAGGATCGGGCCGCTGTTCGGCGAGCCGTTGCCCTTGCCATGGATGATGCGGACGCAGCGCGTTCCGGCGTCGACGCAGCTCCCGAGGAACTCGTTGACCGCGATGCGTGCCTGCGCCCGGTTCATCCCGTGCAGATCAAGGACCTTCTCGATCCGGTAATGGCGCCTGCGCAGACGGCGGAAGACGCCATCCTGGAGGCCGGGCGCCCGGTAGATCAGGGTTTCGCCGTGTTCGAGTTCGTCCGGGTCCGGCTCCCACAGCATTTCCTCGAGCACGGCCCGGTCATCGGCACGGCTCAGGTGCGGGTCCGGCGACGGCATCACGCGGTGACGGCCGACGCGCCCGGCCGGCGCCTGACGGCGCACGCCGTGCATCGCGCGACGGAATTCGTTTAGATCGTCGTCGTGGGTGCTCATGGACGATTCCGCGTCTGATCTGGCGTCGCTGGGCGACGGCTGTAGCGCATGATAACCGGCAAAGCCGGTAAACTCCGCTTTTCGATTCATGTACCGATGAAGATCCTTCTATCCAACGACGACGGCTGCACGGCGCCGGGCCTGGTCTGCCTGCGTGAGCATCTGCGGGAGCGCCACCAGGTCACCGTGGTGGCACCGGATCGCAATCGCAGCGGCGCCAGCAACTCGCTGACGCTGTTACGGCCCTTGCGGGTGCAGCAGCATGCGGACGGCACGCTGTGTGTCGATGGGACGCCGACCGACTGCGTCCATCTGGGTTTGACCGGCCTGCTGGACGATACGCCCGACATGGTGGTGTCCGGCATCAATGCCGGTGCCAATCTGGGAGACGACACGCTCTATTCGGGGACGGTGGCCGCGGCGATGGAAGGTCGCCATCTGGGCGCTCCGGCGATCGCGGTTTCCTGCGTGGCGGTCAATCCGCAGCACTACGACACCGCGGCCCGCGTGGCCATGCGTCTGGTCGAGCAACTGGAGGCGGCGCCGCTGCCGGGCGATACCATTCTGAATGTCAACGTCCCGGACGTGCCCTGGGACGCGCTGCAAGGCTTCGAAGTGACACGCCTGGGCAACCGTCACCGCTCCGAAGCGGTGACGCAGGCGGCCGATCCGCGCGGCCGGACCATCTACTGGATCGGCGCGGCCGGGGCCGAGAGCGACTCCGGTCCCGGGACCGACTTTCACGCGATTGCCCACAATCGGGTCGCGATCACGCCCCTGCTGGTCGATCTGACGCGGTTCAGCGCGCTGGAGCAACTCGGACAGTGGGCGCGGGCACTATGAGCCTGTTGCGGATGCATCAGCGCCGGAGTGGAGGCGATGCGGCGGCGGGTGCGCCCCAGCAACGCCTGATCAGCGCGCTGCGCCAGCAGGGCATCAGCGACGAGCGCGTTCTGGCGGCGATCGCCAAGGTGCCGCGCCATGCGTTCGTCGATGACGCACTGAAGAATCGCGCTTACGAAAACAACGCGCTGCCGATCGGACACGCCCAGACCATCTCGCAGCCATGGGTCGTCGCGATGATGACGCAGGTGCTGCTGGCCGGACGCAAGCCGCAACGGGTGCTCGAGGTCGGGACCGGCAGCGGGTATCAGACTGCGGTCCTCGCGGAGTTGGTGCCGACGGTGTTCACGGTCGAGCGGATCCGGCCCCTCAGCGAAACCGCGCGTCGCCGGCTGGCGACGCTCGGGTATCGCAACATCCATTGCGGATACGCCGACGGCATGAACGGCTGGCTGCCATACGCACCCTACGACGGCATTCTGGTCACCGCCGGTGCCGACACGATCCCGTCGGCACTGATCCAGCAGCTCGGGCCAAGCGGACGCCTCGTGATCCCGGTCGGCAGCCATGGCGCGCAGAGCCTGCGCGTGATTGATCGCCGGGGTGCCGGCACCCGGGAACAGGATCTGGGTCGGGTCAGTTTCGTGCCGCTGCTGGCGGGGAAGGTCTGATGCGGATTTTCGGGCGGCTGTACGACTGGATGCTGCGGGCGGCGCGCCATCGCCACGCCCACTGGTATCTGGGTGCGACCAGCGCGGCCGAGGCATCGTTCTTCCCGCTGCCGCCGGATGTGATGCTGGCCCCGATGGTGCTGTCGCAGCCGCAGCGCTGGCTGCGGCTGGCGGCCTGGACCACGCTGACGTCTGTCGGAGGGGGGCTGCTGGGATACCTGATCGGCTACTTTCTGCTCGATGCGGTGCTGCCGTTGATCGATCACTGGGGGTATCGGCCCGCCTACGAGACGGCCGTGGGCTGGTTCGAGCATTACGGCTTCTGGGCGGTCCTGACCGCAGGATTCACGCCGATTCCGTTCAAGGTCTTCACCATTTCCGCCGGCGCGGCGCAGATGAACATGCTGCTGTTCGTGCTGGGCGCGCTGGCCGGGCGCGGCGGGCGCTTTTTCCTCGTGTCCGGGCTGATGCGCTGGTTCGGCGGTAGCCTCGAGCCGCACCTGAAGCGCTATATCGACGTCATCGGCTGGGCGGCGCTGGTCGTTCTGGCCGTCGGCCTCTGGATCTGGAAGGGATGATCCTGGGGGCCGGGCGCCGATGAGTCGGATGCGAGCCGGTCTGCTGCTGGTGGTGACCCTGCTCCACGGTTGTGCCGGGTGGTCGTCATGGGAGGACAGCCAGCCGGTTCGGCCGCAGCGGCCGGTGGGGCCCGGCGACTATATGGTCCGCCGTGGCGACACGCTGTATTCGATCGCCTTTCGCAACAATCTGGACTACCACGATCTGGCGCGGTGGAACGGGATCGGCACGGACTATCTGATCGTGCCGGGGCAGGTGCTGCGCCTGCGAGGTCCGGCGTCGGCCGCGCCCCGCCAGCCGGTCCGCGATAGCGGCCCGGTGGCCGCGTCGCCGCCGCCGCCGGCGTCGTCGGTGGTGCTGCCGCCACCGCAGTCGGCCACGCCGGCTCCGACGGGGAGCGGCGACTGGGTCTGGCCCACCGCGGGCAGCGTCGCGCGTGGCTTCGGCCAGCAGGGCAGCAAGGGGCTCGACCTGAGCGGGCGCGACGGGCAGCCGGTGGTGGCCGCCGCCGCCGGCAAGGTGGTCTACAGCGGCAATGCGCTCAAGGGTTACGGCGAGCTGATCATCATCAAGCACGACAACGACCTGCTGTCGGCCTACGGCTACAACCATTCCCGCTACGTCAAGGAAGGCGATGTCGTCACCGCCGGACAGCCGATCGCACGGATGGGCCGGGGGCCGGAGAACAAGCCGATGCTGCACTTCGAGATCCGGCGCGCCGGAAAACCCATCGATCCGTTGCGGCAGCTGCCGAAGCAGCCTTCCTGAGCCGGGGCATGCCCGCGCGTTCTGTTGCGGCCGTCCGGTCGAATTGATTTAATACGCGCCCCTTTTGCGCCTCGCATTCCGCGTAGGCCTCGACGCCGCAGAACTCCCGTGAATACAGTCTTTCCGCGCATCCAGCGCCTGCCGCCATACGTCTTCAATGTCGTAGCTGAGATGAAGAAGGCGGCCCGAGCTCGCGGCGACGACGTCATCGACTTCAGCATGGGCAATCCGGACCAGCCGACGCCGAAGCATATCGTCGACAAGCTGGTCGAGGCGGCGGTGCGCGGCACCGACTCGGACTACGTCAAGCCGGAACACCTCAACGAGGAAGGGACGCATACCCATCGGTACTCGGTGTCCAAGGGCGTTCCGCGTCTGCGCCGGGCGATGGCGAACTGGTACAAGCGCCGCTACGACGTCGATCTCGATCCCGATTCCGAGGTCATCGCGACGATCGGTTCGAAGGAAGGGCTGGCGCATCTGGCGTTCGCCACATTGTCAGCCGGCGACGTGGTACTGGTCCCGAATCCCGCCTATCCGATCCATCCCTATGGGGTGGTTCTGGCCGGCGCCGACGTGCGCCATGTCCGGCTGACGCCGGAGGTCGACTTCTTCGAGGAGCTCGAGCGCGCGATCAAGGAGACCTGGCCCGCGCCGAAGATGCTGATCCTCAACTTTCCGGGCAACCCGACCACCCAGTGCGTCGATCTGGGCTTTTTCGAGAAGGCCGTGGCCCTGTGCCGCGAGCACCAGATCTGGCTGGTCCATGATCTGGCGTACGCCGACATCGTCTTCGACGGCTATACCGCGCCGTCGGTGCTGCAGGTGCCGGGAGCCAAGGACATTGCCGTGGAGTCGTTTACGCTGTCGAAGTCCTACAACATGCCGGGTTGGCGCGTCGGTTTCATGTGCGGCAACCCGACGCTGGTCGGCGCGCTCGCGCGGATCAAGTCCTACCTCGACTACGGCATGTTCACGCCGGTGCAGGTCGCGGCGATCTCCGCGCTGGAGGGCCCGCAGGACTGCGTCGGCGAGATCTGCGAAATGTACCGGTCGCGGCGCGACGTTCTCTGCGACGGCCTCAACGCGGCCGGCTGGAAGGTCGAGAAGCCCAAGGCGACGATGTTCGTATGGGCCGAGATTCCGGAGCCGTTCCGCGAGCTGGGCTCGCTCGAGTTCTCCAAGCGCCTGATGGACGAGGCCAAGGTTGCGGTCTCGCCCGGCATCGGCTTCGGCGAATACGGCGATACGCACGTGCGCTTCGCCCTGATTGAAAACGAGCATCGCACGCGGCAGGCGATCCGCGGCATCAAGCGCATGCTCAAGAGGACCAATACGTGAGTGATCAGGCTGTACGCGTCGGGGTCATCGGCCTCGGCACCGTCGGGCAGGGCGTCTTGCGCCTGCTGCAGGGCAACGCCGAGGAAATCCAGCGCCGGGTCGGCCGGCCGGTCATCGTCACCGACGCGTCGGCGCGCGATCTGACCCGGCAACGCGACTGCGACACCGGGACGGTCAAGCTGTGGCAGGACGCGGTTGCGCTGGCGCGCGAAGCGGACGTGGATATCGTCGTCGAGCTCATCGGCGGTCAGACCGTGGCGCGCGAGGCGACGCTGGCCGCGATCGCGCGCGGCAAGCCGGTGGTCACGGCGAACAAGGCGCTGCTGGCCGAAGGCGGCAACGAGATCTTCGAGGCGGCGCGCGCGCAGAACGTGGCTGTCGCCTTCGAGGCGGCGGTTGCCGGCGGCATTCCGATCGTCAAGGCGATCCGCGAAGGCCTCGCCGGCAATGTCATCGATACCGTCGCCGGCATCATCAACGGTACCTGCAATTACATCCTGACGCAGATGACCGAGAAGGGAGAGTCCTTCGACGGCGCCCTTGCGGTCGCGCAGAAGCTGGGCTACGCCGAAGCCGATCCCACCTTCGACGTCGAAGGGATCGATGCCGCGCACAAGCTGGCGATTCTGGCCTCGATCGCTTTCGGTATTCCGCTGTGCTTCGACAAGATTTCGGTCGAAGGCATCCGCGGTGTCACCCCCGAGGACATCAAGATCGCGCAGGTCTTCGGCTATCGGATCAAGCTGCTCGGGATCGCCAAGCGCGGTGGTGCCGGCGTCGAGCTGCGCGTGCATCCGACCCTGATTCCCGACGACACCCTGCTGGCGAAGGTCGACGGCGTGCTCAATTCGGTGGTCGTGCACGGTAATGCGGTCGGCCAAGTGGGCTTCTACGGCGCCGGCGCCGGTGGCAACGCCACCGCATCCGCCGTGATCGCCGATATCGTCGACGTGGCCCGCGCACTGGATGCGGCGCCCGAACAGGCGGTGCCGCCGCTGGCGTTCCAGCCGGAGGCCCTGAAGGCACTTCCGGTCATGCCGGTTCGCGATGCCGCCAGCGCGTTCTATCTGCGCCTGCAGGTGGCCGACGAGCCGGGCGTGCTGTCACAGTTGACGGCGATCCTCGCCAGCCACGACATCAGCGTCGAAGCCATCCTGCAGCGTGAGCCGCGCGGCGGTGACGATGCCATCGTCGCGCTGATCACCTCGGTGATCCCGCAACATCACTTCGAGGGGGCGGTGGCCGAGATGCAGGCGCTGCCGTTCGTGCACGGCAGCGCTGTGAGCCTGCGCGTCGAGAAGCTCGACTGAATCATTGACTGTGCATCGCCGCCGGCGATGCCCGTGGAACCGAATCATGAATCGCTACACCGGACTGATCGAACACTATCGTGACCGCCTGCCGTTCGCTGACGACGTCAAGGCCATTTCGCTTGGAGAAGGGCGGACGCCGCTGATCCGCCTGCACAATGTCGAGCGCCAGATCGGATTCGAGGGCGAGCTCTACGTCAAGTTCGAAGGGCTCAATCCGACCGGCTCGTTCAAGGATCGCGGCATGACGGTCGCGGTCACGCAGGCGGTGCACGAGGGATCTCGCGCGATCATCTGTGCGTCCACCGGGAACACTTCGGCGGCGGCCGCCGCCTACGCGGCGCGTGCCGGCATCACCGCATTCGTGCTGATTCCCGAGGGCAAGATCGCACTGGGCAAGCTGGCCCAGGCCATTGTGCATGGCGCCGTCGTCGTGCAGATCCAGGGCAACTTCGACGATGGCATGCGCCTGGTCAAGGAAGTGGCCGAGACCGCGCCCGTCGCGATCGTCAATTCGATCAATCCGTACCGCCTGCAGGGGCAGAAGACCGCAGCCTTCGAGATCATCGAGGAACTCGGACGCGCGCCGGACTATCACTGCCTGCCGGTCGGCAATGCCGGCAACATCACCGCCCACTGGATCGGCTATTGCGAGATGGCCGGGGCCACGACGCAGGCCTGTGCGCTGTGCGAGGGGCAGTGCGATTTTCTCGGCAGTCCCTGCGCGTCGAACCGGCCCAGGATGGTGGGCTATCAGGCATCGGGTTCCGCGCCGTTCATGCGCGGCGGCCCGGTCGAGCATCCGGAGACGGTCGCCACGGCCATCCGCATCGGCAATCCGCAATCATGGGACCGGGCCTGGACGGTGCAGAAGGAGTCCGAAGGCTGGTTCGACGAATGCAGCGACGAGGAAATTCTCGCGACGCAGTCGATGCTGGCCCGCAGCGAAGGCGTCTTCTGCGAGCCGGCGTCGGCGACCTCGCTCTGCGGTGCGCTGCGTGACATCAAGGCCGGCAAGATCGCCGCCGGTTCGACGGTCGTCTGCACCCTGACCGGAAACGGTCTCAAGGATCCGGATATCGTCATGAAGGACGGTCTGAAGGACCTGATCCGGGTTCCCGCGATGCGCGCAGACGTCGAGCGGGCGCTGCTCGAACACCTGCGCTGAGCACGTCACGTCGCCGCGGGTGACGGCGGCGCCGGTCGGTCCCGTGAGTCCGGAATCCCCAGAGCTTCGACGCCGTCCTCCGGGACAGCCGGAGCGCTTGCCGGAGCAGCTGCATCCGGTTTTGCGGCGGGTCTACGCGGCCCGGGGCTTCGGTCAGGGCGACCTTGGGCTCGAACTCTCCCAGCTGCTGGCGCCGGGCGGTCTGCTCGGAATCGACGCCGCCGCCGCGCGTCTGGCGCAGGCGATCCGCGACCGCGAGCGCATCGTCATCGCGGGTGACTACGATGCCGATGGCGCGACGGCGACGAGCGTCGCCGTGCTGGGCCTGCGCGCGCTCGGCGCAGCGGACGTGCAGTATGTCGTCCCGGACCGGTTCCGCATGGGATACGGCCTGTCTCCTGCGCTGGCGGACGAGGCCATCGCGCTCGGTGCGCAGGTGCTGGTGACCGTCGACAACGGGATCAGCAGCCACGCCGGGGTCGAGCGCGCGCGCCGTGCCGGCGTCAGCGTCATCGTCACCGATCATCACCTGCCGGGTGCCGCGGCGGTTCCCGCCGACGCCATCGTCAATCCGAACCAGCCGGGCTGTGCATTCGCATCGAAGCATCTGGCCGGCGTCGGCGTCATGTTCTACGTGTTGCTGGCGCTGCGCGCCCGGTTGCGTGACGAGGGCGCTTTCGGCGGTGGCAACGGTCCCAACCTGGCGGAGCTGCTGGACCTGGTGGCGATCGGGACGGTGGCGGATGTGGTCCGGCTGGACCACAACAACCGGATTCTGGTCGAACAGGGACTGCGCCGCATCCGGGCGGGGCGAACCCGCCCCGGGGTCATGGCGCTGCTGCGCGCGGCCGGGCGCCTTCCGGCGCACCTGACCGCTGCGGATATCGGCTTCGGGATCGGTCCGCGCCTCAACGCCGCCGGGCGGCTCGACGATATGCGCGTCGGCATCGAATGTCTGCTGGCGGATTCGGCGGCTGCCGCCGAACCGCGTGCGCAGTCTCTGGAGCGCTTCAACCGGGACCGCCGCGAAATCCAGGAACAGATGCATTTCGACGCGCTGGAACTGGTCGGGGCCGCCGGCGTCGGGCTGACGGTGTTCCATCCGGACTGGCACGAAGGTGTCGTCGGTCTGGTCGCTTCGCGCCTGAAGGAGGCGCGGCATCGCCCGGTGGTCGCGTTCGCCAGGGCGCAGGCCGCCGGCGAGCTCAAGGGCTCCGGACGTTCGATCCCCGGCGTCCACCTGCGTGACGTTCTGGCCGCGGTCGACGCCCGCCAGCCTGGTCTGATCCTGCGATTCGGCGGACATGCGATGGCCGCCGGTCTGTCGCTGGCCGAAGCCGATCTGGCGGCGTTCGAACGCGCCTTCGACGCTGCATGCGCGTCGGTGGTCGAGCCCGATCAGCTGCAGCGCGTCATCGAAACCGATGGTCCACTGGCGGCGGAGGAACTGACGCTCGACACCGCGCTGACGCTGGAGCGTGCCGGCCCCTGGGGGCAGGGCTGCCCCGAGCCTGCGTTCGACAACGACTTCAGCGTCATCGATGCGCGTCCGGTCGGCAGCGACGGTCGTCATGTGCGGTATCGCCTGGCGACGGCGGATGACGGCGCCGTGGTCGAGGCCATTCACTTCGACGGCGCGCAGTCGCTGTGTGCCGGTGGGCAGGTGCGGGTGGCTTACGTCCCGACCGTGAACCGGTATCGCGGGCTCGAGGCCCTGAATCTGCGCGTGATCCACCTGGAGCCGGCGTAGGGCCAGGATGCGTCGAGCGCCCGGCTAGCCGCGCTGTGGCTCCATGAACAGGATCGGCGAAGGACGTGCGATGGCATTGCCGACGTAGTAGTCGCAGCCGAGTTTGCGCCAGGCGCTGAGCTGCCACGGGGCCTCGATCTGCGAGACGACGACGCGCTTGCCGAGGGTGCGCGCCAGGCGCACCGTGGATTCGGCCAGGAACTGCTCCACCGGATCCTGCTCGAGGTTGGGAAAACTCGAGGCGTTGATCTTGATCAGATTCAGTGGCAGCGCGCGCAGCAGCGACAGATCGGCCACCCGGGTGCTGTGGAAGTTGCCGACGCAGAGTCGGCAGCCAATCGCCGCGGCCGCCCTGAAGAAGGTCTGCGCCTGCGCCGGATGTTCCAATACCGCTTCTTCGCGGACTTCGAAGCAGAGCTTGGAGGCCTCGACCTGGTCGTGCTCGGCCAGTTGCTCGACGACGTAGTCGAGAAACTGCCGGTCCGCGAGCGACAGCGCGGAGAGCCGGACGACGGCGTACGACAGGGTGTCGCAGACGCTGCGACTGGCGGAAAGCTTGCGCAACAGATGGCTGATCACCCAGCGGTCCATCTCGCCGCTGAGATGATGGCGTTCGGCCGCGGACACGAAGGATTTGGCCTCGTTCCAGAAGCCTTCCTCGTCCTCGAGCGCCAGCAGGATCTCGAACACCTTGCCCTCGCTGCCGTGCTGGGCGGACGCATCGACGTGCTGCGATGTCAGGTGGAACAGGTTCTGCTGCAGGCCGTTGCGGATGCGCCGGATCCAGATCTTGTCATCGACCGCCAGTGACTTGGCGTGCAGCTCCGGCTCGTACTGGACCACCTGATTGCGGCCGGCGAGCTTGGCCGCCGCGCATGCGGCCTCGGCGCGATCGACGACCGCGGCCGGATTGTCGCTCGGCAGCGAGCCGAATGGGGCGACCCCGACGCTGACGGTGATCGGCTGTGAGCGGTCGTTGAGACGAACGGGTTGGCGCGACACGGCTTCGCGCAGTTCCTCGGCGAAGGCGCAGGCGCCAGCGGCATCGATGTTGCCGACGACGACGGCGTACTGGTCGCCGCCGAGATGGAAGACCGAACCGACGCGCTGGGTTTCCAGCACCAGAAGTTCGCCCAGCTTGGCGAGCAGCTCGTCGCCGCTGCTGCGACCCAGCGCGTCGTTGACGTCCTGCAGGCGGTCGACGTCGAGCTGGAGGAGGGCGTGGTGGGCCGGCACCACGGCCGCGGTGTCGAGCATCCGTCGGAGTCTGTGATCCAGCGCGATCCGACCGGGGAGGCCACTGATCGGATCGATTGCCTGACCCTGCGAAGACTCCGCCCGGCGATGGCGCCCGACCTCACTGAGGATCAGCAGCGTGCCGAGCGCGCGGCCGCCTTTTCCGAAAACCGGTGCGATGACGACCTTGACCGAGATTTCGCCGCTGCTGGTGGCGAGGAGCGCGTCCTCGTGGTATTCGAGTTTGCGGTTCTGTCTGAGGACGTGACTGGCCAGGTCCGACAGCGTGGTGCCGGCGATGTTGAGGCGGACGACTTCATTGAGGGGGCGGTCGAGCAGCTCGTCGCGCTTGACGCCCAGCAGCTTGAGTGCCGAGGGGCTGGCCAGCTCCACCCGGCCGCTGGCGCCGATGATCAGGACGGCATCGTCCAGTGCATTGAGCAGCCCGTACACGCGGCCACGTTGCAGGTCGGCGAGCTCGTTGGCCAGACGCCGCTCGGCGGCCTCCTTGGCAAGCTGCTCGCTGGCGCTGCTGCTCTGGTTGGCCAGCTCCCGCAACTGGCGCATGTGATCGTTGTATCCCCGTGCGATCTGGCTGACTTCGCCGCTGCCGGACTCATCCAGGGTCAACAACAGGTCGTGCAGGGACTTGGTCGAACTGACGCGGTCCGCCAGGTCGCGAACCGGTCGCAGGACCCAGCGCGTCAACAGCAGATAGGCGGACAGGAAGGCCGCCAGCAGAAACGCACCGGCGAGGAGGCGCTGGTGTCCAAACATCCGCTCCAGCGCGCTGTAGCCCTTGTCGGCTTCGGTGACCCGCAACAGACGCCAGCGTGTGCCGGGCAGTTCCAGCAACCAGGTGAAGACCGGAGTCCCGAATACCGCGTCGTCCGGCAGCGACTTCCACGGCAGCGCCTCGGTCGTCGTCAGCGCGTCGGAGCGGTTCGCCGCCAGAATCGCAAGAATCGTGTCGGCGTCCGCTGCCGACAGCGCGCGGGTGTCGTTCTGCAGCCTGGACCGCGTGCTTGCGTCGAAGACCTCGGCGGCCTGTGCCGCCGACATCAACGCCTGCCATTCGGCGTGTAGCGCCAGTGCCAGCGGGTTGTAGCGCCGGTCCTGCTGCGCCAGTTCCGCGAGGTTGCGTGCCTGCTGGCGCAGTTCGGGGCTGCGGGAGAACCCCGCATAGGCCTGCTGTGCCCTGGGCGAGGTGGCGATGATGTGGTTGTCCGCGGTCAGCAGCAGGGAGTAGGCCGGCTCGTTCGGGAGGCCTTCGGCCATGATGCGGTTGAGCGCGGCGACGTCGATGTCGACGGTGATCACGCCCGAGAACGTTCCGCGGTGCCGGATCGGCATCGCACAGGTGACCACGGGCTTCTGTGCCAGGGGGTGCCGGTACGGAGCGGTCCAAGCGCAGTGCCGGGGCGCCGCGTAACGCGCGGGCGTATACCAGGACTCATGGAAATAGGGGGCGACCCGGCGATCGTTGTAGTCGGTCCGCAAGCGGACGTCGCCGTCCGCGGTCCACAGCCAGTAACGGCTGCGCCGCGGCGCGTCATCGTTGCGCATCTCCGGCCATAGCCCCACGCCGACCACGGACCGGCGCGCGGCGCCGTCGCTGATTAGGATGTCGGGGGTCGGCTGCATCTGCGCCGGGTCCGTCCCGGCGCCGGCAACCTGCGAAAGCATCGATGCGGTCGCCTCGGTCTGACCGAGCAGTGCGCCCAGCTGCTGCTTGATCCGCAGCGCCGACTCGATCTCGTAGCGCTGCTGATCTTCCGTCAACGGGCGCAGCAACAGCTGATGGTTGAGGAACGCAAGCCCGGCGGCGACTGCCAGGGCGAGCACCACCAGCAGCACGCCGGCCTTGGCGTACAGGCTGAAACCGCGTCGGGCAGCGGTGATGCCCGCATCGGCAATGTGCGAATCGCGTGCCCCTGTCATGCCCGGAAAAGCCTAGCAAGCTCGGTGAACATTGGATTGGCCATGATGACACAGTGCCCACGGCACCGCCGTGATGCGGGGCGGCGCGGCCGGGGCGACCGGGCGGCCGCTTTTGTCTAGGCGAACAGGCGCACGACCGTATGCAGCGCGTCGACCAGCTGATCGACATCGTCGGTGCCGTTGTAGAGCGCCAGCGACGCCCGCGCCGTGGCCGGAACCTCGAAGCGCCGCATCAGCGGCATGGTGCAATGGTGCCCGGTGCGGATGGCGACACCGGCCTGGTCGAGGATACTGCCGATGTCGTGCGGGTGAGCGCAGTCCATCACGAAGGCGAGGATGCCCCCTTTGTTGGCGGCGGTCCCGATCAGGCGCAGGCCCGGAACCGACTGCATGCGCTCGGTCGCGTATCCGAGCAGCTCGTGTTCATGCGCCGCCGCCGCCTGCAGTCCGACGCCCGCCAGATAGTCGAGTGCGGCGCCCGCTCCGATGGCGCCGGCGATATCCGGTGTGCCGGCCTCGAACTTGTACGGCAGCTCGTTCCAGGTGCTGCCGTCGAACGACACCGTGTCGATCATGTCGCCGCCGCCCTGCAACGGCGGCATCGCCTCGAGGTGCTCGCGCTTGCCGTAGAGCACGCCGAAGCCGGTCGGTCCGTAGAACTTGTGGGCCGAGCAGGCATAGAAGTCGACGTCCAGCGCGCGCACGTCGACGGCGATGTGGGCGGCGGCCTGTGCGCCATCGACCAGCACGGGGATGCCACGCGCGTGCGCCTCCCGGATCAGGTCGGCGATCGGATTGATCGTGCCCAGCGAGTTCGAGGCGTGCACCACGGCGACCAGCTTGGTGCGGGCATTGAGCATGCCGCGCCAAGCGTCGACGTCGAGCTCGCCGGCGTCGTTGATCGGCGCGGCGACGGTACGGGCGCCGGCGAGCTGCCAGGGCACGATGTTGGAGTGATGTTCCATCGTCGTGACGAGCACCTCGTCGCCGGGTTCGAGCCGGGGCTGCAGAAAGCTGCGGGCAACCAGATTGATTGCGTCGGTGGTCCCGCGGGTGAACACGATTTCCTCGCGCCCGGCGTTGAACCAGCTGGCGATGCGGTCGCGTGCGCCTTCGTAGGCCTTCGTCGCACGGGCCGCCAGTTCGTGCACGGCACGATGCACATTGGCGTTGGCGTGCCGGTAGTAACCGTCCAGCGCACCGAGTACGGCCTCCGGTTTCTGCGTCGTGGCGGCGTTGTCGAGATAGGCGAGGCGCTTGCCGTGGATGACCTCGGAAAGGATCGGAAAATCGGCACGAATGGCGTCGAGTTTCAGTTGCGTCACTGCTGCACTCCGGTATCCAGCTCCGCGGCGTCGAGTCCGCCGCCCATGCGCTGCAGGAAGCGGCGGGTGACCGCCTCGCGCAATCCCGGCCAGCTGATCCGGCGCAGGACGTCGCCGGCGAAGCTGAAGGTCAGCAGGCTGCGTGCCGTGGCTTCGGGCACGCCGCGGCTGCGCAGATAGAACAGCGCGGTCTCGTCGAGCTGACCGAAGGTGGCGCCGTGTGCGCACTTGACGTCGTCGGCGTGGATCTCGAGTTCCGGCTTGGCGTTGATCTCGGCGCCCTTGCCGATGACCAGGTTGGCGATCCGCTGCTCCGAGTCGGTCTTCTGCGCGCCGGGGTGGACGACGATACGGCCGTTGAAGACCGCGTGCGCCTGATCCCAGGCCAGGCCGCGACAGAATTCACGGCTGATGCCGTGCGGCGACTGGTGCTCGATGACCGTATGGTTGTCGACATGGCTGCGCCCGGCCGGCGCGAACAGGCCGTGCAGGCCGCACTCGGCACCCGGGGCCTGCAGCAGCAGGCGCAGGTCGTTCCGCACCAGGGCGCCGCCGAAGTCGACCGGCAGCAGCTCGATCCTGGCATCGCGCTGAATGCGCGCGGTGGCCTGGAACCAGCAGTGGGTCGACGGGGACTCGTCCTGGATCCTGACCAGCTGCAACCGGGCGTTGTCGGCGAGGTCGATTTCCAGGGTCTGGGTGATCCAGCGTTCGGCATCGCCCAGGCCGACATCGTGCAGCACCACCGTCGCGCTGGCTCCGGCCTCGAGGCGGATGCGGTGCCGCAGGTGGATCATGCGTCCTGCCGCCGCCGGAGCGCTGACGTTCAGGATGTGCAACGGCCGCGTCTGCTGTTCGCCGCGCCGCAGGTGCAGTTGCAGTCCGGGGCGCGCGAAGGCGGCGTTGAGTGCGGCCAGCCCGTCGTGTGCCGGGGCACTGGTGGGCCCCTCGACTTCGGTGGTCTCCGCCGCGCCCGGAGTCTGCGCATGGCCGTTGACCCAGACGCGGGTGTCGGCGTCGGCAAGCATCCACGCGGACAGGTCGCCGGCATCGGCCATCTCGGCAAGGCGATACGGCGTCGCGGCCAGGGCGGTGAAATCGCTGTATTTGAAGGTTTCCAGCGAACGGTCCGGCAGTCCGCTGCCGAAGAAGCGGGCGAGCTGTTCGCGACGCGCCTCGCGCTCGGCATCCGGCAGCGTCGGCAGCAGGGCCTCGAAGGCCTCGGTGTAGGCGTCCTGGTTGAGCATCACGCCGCCTGCAGCCAGCCGTAGCCTTTCTCTTCGAGCTCGCGCGCCAGTTCCGGCCCGCCGGACTTGACGATGCGCCCGCCCGCCAGCACGTGGACGAAATCGGGCTGGACGTGATCGAGCAGCCGCTGATAGTGGGTCACCAGCAGCGTCGCCCGTTGCGGCGAGCGCATTGCGTTGATGCCTTCGGCGACGATCTTCAGGGCGTCGATATCGAGTCCTGAGTCGGTTTCGTCCAGCACCATCAGCTTCGGCTCGAGCACCAGCATCTGCAGGATCTCGTTGCGCTTCTTCTCGCCGCCGGAGAAGCCTTCGTTGACACCGCGATGCAGCATCTGCGGATCCATCTTCATCTGCTTGACGCGGTGGCGGACCCAGGCCAGAAACTCTCCGGCATCGAGCTCGGGTTCTCCGCGCTGCTTGCGCTGCGCGTTGAACGCGGCTTTGAGAAACACCATGTTGCTGACGCCGGGGATCTCGACCGGGTACTGGAAGCCGAGAAAGATCCCGGCCGCGGCCCGCTCTTCCGGTGCCATGTCGTTGAGGTCCTGTCCGTCGAGGCGGATCGTTCCGGCGGTGACGACGTAGTCCTCGCTGCCGGCGAGGATTTTCGACAGCGTCGATTTGCCGGCGCCGTTGGGGCCCATGACGGCGTGGACTTCGCCGGCGCGGATGCTCAGGTCGAGACCCTTGAGGATCTCGGTGTCGCCGACGGTGGCGTGGAGGTTGGAGACTTCAAGCAGGGTGGTCATAAGCTTCAATCCGGATAGGTATCGGCCAACAGCTGTCCGCCGACGGCCCAGTTTTCTTTCTTGATGTCGTCGATGACGACGTAGATGGCTTCGGCACGGCCGCCGCAGATCCTGACGTACTCACGGGTCAGGGCCTCGCTGAGTTCGCGTTTCTGTTGGCGTGTCCGGCCTTCCAGCATTTCGACGCGGATGATCGGCATGGTTAGGTTCCGAGTCCGTGCGGCGTGGGGGCGGGAATCAGGTTCGCTGGCGCGTGATGGTCCACAAGGAGACACCCCGGCCCGCGCGTCCCGCGCGGGCGTTCGCCGCTGCAAAAGCCACTTTGTGTGGCTTTTGCGTGCCTTCGGCAACCGCGGCTCACCCCACAGCTCCTTCGAGCGAGACCTGCAGCAGCTTCTGCGCCTCGACCGCGAACTCCATCGGCAATTCCTTGAAGACCTCCTTGCAGAAGCCGTTGACGATCATCGACACGGCATCTTCCTCGCCGATGCCGCGGGTCCGCGCGTAGAACAGCTGGTCGTCGCTGATCTTGGAGGTCGTCGCCTCGTGTTCGAGCACCGCGGTGGGATTGCGGATCTCGGTATACGGGAACGTGTGCGCGCCGCAGCGGTCGCCGATCAGCAGCGAATCGCACTGGGTGTAGTTGCGGGCGCCGTCGGCCGACGCGAGCATGCGCACCAGTCCGCGGTAGGACTGCTGGCCTTCGCCGGCGGAAATACCCTTGGAGACGATGGTGGAGCGCGTGTTCTTGCCGACGTGGATCATCTTGGTGCCGGTGTCGGCCTGCTGGTGGTGATGCGTCAGCGCCACCGAGTAGAACTCGCCGACCGAGTCGTCGCCGCGCAGGATGCAGCTCGGATACTTCCAGGTGATGGCCGATCCGGTCTCGACCTGGGTCCACGAGATCTTCGAACGCCTGCCGCGGCAGTCGCCGCGCTTGGTGACGAAGTTGTAGATGCCGCCATGGCCGTTCTCGTCGCCCGGATACCAGTTCTGGACCGTCGAGTACTTGATCTCGGCGTCGTCGAGTGCGACCAGCTCCACCACCGCGGCATGCAGCTGGTTCTCGTCGCGCTGCGGGGCGGTGCAGCCTTCCAGATACGAGACGTGGCTGCCTTCCTCGGCAATGATCAGGGTCCGTTCGAACTGGCCGGTGTTGCGTTCGTTGATGCGGAAATAGGTCGACAGCTCCATCGGGCAGCGCACGCCCTTGGGGACGTAGACGAAGGATCCGTCGGTGAATACCGCGGAGTTCAGTGCCGCGTAGAAGTTGTCGCCGAAGGGCACGACGGTGCCGAGGTACTTGCGTACCAGGTCCGGATATTCGTGCACGGCTTCCGAGATCGGGCAGAAGATCACGCCGGCCTCGGCGAGCTTCTGCTTGAAGGTCGTGCCGACCGAGACCGAATCGAAGACGACGTCGACCGCGACTCCGGCAAGGATTTCCTGTTCCTTGAGCGGAATGCCGAGCTTGGTATAGGTCTCGAGCAGCTTCGGATCGACCTCGTCCAGCGACTTCGGGCGGTTCTCCATCGACTTCGGCGCCGAGTAGTAGGAGATGGCCTGGAAATCGATCTGCGGATGCTGTACGTGCGCCCAGCGAGGCTCGCTCATCTTCTGCCAGCGACGGTAGGCCTTGAGCCGGAACTCAAGCAGCCACTCCGGCTCCATCTTGCGCGCCGACAGCAGGCGGATCACATCCTCGTTGAGGCCGGGGGGCAGTGTGTCGGCATCGATCTCGGTGATGAAGCCGGCCGCGTAGGTCCGGTTCTGCATCAGTTCCCGCGCTTCGGCCGTAGCGTCTGCTTGCGGGGTCGGGTTCACGGAAGAATTCATGGCGGATTCCCTCATTCGGGATGAAACCTCAGCGGAAACTCGGTGCCGTGCCCGGGCCGTGCCCGGGCCGGCGTCGAGGCCATCTGGGCCAGGGAGACGGCTTCGAGCGCGCTGCGGATGGCGGAGTTGATCAGGCGCCAGTTCGCACGCGCGCCACAGTCCGACTCCAGACTGCAGTCGCCGTCGTGGCCGGCGCATTCGGTCACCGAGATCGGGCCTTCCAGCGCGGCGATGATCTCGGCCACCGAGATCCGGTCGGGCGCGCGCGCCAGCCGGTAGCCGCCGTGGGCGCCGCGCAGCGACAGCAGCAGCCCCCCATGCGACAGCTGCTTGAGCAGCTTGGACACGGTGGGCGCCGGAATGCCGGTGCGTTCGGCCAGTTCCTGCCCGCTGAGCGTACGCCCCGGGTCGCGGGCCATCACGGTCAGCAGCACGGTGGCGTAGTCGGCGAGTTTGCTGAGTTTCAGCATTTAAAAAAGACCAAATTGGTACGGTTTGAATTTTACGTGGGTCCGGTTGCGCTCGCAAACGCCCCGTGTCCGCCGATGCTGGCGGGCGCCGGTCCGTCGACTTAGGCTTGGCCGTGGCCGGTGGTCCGGCGGACAACAGGGGAGCGTGCGTGGGGCAGTCGTTGAGCTGGGATGTAGAGGCGCCGTATGTCGAGGCGGTGACGGTGACCGAGGCGCACCTCGATCGGTTCGGTCACACCAACAACGTGGTCTACCTGAGCTGGCTGGAGCAGGTGGCCTGGGGGCACTCGGTCAGTCTGGGGCTCGACTTTGACGACTACGAGCGGATCGGCGTCGGTTGCGTGGCGCGGCGGCACGAGCTGGACTATCTGGCGCCGACCTTCGCCGGCGACAAGCTGTGGCTGGCGACCTGGGTGCACCAAAACGACTTCCGGCTGAGCATGTGGCGCCGCTATCAGATCATCCGCGACGCCGACCGCAGGACGGTGCTGCGCGGGCAGACGCAGTGGGTCAGTGTCGACATGGTCACCGGCAAGCCGCGGCGTATGCCCGAGGCCTTCCGGGCCTACCAGCCGTGGCCGCGGCCGGCCGGGGATGCGCCGTGAGCCGCGTGACGATCGAGTACTGCACCCAGTGCCGGTGGCTGCTGCGGGCTGGTTGGATCGCGCAGGAGCTGTTGACAACATTTAGTGAAGAACTTGAAGAAGTGTCATTAAGGCCCGGAAAAGGTGGAGTGTTTTCGGTTTGCCTGGATGGTGATGTGATCGCCGACCGCGCGCGCGACGGCGGTTTTCCCGAGTTGCCGCGCCTCAAGCAGCAGATCCGCGACCGGGTGGCGCCGGAACGCGATCTGGGCCACAGCGATCGCCGCCAGACCCCGTGACGCCGCCGGGGTGCATCTAAAGTCCGGTCCAGCGCAGTGTCGCCGGACCGTCGAGCACGCCCGCGACGATGGCCCGCTGTCCGAAACGGCGCGCCAGCGCCAGCGCCGCCGGTTCGGAGAGGTCGAACAGGCAGTAGCCGGGTTCGATCCAGTCCCCCTCCGGACTCTGGCTGCGGGCGGCGCAATGGCGGATCCGGGCGCGGGCGATGGCGCCGGCCATCCGCCGCAGGCGCCCGCGGTTGTCGGCGTCGCTCAGCCGGACCGAGGCCGGATTGCAGGGCGTCACGATGGCCCACCGGCGGTAGCAGTCCAGGGCAGCGAGCACGCGGTCCGCCGCCGGATTGCGGCGGCCGATGACGATCCGGACGGCTACTGGCGGGCCGATGGTGTAGATCGCGGTGCGATAGGCGCGACGCAGATCGGGCACGGTGCTCACGGGCCGTCGTCAAGCGCCGGCGCAACGGCCAGGGTGCGTGTCAGCAGCTCGTCGAACAGCAGCCCGATCATGTCCAGGCACTCGGTGAGGCCGTGTTCGGCGTCCAGCAGATGCAGGGCGGCGCGATGGCGCTGGGCGAAGCGCAGCCCGCGTTCATGCGGCACGACCGAGTCGCGCCAGCCGTGGACGACGCTGCACAAGGCCGGAACCGCCTCCGGCTCGGTGTCCCAGCCCGGGAAGTACAGCGCGGGTGCCATCAGGAACAACGCGGTGGGGCGCAGCGCGGTACAGGCCATCGCGGACACATAGCCGCCCATGCTCGAGCCGACCAGAACCAACTTGCGGGCCCGGGGCCGCAAGGCCAGCAGATGTGCCACCCGGGCCGCGGGATCCTGCGTGTGTCTATAATCGGGACTGATCACCGCGAAATCGCGTTTTCGAGCGATTTTCGCCAGGTGGGTGATTTTGTGACCCCAGGGTCCGCTTTCCTTGCCGTGAGCGAAGCAAACCAGATGATCGGCGGTCGTATCGGAGAAGTCTGCGGTCTTCATCGAGCGGCTTGGCGAGCTTGAGGAGCCTGCATGATAAAGAAGACGCAAGGAGGCGGACGCAAACGCACACGCAGTGGGCGGCTGCCCCGCAAGTCCGAGCGCCTGCGCAAGGGCGACCCGCTCGAGGTCGAGCTGACGGTGAGTTTCAAGTTCGGCGAGGAACCGGGCGACACCTTGACGCCCATCAAAGGGCGCAAGGTCCCGATGGTCAACAGTGTCTTCGCCAGTCGCGACGTCATCGTCCGCAGTTTCGTGAATCTGATGATCAAGACCGGACTTTCATCCCCCAAGGTCGCAGGCCAACTGGCGCCCGTGGCGCGTCTGCTGCGTAAACGCTCCCAATGAAGGCCTTGCATTACTTCAATGCCGTGGCGCTGGCGCTGACGGCCACGTTTGCGATCACGCTCGGCGTGGTTTCGCTGATGTACTGGTTCCACCTGGATGCGTCGCCGCGGATGCGCGGCGAATGGTCCTCGGTGGGCACGGTGACGTTGATCTTCGGCGTCGTCAGCGCCCTCGCGGCGGCGGCGTTCTGGGGGCAATGGCGCGGGCGCCGCTGGCGATGGATCGCGCAGGGGGTGTTCGTCGTCGGACTGGTGATCGGGAGCCTCCTGATCCGCGCCATTCTCGAAGGCTGAGGGTGTCGGCCACCCCGGATTCGCCATGATCGATCGCCCGAGTCCCAAGCAGTGGGAGCCCAGGGGGCTGGTGCCGATGGCGGCCGGGCTGTACTGGCTGCTGGCGCAGCCGGGCTGGGACTGGCTGCTGTGGGCCATGATCCCAGGCTGTCTGCTGCTGGCGTCCGGCGTCGCGATGATGTTCATGGTCGGTGAGCACCGCCTCATCGGACTGATGGCGCTGGGCGCGATGCTCGGTGTGTTGCTGAGCCCGGTCGCCTGGGTGGTCGCCGACTTCGGCGCGGCGTTCTACGCGGTGCTGGTGTCGGTGGCGAGCTTCCTCGTGGCGGGGCGCGTCGGGCTGGCGAACGAGCCCCTGTATGCCGGCGCGCCGGCGCCGGTGATGTCCACCGAAACAGATGCCAAGGCGGCGCTCGATGAGGCGATGCTCGGATATTTCGTGTGTTCGGCGCGGTTGCCCAACGGCGATATCGCCGAACGGATGTGCGACAACGCCAAGCGTCTCGATCAGGTTCTCTCCGAGCAGGGATGGTATGACGACGGTGCGGTTCTGCATCCGGCGCCACCGCCACCGGAGCAGACCTATATCGAGCCCGCGCATTATCTGGGTTGGCAGCACGAAATCCTGAGGTTCGACAGCGGCTATCAGCCGCGGCCGGAATTGCCCGGCAGCGACGACTGGGGCGGGCGTCTGCGCAACAACGGCCAGTGCCATGTGCGGGTGTTCCGGCATGCCGGCGAGCCGCGGCCGTGGCTGCTGTGCATTCACGGCTATCGCATGGGTATGCGCTGGACCGACCTGAGCCTGTTCTCGCCGCAGTGGCTGCACCAGCGCCTGGGGCTCAATGTGATCCAGCCGGTCCTGCCGCTGCATGGTCCGCGCCGGATCGGATTTTTCAGCGGCGACCGCTTTCTCGACGGCGACATGCTGCATTTTCTGCACGCCGAGGCGCAGGCGCTGTGGGATCTGCGGCGCACGCTGGCGTGGCTGCGCCACAACGAGCCCGGCGCGCGGGTCGGTGTGTTCGGGATCTCGCTGGGCGGATACAACGCTGCGCTGCTGGCCGGGCATGAATCGGAACTGGATTTCGTCGTCGCCGGCGTGCCGCTGGTCGATATCGCGCAGGCGCTCTGGCGTTTTCTGCCGCCCAGTCATCTGCACTATTTTTCCGCGCGCGGGCTGGACGAAGCGTCGTTCCGGCGTCTGGTTTCGATCGTCTCGCCGCTGTCGGTGCAGCCCCGGCTCGACCGGGAGCGTCTGCACATACTCGCGGGGTCGGCGGACCGCATCGTGCTGCCCAGCCACCCGCTGGCGCTGTCGCGCCACTGGGACGTGCCGATCGAGTGGTACAGCGGTTCGCATCTGACGGTGCGCCAGGAGCGCGCCGGCCGCGAGGTTCTGCGGCGGGCGATGGCCGGTGCCGGCTGGGCAGTGCAGTAAACTTCGCGACAACAGTTGTTTCCAACGTATTAGAAGATTCTCATATCTCCCCCCAACAACCCGATTTCCACCATCATGAAAACCCCCGTGATCACCGGTAGCGGCCTGTACACGCCGCCGCAGTCCATCTCCAACGAAGACCTGGTCGCGTGCTACAACCAGTATGTCGAGCGCTACAACGGCGAGCACGCCGCCGAGATCGAGGCGGGGCAGGTTCAGGCGCTGGCGCCGTCGAGCGTCGAGTTCATCTACAAGGCGTCCGGAATCCGGTCGCGTCATGTGGTCGACCGCGAGGGGGTGCTCGATCTCGACTTCATGCGTCCGCGCATCGAGATGCGGGGGGAAGACCAGCCGTCGCTGATGTGCGAGATGGGAATGGCGGCGTCGCGCCAGGCGCTCGAGCGTGCCGGGCGCACGCCCGCGGACGTCGACCTGGTCATCGTCGCGTGCTCGAACATGCAGCGGCCGTACCCGGCGATCGCCGTCGAGATCCAGCACTATCTGGGTTGCGGCGGTTTTGCCTATGACATGAACGTGGCCTGCGCATCGGCGGCGTTCGGCATCCAGGCCGGTGTCGATGCAGTGCGGGCGGGCAGTGCGCGGGCGGCACTGGTCGTCAGCCCGGAGATCTGCAGCGGCCATCTGAACTGGCGTAACCGCGACTGCCACTTCATCTTCGGCGATGCCGCGACCGCGGTGCTGATCGAACCATCGGATCGGGCCGGGTCCGGGACGCGCTTCGAGGTGCTCGGCACGCGGATGCAGACACAATTCTCGAACAACATCCGCAACAACTTCGGCTTCCTCAACGCCTGCGAGGTCCCGCAGCGCGCATGGGACGACGTGCTGTTCCATCAGGAGGGGCGCAAAGTCTTCAAGGAAGTCGTGCCGTTGGCGTCCGAGCTGATGCTCGGCCATCTCGACTCGCTGGGTGTCTCGCCGCAGTCGGTGCGCCGGTTCTGGCTGCACCAGGCCAATCTCAACATGAACCAACTGATTGCGCGCAAGGTCCTAGGACGCGATCCGGATGTCACCGAGGCGCCGGTGATTCTCGATGAATACGCCAATACCAGTTCGGCTGGCTCGGTCATTGCGTTCCACAAGTACCACGATGATCTGCAGCCGGGCGACGTCGGCGTGCTGTGCGCTTTCGGCGCCGGTTACTCGGCGGGTTCGGTCGTGATCAAACGCATTTGACGGGCGCTGCGGCGCAAGGACACTGATGGCAAACGATACCTCGCTGATCGGCGGTTTCTTCGGTCTGATCTGGAAGGTCGTCCGCACGATATATCGTGTCGTGGCGACCCTGATGCTGCTCGCGGTGATCGCGGTCGCGTGGTTCTCGTTGCGTGGCGCGGCACCGGTCACGGTCGATGACAATGTGGCGTTGATCCTGGCGCCGACTGGGGAGCTGGTCGAGCAGATCGATGCCGATCCAGGGCAGCGTTTCGTCGAGGAACTCAGCGGCGAGGCGCCGTCCCAGTCGGAGCTGAGCAAGCTGATCGACGCGCTGGATGCGGCCGCAAAGGACGATCGCATCACGCTGGCGGTGCTCAAGCTCGACGGCCTCAGCGGTGCCGGTCTGGCGCAGATGGACGAGCTGCGGGCTGCGATGAAAGCGTTCCAGGCCACCGGCAAGAAAATCGTCGCGTGGTCGCCGTGGTACGACCAGATCCAGTACTACGCCGCGGCGCAGGCCGACGAGATCGTCCTCGACCCGTACGGCACGGTCTCGGTCCAGGGATTCGGCGTCTATCAGAACTATTTCGCCGAGGCGCTCGACAAGCTCGGGGTCGACGTGCACGTGTTCCGGGTCGGTGAATACAAGTCGGCGGTCGAGCCGTTCACGCGGAACTCGATGTCGGACCCGGCCCGCGAGGCCAACCGCGCCTGGCTGGGCGATCTCTGGACCGCATACGGGCGTGGCATCGCGCAGAGCCGCGACATCGATCCTTCCGCCGCGGAGCTGTACACCGCGCAGTTGCGGGAAGGGCTCGGCGCCAACGGCGGCGATGCGGCCGCCTACGCGCGCGACCATGAGCTGGTCACCTCGCTGGAAACCCTGTCGGAATTCCGCCAGCGCATGGCCAAGATCGTCGGTTTCGACGATGACATCGGCAGTTTCCGCCAGATTTACTACCTCGACTATCTCGGCGCGATGCATCGCGAGCATCTGGCGCGCGCCGCCGGGCACGACAAGGCCAAGGTCGCCGTGGTGGTGGTGCAGGGCGAAATCGTCGACGGGCCCGGGCAGGTGGGCCAGGCCGGCGGCGACGTCGTGTCGGACATGCTCGACGAGGCCCGCCGCGATCCGGATGTCGCCGCCGTTGTCCTGCGGGTGAATTCCCCGGGTGGCAGCGTCTGGGCTGCCGAGCAGATTCGCCGTGAAGTCCAGCACCTGCGTGCGGATGGCAAGCCGGTCGTGGCATCGATGTCGACGCTCGCCGCCAGCGGCGGCTACTGGGTGTCGATGGACGCGGATCAGATCTGGGCGCATGAGACGACGATCACCGGCTCGATCGGCGTCTTCGGCATGATTCCCACGCTTGACCGCTCGTTGGCGAAGCTCGGCATCCACACCGACGGCGTCGGGACCACCGATCTGGCGGGCGCCTTCCGGATCGACCGGCCATTGTCGCCGGAGGTCGGCGCGATCGTGCAGCTCGGTATCGAGAAGATCTACCGCGATTTCATTTCCGGTGTGTCCGAGGGGCGGGAACTGCCGCTGGACAAGGTCGACGAGATCGCGCGCGGGCGGGTCTGGAGCGGCCATGAGGGCAAACGCCTGGGTCTGGTCGATCATATCGGCGGCCTGCAGCAGGCGGCGGACGCCGCTGCGGAGCTGGCGGGTCTGGCGCCCGATGCGTATCGGCTCGACTGGCGTGCGCAGCAACGGGGATTCGCGGTCGAGCTGCTGTCGCAGTTCGGTGGCGGTGCACGGATCCTGGCGATGCGCGAGTTCAGCGCGATGCTGCCGGCACCACTGCAG
This sequence comes from Nevskiales bacterium, assembly GCA_028698335.1. Classification (GTDB taxonomy): domain Bacteria; phylum Pseudomonadota; class Gammaproteobacteria; order Nevskiales; family Nevskiaceae; genus Solimonas. Next base: position 174,808 of record JAQVDP010000004.1, on the reverse strand, counting down.
CAGACCGAACGTCGGGCGCAGCAGTTGCTGTCGGCGTTCAATGATCCTCAGGGCGCCTATGCGTACTGCTTCTGCTCGGTTGCGGGAGCGCGGCAGGACTGATGCCGAAGCTTCGGGTCGACGATTTCGATCTGCATTACGAGGAGGCGGGTTCCGGTCCGCCTCTGCTGTTGCTCCACGGGCTCGGAGCGAGCCTGGAGGACTGGGAGCATCAGATCCCGGCGTTCGCGGAGCATTTTCGCGTCATCGCGCCCGATCTGCGCGGTTTCGGTCATAGCGGAAGTGGGCGTCGGCGTGTCGGCGTCGCCCGCTATGCCGCCGACGTCAAGGCGCTGATGGATGCGCTGGACATCCACGGCTGCCGGCTTGTCGGCCACTCGATGGGCGGGGCGATCTCGCTGCAGCTGACCCTCGATCATCCGTCCCGGATCGAACGTCTCGTGATCGCCAACAGTGTGCCCAGCTTCAAGCCCCAGTCGGCGCGGCATTACATCGAGTTTCTGTATCGGCTGGTGGTGATGGGCATGCTCGGGCCCGCGCGCCTGGCCGAGATCGGCGCGCAGCGGATGTTTCCGGATCCCGCGGACGCGCTGCAGCGCCGCAAGCTGATCGAGCGCGGGCGTCGCAACTCGCGGGGCATCTACCTGGGCGCGCTGGCGTCCCTGGGGCGCTGGTCGGTGCTCGAGCGTCTGCACGAGCTGCAGATGCCGGTTCTGGTGGCGGCGTCGCAGCATGACTATTTCGGGCATGCCGAGACGGTTCGCTTCGCGCATGCGTTGCCACGCGGGCGTCTGCACTGGTTCAAGGGGGCGCACCACGGCCTGCCGATGGAGCAGCCCGCAGCATTCAACCAAGTCGTCCTGAATTTTCTGACCGGACCGTTGCCACGCCTGCGGCGCACGTCGCATTCTGCGCAGCCGGCGTCGATGCCGGATTTCGGCCCGGGCGCGCAGAGCGAGTAGGCGGGTGAGTCACGCGCCGATCGGAATATTCGACTCGGGAGTCGGCGGCATTTCGGTGCTGCGCGAGCTGCGCCGGGAGTTGCCGAACGAGTCCTTCATCTACTACGCCGACAGCGGGCATTGCCCGTACGGGGGCAAGGCGCGCGCCGAGATTCTGGAGCGCGCCCACGCGATCACCGATTTTCTGCTCGGACGCGGTGCCAAGATGATCGTCGTCGCCTGCAACACGGCGACGATCGCCGCCGTCGAGGCCCTGCGCGCCACCTATCCGATCCCCTTCGTCGGGATGGAGCCTGCGATCAAGCCAGCCGTGGCAATGACGCGCTCCGGCACCGTCGGCGTCCTCGCAACCGGCGCCGCGCTCGCGGGCGAGAAATTTCTGCGGTTGCTGGCCGAGCACGCCGGGCCGGTGCGGGTGATCACGCAGCCGTGCCCGGGCCTGGTCGAACAGGTCGAGCAGGGGGCGCTGGATACCGAGCGTTCCCGGATGCTGCTGCGGCGCTATGTCGAACCGCTGCTGGCCGAACGGGCCGACGTGATCGTGCTGGGCTGCACGCACTATCCGTTTCTGCGGGGGCTGCTGTCCGAGATCGCCGGCGACGGCGTGGCGCTGGTCGATACCGGGGCGGCGGTGGCGCGGCAGGCGCGCCGGGTGCTCGAGCGCGAGGGCCTGCTCAGCGACAGCGCCGCTCCGGGAAAGGTCGAATGGCACACCAGCGGCGAGCCCGGCCCATTCCAGGCGCTGTGCGAGCGCCTGCTGGCTGCCTGAGTGGCGCGGATCGCCGGGGGTCGATGCGTCAGGTGAGCCGCATCGACAGGTCGACGGCGCGGACGTGCTTGGTGATCGCGCCGATCGAAATCCGGTCGACCCCGGTTTCGGCCAATGTCCGTACCGTGGCCAACGTCGCGCCGCCGGAATATTCGATGACGGTCCGTCCGCCGCGCGCGCGATGGTCGCGTGTCAGGCGCACGGCCTCGGCGAGCATCTCGCCAGAGAACTCGTCCACCAGCAGCAGGTCGACATCGGCCGCGAGCGCGGCCCGCGCCTCGTCGAGCGTTTCGGCCTCGGTCATCAGCGGAACGTTGGCGTCGAGGGCGCGTGCACGTTCGATCGCCGCGGCGATGCCGCCAGCCGCGGCGATGTGGTTTTCCTTGATCAGGATGCCGTCGTAGAGGCCGATCCGGTGGTTGGCGCCACCGCCGCAGAGCACCGCGTACTTCTGTGCGTTGCGCAGACCCGGCAGGGTCTTGCGGGTGTCGACGATGCGGCATCCGGTGCCATCCACCGCGCGGACGTACTCGGCGACGGCGGTCGCCGTTCCGGACAGCGTCTGCAGGAAATTGAGTGCGGCGCGTTCGCCGGTGAGCAGGCTGCGCGCCGCGCCTTCGAGTGTCAGCAGCACCTCGTCGGCTTCGGCCGCCTGACCGTCGGCGACGCGCCATTCGATCCGGATGTTCGGATCGATACGCGAGAACACCGCGTCGACCCACGGCCGGCCGCAGATCACCGCCGCCTCGCGCGTGATGACACGTGCCGACGCCCGCTGTTCGGCGGGGACGAGCAGGGCGGTGACATCGCCGTCACCGATGTCCTCGGCCAGTGCGTGCTCGACGCACAGTTCAAGATCGGTGACGTAGACAGGCAGGCTGTGCACGGCTGCCGCGCTCAGCACAGAAGGAATTCGAGCAGCGCCATCTGCGCCCAGAGCCGGTTCTCCGCCTCGTCGTAGATCACCGACTGCGGGCCGTCGATGACATCGGCGCTGACCTCCTCGCCACGGTGCGCGGGCAGGCAGTGCATGAAGATCGCGTCTGCTTTCGCGCGCCGCATCAGCGCGGAATCGACGCAATAGCCGGCGAAATCGGCCAGACGCTTCTTGGTTTCGGCTTCCTGGCCCATGCTGGTCCAGGTGTCGGTGACGACCAGATCCGCGCCCTCGGCGGCCTGCGCGGCATCCGGCATCAGCTCGACGCTGGCGCCGGCCTCCCGCACGATGTCCGCGTCCGGTTCGTAGCCGGCTGGCGTGGCGATGCGCAGCTTGAAACCGAACATCCGGGCGGCGTCGATCCAGGAATGGCAGACGTTGTTGCCGTCGCCGATCCACGCCGCGGTCCTGCCGGCAGGATCGCCGCGATGTTCGAACCAGCATTGCAGGTCGGCGAGCAACTGGCAGGGATGATGCAGGTCGGACAGGCCGTTGATCACCGGCACGCGCGAGTTGTCCGCAAGCGCCTGCTGGTCGGCCTGCGAATCGTTGCGGATCATGATCGCGTCGCACATCCGCGACAGCACCTGGGCGGTATCGCCGATCGGTTCGTCGCGGCCAAGCTGGGTGGCGCCTGAATGCAGGAACAGCGCGTGTCCGCCGAAGCGGGCCATGCCGGCTTCGAAGCTGACCCGGGTGCGCGTCGAGTTCTTGGTGAAGATCATGGCCAGGGTCTTGCCGACGAACGGTCGGTGCGCCAGGTCGGGCTCCGCCCTGAGCGCACGCGCGCGATCCACCACGCGACGGGCTTCGGCAGGGGTCAGGTCGGTCAGCCGGAGGAAATGCCGGGCCATGTTTGTCTCCACAACGAAAAAGGGCCGCGCCTGGCGCGGCCCGAACTCATGCTGTCGGGTGCTTAGCCGAGATTCTGCTCGACAAAGGCCCAATTCACCAGCGCCCAGAAGTGCTCGAGATAGCTGGGGCGGGCGTTACGGTAGTCGATGTAGTAGGCGTGTTCCCACACGTCGCAGGTCAGCAGCGGCTTCTTGCCGTCGGTCATCGGGTTGGCGGCGTTCGAGGTGTTGACGATCGCCAGCGAGCCGTCGGCATTCTTGACCAGCCAGGTCCAGCCGGAGCCGAAGTTGCCGATGGCCGACTCGGTGAACTGCTTCTTGAAGTCGTCGACGCTGCCGAATGCCTTGGTCAGGGCGTCGCTCAGCGCGGCGCTGGGCTCGGCCTGCTTCGGGGTCAGGCAGTTCCAGAAGAACGTGTGATTCCAGACCTGTGCGGCGTTGTTGAAGATCTTGCCCGAGGACTTCATCACCATGTCCTCGAGACTCATGTTCTCGAACTCGGTTCCCGCGATCAGCTTGTTGCCGTTGTCGACGTAGGCCTTGTGATGCTTGCCGTAGTGGTAGTCGAGCGTCTCCGCGGACATGTGCGGTGCCAGCGCGTCGCGCGCGTAGGGCAGCTCGGGGAGGGTCAGTGCCATGTTGTCGTTCCTCGTGATCGTACTTTGGCGTGCGCCATGCTGAGCCAATTGGGGCGAACAAAATAGGCGGTCGAAGTGTCAAATTCAACACGTCGAATTCGACGGGTGTTCAACCCGATGTCACGTCGACGCGTATAATCCGCCCCCGATTCCACTCCGCGATGGAGAACTCGATGGACGCACTTGAGCGTATCAAGAAACAAGTTACTGAAAATCCGATCATTCTCTACATGAAGGGAACGCCGGACTTTCCGCAATGCGGTTTCTCCGCGCGCGCGGTGCAGGCGATCAAGGACTGCGAGGTTCCGTTCGCCTTCGTCAATATCTACGAGGATGAGGAGGTCTACCGCGCGCTGCCGAAGTTCGCCAACTGGCCGACCTTCCCGCAGCTCTACGTCAAGGGCGAGCTGCTCGGCGGCTGCGACATCACGCTCGACCTGCACCAGTCGGGTGAACTCAAGACGATTCTCAAGGAAGCCGTCGGCGACAAGAAGGCCGCCTGATTCCGGCTGCGGTATGGCTCGAACGCCCGCCTCGCTGCGGGCGTTCGGCGTTTCTGCGTGTCCGCTGCGGCGCTCGCGGTCAGGTCGCGGCGCGGTGGAACAGCAGCTGCTCGGCGACGCTGTTGCGTGTTGCCGCGCCGCACAGCGTTTCGACCAGCTGCAGGGCGAATGCCATCGCGGTCGCCGGCCCCTGGCTGGTGATGCAGTGGCCGTCGACGACCACCGGCTGGTCGACGAAGTGCAGCAGGGCATCGCGAAACGTCGGATAGCAGGTCGCCTGCTTGCCGTCGAGCAGTCCCGCCGGCGCCAGCGCCAGCGCGGGGGCGGCGCAGATCCCGCCGTACCAGCGGTGCGCCATGCGCTGCTCCGTCAGTTTGCGCATCACGCCGGCGTGCGCGGCCAGTGCGCGCGCGCCCGGTTCTCCGCCCGGCAGCACGATGAGGTCGAATTCCCGATCCGCGATCGCGTCGAACAACGCATCGGCTCGAAAACCGACGTCGCGGGTGCCGACAACATCGAGTGCGCCGGTGACGCTTGCCACGCAGGTGTCCACGCCGGCGCGGCGCAGCACGTTGACGATCGTGATCGTCTCGAGTGATTCGGAGCCGGTGGCGACCGGGATCAGAGCCTTCATCAGCGTTGTCTCCCTCATCCTTTGGTCGCACGATAGCCCAGCCGTATGCCCGGCGTCACTGCGTTGACGCAATCCGGCGTAAAATCCCGCACGACTCCTCGACCAGAACAAATCGGAGATTGCTCAATGTCCGCGTATCGCCACATCCAGATTCCCGCATCCGGCGAGAAAATCACCATCCAGAACGGCAAGCTGCACGTGCCGGACCAGCCGATCGTCGGCTACGTCGAGGGCGATGGGATCGGCCCGGACATCACGCGTGCCTGTCTGCGCGTGTGGGATGCGGCGGTGGCCAAGGCTTACGGCGGCAAGCGCAAGATCCACTGGTGCGAGACCTATCTCGGCGAGAAGGCCGCCGGCATCTATGACGGCAACTACTGCCCGGACGAAACCCTTGAGGCGCTTGCGGATCTGGTGGTGTCGATCAAGGGGCCGCTGACGACGCCGGTGGGCGGCGGCTTCCGCAGTCTGAACGTCGCGCTGCGCCAGGACCTGGATCTGTACGCCTGTGTGCGCCCCGTGCGCCACTACACCGGCGTGCCGAGCCCGCTGAAGAACCCGGGCAAGGTCGACGTGGTGATCTTCCGCGAGAACACCGAGGACGTCTATGCCGGCATCGAGTACAAGACCGGCACCGAGGAAAACGAAAAGCTGGCCGGTTTCCTGCGCAACGAGATGGGCGCGAAGTTCTTCGAGGGCGCGGGTCTCGGCATCAAGCCGATCTCGGAGTTCGGCTCCAAGCGCCTGGTGCGCAAGGCGATCCAGTACGCGATCGACAACGGCCGCGAATCGGTGACCCTCGTGCACAAGGGCAACATCATGAAGTTCACCGAGGGCGCGTTCCGTAACTGGGGTTACGAAGTGGCACGCGAGGAATTCGGCAACGTCACGATCACCGAAGAGCAGCTCTACGCCGAGTACAAGGGCAAGCAGCCCGAGGGCAAGATCGTCATCAAGGATCGCATCGCGGACATCATGTTCCAGATGATGCTGCTGCGCCCGGAAGAGTTCGACGTGCTGGCGACGATGAACCTCAACGGCGATTTCCTGTCCGACGCGATCGCTGCGGAAGTCGGCGGCGTCGGCATCGCGCCGGGCGCGAACATCGCGGACCACGTCGCGGTATTCGAGGCGACGCACGGGACGGCGCCGAAATACGCCAACCTCAACAAGGTCAACCCGGGCTCGCTGCTGTTCTCGGGCGTGATGATGCTCGAGTACATGGGCTGGAAGGAAGCGGCCGACCTGATCACGCTGGTGTATCCGGAGGTCGTGTCGGACGGCATCGTGACCTACGACTTCGCCCGTCAGATCGATGGTGCGACCGAAGTCGGCACCAGCCAGTTCGCCGATGCGCTGATCGAGCGGATCGAGGGCGGCGTCGATCTCGAGGCCAAGCGCAAGGCACAGCAGGAGCAGCTGATCAAGGAGCGCAAGCAGCGCGAGATCCGCCGGTTGCTCCAGCCGATGGAGGAAATGCTCGATTCCGGCCGCGTGCCGCACACGGTCGCCGACCTGATGACGCGCTCGCTGATCACCGTCACCGGTGACGAGACGATCGAGACCGCAATGCATGTGATGACCGACAACGACGTCAGCTCGGTCGTGGTCGAGCCGGGCGCCGACGGACAGTGGGGCATCCTCACGCGCAGCGACATCGTCAGCAAGCTGGTGCGCGCGGGGCGCAATCCGGCGACCAGCCGGGTGCACGAAGTCTGCACGCGTCCGGTGGTGTCGGTGCCGGCCGAGATGGGGATTCGCGAGGCCGCTGCGCAGATCACCGACTCCAATTTCAGCCGCCTGACGGTGGAGCAGAGCGGCAAGATCATCGGGATCGTCACCGAGACCGACATCTTCAATGCCGTCGAGCGCTTCAGCTGGGCCCAGGAATAAGCCCGTCGGCTGCGCCAGATCACGCGTAAATGCCCGGAGGACACCGGCGCGATGCCGGTGCTCCGGGGATGCGCCCGACTCTTCCGGTCGGCCCGAGGGAGTGTGATGAGTCAAAGTGAGCCTGACGACGCGGACAGAGCCACCAGCGTCGGATTGCTGGTCATCGGCGACGAGATTCTGTCCGGCAAGCGTCAGGACAAGCACCTGCCCCGGGTGATCGAACTGCTGGCCGCGCGCGGCATGGAGCTGACGTGGGCGCGGTTTCTGGGTGACGACGAGGCTGCGATCGCCGATGCGATCCGGGTCGCGGGCGACGCGGGTGATGTGCTGCTTTCCTGTGGCGGGATCGGGGCGACCCCGGATGACCGCACGCGACAGGCGGCCGCACGTGCGTTCCAGGTTCCGATCGAGCGCCACGCTGAGGCCGAGGCCCGCATCGTGGCAAGGTATGCGGAGCGGGCATATCCGAATCGCGTGCTGATGGCGGATTTTCCGCGTGGTGCGGGGCTGATCCCGAATCCGGTCAACGACGTCGCCGGCTTCTACGTCGAGAACTGCAACTTCGTTCCCGGGTTTCCCGAAATGGCGTGGCCGATGCTCGAGTGGGTGCTTGACCATCGCTACGGTGACCGGCATCGGGCATCGCCACCGGTTGAATACCGGTTGCGGGTCGTCGGCAGCAGCGGCGAAGGCGATCTGTTGCCGCTGATGGAGGAGACGCTGGCGCGGTTCCCACAGATCAAGCTGTCGAGCCTGCCATCACGCGGTCAAGCCGGTTCGCCGGCTCAGATCGAATTCGGTTTCAAGGGCTCCAGCACGGTGGCCGCCGGGGCCTACCGCTACTTCGAGGCGGCCTTGCGGGGACTGCCTGGGGTTGCTGTCGAGCCGCTGTCAGCGCCCTGAGCGTGCCGGCGATGGGGTCTGCCGCGAGCGGACCCCGACCAGCACACAGCTGGCGATGACCAGGGCCGCCCCCAGCAGCGACCAGCGGTCCGGTCGCTCGTCCCAGACCAGCCATGCGAGCGCGCCCGAAATCGGCACCGCGACGTAGGTGAACGGGCCGATCAATGCAGCCGGAGCGCAGCTGTACGCGCGGGTCAGCTGCATCTGTCCGGCAGTGGCGAGCAGTCCGGCGCCGAGCAACAGCGCCAGTGTCGGCAGATCGGGCATTTGCCAGGCCCAGACCAGCGGGATGGCCGAAATGGCGGTTCCGAGCAGGGCGAAATAGAACACGATCCGGGCGGGTGGTTCGGTGTCGGTGATGCGGCGGATGCTGACCATCGCGCAGGCGGCAAGGATGCCGGAGGCGAGGCCGACCATTCCCGCGACCGGGCTGATCGCGTGCAGGCCCGGTTTGACGATGAAGGCCACGCCGACCATGCCCAGTGCTGCGGATGGGTAGACGACGGCCGGGGGGCGCTCGCCGATCCAGAACCAGGCGATGAACGGGATCCACAGCGGCGTCGAGTAGGTCAGCAGCATGGCCTCGGCCAGCGGCAGATGGGCGATCGCATAAAAGAACGCGTACATCGCGAGGATGCCGAATCCGGCACGCCACAGATGTCCGCCAAGGCGCCGGGTGCGGACGCCGAGCCCGCCCTTGCGGGCCAGCCAGGGAAACAGAATGATCAGGCTGACCGCGCAGCGCACGAAGACGATGACTTCGTTGGGTGCGTGGCGGGAGGCGGTCTTGATGCAGGCGCCCATGAGTGAAAAGGCAGCCGCAGCGGCGAACGCATGCAGCGCACCGCGGGTGAGATTGTTGCGCATGTGGCCGGCGTGACTGGGCGAGAGGCGAGGGCTGGGCGCGGACCCGGTATCAGCACGGCCCGCGAGCGGTTACATTGTAAACCCGCATACGCTGCTGCGGGTCCAATGGCTCAAGGAGGCGGGCGTTGAATAGCGCGAGCGAGACGGAGCGTGAGGCGGATGCTGAGCCGGTCATCCTGCTGGTCGAGGACAACCCGGCGGACGTCCGACTCACCGAGGAGATGCTGCGGATGGCCGGGTTCCCCCACCGCCTGCAGGTGGCGCGGGACGGCGAGCAGGCGTTGCAGATGATGCGTCGCGAGGCCGGATACGCGAATCTGCCGGTGCCCGATCTGGTGCTGCTCGACCTGAATCTGCCCCGCATCGATGGCCGAGAAGTCCTGCGGCAGATCAAACAGGACACCGTGTTGCGCCGGACGCCCGTCCTGATCCTGACGACGTCGCAGGCGGAGGGCGATATCAAGGCCTGTTATGACGCACATGCCAATTGCTATCTCACCAAGCCGGTCGATATCGTCGACTTCGGGCGTCTGATCGAGCTGATCCGGGATTTCTGGTTGGGCGTCGTGCGTCTGCCGGGCGTGCTGCGCTGAGCGATGGTCTGGGACGCGGAAACTCTCGCCCGAGGTGTAGCGGCGGTCGCGAGCCTGGCGTTTGCGCTGCTGGGCTGGCGCAGCGGTGGCGCGGGCCGTTCGGACGTGCGGGTGACGAGCCTCCTGTTCGGCATCCTGGCTGCTGCGTTGGTGACGGGCGCCTGGCTGCCGCCGGATCTGGCGTGGCTCCCCTGGGCGGTGTTCGGACTGGCTGCGCTGGCCGGTCTGTGGCGCACACTGCGAAACCACAAGTTGGGCGGCGATGCCACTTCCGCCGCGACGATGGCGCAGGTCAACGAGCATCTGCACCGGGAAGTGATGCTGCGGGAGGCGGCTGAGCGCAATCTGCGCCAGACCCTGTCCGAGCTGCGGAGGGCGGCGGCGGAGCACGAGCAGTTCGCGTATGTCGCCTCGCATGATCTTCAGGCACCGCTGCGCAACGTCGCCGGCTTCGCCCAGCTGCTGCGAACGAAGTATTCCAAGACGCTGGACCCGCAGGCCGGCGAATTTCTGGACTATATCCAGCAGGGCGTTGCGCAGATGCAGGATCTGATCAATGCGCTGCTGCAGCTGTCCAGGGTCGGGCGGCTCGGTGGACAGCTCGAGTCCCGCCCGCTGGCCGAAACGCTTGGCAAGGCGACGCGGATGCTGGCGAGCGACATCGAGCGCTCGGGCGCGCGGATCAGCGCGCCCGATCTGCCGGTGGTGACGGCCGACCACCAACTGCTGGCGCAGCTGTTCCAGAATCTGATTTCCAATGCGCTCAAGTTCCAGCCGGAAGGGAACGCACCGGTGATCACGATCGAGTGCCGGCGGGAGCGGGACGACTGGCATATCGTCGTCCGCGACAACGGGATCGGTATCCCAGTCGACCAGCTCGAACAGGTCTTCGCGGTGTTCAAGCGCCTGCACGCGGCCGAGCGGTATGCGGGAACCGGTATCGGCCTGGCGATCTGTCGCAAGATCGCCGTATATCACGGTGGCGAGATGTGGGCGGAGCCCTGCGCCAGCGGCGCCGAGTTCCACCTGCGGCTGCCGGTCGAGCCGCCCGTCACCCGTGCTGGACCGAAGCCGGCGAACTCTTGAAAATGCGACGCTTGCCCCCATCAACGCCGATGGTGGTGCCTTTTTCGAGGAAATTTCATGCCGATCTATGAGTATGTCTGCCAAGCCTGCGGCGCCGAATCCGAGGTGATGCACAAGATTTCGGACCCGCCGGCCAAGGATTGCCCCGAGTGCGGCAAGCCGGCGTTGACCAAACTGGTTTCGGCCGCCGGGTTCCGACTGGGCGGCGGCGGTTGGTACGAAACCGATTTCAAGTCGGACGGCAAGCGCAATCTGGCTGGAGACAAGGCGGAATCCGCGCCGGCCTGCAGTCCCGGCGGCTGTGACAAGCCGGCGTGCGGCGCGGCTGCGGACAGCTGATCAGGTCCGCCATGGATGACGAGGCCGGCCCGTTTTCGGGTCGGCCTCGTCGTTGGTATCGGGTAGGACGATTCGAGAGGCGGTAAATGGGCAATCTGTTACGTCGCTGGCTGATCGCCGGCATGCTGATCTGGTTGCCGCTGGGGGCAACCCTGCTGGTCATCCGCTTCGTCATCAACCTGCTCGATACCAGCCTGCTGCTGATTCCGGAAGTCTATCGGCCGGACATTCCCGGGCTGGGTGCGCTGCTGTCGGTCGTGCTGGTGCTCGGAACCGGCGCCATCGCCGCCAATTACATCGGCGGCAAGCTGGTGGTCTGGACCGAGGCGTTGCTGTCGCGCATTCCGCTGGTGCGGACCGTCTACGGCGGCATCAAGAAACTCGCCGAAACGATCTTTTCCGACCAGTCGCGCTCGTTCCGCCAGCCGTTGCTGATCGAATATCCGCGCAAGGGGATCTGGTCGGTGGCGTTTCTCACCGGCGAGCCGATCGGCGAGGTCCAGGATCACACCTCGGAGCACCTGCTCACCTGCTTTGTGCCGACGACGCCGAATCCGACCTCCGGCTTCATCGTCATGGTGCCGGATCGTGACGCGATCCGGCTCAAGATGTCGGTCGAGGACGCGATGCGCCTGGTGATCTCGCTGGGAGTCGTGACCCCGCAGAATCTGCCGAGGGTGGGCAAGGGCGGCGACACTGCCGTCGACGCGCTGTAAGCTGCGTGGCCGAGTCGCGCTCGGGACGGTAAACTACCGGGCTTTCACCCCGGTGACGGCGTTCAGCCGCGTAGCGGGGTCTCGACAATCTTCGCGGTGCACATCGGCACCGAATCAAGCGAAATTCTAAGGATGCGTAGTCATTATTGTGGGCTGGTGACCGATCAGTTGATCGGTGAGACCGTGACGGTGTGTGGTTGGGTGCATCGCCGGCGTGATCACGGCGGGGTGGTGTTCATCGATCTGCGTGATCGCGAGGGCCTCCTGCAGTGCGTGTTCGATCCGGATACGCAGGAGGCGTTCGCCGCGGCCGACCGGTTGCGGTCCGAGTACGTCGTGCAGATCGTCGGCCGCGTCCGCCCGCGCCCCCAGGGCACCGAAAACGCCAACCTGCGCACCGGCAAGGTCGAGGTGCTCGGTCAGTCGGTCACCGTGCTTAATCAGGCCGAAACGCCGCCTTTCCACCTCGACGACGATACCGTCGGCGAGGATACCCGCCTGAAGTTCCGCTACATGGATCTGCGCCGTCCGGAGATGCAGCGCAATCTGCGTCTGCGCCACGACGTCATCAAGCGCATCCGCGACTTCATGGATGCCCGCGGGTTCATCGACGTCGAGACGCCGATCCTGACCAAGGCGACCCCCGAAGGCGCGCGCGACTATCTGGTCCCGTCCCGCACCCATCCGGGGCGCTTCTTCGCGTTGCCGCAGTCGCCGCAGCTGTTCAAGCAGCTGCTGATGGTCTCGGGACTCGACCGCTACTACCAGATCGCGCGCTGCTTCCGCGACGAAGATCTGCGCGCCGATCGTCAGCCGGAATTCACCCAGCTCGATGTCGAGGCCTCGTTCCTGACGCAGGACGAGATCATGGCGCTGATGGAGGACCTGCTCAAAGGGATCTTCCGTGACGTGATCGACGTTGACCTGGGGACGCTGCCCCGCATGTCGTACGCCGAGGCGATGCGGCGTTACGGATCGGACAAGCCGGACCTGCGCAATCCGCTGGAGCTGGTCGACGTCAAGGATCTGGTGGCCGATGTCGGGTTCAAGGTGTTCTCCGGTCCGGCCAATGATCCCAACTGCCGGGTGACGGCACTGCGTGTGCCGGGCGGCCGTGAGCGCCTGTCGCGCAGCGAGATCGACCGCTACACCGATTTCGTCAAGCAGTACGGTGCGAAAGGGCTGGCGTACATCGTCGTCAATGACCGTGCGCAGGGCCGCGACGGCCTGCAGTCGCCGATCGTGAAGAACCTCCACGACGCGGCGCTTGAGGGCATTCTCGAGCGCACCGGCGCGCAGAGTGGCGACGTGCTCTTCTTCGGCGCGGACAAATGGCGTGTGGTCAGCGACGCGCTCGGCGCGTTGCGCCTGCGGGTCGGCAACGATCTGGGCCTGACCGAGGACGCCTGGCGCGCGTTGTGGGTCATCGACTGGCCGATGTTCGAGTGGGACGAGGCCGAGAACCGCTGGTTCTCGCTGCATCATCCGTTCACCGCGCCGACGCCGTTCGACGCCGAGGCGCTGCGCGCGCACCCGGGCGAGATCCTGTCGCAGGGTTACGACGTCGTGATCAACGGCATCGAGATCGGTGGCGGTTCGGTGCGTATCCATCGCCAGGACGTGCAGCAGGCGGTGTTCGAGCTGCTGGGCATCGGGGCCGACGAGCAGCAGGAGAAGTTCGGCTTCCTGCTCGAGGCGCTGTCGTATGGCGCGCCGCCGCACGGAGGGATCGCGCTGGGACTGGATCGCCTGATCATGCTGATGGCCGGGCGTCACAGTATCCGTGATGTCATCGCATTCCCGAAGACCCAGACCGCGCACGATCCGCTGACCGATGCTCCCGGAGCCGCCGAACCCAAGCAGCTGCGGGAACTGCAGATCCGATCGACGGTCCAGGTGAAGAGCCCGGCCGATCCTGCGAGCACCGGCTCGGCTTCGGCGTAACCCACCCAAGGAGTATGGCGCGCATGTCCTCTTGCTCTCGTCGCTGGCTGCAGACCGCTGCCGGCTTGTCCCTTTCGGCCGTTCTGGGCGCCTGCAATATCGGAGGCATCGGTGACGGCAACCGGCTCGAGACACTCAGCATCGCGCGCCAGACCAGCCTGCTGGATGCGTCCAGCAACGTTTCATACCTGTGCTTCACCGACAAGCTGCAGGTGATCGGCACCTTCACCGACGGCGGGCAGGCCGACTACAGCGCGCGCGCGACCTGGTCGAGCAGCGATCCGGCGGTGGTCAAGGTCAGCAATGGCGACATCCAGCTGGCGAGCGACCCGACGCTCGCGTACGCCTCGGGAACGCTGGTTCCGGTCGCGACCGGAACGGCGACGATCAAGGTCGAGTTCGTCGGTCTGAGCGCGAGCTATGACGTCGAGGTGCGCGCGCCCGACGAACTGTACATGGAGCAGTCCGAACTGACGGTCGCGCCGGAAACCTCGGCCGGCCTGACCCTGCGGGCCAGCGTTGGCGGTTACACGCTCAACGTCACCCGGGCCGCGGTCTGGTCGTTCGAGGCGCCCAATGACGACGTGGCCACCATCGGCATCGGCACCGGGGTGATCAGCGCGGTGGCGCCGGGCGGTCCGCTGGTCGCGACCGCCAGCCTCGATGCCTGTGCCGGGAATCCCATCGAGCAGGACCTGAAGGCGCAGGTGAACATCGAATATCCGACGGCGCTGACGCTGGAGCGCGAGTTCGTCGATGCGCCGAACGATGAGCTGATCGTCGGCACCACCGAATCGCTGCGCGTGACCGCGCAGTTCGCCGGCGGGCAGACACAGGATCTGAGCGGTCTGGTGCTGCTGACCAGCGACGATACCGCGGTCATCAGTCCGGCGGTGCTGCTGCCGCAGATCGTGACCGCCGCGGCCGTCGGAACTGCGGGGGTCAAAGCGACCTATGGCGGTGACGACGGCAACGATGAGGAAGGCGATACGGATCCGCCGCTGGTGGAGAGCAATACCGTCACGCTCAACGCGGTAGAGCGCACGCTCGACAGCATCAGCATCGACCCGGTCAATCCGACGGTCGAGGCGCTGGACAGCCAGCAGTTCGAGGCGATCGGGCACTATGACGGCGATACGGTCACGCAGCCGGTCACGCGCTCGGTGGTCTGGGCCAGTTCCGACACCACCGTCGCAACGATCGGCACCGGCTTGTTCGGCGGTGGCCTGGCGGTGTCGACCAAGGCTGAGGACGGCGCGGTCACGGTGACGGCGACCGTCGGCGCGGATGACGATGCCCTTACCGACGAAACCACGCTGTGCATCGTCACGCCGGGGACCGATCCGATTCCGGAGTGCGTCGCGCCCGAGGCCCGTTAAAGCCCGGGGCGGCGGCGATCCAGCCGGGGCTCGGCGCGATTGTCTCGACGCCCCGTGTCGCGGAGCCGGGG
The DNA here is from genome assembly GCA_028698335.1 of Nevskiales bacterium. Lineage (GTDB taxonomy): Bacteria > Pseudomonadota > Gammaproteobacteria > Nevskiales > Nevskiaceae > Solimonas. The sequence goes on along the minus strand of JAQVDP010000004.1, from coordinate 159,720 downwards.
CGGGGCGTCACACGCCTGTCACTATCTGTAGTGGGCGCGGCGTCAACCGGCTACAATATCGGGCTCGACAGAGCTTCAATATTTCATTCGGATGACCGCCGGAGGCCTGCGTGATGGCTGCCGTTCTCAAGATGGAAGAGTTCAATCTGCTGGATGACAGCGAGTGCGAGGCGCGGATTGCCTCGGCCAAGCGCATCCTCGGCGAACGGCTCTGTATTCTGGGGCACCACTATCAGCGTGACGAGGTGTTCCGCCACGCCGATTTTTCGGGGGATTCCCTGAAACTGTCGCAGATGGCGGCTACCACCGATGCCGAATACATCGTGTTCTGCGGCGTGCATTTCATGGCTGAGGTCGCGGACATCGTGACCCACGGCAAGCGCCAGGTGATCCTGCCGGATCTGGCGGCGGGCTGCTCCATGGCCGACATGGCCAATCTGGTCAAGGTGCGCAAGTGCTGGTCCGAGCTCGCCGAAGTGCTCGACCCGGACCAGAGCGTCACGCCGGTCACCTACATCAATTCCGCGGCCGACCTCAAGGGCTTCTGCGGAAGCCACGGCGGCATTGTGTGCACGTCGAGCAACGCGCGGGCGGTGCTGGAGTGGTCATTCGCCCGCCGCGAGAAAGTGTTGTTCTTTCCGGACCAGCATCTGGGGCGCAACACCGCCTACGCGATGGGCGTCGGTCTCGACGAGATGGTGGTCTGGGACTTCACCAAGCCGCTCGGCGGTCTGACGCCGGAGCAGATCCGGGGCGCCAGGATGATCCTGTGGAAGGGCTTCTGCTCGGTCCATCAGATGTTCCAGCCGGCGCATATCGATCATTTCCGCGGACGCGTGCCGCAGGGCAAGGTCATCAGCCATCCGGAAAACGCGTTCGAGGTCTGTCAGAAGTCGGACTTCGTCGGCAGCACCGAGTACATACTGCGCACGGTGCGGGCGTCGCAGCCCGGCGACCACTGGCTGGTCGGCACCGAGCTCAATCTGGTCAACCGGCTCGCCGACGAGATGAAAGCGCGTGACGTGACCGTGGAGTTCATGTCGCCGACCGTGTGCATGTGCTCGACGATGTTCCGGACCGATCCGCAGCATCTGGCGTGGGTGCTCGACAACGCCGTGGCCGGCCGCACCGTCAACCGCATCCAGGTGCCGGAGGAAGTGGCCGAGCCGGCGCGTGCGGCGCTGGACCTGATGCTGGAAGTCGTCGACTGACGCCGACCGGCGCGCCGCAGCGGCGGCACCCCAATTGATTTTCGTTCAAGGACTGTACCGACATGTGGACCCAGGCCCCGACTCTTTCCCAGTTCGACCCGGAGCTGTTTGCGACGATCGAGGCCGAATCGGCCCGTCAGGAAGCGCATATCGAGCTGATCGCGTCGGAAAACTACGCGAGCCCCGCGGTGATGCAGGCGCAGGGTTCCGCGCTGACCAACAAGTACGCTGAAGGTTATCCGGGCAAGCGCTACTACGGCGGCTGCGAGCATGTCGACGTTGCCGAACAGCTGGCGATCGACCGCATCAAGCAGGTCTTCGACTGCGACTACGCCAACGTCCAGCCGCACTCGGGCGCGCAGGCCAACGCCGCGATCTTCCTGGCGCTGGTCAAGCCCGGTGACACGGTGATGGGCATGAACCTCGCGCAGGGCGGTCACCTGACCCACGGCAATCCGGCCAACTTCTCGGGCAAGCAGTACCACATCGTGCCCTACGGCCTGGACCCGGAAACGGGACTGATCAACTACGACGAGATGGAGCGCATTGCGCTCGAGACCAAGCCGAAGATGATCATCGGCGGTTTTTCGGCCTACTCGCGCGTCAAGGACTGGAAGCGCATGCGCGAGATCGCCGACAAGGTCGGCGCGGTGTTCTGGGTCGACATGGCCCACGTCGCCGGCCTCGTCGCCGCCGGGGAGTACCCGAGCCCGCTGCCGCACGCGCACGTGGTGACGTCGACGACCCACAAGACGCTGCGCGGACCGCGTGGCGGCATCATCCTGAGCAAGGGTCAGTCGGAGGAGTTCAACAAGAAACTCAATTCCGCGGTGTTCCCGGGCATCCAGGGCGGGCCGCTGATGCATGTGATCGCCGCCAAGGCCGTTGCCTTCAAGGAGGCACTGGATCCCGAGTTCAAGCGCTATCAGCAGCAGGTCGTCGCCAACGCGCGTGCGATGGCGGCAGTCTTCCTGGAGCGCGGCTACAAGGTCGTGTCGGGCGGCACCGACAACCACCTGTTCCTGCTCGATCTGATCGACAAGGACGTGACCGGAAAGGACGCCGAGGCGGCGCTCGGTCAGGCGCATATCACCGTCAACAAGAATTCGGTGCCCAACGATCCGCGCTCGCCGTTCGTGACCTCCGGCCTGCGCCTCGGTTCGCCGGCGTCGACGACGCGCGGCTTCAAGGAAGCCGAAATGGCGCAGGTGGCCAACTGGATCGCCGACATCGTCGATGCGATGAGCGCGGGTGCGGACGTCGAGGCCGTCGTCGCGCGGGTGCGCGGCGAAGTCTCGGCGCTGTGCGGACGGTTCCCGGTCTACCGGGCCGCGGCGTAGCGGCGCGATGATGCGCAGGTGCCGGTCAGCGCGGATCCGCGGGGCGTCGCAATGACGCGCCTCCGGGCCGGGTCGGAGTAGGGCAATGCAATGCCCGTTCTGCAAGGCCGCGGATACCCGTGTTGTCGACTCGCGGCTCGCCGAGGATGGCGCCCAGGTGCGACGTCGACGGGAATGCGAGGCCTGCGGCAGCCGTTTCACGACGTTCGAGCGTGCCCAGCTGGCGATGCCGAACATCGTCAAGCGCAGTGGTGATCCCGAACCGTTTTCGGAGGACAAACTGCGGCTTGGCGTGCAGAGCGCGGTCTACAAGCGGCCGGTCAATGCCGAACAGCTCGATCAGGTGATCGAAAGCGTCAAGCGCAAGCTGCGCGCGACCAATGAGCGCGAGGTTCCGTCGCGCGCCGTGGGTGAGTGGGTCATGGAGGAACTGCGTGACCTCGATCATGTCGCCTATGTCCGTTTCGCGTCGATCTACCGCAGCTTCGAGGACGTCAATGCGTTCCGCGAGGAGATCGAGCGCCTGCAGACCCTGCCGACGCCGGAGCAGAAACGCTCGCAGATGTCGCTGATCGATCCCGACGCGTCGCCGGAGCCGGGCCAGCGTCCGGCACGCTGAGTGGCGCGGATGCGAGGGGCGAAGCGATGCCAGGGCTGACACCCGCGGGGGCGATGGCGGCGGCGCTGCGCCTGGCCGAAGGCGGCGCGCTGACCACCCATCCGAATCCCCGCGTCGGCTGCGTCATCGTCGCCGGCAACCGGATCGTCGGGCAGGGGTATCACCAGCGTGCCGGCGAGCCGCATGCCGAGGTGTTTGCGCTGCGCGAGGCCGGCGCGCGCGCGCGCGGCGCGGAGGTGTTCGTGACGCTCGAGCCCTGCAGCCATCATGGCCGCACGCCGCCGTGCGCGGACGCCCTGATCGCCGCCGGGGTGCGCAAGGTCTGGGTGGCGATGCAGGACCCCAATCCGCTGGTCGCCGGTCGCGGGATCGAACGCCTGCGCGCGGCCGGAATCGAGGTCGTCTGTGATCTGATGCGCGCCGAGGCGGAGACACTCAATCGCGGATTCGTATCGCGCATGGCGCGGGGGCGGCCGTGGGTGACGCTCAAGCTGGCCTCGAGTCTCGATGCGCGTACGGCAATGGCCAGCGGCGAGAGTCGCTGGATCAGCAGCGCGCAGGCCCGGGCTGATGTCCATCGCCTGCGCGCACGGGCCGGGGCGGTGCTGACCGGCGTGGGAACGGTGCTCGCGGACGATCCGCAGCTGACGGTGCGCGGGCTGGATCTGCCGGTGCGCCAGCCGGACCGCATCGTGCTCGACGCCGATGCGCGGGTGCCGGTCGATCGCTGCGTCTGGGCCGAAGGTGCGCGGCGGTTGTGGCTGGTGGCGCGGACACCCGGAGCGGTCGCGCCCGGCGTCGAGGTTGTGCCGGTGGCGCGGGACGACGATGGTCGCCTGTGCCTGCCCGCGGTATTGCGCGCGCTGGCGGCGGTGAACGTCAACGAGGTGCTGGTCGAGGCGGGGGCCCGGCTGGGCGGTGCGTTTCTGCGTCAGGGGCTGGTCGACGAGCTGGTGCTTTATGTGGCGCCGAGCCTGCTCGGGCACGACGCCCGGCCGTTGGTCGTGCTGCCGGGGCTGGAGCGGCTGGAGCAGCGGATCGAGCTGGCCTGGACCGATGTTCGGCAGATCGGACCGGACCTGCGTATCATCGCGCGCCCGATGGTGCGCGCAGACGCCGCCTAGCGGCGAGGACGAGGCAAGGGAACGTGTTTACCGGAATCATCGAAAGCATCGGCGAAGTCGTCAGCGTGGAGCCGCGTGGCGGCGATGTGCGCATGCGGATCGCCGCACCCGACTATCTGCAGGGACTGCGGATCGGCGACAGCGTCGCGACCAACGGTGTGTGCCTGACGGCGATCGAGATCGGCGACGGCGGTTATGTCGCGGATCTGTCCGCCGAGACGCTGTCGCTGACGACGGCCGCCGGCTGGGCGCCCGGTCGCCGGGTCAACCTGGAGCGGGCGCTGACGCCGGACAAGCCCCTGGGCGGGCATCTGGTCAGCGGCCACGTGGATGGTGTCGGCAAGCTGTTGTCGAAGCATGAGGATGCCCGCTCGTGGCGTCTTGAATTCGAGTCTGATCAATCGCTTGCGAAATATATTCCACGTAAGGGTTCAATTTGTATCGACGGCGTGAGCCTGACCGTCAACGACGTCGACGGCGCGCGTTTCGGGGTTAACATCGTGCCGCATACGGCCGAGCATACGACGCTGGGGCTGCTGCAGCCCGGTGACGCGGTCAATCTCGAGGTCGACCTGATTGCCCGGTATCTGGAGCGCCTGCTGGCGCAGAGGGAAGAGTGATGAGCAAAGTGGCCAATCTGGATCAGGTCCGGCCGTCGAAGCTGGACAGCATCGAGGACATCATTGCCGACTTCAAGGCCGGCAAGATGGTCATCCTGATGGATGACGAGGACCGCGAGAACGAAGGCGATATCGTCATGGCGGCGGAGCTGGTGCGTCCCGAGGACATCAACTTCATGGCGCGCTACGGGCGCGGGCTGATCTGTCTGACCCTGACGCAGGATCGTTGCCGCCAGCTGCGCCTGCCGCAGATGGTCTCGCGCAACGAAGAGAGCCACAAGACCGCGTTCACGGTGTCGATCGAGGCGGCCAGCGGCGTGACCACCGGTATCTCGGCGCATGACCGCGCCCATACCATCCGCGCCGCGGTCAAGGCCGACGCCAAGCCGGACGACCTCGTCCAGCCGGGTCATATCTTTCCGTTGATGGCCCAGCCTGGCGGCGTGCTGACCCGCGCCGGACACACCGAGGCTGGCTGCGATCTGGCGCGGCTGGCGGGGTTGGAATCGGCGGCGGTGATCGTCGAGATTCTCAACGAGGACGGCACCATGGCCCGTCGCCCCGACCTCGAGAAATTCGCCCGCGAGCATGACCTGAAACTGGGTACGATCGCCGATCTGATCCGCTACCGGCTCGAAAACGAGCACACCGTCGAGCGGGTTGCCGAGACCCATGTCGACACCGAGTTCGGCGAATTCCGGCTGGTGACCTATCAGGATACGGTCGACAACACCGTGCATCTGGCGCTGGTGAAGGGGGCGATCGATCCCAAGCAGCCGACCCTGGTGCGCGTGCATCTGCGCAACACCCTGCAGGATGTGCTCGGCGTCCGGCACGAGGATTTCGCATGGCCGCTGCGGCGGGCGCTCAAGCGCGTCGCGGAGGACGGTGCCGGGGTCGTCGTGCTGCTGCGCAAGCCGGAGAGTTCGCGCGAGCTGGTGCAGCAGATCGTCTCGCTCAACATGAGCGACGACGAGGTGCATCCGCACGAGGCACGCCAGGTCCACCTGCGGACTTACGGCATCGGGGCGCAGATTCTGTCCGATCTCGGCGTCCGCAAGATGCGGGTGCTGTCGGCGCCCAAGCGCATGCAGGGCATCTCGGGTTTCGGGCTCGAGGTTGTCGACTACGTTCCGTGTGATTGATGAATACGACTGATATGACCGGCGCCGCGCCCGCGGACGCCAAGACCGGATATGCCGCGCCGGAACCTGCCCGCGACGGCGAATTCGAGCACGCGCGCATCGCCATCCTGGCGACGCGCTGGAACATCGGCATCGTCGATGCGCTGCACGCGGGCGTGCGGCGCTGCCTGCGCGACTGGGGTGTCCCGGACGCGCGGGTCGACGACTTCCGCGCGCCGGGCGCCTACGAGGTACCGCTGGCGTCGCTGAAGCTGCTGCAGGACGGCGGCTATGACGGGGTGGTTGCGATCGGTGCGGTGATCCGCGGCGAGACCCCGCATTTCGATTATGTGGCCGGTGAATGCGCGCGCGGCCTGATCGACGTGCAGTTGCAGACAGGCAAGCCGGTGGGCTTCGGCGTGCTGACTGTCAATACCACCGAGCAGGCCTGGGCGCGCGCCGGTGACGGCAACGACAACAAGGGATACGAGGCTGCGGCAGCGATGCTGGAAATGATCCGACTCTCGCGGAGTCTGAAGTGAGCGGCGCGCAGCCGCAGAGCCGTCGCGGTCTGGCGCGGCGCCTGACCGTGCAGGCGGTCTATCAGTGGCTGATCAATCAGACCGCGCCGTCGGCCTTGCTGCGCCAGTTCCACGAACAGGACGCCGGCCTCGGCCGGGCCGACCCGGCGTATTTCGAAGAGCTGCTCAACGGGGTGGTCGATCAGGCGTCCGAGCTGACGGTGGCGCTGGTGCCGCACCTGGACCGTCCGATCGCCCAGCTCGATCCGGTCGAGCATGCGATCCTCCTGCTGGGCGCCTACGAACTGGCGCACAAGCCGGAAGTGCCGTGGAAGGTCGTCGTCAATGAATCCGTCAACCTGGCCAAGACCTTCGGCTCCGAGGACGGCTTCAAATTCGTCAACGGCGTGCTGGACCGGCTCGCGCATCAGCTTCGCCCGGTCGAGACCGGGGGCTGACGCCGTCGTGGATGAGTTTGCGCTCATCCGTGAGTACTTCGGGCCGCTCAGCGCCACCGGCGACGGCGTCGTGCTCGGCATCGGCGACGATGCGGCGATCCTGAGTCCCCGGTCCGGCTGCGATCTGGTCGTGACCAGCGATACGCTGATCCGCGGGCGCCACTTTCCGGACGACTGCGCGCCATACGATGTCGGCTGGAAGGCGCTGGCCGTCAATCTCTCCGATCTGGCGGCGATGGGCGCGCGGCCGCGCTGGTACACACTGGCGCTGAGTATCGACGTGGCGGCGCCGGACTGGCTGGGCGCTTTCGTGGCCGGATTGCGCGCCGTCGGCGATCCCTGCGGCATTCGCCTGGTCGGAGGGGATACCACCCGCGGCAGCCTGAGCATCACGATCACCGCGTTCGGCGAGGTCGACGCCGGCACCGCCCTGCGCCGGGATGGCGCGCGAGCGGGCGACATCATCTGTGTGACCGGCACGCTCGGAGATGCCGCGCTGGCGCTGCAGGAACTCGCCAACAACAGCCGCCCGGATCCGGGCGGTGATGCGCTGCAGCAGCGCCTGGCGCGTCCCTTGCCGCGGATCGCTGCCGGGGCTGCGCTGCGCGGTCTGGCGCATGCGGCGATCGACCTGTCGGATGGTCTGTGTGGTGATCTGATGCATGTGCTGCGCGCCAGCGGCGTCGGTGCGCGCATCGATCTGGACAGCCTGCCGATGTCCGCCGCATTCGAGTCACGGGTGCCGACGGGGCAGCGTCATCGCCTGCAGGCCTGCGGCGGCGACGACTACGAACTGTGCCTGTGTCTGCCCCCGCAGCGCATGGCCGAAGCGGCCGGCGCCGTCGATGTCGGGTTGACGCCGGTGGGCGTCATCACCGATACCGGCAGACTGGAACTGCAGGACGCGACCGGAGCGCCCGTGGCGCTCGAGATGACGGCCTACCGACACTTTTCATGAAAACTCCAAGACCCCCCGCGCGTTTGATCCTCTCCACCCCCGAGCATCTGATCGCCTTCGGCTTCGGTGCAGGGCTGGCGCCGGCAGCCCCGGGGACCGCCGGGACCCTGGTGGGCCTGCCCTTGTTCGCGCTGCTGGCGCTGCTGCCGCTGCAGGCATTCGCGATTGCGGTTGCAGTGTTGTTCCTGTTCGGGTGCTGGGTCTGCGGGCGCAGCGCCAAACTGCTCGGCGTTCACGACTACGGTGGAATCGTCTTCGACGAGATCGTCGGCTATCTGGTCGCCGCCAGTCCGCTGCTGCTGTTCGACGTGCAGGGCATGGCGGTCTGGGCCGGGGGGATGGCGGCCGCGTTCCTGCTGTTCCGGCTGTTCGACATCCTCAAGCCGTGGCCCATCGCGGTTCTCGACCGTCAGGTCGGCGGAGGCTTCGGCATCATGCTCGATGACCTGCTGGCGGGTGTGCTGGCGGCGTTGCCGGTGTGGGCGGGGTTGCGGGTTATGGCGGTCTGGTAATCGATATTGCCTATTGTATCCATCATGGTTAATGGGCCATAAACACGTCTCTGATTCTGTTTTGGCGATGATGGTAATCATCGTTGTTTAGTCGGAGAGAGCGTGAACAAGAGCATCCGCATCGGCTGTGCCTCGGCGTTCTGGGGCGATACCCACACTGCAGCCTTTCAGCTGGCCGAACGGGGGCAGCTCGATTTTCTGGTGTTCGACTATCTCGCCGAGATCACCATGTCGATCCTGGCCGCCAAGCGCATGCGCGATCCGGCCCAGGGCTACGCCAACGACTTCGTCGATCACGTCATGGCGCCGCTGCTGCCGGCACTCAAGGCCCAGGGCATCCGGGTCGTCGCCAACGCTGGCGGCGTCAATCCGCAGGCCTGCAAGGCCGCTCTGGAGGCGGTGGCGGCCAAGGCCGGGATCGACCTGAAGGTCGCGATCGTGCTCGGCGACGATCTGCTGCCGCGGCGCAAGGAGTTCACGGATTGCGTCGGGATCGATCACGGCGAGCCGATGCCGGCGACGCTGGTATCGATGAACGCCTACCTGGGTGCGTTCCCGATTGCCCGGGCGCTGGACGCCGGCGCCGATGTGGTGATCACGGGGCGTTGTGTCGATTCGGCAGTGGTTCTCGGGCCGATGATCCATGCCTTTGGATGGCGGTTCGACGACTACGACCGGCTGGCACAGGGTGCGGTTGCCGGGCACATCATCGAATGCGGCGCGCAGTGCACCGGCGGCAATTTCACCGACTGGGAATTGGTCGAGCCCGGCTATGCCGAGATGGGCTTTCCGATCGTCGAGGCGTGGGCCGACGGCGGCTTCGAGGTCGGCAAGCCCGAGGGCACCGGCGGGCTGGTGTCGGAACACACGGTGCTCGAGCAGATGTTGTACGAGATCGGCGATCCGCGGGCCTACGTTCTGCCGGATGTCGTCGTGGATTTCACCGGTGTGCGCGTCGAGCAGGCGGGCGTCGACCGGGTCCGCGTCAGCGGCGCGCGCGGCCGGGTGCCGACGGCGGATTACAAGGTCAGTGCGACATATCCGGCCGGCATGCGCTGTGCCGCGCTGTTCATGATCGGCGGGATCGATGCGGCCAGAAAGGGGCGGGCGTCGGCCTCCGCGGTGGTCGAGAAGGTGCGGCGGCAGCTGCTGTCAGCCAAGCTGGGCGACTTCAGTGGGGTCGACATCCACTGCATCGGCGCAGAGGAAAGCTATGGACCGCATGCGCGCGCCGGAGCGGCCGCGACGCGGGAGGTGGTCGTCAAGATCGCCGTGCAGCATCCGAACCCGAAGGCCCTGAAGCTGTTCGCGCGTGAAATCGCGCAGGCGGCCACCGGCATGGCGCCAGGATTCACCGGCTATTTCGGCGGTGGCCGCCCGGAGCCGCACATGATCCCCAAACTGTTTTCGACGCTGGTGCCCAAGGCGCAGGTCCCGATCGAGGTCCGGATCGGCGATGAGGCGTTCGCTGTCGAGGTGCCCTGCGACGGCGGATTCGAGCCGCCCGGTGCGGAGGTGCCGGTAGCGGGCGCCGAGCTGACCGGGGAGGAGGGCGTCGTAGTGCCCCTGATCCGGCTGGCGCTGGCGCGCTCCGGCGACAAGGGCGATCACGCGAATATCGGCGTCATCGCGCGACGTCCCGAATATCTGCCGTATCTGCGCGCCGCGCTCAGCGTCGACGCGGTGCGGCGATATTTCGCCCACGTCCTCGCCGAAGGGGCGCAAGGGCGCGTCGAGCGCTGGGAGCTGCCTGCCAGCAACTGCCTGAATTTCATGCTGTACAACGCCCTTGGCGGAGGCGGCGCGGCGTCGCTGCGCACGGATCCCCAGGGCAAGGCATTTGCGCAGATGCTGCTGGATCATCCGGTGCGGGTGCCCCGCGCGTGGGCGGCGTCGCTGGCGGGGGCAGACTCGCCCTGACTGCGCACTGGCTGCCGGGACAGCGGCGGGCGCCGCTGCTGCGCTGCGACAAGTGCGGATGTCGACTACAATGCGCCCCCCTGAATCCACTTTTATGACGGGTCCGAGCGCCCAAGGCTTGGACCGCTAGGAAGTACGCGCATGTCCGTAGAACGCGATGTCATGGAATACGATGTGGTCGTCGTCGGTGCCGGCCCGGCCGGACTGTCGGCGGCGTGCCGGCTCAAGCAGAAGGCCGCCGAGGCCGGGCAGGAGCTGAGCGTCTGCGTCGTCGAGAAGGGATCCGAAGTCGGCGCCCACATCCTCTCGGGTGCGGTGTTCGAGCCGCGTGCACTCAACGAACTGTTCCCGGACTGGAAGGAAAAGGGCGCGCCGCTGAAGACGCCGGTCAAGCGCGACGACATCTATTTCTTCACCAGCGCCGAGAAGGGCTTCAAGATGCCCGGGCTGTTCGTGCCCAAGACGATGCACAACGAGGGCAACTACATCATCTCGCTGGCGAATCTGTGTCGCTGGCTGGGCCAACAGGCCGAGGACCTCGGCTGCGAGATCTATCCCGGTTTCGCCGCGCAGACCGCGATCATCGAGGATGGCGTGGTCAAGGGCATCACCGTCGGCGACATGGGCGTCACCCGCGAGGGCGAGCACAAGCCGGACTACACGCCGGGCATGGAGCTGCGCGCCAAGTACACGATCTTTGCCGAGGGTTGCCGCGGTCACATCGGCAAGCAGCTGATCGCGCAGTATGGCCTCGACAAGAACGCCGATCCGCAGCACTACGGTATCGGTCTGAAGGAAATCTGGACGGTCGACCCGTCCAAGTTCGAGCCGGGCCTGGTCGTGCACGGCGCGGGCTGGCCGCTGGATCTGGTCGGTACCAGCGCCCTGGGTGGTTCGTTCCTGTATCACCTCGAGGACAACACGGTCTATGTCGGACTGATCGTGGACCTGTCATATTCGAATCCGTATCTGTCGCCGTTCGACGAGTTCCAGCGCTTCAAGCAGCATCCGGTGATCCGTCAGTACCTGGAGGGCGGCACCCGCGTGGCCTATGGCGCCCGCGCGATCTGCAAGGGCGGCCTCAACTCGATGCCGGATATGGCCTTCCCCGGCGGCGTGCTGGCCGGCTGCGACCTGGGCACGATGAACTTCGCCAAGATCAAGGGCAGCCACACCGCGATGAAGTCCGGCATGATCGCCGCCGAAGCGGTCGCCGAAGCGCTCATTGCCGGTGCGGACGGCAGCGCCAGACTCGATGGCTACGCGACCAAGTTCAAGGCCAGCTGGCTCTACGACGAGCTGTACCGCAGCCGCAACTTCGGTCCGATCATGCACAAGTTCGGATCGCTGATCGGTGGCGCGATCAACTGGATCGAGCAGAACATCTTCGGCGGCAAGTTCCCGTGGACCTTCCATGACCTCAAGCCCGATCACAAGACGCTGAAGCCGGCGGCGGAGTCGCAGAAGATCGACTACCCGAAGCCGGACGGCAAGATCAGCTTCGACAAGCTGTCATCGGTGTTCCTGTCGAGCACCAACCACGAGGAGGACCAGCCGGTCCATCTGCAGCTGAAGGACCCGAGCATCCCGATCGCGCAGAACCTGCCGATGTACGACGAGCCGGCGCAGCGCTACTGCCCCGCGGGTGTCTACGAAGTGGTCGGAGAAGGCAGCGACAAGCGATTTCAGATCAATGCGCAGAATTGCGTACACTGCAAGACCTGCGACATCAAGGACCCCGCCCAGAACATCAACTGGGTCGCCCCCGAGGGCGGCGGCGGACCGAATTACGCCAACATGTGATCCACGCCGTCGGCGACGGATGCATGTGGCGGTGCGGTACGCGCCAGCCTGAAATACCCCAAGTGACTGTTTTACGTAGATAGAGAAGAGCCGATGAAAGCACTCGTGAGCGTTAAACGCGTCGTGGACTACAACGTCCGCATCCAGGTCAAGCCCGACGGTTCGGGCGTGGTCACCGATGGCGTGAAGCACTCGATGAATCCGTTCGACGAAATCGCCATGGAAGAAGCGGTCCGCCTGAAGGAAAAGGGCACGGTCACCGAGATCGTTGCCGTGACCATCGGCGGTGCCAAGAATGAGGAAACGCTGCGTACGGCGCTGGCATTCGGTGCCGATCGCGCGATCCACATCAAGGATGATGGCGAGATCCAGCCGCTGACCGCCGCCAAGGCCCTGGCCGCTGCGGTCAAGAAGGAAGACGCGAAGCTGTTCCTGTGCGGCAAGCAGGCGATCGACGACGACGCCAACCAGACCGGGCAGATGGTCGCGAGCCTGCTCGATATCGCCCAGGCGACGTTCGCGTCCAAGGTCGAAATCGATGGCGAAAAGGCCGTCGTAACCCGTGAGGTCGACGCCGGCCTCGAGGTTCTCGAGGTCGACCTGCCGGCCGTCATCACGACGGACCTGCGTCTGAACGAGCCGCGCTATCTGAAGCTGCCGGACATCATGAAGGCCAAGAAGAAGCCGATCGAAACGGTTTCGCTGGCTGATCTGGGCGTCACCGCCGGCGCCGGCGTGAAGACGACGAAGACGGCGCCGCCGCCGAGTCGCTCCAAGGGCATCATGGTCAAGACGACCGATGAGCTGGTGGAAGCGCTCAAGGGCAAGGGCCTCCTCTGATCACGGGCTACGGACGAGAAACAACGATGAGCAAGATTCTAGTTATTGCAGAACACGCCGATGGCCAGCTGAGTGCCGGTGTCGCCAAGACCGTCGCCGCCGCCAAGGGCATCGGCGGTGAGATCGAAATCGCCGTCTTCGCGGCCGATGCCGCAGCGGTCGCCGATCAGGCCGCCAAGCTCGACGGCGTCAGCAAGGTGCTGGCGGTCAGCAACGCCGCCAACGCCAACCCGGTTGCAGCGATCCTGGCGCCGCAGATCGTCGAGCTGGCGAAGGGCTATAGCCACGTCCTGTTCCCGGGCGGAACCTTCGGCAAGGATCTGGCGCCGCGCGTCGCCGCGAAGCTGGACGTGCAGCAGGTCAGCGACATCATGGCGGTGCACGGCGCGTCGAGCTTCGATCGTCCGATCTACGCGGGCAACGCGATCACGACCGTCGAAGCGCCGGAAGGCACGGTTGTCGCCACGGTGCGCCTGGCGTCGTTCCAGGGCGTGGCCGAAGGCGGCAGTGCCGCGGTCGAGGCAGTGACGGTTGACGCGGCGCTGCCGAGCCATACCCGTTACGTGAAGCTGGAGGCGCAGAAGTCCGAGCGTCCGGATCTGCAGTCCGCCGCCCGTGTCGTCTCCGGTGGCCGCGCGCTCGGCAGCTCCGAGAACTTCAAGGTCGTCTATGACTTCGCGGACAAGATCGGCGCCGCCGTCGGCGCGTCGCGTGCCGCGGTCGATTCGGGCTACGTGCCCAACGACATGCAGGTCGGCCAGACCGGCAAGATCATCGCTCCGGAGCTGTACTTCGCGGTCGGCATCTCGGGTGCGATCCAGCATCTGGCCGGCATCAAGGACGCCCGCACCATCGTTGCGATCAACAAGGACCCGGAAGCGCCGATCTTCGAGGTCGCCGATTTCGGCCTCGTCGGCGACCTGTTCCAGGTGCTGCCGGAGCTGACCGGAAAGCTGTAAGGCCTCCCTGTCCAGCGCAGAGCGGCGCAAGGCGCGAACCCCCGGGTTCGCGCCTTTTTTGTGTCTGCCGGCGTCTGGGCGGCGGCGGTTTTCCAGGTGGGAACTGCATGTCGGTAATATCAGTTGTCAGGCAAATTCTGTAGAATTTCCACAAGCGCAAGGGCTCCTGTCCCTTGCCCACAACAAGGCCGATGTCGAGCGGGGTTTCGGGTAAATACCGTTACCTCATCGTGCCGCGGCTTCCGCGCGTAGGCGATTCATCTTTCTCGAGGACTGCAGTCATGGGGTACCGTTCAGTTTTTGCGCCGGGTTCGTTTGAGGGGCAGACCATTGTGGTGACCGGCGGTGGCTCCGGCATCGGTCGCTGTGTCGCGCACGAACTCGCCAGTCTCGGCGCACACGTCGTGATCACCGGGCGCAAGCCCGAGAAACTGGAGCGGACCCTGAGCGAGATCGCCGAAGACGGCGGTTCCGCCAGTTCGGTGAGCTTCGACATCCGCGACGAGGATGCGGTGCGTGACGCGGTCAAGCGTGTACTCGATGACCGGGGCGCGATTCACGGTCTGGTCAACAACGCCGGTGGTCAGTACCCCTCGCCGTTGGAAGCGATTTCGAAGAAGGGGTGGGATGCGGTCGTGGCCAACAACCTCACCGGCGGATTTCTGGTCGCGCGTGAGGTCTACACGCAGTTCATGAAAAAGAACACCGGGTCCATCGTGAACATGATTGCGGACATGTGGGGCGGGATGCCGGGGATGGGGCACAGCGGCGCCGCCCGCGCCGGTATGCTCAACTTCACCGAAACCGCTGCCGTGGAGTGGGGGGTTGCGGGTGTCCGGGTCAACGCCGTTGCGCCAGGTTACATCGCCTCCAGCGGTATGGATCACTATGATCCGATCTTCGCGACCCAGGTGATTCCGAAGCTGGCGGGGCTGGCACCGTTGCAGCGCATGGGCGAGGAGGCGGAGGTCAGTTCCGCAATCGTGTTCCTGCTGTCCGAGGCTGCAGCGTTCATCACCGGCACCTGCATCAAGATCGACGGGGGCAGCGGGCTGGGCGCCAAGGCGTTCCCGCTGCTCAACCAGAACCGCTCGAGGCCGTATGCCGGCTTCCACCGTGCGGTGAAGCCGAAGGCTGTGCCCGGCACCTGAGCGGCCATGTCGGCATCCGTCCTGAATATAGGTAATGCATATTGTTGTTAATTTGAGCTGATACTTCATATAGACTCGATCCCCGATACCTATTCGGATAGGCGTGTCGGAAATGTCGATTATCGAGTCGAAGCTGAATCCCGCCAGCGAACAGTTCCAGCAGAACCGGTCGGCGATGCTGGAGCTGATCGGGGCGTGGCGTGCGATTGAGAGCAAGGGGCGCGAAGCCGAGGAAAGCAAGCGTCAGCGCTTCCACGATCGCGGCCAGATCCTGCCGCGGGAGCGCGTGCATCTGATGCTGGACCGTGGCTCGCCGTGGCTCGAGCTGTCGACGCTGGCCGGCTACAAACAGCACGACGACAAGGACGGCTCTCTGGCCGGCGGCAACACCATCGCCGGGATCGGCTACGTGTCCGGCGTACGCTGCATCGTTACTGCGTCCAATTCGGCGATCAAGGGCGGCACGATGACGCCCTGGGGCGTTCAGAAGGGATTGCGCATCCAGGAGATCGCCCTGCAGCAGAAGCTGCCGGTGGTTTCGATGATCGAGTCCGGCGGGGCCAATCTGATGTATCAGGCCGATGTGTTCATCCCCGGCGGCAGGACCTTCGCCAATCAGTGCCGGCTGTCGGCGGCGGGCATTCCCCAGGTCACCGTCGTGCACGGCTCGTCGACCGCGGGTGGCGCGTACATGCCGGGTCTGTCGGACTACGTGGTCATGGTTCGCAAGCGGGCCAAGGTCTTCCTCGCCGGCCCGCCGCTGCTGAAGGCAGCCACCGGCGAGATCGCCAAGGACGAGGACCTCGGTGGTGCCGAGATGCATTGCCAGGTCGCGGGGACCAGCGAATTCATCGCCGAAAACGATGTCGACGGCATCCGCATCGCGCGCGAAATCGTGGCCAATCTCAACTGGAACGGACGACGGCCACGTCTGGAACTGCGCCCGGTCCGGGCGCCGCTTTACGACGTCGACGAGTTGTGCGGGGCGGTGCCGCCGGACTACCGGCAACCGTTCGACTGCCGCGAAGTGATCGCGCGGATCGTCGACGGCTCCGAGTTTCTCGATTTCAAGACCGAGTTCGATCAGCAGACGATCTGTGGTCGTGCGGTGCTGCACGGGCACCAGATCGGAATCATCTCGAACAACGGCCCCATCACCACCAAGGGTGCGGTCAAGGCCGGTCAGTTCATTCAGCTCTGCTGCCAGGCCGACATCCCCATCGTGTACCTGATGAACACCACCGGCTACATGGTCGGAACCGAAAGCGAGCAGGGCGGCATCGTCAAGCACGGTTCGAAAATGATCCAGGCCGTGGCCAATGCGACGGTGCCGCAGATCACGATCGTCATGGGCGGTTCTTTCGGCGCCGGCAACTACGGCATGTGTGGTCGTGGGTTCGGCCCGCATTTCATCTTCGCATGGCCGAATTCGCGCACGTCGGTGATGGGGGGTGAGCAGGCGGCCGGGGTCATGGAAATCATCACGCGGGAGAAATGGGCCAAACAGCACAAGCAGATGTCCGAGGCCGACGAGAAGATGCTGGCGATGATCCGCCAGAACATCGTCAACCAGTTCGACAAGGAGTCGCACGCCTTTGCCGCGACCGCGCGGCTGTTTGACGACGGCCTGATCGATCCCCGCGACACCCGTCGGGTGCTGGGGCTGTGTCTGTCGGTCTGTCGCGAGGCGCAGGTACGTGAGCTTTGCGCCAACAGTTTTGGCGTCGCCCGTTTCTGATCCTGGCGCGCAAAGGAGCGGAGGGAGTGGAAATGGAGTTGCCGGAATTCGATGCCGTGGCGCTGGCCTACGCAGACGGGGTGCTCGAGGTCACGCTGAACCGCCCGGAGACGCGCAACGCCCTGACGCTGGCAATGGTCGAGCAGATCGAGAGGGTCTGCGAGCA
The DNA here is from genome assembly GCA_028698335.1 of Nevskiales bacterium. Classification (GTDB taxonomy): domain Bacteria; phylum Pseudomonadota; class Gammaproteobacteria; order Nevskiales; family Nevskiaceae; genus Solimonas. Next base: position 142,656 of record JAQVDP010000004.1, on the reverse strand, counting down.
GGTCGCGAGCCGTGAAGAGGTCCGGGCGATGGTGCTGCGCGGGGCCGGCGGCCATTTCTGCGCGGGAGCGGACCTGCGCGAGGTCATGGCGGGCGGGCTCCAGCCCGCCCGGGACGGGACCGATCCGATCGAGGTCTCGTCGCGCCGCTTCGGCACGATGCTGCGCAAGGTCGGGCGCGTGCCCGCCGTGGTCATTGCTGTCTGCGAAGGTTCGGTGTTGGGTGGTGGTTTCGGGCTGGTCTGCGTTTCGGACATCGCACTGGCGCACGAGACGGCGAAATTCGGCCTGCCTGAAACCCGGAGGGGCCTGCCGCCGGCACAGATCGCACCGTTCGTGGTCGAGCGGGTCGGGCTCACCCAGGCGCGGCGCCTGTGCCTGACCGGGGCGGAGTTTCGCGGATCCGAGGCACGGCAGCTCGGCATCGTTCACGACACCTTCGGCGATGAGGACGAGTTGGCGCGAAAGCTCGCCGAGACGGTCGCGCGGGTCCGCGAATGCGCGCCGCACGCCAATGCGGTGACCAAGGCCATCGTCCTGGACGCGGCACGCCAGGACATGGACGCCGTACTGGACGCAGCCGCCCGGCAGTTTGCCGGCTGTGCCCGCGGTGCCGAGGCGCCAGAGGGTATTTCGGCGTTCCTGCAGAAGCGCAAGGCGAAGTGGGCTGTGGCGGAAAACAACGAGGAATGAGCAAGCAATGAGCAAGCGCTTCACCAGGATACTCGTCGCCAATCGAGGCGAGATCGCAGTCCGGGTCATACGCACGGCGCGCGCGCAGGGCTATGGTGCCGTGGCGGTGTTCAGCGAAGCCGACCGCGATGCGCGGCATGTCCGCGATGCCGATCACGCCGTCTGCATCGGTCCGGCGCCCGCAGCCGAATCGTATCTGTCGATCGAAAGGGTGATCGAAGCGGCGAAGCGCAGCGGCGCCGACGCGGTCCATCCCGGATACGGCTTTCTGTCGGAGCGAGCCGATTTCGCGCAGGCTGTCGTGGATGCGGGACTGGTTTTTGTCGGGCCGGATCCAGGTTCGATCGAGGCCATGGGCAACAAATCCGCGGCCAAGGCGCGCATGATCGAGGCCGGGGTGCCCTGTGTACCTGGATATCAGGGCGCCGACCAGTCGGACGACACCTTGGCGGCGGAAGCGCGCCGGATCGGGTTCCCGGTGATGATCAAGGCTGCGGCCGGCGGCGGCGGGCGCGGCATGCGTCTGGTCGACGATGACGCAGTGCTGCTCGAGCAGATCCGGTCGGCGCGCAGCGAGGCGGCGAGCGCCTTCGGTAGTGGTGAGTTGCTGATCGAGAAGGCAGTGACGCATGCGCGCCATGTGGAAATCCAGGTCTTCGGTGATCGCCACGGCAACGTCGTTCATCTCGGTGAACGCGACTGTTCGGTGCAGCGTCGCAACCAGAAGGTTCTGGAGGAATCGCCTTCGCCTGCCGTGGACGACGATCTGCGTCGGCGGATGGGCGCGGCCGCGATCGCAGCGGCACGCGCTGTCGACTATGTCGGCGCCGGAACGGTCGAGTTCATGCTGGCGGCCGACGGACAGTTCTATTTCCTGGAAATGAACACCCGCCTGCAGGTGGAACATCCCGTGACCGAGGCCGTCTACGGGCTCGATCTCGTTGAATGGCAGCTACTGGTTGCGCAGGGCTCAGCGTTGCCGTTGACGCAGCAGCAGATCGACGCGCGGCGGAGTGGATGGGCGATCGAGGCGCGGCTGTGCGCGGAGGACCCGACCCGCGAATATCTGCCCCAGGCAGGGCAGGTGTTGCGGTGGCGGGCACCACAGGGCGAAGGGATCCGGGTCGACACCGGCCTGCATACGGGCCAGGTGATCAGCCCGTACTACGACTCGATGCAGGGCAAGATCATCGCATGGGGCAAGGATCGCGAGACGGCGCGGGCGCGACTGGCAAAGGCGCTCGATGACACCGTGCTGCTCGGTGTGCTCAGCAACAAGGTCGCGCTGCGGTCTTTCGTCGGGCACGATGCCTTCGCGGACGGACATTTCGATACCGGATTCATCGCGCGTCATTTCCCGCAGTCCGTGCTTGGGTGCCAGCAACCGACGTTGCAGCAGATCGGGCTGGTGGTCGTCGCGCTGTATCTGGATGATGCACGCCGACTCGCGGACGAGCACGCGCTTGGTGATGAATTCGAGGGCTGGCACAGCTCGCATGTGTTTCCGACACCGTACTCGCTCAGATGGCGTGATCGACTGTACCGGGTGGAGATGGCGGTACGGTCGCCGCGGCGCTTCGAGGTGCGACTGGACGAGTCGGTTTTGTCGATCGAGGTCGAGCGGCACGACGCCGAAGGGTTCGTCTACGCAATCGACGGTGTCGGTGCCGAGGCGCGGGTGGCGCGCGACGGCACCCGGATCTGGCTTGAGGCCAGCGGTTGTTGCGAGGTGTTCGAGGATGTCACGCTGGCGCCGGCACAGTCGGCCGCCGCCGGATCCGACGGACGACTGCTCGCCAATTCGGACGGCAAGATCGTCGCGGTTTCCGTCGCGGCCGGAGATGTCGTCGAAAAGGGGCAGACGCTGGCGATCCTCGAGGCGATGAAAATGGAATTCCGCCTGTCGCTGCCGGTCGGCGGAACCGTGGTGGCCGTGAGCACCGAAGTCGGGCAGCAGGTGCGCAATCGGCAGCTGCTGGTGCAGATCGAGCCGACGCAAACCGACCGCGCACCGGGCTGAGCTGCGTCGCGCGGTCGCCGCCGTTCATCACCGCCGAACGGAAACCGCATCCGTCCGTCCGCTCGTCCGGACCGGCCAGGAGCGGCATTGACGCATATCAAAGTCCGGTCGGAGTGCGCGACTCAGTCTTCAGCCAGGCCTGAATGGAACTGCAACGATGAACGCACCCGCCCATGCCGTGCACGCCAAGACCGCAGACGCTGCGGTCCCCCATGCCCATGTGCCGCTGATCGCGTGGACGCCCGAACTCAGCGTCGGCATCGAGGAAATCGACAGTCAGCACAAGACATTGGTCGATCTGCTCAATCAGCTGCATGTGGCGATCGTCGAGCGTCACGGCGCCCGCGACGCGGCGGAGATTCTGGAGCGGCTGGTGGATTACACCCGCATTCACTTCGCAGTTGAGGAGGCGTTGATGCGCATGCTCGACTATCCCGACTACGAAGCGCACAAGGCCGAGCATGAGGAACTCGTCGAGCAGGTGTATCAGTTGCGCCGCAAGGTGATGGTCGAAGGCAAGCCAATCACCGGGGAACTGCTGTTTTTCCTCAAGCGCTGGTTGACCGAACACATCCTGGCTTCGGACCAGAAGTACGCGCCGCATCTGTTGTCGCGCGGCGTGCGTGCCCAGTACGCCAAGCCGTCATGGTTGCAGCGCCTGTGGGCGCGCTCGTCCCACTGACCTCCGGAATCGGCACAAAAAAAGCCCCGCAGATGCTGCGGGGCTTTTTTGCATCAATCCGCCTTGGGTCAGTCCTCGACGACCCGCAGCTCGACGCGACGGTTTTCCTCGCGTCCCTCGTCGGTGTCGTTCGACGCGATCGGGCGGCTTTCGCCATATCCGACCGGAGTCATGCGACGGCCCTTGACGCCGCGGCCTTCGAGGTAGGTCTTGACGGCGATCGCACGGCGTTCCGACAGGCCGAGGTTGTAGCTGTCGGAACCGATCGCATCGGTATGGCCTTCAAGCTCGACGCTGATCGACGGGTAGGCCTGCAGCGTTGCTGCGACCTCGTTGAGGATCTCACGCGCCTTCGGCGTCAGACGATCGGAATCGAACTCGAACTTCACGCCCTTGAGGACGAAGCTCTGTTCGACCGCGCAGCCGTTCTCATCGACCTGCTCGCCGGGACGCGGGGTCCGGCAGTCGCCCTGCAGCGCGCAGCCATTGGGCAGCACCTTGGCACCCGGCGGTGTCCGCGGGCATTCGTCGAGATAGTCCGGAATACCGTCGTCGTCGGAATCCAGCGGGCAGCCGTCCGGGCCGACCGGAACGCCGGCGGGCGTGCCGTGGCACTTGTCGAGCTCATCGGGGATGCCGTCGTTGTCACGATCCGCCAGCGAGCAACCTTCCGCGTTGACGCGCGTTCCCGGAGGCGTACCGGGGCACTTGTCGAGGTGGTCAGGCACGCCGTCGCCGTCGGAATCCAGCGGGCATCCGTTGGCACTGACAGGAACACCCTTCGGCGTGTTCGGGCACTGGTCACGGCTGTCCGGAACGCCGTCGCCGTCGGAATCCAGCTCGCAGCCGTCCGGGCCTACCAGCGTGCCCTTCGGCGTGTTCGGGCACTTGTCCAGATAATCGGGCACGCCGTCCTGATCCAGGTCGGTCGGGCACCCGTCGGAGTACACCGCCACGCCGGCCGGAGTATCGGGGCACTTGTCGCGCGAGTCGGGCACGCCGTCGCCGTCCTGATCGTACGGGTTGCCTCCGAACTTGTAGCTCAGGCCGAGCGCCGTGCTCCAGATATAGAAGGTATCGTCCTGGACGACGCCTTCGCCATTGATGAAGTCGAGGTTGTAGCGGACGTCCAGGCGCGCATCCCAGTGATCGCCCAGTTTCATCATCGCACCGCCGCCGGCGCCGACGCCAAGCCCGCTGAGCGACTCATCGAGGAAGTCGATGTTGTGCGCATTGCCGTTGAGCAGCAGGAAGGGGCGGATCAGCACGGTGTCGCGCGCAAGGTACTGGACCAGATTCAGACCCAGCGTCGTGCGCTCGTACTGGTTGCCGCTCGGCAGGTTGGAGACATCCAGGTTGCTGTAGTTGGCCTCGGCCTCGATTCCGAAATAGGGCGTGATGCTCGTGCCGATCGCAATCCCCCCCAGGAAGCCGGTGTCCAGGTCTTCCGAGTCGGAAAACACGCCGCCCACCATCGGCGTCACGTACCAGCGGTCGTCAAACTCGGCGCCCTGCGCGCCGACCGTGTACACGCCAAGCATCAGCGCGACAGCTTTCAGCCATCCGTGTTTCGACATCTTAGTGACTCTCCAAATCCCTGTTTGTGTCCCCAACGTGCATGAACAATGCGCCCGTTCTGTTCATGTGCCAGCCAGCGTAGAGGAGTCTGCTGACAAAAAAACGACGTGCACCTGCTCAATTGCAGCTTTCGATGCATTATGATGGCCTTATGGGCGGCCGTAAATAACGGTCGGTCACCGTTTTGTAAGGGAAGCTTGAGAATTCCGTGGGAGTCGGGAGCACATGAAAGCATTACGAGCGATGATGGCGGTGCTGACGCTGGCCATCGGGGCGTGCGGGGACGGGGCTGTACAGAGCCCGGATTTCACTCCCGAGTTGATTCGCGTTGAAGTGACACCGGTATCGGACACGGTCGCGTTGGGGCAGACTCGGCAGTTTTCGGCGATCGGTGTGTTCACCACGCCTCCGGGCTCGAACACCTCCGAGTCCTCGAGCCCGATCGGTGACGTCACCTGGTCGGTGGACGATCCCAACCGCGCCAGTGTCGACGGCGATGGTCTGGTGTCGACCAAGGCGCAGGGCACGGTCATCGTCAGCGCCAAGCGTGATGGTCTGGAGGGTACCGCGCAGCTGATCATCGGGCCGCCGACGCTGCTGACGATGACGATCGATCCGCCGACGGCCAACATTCCGCTGGGTGCGCAGGTCGCGTTCACCGCGAAGGGGACGTACTCGGATGCCCCGAATACCGAACGCAACATCACGACGACGGTGACCTGGTCGCCGGTCGATTCCAGCGTCGCGACGCTGAGTCCGGCGCAGGGCGTCACGACAATTGCGACCAGCCAGACTCTCGGCGTGCTGTCGATCACCGCCAGCACGGTTCCGCAGGGTTCGAGCACAGCGGTGACGGCGCAGGCGCAACTGACGGTGCGTGAAGCCGACCTCGACAGCCTGTTGCGGGTCGAGCCGGTGATCGCGACCGTCGCCAAGGGCAACACTACCGAGTTCGTGGCCTATGCCGCGTATTCGGACGGAACCGAGGCCGCGCTGGCGGACGACAAGGTCGACTGGACCTCGGCGGACGAGGCCACCGCGACAGTGGATGCGCAGGGTGTCGCGACCGGTGTCGAGCTGGGGCAGACGACGATTTCTGCGCAGGTCAAGCCGACAGTGCCGATGAATGACCGTACCAAGGACACGGCCAGCGCACAGCTGACGGTGACCTTCAGCGGCTGCAATACCGCGTTGCGCGCTTCGGCAGGTGCCGAGGTCGTTGGCGAGGTGTCGCCGCTGTGCCTGCTGTGCAACGTCAGCGACGAGAGCAACATCATCGACGAGGACGACACCAACTTCGGTGAGCTGCAGGTGCCGGTCGGACTGCTGGCCGCGACCGCTTCGGTGACGGTGACATCGCCGACGGTGTTCCCGGAAACCGAGCCCGCGGGCTTCATCATCGGGCGTCCCTCCGGGCAGCTGATCAATGCCGAGGTGTTGTCGCAGCTCACCATCGAGACGCTGATGGACGGCGTGCCGACCGGCGACTCGGCGGGGATCGATTCGACGCCGCTGGGGCTCGCACTGCTCGGGACCGTGGTGACCGGGCCGTACGATAGCGATCTCGCGTTGCTGGCGATGCCGGCCGATGCGGTCACCCAGGCGTACAACGGCATTCGCCTGACCTTCGATTCGGGTCTGGTGTCCGCGTTCTCATCGACCCAGGTCTATGCGGCCTGCGGCAATGCGGTTCTGCCGGAAAATCCGGTGACGACGATGAATCGCCAGCGTTGATTCGTGCAGGTTCAAAAAAGGGCGCCGCACGGCGCCCTTTTTTTTGTGGCCTGGTCCGCCTCGTTCAATAACCCAGCTGCCGCGCGGCAAGGTCCTTCATGATTTCGATCGACCCGCCGCCGATGCTCAGCACCTTGGTCTCCCGATAAATGCGTTCGACCTTGCTGCCATCCAGATAGCCGGCTCCTCCGAGGACCTGCATGGCCTCGTTGGCGATCCATTCGAGGCTGGTCGTGGCGAAGTTCTTCAGCAGGCAGACTTCCGCCACCGGGAGCTGTTTGTGGCTGACGCGCCAGGCCAGGAGATCGAGATTGGACTGCACCGCCTCGATGCGCATGCGCATGTCGATCAGCTTGTGGCGGATCACCTGGTTGCGGATCAGGGGTCTGCCGAAGGTCTCGCGTTGGCGGGCGTAGTCGAGGGCTTCGTCGTAGCAGACCTTGGCGAATGCCAGTGCCTGCGCAGCCAGCATGATGCGCTCCTGATTGAAATTCATCATGATGGGCAGGAATCCGGTGTTCTCGGGCCCCAGCCGGTTGGCGACAGGGACCTTGCAGTCGTCGAAGTACAGGGTCGCGGTATCCGAGCAACGCCAGCCCATCTTTTTCAGGGGGGTGCGGGTCAGTCCGGGCGTGTCACCCTCGATCACAAGCAGCGAAACGCCGCCCATTCCTGACTCGCCGGTGCGTACGGCGGTCGTGATGAAGTCGGCACGCATTCCGGAAGTGATGAAGGTTTTGCTGCCGGAAACGCGGTAGTGGTCGCCGTCGAGAACGGCGCGCGTGCGCAGGTTGGCGACGTCCGATCCCCCCGAAGGCTCGGTGATGGCCAGTGCGGCGATTTTCTCGCCGCGCAGGACCGGTGCGGCGAAGCGCTGCTGCTGTTCCGCGGTCCCGGCATGGATGATCGGCGGGGTGCCGATGCCGTGCGACATCAGGCTTGCGACCAGGCCGCCGCTGCCGGCCCGCGCCAGTTCTTCGGTCAGGACGATCATGTAAAACAGATCGGGAACTTCGACGCCGCCGCAGGATTCCGGAAAACCGATCTGCAGGATTCCGGCTTCCGCCGCGGCCAAGTGCAATTCGCGGGGGAGCGTTTCGGCAGTTTCCCAGCGAGCGATATTGGCGGCGACTTCCCGGTCGACGAAGCGGCGAACCTGTTGCCGGAAGCTGTCGTGCTCCGCAGTGTAGTAAGGGCTTGATATGGTCATGCTGATTACCGTTCCGTTATGCCTCGAACGAGGCTTTTCATAAGCTCAACGATATATCGGCAAGAGCATTGCGCCAACATCCAGAGAAAATTGGTAATAATTATTACCAATTTGATCGATGGAAACGGCGCGGCTTCGGCGCTGTGACCGGAAGCAGTGCGCCGTCTAGTCGTGCAGCGCGGCAGCCTGCAGCGTGTTGAGCATCAGCATGGCGACGGTCATCGGGCCGACGCCGCCCGGAACCGGCGTGATGAATGCGGCGCGCTGGCGCGCGACATCGAATTCGCAGTCGCCGACCAGCCGCCCGTCCGCGAGACGGTTCATGCCGACGTCGATGACAGTGGCGCCCGGCTTGATCCATTCACCCTTGATCAGTCCCGGTTTGCCGACGGCGACGACGACGATGTCGGCGCGCGCGACCTCGGCGCCGAGATCGGCGGTGAAGCGATGACAGACCGTGGTCGTCGCCCCCGCGAGCAGCAGTTCCAGCGCCATCGGGCGGCCGACATGGTTGCTGGCGCCGACGACGACCGCGCGGCGCCCCTTGAAAGGCTCCTGCACCGAGCGCAGCAACTCGATCACCCCGTATGGCGTGCATGAGCGCAGGGTCGGCAGACGCTGCGCCAGTCGGCCGATGTTGTACGGATGGAATCCGTCGACATCCTTGTCCGCGCGAATCCGTTCAGTGACCAGGGTGGCGTCGATCTGCGGTGGCAGCGGCAATTGCACCAGAATGCCGTCGATCTCAGGATCGGCGTTGAGGCGGTCGACCTGGCCGATCAGCTCCGCCTGGGTGACGTCCGCGCCGAACTGGACCGGGACCGAGCGGATGCCCACTTTTTCGCAGGTCGTACGCTTGTTGCGAACGTAAACGTGCGAAGCGGGGTCATCTCCGACGAGAATCGTTGCCAGGGCCGGGGCGCGCAGGCCTGCGGCGAGGCGTTCCGCGATGCCCAGGCGGACGCGTTCGTGTACGGACGCGGCAACCGCGCGGCCGTCGATCAGTTGTGCGGTCAAGAGTGATTCCCGGAAAACAAGCAGCGACGCATATTGTACGGTGGAACGCGCCCGCCAGGGCATCGGGCCGACACCGCGCGGACGTCTGAGAGTGCGCCGGATGTGCACGAACCGTCCGTCCATTGCGTAAACTACCGCGCTTTGTCAGACGGTCGCGACCGTGCCACTACTCCAAGTCGAATCCCTCAGCGTCACGCGGGGCGATCGCACGCTTATTGCGGACCTCAGCCTGCGTGTCTGCGCAGGTGAGTTGTTGCATCTGCGCGGCGCCAACGGCGCCGGCAAGACCAGCCTGCTGGAGTTGCTGGCGGGCCTGCGGCAACCGTCCCGGGGGCGGGTCGCAGTGGAGCCGGAAGACCTGACCGTGCATTGGGTCGGGCATCGCAATGGTTTGAATCCGCATCTCTCGGCCGCCGAGAACCTCGAGTTCTGGTGCGGCTTGAACGGGTGCCCGCGTTCCGCCGCGCGCCGGGCGCTGACGGCCATGCGACTGCCGGCGGGGGCGCAGCGTCGGCCGACCCGGACCCTGTCGGCCGGGCAGAAGCGACGTGCCGCGCTGGCGCGCCTGCACGCCGATACACGCGATCTGTGGCTGCTGGACGAACCGCTGGACGGTCTGGACCGTGACGGCATCGCACTGTTTTCGGGAATGCTGGCCGCACACCTCGGGGCCGGCGGGATGGTGGTGATGACCAGCCATCAGGCACTGCCGGAGGGACTTGCGGGCGTGCGCGAGTGGGAGTTGGCGCGGTGAGCGGTGTATGGGCGGTCTTCGCGCGCGAAATGCGCCTGGCGGGGCGGTCGAAGACCGAATGGATGATGCCGCCGTTCTTCTTCGTCATCGTGATCACGCTGTTCGGACTGGGCGCCGAGGCCAACGATCCGCGCCTCGCGGACTTCGCCCCGGCGATGCTCTGGGTGGCGGCATTGCTGTCGACCCTGCTGACGCTGGAACGCCTGTTCCGTGGCGATCTCGAGGACGGCACCCTGGAGCAGGTCTGCCTGAGCCGGACGCCGCTGGTGCTGGCGACCGCAGTCAAGCTGCTGGCGCACTGGGTGCTGAGCGGACTGCCGCTGGTGGCGCTGTCCGCGCCGCTGGCGCTGGGATTGGGGATGCGGAGCGATGCGATCGGCGTGCTGGTGCTGAGCCTGGCGCTGGGGTCGCCGTGCATCAGTCTGGTCGGGGGATTCGTCGCTGCCCTGACGGTGGGGCTGCCGCGCGGAGGGCTGCTGCTGCCCGTGCTGGTTCTGCCGCTGATCACCCCGGTCGTCGTGTTCGGGGCCGGAGCCGTGCGCAGCGTTCAGGACGGTCTGGACCCGCAAGCTCCGCTATACTTTCTGTCCGCCATTCTGGCGCTATGCGTCACGCTGGTGCCGTGGGCGGCGACCGCCGCCATTCGAAACGCGTTTGACTGATCAATCATGTGGACTTGGTTCCATCGCTTGGCGTCGCCGCCGAGCTTCTACCGACTGGCTGAACGCCTCGCGCCCTGGCTGGGGCTGGGCGCGGTCGTGCTGCTTGCGTTTGGCTGGTTCTACGGATTGGTATACGCGCCGGCGGACTATCAGCAGAAGGACGCGTTCCGCATCATCTACGTTCATGTGCCGGCCGCGGCGGTATCGCTGTCACTGTATTCGGCGATGGCGATCGCCGGCGTCATCGTCGTCATCTGGCGGATCAAGCTCGCCGAGTGCGTCGTCGTGTCGATCGCCCCGGTCGGAGCGAGCATGACCGCGATCGCGCTGGTGACCGGCATGCTGTGGGGCAAGCCAATGTGGGGCGCGTACTGGGTCTGGGACGCGAGGCTGACCTCGGAACTGGTATTGCTGTTCCTCTATCTGGGTGTGATCGGCCTGCACGAAGCTTTCGACGACGCGCGCGCCGCGGCGCGCGCGTGCAGCCTGCTGGCGATCGTCGGCAGCATCAACGTCCCGATCGTGAAGTTTTCGGTGGAATGGTGGAATTCGCTGCATCAGGGCTCGACCATCTTCAAGATGGGCAAGGCCAGCATCAGTCCCGATATGGCCCTGCCGCTGTACGCAGCCCTGGCCGGCACTTTCCTGTTTTGCGCCTACGCCGTGCTGCGGCGGATCCAGAATGAGCTGCTGTGGCGCGAAAGGGGGACTTCCTGGGCCAAGGAACATCTTTCGGCCGTGACGGTCCATTGACAGCCCGATGAGCAAATTAGTTGACCCTGCATTTTGGGCGATGAGTGGCTACGCCACGTTTGTCTGGACCAGTTTCGGACTGGCCTTGGCCGTCTTTTTGTGGAACTGGCTGGCGCCGCGCAGGCGGCGGCGCGAAATCTTGGATGCAAGTCTGGAAGAATGACCAAACGGCAGAAGCGAATGGTGGCGGTTGCGGGCCTGATCCTCGGCCTCGGCGTCGCAGCGGCGCTGGGATTCACGGCGTTTCGCAAGAACATGATGTATTTCTACACGCCGACGGATCTGGTCGGGCACAGTCTGCCGGCCAACGCCAAGGTTCGCGTGGGCGGCCTCGTCGTCACCGGCAGTGTCCAGCGTGGCGACGATCTGGACGTGGCCTTCACGCTGGCGGATTGCGAACACTCGGTGCCGGTTCGCTATCACGGCATCCTGCCGGACCTGTTCAGGGAGGGGCAGGGCATCGTCGCCACCGGGCGGATCGACGCGCAGGGGGATTTCGTCGCCGACGAAGTGCTGGCCAAGCACGACGAGAACTACATGCCGCCGGAACTGCAGGAAGCCCTGACCACCGCCGACGGCAAACACTCCTGTGCGCCCTTCAAATCGGTCATGGGCAGCTGAGCGTCCCCTCGCGGCCAAGGAGCAACGATGATCCCGGAAATTGGACACTTCGCGCTGCTGGCCGCGCTGGCGGTCGCGCTGATTCAGGTCGCGCTGCCGCTCCTCGGCGTCTGGCTGGGGCGCCCGCGCTGGATGGAAGTCGCAGTGTCCGCTGCGCAGACCCAGTTCGTCCTGATTCTGGTCGCGTACCTGTGCCTGACCTGGTCGTTCATCGACATGGACTGGTCGGTCGCGTACGTGGCGTCCAACTCCCATTCGCAGCTGCCGTTGATGTACCGCATCAGCGCGGTCTGGGGCGCGCATGAGGGATCGATGCTGCTGTGGGTGCTGATCCTCGCCGGCTGGATGACGGCCGTATCGGTCTTCAATGAGCGTTTGCCGCGAGACGTGCTGGCGATGACGCTGGCGGTGCTCGGCGCCATCAGCATCGGGTTCCTCCTGTTCATCCTGCTGACCTCCGATCCGTTCGCGCGCCAGTTTCCGGTGCCGCTGGACGGGCGGGACCTGAATCCGCTGTTGCAGGATCCCGGCCTGGTGATCCACCCACCCTTGCTGTACATGGGCTACGTGGGCTTCTCGGTGGCGTTCGCGTTCGCATTTGCGGCGCTGTTGAGTGGCCGACTCGACGCGGCGTGGGCGCGCTGGACGCGGCCGTGGACGACGACCGCCTGGCTGTTTCTGACGCTCGGAATCACGCTCGGATCCTGGTGGGCGTACCACGAACTGGGCTGGGGCGGCTGGTGGTTCTGGGATCCGGTCGAGAACGCTTCGTTCATGCCCTGGCTCGTCGGAACCGCCCTGATTCATTCGCTCGCGGTGACCGAAAAGCGCGGGCTGCTGAAATCCTGGACCGTCCTGCTCGCGATTCTTGCGTTTTCGCTGTCCCTGCTGGGGACATTTCTGGTGCGCTCCGGCGTGCTGGTGTCGGTGCACGCGTTCGCATCGGATCCGACTCGCGGCGTGTTCATCCTGGAATTTCTCGCCGTGGTGCTGGGAACGGCATTCATGCTGTACGCCTGGCGGGCGCCGAAGCTGGCCCGCAGCGGTGAGCTCAATCTGATGTCGCGCGAAGGCCTGTTGCTGTTCAACAACGTCTTCCTGGTCGTCGCATCGGCCGCGGTGCTCATCGGCACGCTGTATCCGTTGTTCGTTGACGCCTTCGATCTGGGCAAGATCTCGGTCGGACCGCCGTACTTCAACATGGTGTTTCTGCCGCTGAGCGCGCCACTGGTCTTCCTGGTCGGCATCGGCACGGTGATGGGCTGGAAGCAGGCCCGCCTTGGCGACGCACTCCGGCGTTTGAGGGTGCCGTTCGTGATCGCCCTGCTTGTGGGGCTGTCGCTGCCCTGGTTGTTGCACCGCAAGTCCGAGCTGATGGCGATGGCGGGAACCTTCCTCGCGGTCTGGGCGATGCTGACTGCGCTGGTCGATCCCTGGCAGCGGATCCGGGCCAAGAAAAACCGCTGGTTCGGGCTGCGGCAGGTGCCGCGCGCGATCTGGGGCATGAGCCTCGCTCACTTTTCTCTGGGGCTGTGGGTGCTCGGCCTGAGCTTTGTCAGTCTTTACAGCGTCGAGCGCGACGTGCGCCTGGGGCCGGGGCAGAGTGTCGAACTGTCCGGCTACACCTTCGCAATGGAAGGCGTCCAGCACTATGCGGGCCCGAATTTCGACGCCGATCGGGCACGTTTCACGGTCAGCCGTGACGGCCGCGTGCTCGCCGAGCTGGACCCTGAAAAGCGCCGCTACCGGGCCCAGGGCAGCATGATGACCGAAGCCGCGGTCGACCATACGCCGATGCGGGATCTCTATGTCGCGTTGGCCGAGCCGTTGGAAAACGGTGACTGGGCGGTGCGGGTGTACTACAAGCCGATGATGCGGCTGGTGTGGCTTGCCGGCGTGCTGATGGCGCTCGGCGGCGCGATTGCGATTTCCGACCGGCGCTACCGGCTCGCGAGCGCGACCCGCCGTGCGGCGGTCGCGGGCGGCGCCGAGGCCGCCGCCTGATGCGCTGGCAGTATCTGCTGCCGGTCGTCGTCCTGGCCGGCCTGATCGGGCTGTTCGTTTTCGGACTGCAGAACGATCCGCGCGAGGTGCCGTCGCCGCTGATCGGCAAGCCGGCGCCGGCGTTTGCGCTCGAACCGCTTGGCGGGGGCAGTGCGGTCGGGGTCGACTCGCTGAAAGGGCGGCCGGTCCTGGTGAACTTCTTCGCCAGCTGGTGCGCCGGGTGCCAGGTCGAACACCCGTTCCTGATGGAACTGTCCCGGCGGGGGATCGAAATCGTCGGGCTCGACTACAAGGACACTGATGCCGATGGCCTGCGCTGGCTGCGGCAGCATGGCAATCCGTACGCGCAGGTGCTGGCGGATCCGGGTGGCAAGGCCGGTCTCGACTGGGGCGTCTATGGCGTGCCGGAGACATTCGTGCTCAATGCCGACGGCATCATCGTCTACAAGCAGATCGGACCGATGACCGAGGACGCGTGGCGGACCCGGATCGCCCCGTTGATGGCAGGGGGAGCTGAATGAACGGACTGCTGCGCGTGGTTGCGGCGATGCTATTGCTGGCGGTATGTGGCCAGGCGGCGGCTCAGGACGATTTGGCGCCCCCGCAGCAGGAGCGTTACCGGGTGTTGATCAACGAGCTGCGTTGCCTGGTGTGCCAGAACCAGACGATTGCCGATTCCAACGCGCCGTTGGCGGCCGATCTGCGGGATCAGGTCCACGCCCAGATCGTCGCGGGGCGGTCCGATGCCGAAATCATCGACTACGTCACCGCGCGGTATGGCGACTTTGTGTTGTACCGCCCGCCGTTCAAGCGCTCGACCTGGCTGTTGTGGGTCGGACCATTTGCGCTGCTGGCCGTCGGGCTCGTCGGCGCAATGGCGTTCCTGCGGCGCCGTCGGCGTGATGCGGTCACGGCCCAGAGCGTCGATCCCGAGCGCCTGCGCGAAATTCTCGAGGACAAGGACGCATGACGTTCGTGTGGATGGGGCTCCTGGCCCTGATCGCGGTGGTCTGGCTGACCCGGCCGATCTGGCGCCGCCGCGGCGATGTCGCCATCCGGCGGCGCAGCCTGAATGTCGCGGGATATCAGCAGCGGCTGGCGGAGATCGATAACGACGTCGAAGTCGGGGCGATGAGCGCCGTGGTCGCCGATCAGTTGCGCGAGGAGGCGGCGGCACGGCTGATCGACGATGCCGGCGACGACAGCACTGCGAATCCGCAGCGACAGGACGAGCCCCGCGGGTCCTGGCTGCTGGTACTGCTGCTCGCGGTATTCGTCGGTGTGTTCGCCGTCCTCGGCTATTTGCGCTCGGACAGCCGCCAGATCGCCGGCTGGATCGAAACCGCGCGGCAGGACCCAGCGGCGGCGCAGACGCTGGTGGTCGACAGCATGGTGGCGCGGCTCGAGCAGCGGCTGCGCGATCAGCCTGACGACGCCGAGGGCTGGGCCATGCTCGGGCGGTCGTACTTCGTGCTGGAACGGTATGCCGATGCCGCCGGGGCCTACGGACGCGCCAACCAGCTGACGGCGGCCGGCCCCGAAGCCGAATGGATCGCCTCGGAGGGCGAGTCGCGGCTGTTCGCGCAGGACGGCGACGCGGAAGAACGTGCGCGGCAGTTGTTCGAAAAGGCGCTCGAATCCGATCCGGCACTGCCGAAGGCGCTCTGGTATGCCGGATTGCTGGCTTCGCGGGCGGGCGAGTACGGGACGGCGCTGGATCGCTGGCTGGCGCTGCGCGACCAGGAGTTGCCGGCCGATTTCCGGCAGGTGCTCGAAAAGCGTTTGCCGGAACTTGCGCAGCTCGCGGGACGCGAATTGCCGGCGGAGACGCCTGCCGACGCGGCGGCCGTATCGACGCAGACGCGTCTGACCGTTAAGGTGATGCTGGATGACGGCGTCGCCCAGGCGGTACCGGCTGGCGCGACGTTGATGGTGTTCGCGCGGCGCCCGGAAGGGGGACCGCCGCTGGCGGTGGTCCGGCAACCTTATGCGGGTCCGACGGAGGTCGTGCTAGACGACAGCCAGGCGATGATCCGGGGCAACAACCTGTCCAGCGCGCCGCGTTGGGAGGTGACCGCACGCATCAGCCAGAGTGGCGGCGCGCAGGCGCAGTCCGGCGATCTGGAAGGCCGGATCAGCGTCACCCGCGAGGCCGCGAGCGTGCCGCAGACGCTGATGATCGATCGGCGGGTGCCCTGAACCCCGGCGCGGACCGGCGCCAAATAGTTTTGTTGATTCGAGTAGAGAGGACGTTGATGACCCAGACGCTAGCAGCACTTCCGGACGCGCAGCGCCTGTACCTGCGCGCGGCGACCACCGTCATGCGCCATCCGAAGGGCAAGCCGAAGCTGCCCGCGCTGTCCGCGCGCGTGCTTGGCGTCCAGGTGGACGCGGAACATCTCGCGGCGTATGCGGAGCTTTGCGGATTCGATGACGTGTCGACGCTGCCGATCACCTTTCCGCACGTGCTGGCCGGTGCGCTGCACCTGCATCTGCTGACGCAGCGCGCGTTTCCGTTCCCGCTGCTGGGGCTGGTGCACGTGCGTAACCAGATCCGGCAGTCACGTCCGTTGACACCGGCCGAGTCCCTGGACGTCGAGGTGCGAATCGACGCCTCGCGCGAGGTTCGCCAGGGCATCGAATTCGACATGCTCACCGAGATCGGCGTCGAAGGGGAATGTGTCTGGCAAGAGACCAGCACCATTCTCCACCGCATTCCGGGCCCGCGTGGCCCGTCTTCGCGTCCCGCGCCGCCGCCGGCGACGCTGACGCAGTACAAGCGTTTGCGGGCACCGGCGGACATCGGCCGGCGTTATGCATCGGTGGGCCGTGACTACAACCCGATCCATCTGGCCCCGCTGAGCGCCAAGCTGTTCGGCTTCAAGCGCCATATCGCTCACGGCATGTGGTCGCTGGCGCGCTGTGCGGCGCTGCTGCAGGAAGAGCTGGCGTCGGCGCCCACGGAGTTGAGCGTACAGTTCCTGCAGCCCCTGTTCCTGCCGGGCAGCGCGGCGCTGAAATTCAACCCGTCTGCCGACGGCAAGCTGGAGTTTGCACTGTTGTCCAGTCGCTCGGACAAAGTCCATCTGAGGGGGGGGATGAGCTGAGCCGAAAAACGTGCGCGGGGGAGATCAATTAGACGAAGATCTAATGATTTGTAGAAGGTACTGAACTAGACTACGCGCCGCTAAGGAGAAGCTATGCGAATCAGAAAAGCCGTATTCCCCGTCGCCGGACTCGGTACGCGGTTCCTGCCCGCGACCAAGGCCAGCGCGAAGGAAATGCTGCCGATCGTCGACAAGCCGCTCATCCAGTACGCCGTTCAGGAAGCGATCAGTGCTGGCGCCCAGGAGCTGATTTTCATCACCGGGCGGTCGAAGAATTCGATCATGGATCACTTCGACAAGGCCTACGAGCTGGAGGCCGAGCTCGAGGCCCGCAACAAGACCAAGATGCTCGAGACCGTCCGCGACATCGTTCCGCCGGGCGTCACCTGCATCTTCATCCGCCAGGCCGAGGCACTCGGGCTGGGGCACGCGGTGTCCTGCGCCTGGCCAGCGGTCGGTGACGAGGACTTCTACGTGATTCTGGCCGACGATCTGATCGACGGCCGCCTGCAGCCGGCGCTGGCCCAGATGCACCGGGTGTACCAGCAGTACGGTACCAGTGTGCTGGCAACGCAGCGGGTCCCCAAGAACGATGTCGGCAGCTATGGCATCGTCGAAACCCAGCCGGTCGGCCCCGGGCTCAGCGAGATCCGCCGCATCGTCGAGAAGCCGAAGCCCGAAGAGGCCCCGAGCAATCTGGCGGTGGTCGGGCGCTATATCCTGACCCCGCGAATCTTCAAGTTGATCGAGCGCACCCCGCGCGGTGCCGGCGGCGAGATCCAGCTGACCGACGCGATCAGCGCGATGCTCAACGAACAGACGGTGCTGGCCTACGAGTTCGAAGGCACCCGCTACGACTGCGGATCCAAGCTCGGATATCTGCGCGCCAACGTCGAATTCGGGCTCAAGCATCCCGAACTGGCCGACGACTTCAGGAGCTACCTGGAGGGGCTGACCGCAGGCTGGAACGCGGAAACGCCGAAAGCGGCCAAGGGTTGACGGCAAGGCGCTCTGAAGACAGGAAGAAGACGCCGCACAGGTAACGGACATGGCAACGAGCAAATATCAGAGCTTCATCGAGTCTTCCTCCATTCAGGGCGCCAACGCTCCATACATCGAGGCGTTCTACGAGCGCTTCCTTGAGGATCCCGAAGCGGTCGATCCGAGCTGGCGCGCCTACTTCCGCCTGATCCAGGACCAGAGCGCGCCGCGCGAGGTCCCGCACAGCGACGTCGTCGCGCGCTTCGAGCGGCTGGCGCGGGAACCGCGCCGGGTCGCCGCAGCCGAAGCGGGCTTCGATGCCCAGGCGGCAGAGAAGCAGGCTGCGGTCCTGCGTCTGATCAACTACTACCGGGTGCGTGGCCATCAGGCTGCGCGACTCGATCCGCTCGGCATCGCCCCGGTGACCGTAGTGCCGGATCTGGACCCGTCGTTCCATGGGCTCGGCCCGGAGGACATGGAGACGGTGTTCAACACCGGCAGTCTGGCGATCGATGCGGACCGGCTGCCGCTGCGCGAGATCATCCGGATCGTCAAGGCGGTGTACACCGACACCATCGGTGCCGAGTACATGTACATCACCGAGACCGAGGAGAAGCGCTGGATCCAGAAGCGTCTGGAGCCCATGGCCTTCCAGCCGAAGCTCTCGGATGAGCGCAAGATGGAGGTTCTGCGTCAGCTCGTCGCTGCCGAGGGGCTCGAGCGGTATCTGCATCGCAAGTACGTCGGTCAGAAGCGTTTCTCGCTGGAGGGCGGCGATGCCCTGATTCCGGCGATGGACGAGGTGATGCACGCCTGCGCCGCACGCGGCGTCGAGGAAATCGTCATCGGCATGGCGCATCGCGGCCGCCTCAACGTGCTGGTCAACATCCTCGGCAAGTCGCCGAAGGAGCTGTTCGCGGAGTTCGAGGGCAAGTACAGCGCGCAGGATCTGAAGAAGGCCGGCGACGTGAAGTACCACATGGGCTTCTCGACCGACGTCGAGGTCGACGGCAAGCGCATTCACATGGTGCTGGCCTTCAACCCGTCCCACCTGGAGATCGTCAATCCGGTGGTCGAGGGTTCCGTGAAGGCGCGCCAGACCCGTCGCGAGGACGGCGTCGGGCAACGCATCGTGCCGCTGCTCATCCACGGCGACGCTGCATTCGCCGGCCAGGGCGTGGTCATGGAGACCCTGCAGCTGTCACATTCGAGCGGCTACGGCACCGGCGGTACGGTCCACCTGATCGTCAACAACCAGATCGGCTTCACGACGCCGAATCCGATCGAGGCGGCGCCCGGGGCGGAAGCCCGCACCTCGCGTTACTGCACCGATCTGGCGAAGATGCTCGAGGCGCCGGTGTTCCACGTCAACGGCGACGACCCCGAGGCAGTCGTGTTCGTGACGCGGCTGGCGATGGACTTCCGCAACGAGTTCCACAAGGACGTCATCGTCGACATCTGCTGCTACCGCCGCTGGGGCCACAATGAAGCCGACGAGCCGTCGGTGACGTCCCCGAAGATGTACGAGCAGGTCAAGTCGCACCCGACGCCGCTGGCGGTCTACGCGCGCAAGCTCGAGGAAGAGGGGCACCTGCAGAAGGATGCCGCCGAGGCGTTGATCGGCGCCTATCGCGACGGGCTGGACAAGGGCGAGAACATCGCCCGCACGACCCTGGGACTGGTCGGCAACAAGCATACGGTGGACTGGGACAAGTACCGCAAGGGCACCTGGGACAGCAAGGTCAACACCACGGTGACGGCCGATGCCCTGCGCAAACTGTCGGAGCGCCTGCTGCAGTTGCCGGAAGGCTTTGCGCTGCACCCGCGCGTCTCGAAGATCTACCAGGATCGCGCCAAGATGGCCGTCGGTGAGCTGCCGATGGACTGGGGTTTCGCCGAAACCATGGCATACGGCTCGCTGATCAACGAGGGCTTCTGTGTGCGCCTCTCGGGCCAGGATGCCCGGCGCGGCACGTTCTTCCATCGCCATGCCACGATCCACGACTATCACAGCGGAGAGCGGTATACCCCGCTGGAGCATCTGGGCAAGGACGCCCGCTTCGTGGTCAACGACACGCTGCTGTCCGAGGTCGGGGTGCTCGGTTTCGAATACGGGTACAGCACCACCGATCCGGATTCGCTGGTGATCTGGGAAGCGCAGTTCGGTGACTTCGCCAACGGCGCGCAGGTGATGTTCGACCAGTTCATCGCCAGCGGATACGCCAAGTGGGGGCGCCTGTGCGGCCTGGCGGTGTTCCTGCCGCACGGCTACGAAGGGCAGGGGCCGGAGCATTCCTCGGCGCGCCTCGAGCGCTACCTCCAGCTGTGCGCGGAAAACAACCAGCAGGTCTGCGTGCCGTCGACGCCGGCGCAGATGTTCCACCTGCTGCGGCGCCAGATGAAGCGGAGCCTGCGCTTGCCGCTGATCGTGATGACGCCGAAGTCGCTGCTGCGCCACCCGATGTCGACCTCGTCGCTGGACGATCTGACCAAGCGCGGGTTCCAGCCGGTCATCCAGGAACTCGAGGCGCTCGACGCCAAGAAGGTCAAGCGCATCGTGTTCTGCTCCGGAAAGGTCTACTACGACCTGCTGCAGACCCGGCAGAAGGACAAGATCGAGGATGTCGCGCTGGTGCGCATCGAGCAGCTCTATCCGTTCCCGCGCGAAGGGTACGAAGCGGCGCTCGACGCATTTCCGAAGGCGACCGATGTGGTCTGGTGCCAGGAAGAACCCGAGAACCAGGGTGCGTGGTACCAGATCAAGCACCGGCTGGCGGCCTACCTGAAGCCGCAGCACCGTCTGCTGTATGCGACCCGCAAGGGTTCGGCGACCACCGCGGTCGGCTATCTCAAGGTGCATCACATGCAGCAGGAAGCCGTCGTCCGCGAGGCACTGAGCGGCGGCAAGCCGGTATAAGAATTTCGGGGCTTTCCCCATAACAGAACGTTACAACGTCAAGAATCTCGGAGCAGGTATGTCGATCGAAATCACAGTCCCCAATCTGCCGGAGTCGGTGTCCTCGGCAACGGTGGCGAGTTGGCACGTCAAGGCCGGTGAGGCCGTCAAACGCGAACAGAACCTGCTCGATCTGGAGACCGACAAGGTCATGCTTGAAGTGCCGGCGCTCGAAGATGGCGTCCTGGCGGAGATTCGGGTCGAAGCCGGCGCCGAAGTTCAGGCTGGCGACGTGCTCGCCATCCTGAAGCCGGGCGCAGCGCCGGCTGCCGCTGCGGAAGCCAAGGCCGACAGCGCCCCGGCTGCGCCGGCTGCCGAGGCGTCGCCGGCCGCGGCGGCCGACAACGAGTCGCAGAGTCCCGCCGTCCGCAAGCTGCTTTCGGAACTGGGGCTGTCGGCATCGGCGATCGCCGGGACCGGCAAGGGCGGGCGGTTGACCGTCGAGGACGTCAAGGCATACGCCGAGAAGGGCAAATCCACGCCAGCGGCGGCGAAGTACGCACCGGCACCGGCACCGGCGTCGCCCGCACCGCTGGCGGGCGCCCGGGAAGAGCAGCGTGTGCCGATGACCCGCATCCGCGCCCGTATCGCGGAGCGCCTCCTCGATGCCAAGAACAACACTGCGATGCTGACGACCTTCAACGAGGTCGATCTGAAGGCGGTTTCCGAGCTGCGCGCGCGTTACAAGGCAGGCTTCGAGAAGGCCCACGGCGCCAAACTCGGGTTCATGTCCTTCTTCGTCAAGGCCACGATCGAGGCGCTGAAGAAGTTCCCGGTTCTGAACGCGTCGGTCGACGGCAATGACATCATCTACCACGGCTACTACGACATCGGCATCGCCGTTTCCAGCGAGCGCGGTCTGGTCGTGCCGATCCTGCGGGACGCCGATCTGCTGTCGATGGCCGACATCGAGAAGACCATCGCGGACTTCGGCACGCGCGCGCGCGCCAACAAGCTGACGATGGAAGACCTCACTGGCGGCACGTTCTCCATCACCAATGGCGGCGTGTTCGGTTCGATGCTGTCGACGCCGATCCTGAATCCCCCGCAGTCCGCGATCCTCGGCATGCACGGTATCACCGAGCGTGCGGTCGTGGTCGACGGGAAGATCGAGGTCCGGCCGATGATGTACCTGGCGATGAGTTACGACCATCGCATCATCGACGGCCGCGAAGCGGTCCAGGGTCTGCGCACGATCAAGGAGTGCCTGGAGGATCCGGCCAAGATCCTCCTGCAGCTCTAAGGCGAGAATCAGGTCCTGGTGACGGCAAGGGCCCGCGAGCGCGGGCCCTTTGTCTTTGCGAAGGGACGGCGGACGCTGCCGACCGGCCGCCGCCTTGCGGTCGGACGCGCTGTCGGCATACTGCGGCGATGCCCCGTGAACCGCTGCACGCCGAGCCGATTCCGTTCATCACTTTGCCCAACTGGGTCAAGGCCGCCGCGCTGTGCGGGTTCAACATCGAACCGGTCTTCGCGCGGATCGGGATCGAGACCGATCTGATCCATCTCGAGCAGGCGACGATCGACCCGCAGCATCTCGCCCAGGTGATGGAAGCCTGCGTCGGTCTGTCGCGGCGGGGGCATTTTCCATTCGTCCTGGGCGAGTCGTTCGCGTTCGACTATCTGCCGGACATCGGCACCTTTCTGACGACCAGTCCCACCCTGCGCGACGCGATGCGGGTGTTCGACTGGGTGCGGGAACTGATCAATCCGATGATCGATTTCCGCCTGGACGAGAGCGCCGACGCTGCGCAGCTGACCCTGATGACACCATTTCCGCCAGGGGATCTTTCCCGCTATTTCATCGAGGCCATCTTCGCCGCGGTCGCGCACTTCACACGCGTGTTGACGCGGGATGCGCACGGGATCGGCGGCATGCGTTTCAGCTATCCGGCGCCGGAGTACGCCGCCGCGTACGGCGCCTACTTCGCCGCCGAAGTCGAATTCGGACAGCCGTTCAATGCGCTGACGATGTCGCGCGAGGAGCTGTGTCGGCCGTTGCCCGGCGCGTTTCCGGCTCTGCACCGGCAGGCCGAGCTGCGGGTGCAACAGCGCCTGGCGCAGGCGCCGCTGCTGCGGCAGAGCGGCCTGGTGGCGGCGCTAGAGACGGCGCTGGAATCCCACGCCGAGCTGCGGCAGGGCGGGATCGACGCAATGGCCGCGCACGTTGCGATGCATCCACGCGCCCTGCAGCGCCGGCTGCGACAGGAGGGCGAGGTATTTTCGCAGTTGCTCGATCGGGTCCGGTACCGCCTGGCACTGCGGGCCCTGCAAGAGCCGGGGCTCGATCTGGAACGGCTCAGCGAGCGCCTGGGATACTCGGATCGGCGCAGTTTCACGCGCGCCTTCACGCGCTGGGCCGGGGTGTCCCCGAGCGAATTCCGCAAGCGCCGGCTGGACGGGATCGGTCCGCCGTCGGCGTGATGTCGTGAAATGTTCCTTTTGGTCGCCTGAAGTCATAGCCGCACCGGGGGACAGCTCCTACAGTCGGTGATCAGAACGATCACGAGGAGTCGGGTGCATGGAAACCAAGCGTCAGCACGCCATCGTCACGCGCCAGGGGCCCGAGCTGGGACTTGACGGAGACATCCCGAAGTACTGGTTCGGCAACGATCCTTTCAAGACGCGCTTCTTCGATGCGATGTCGCTGCTGTTTCCCGAGGGCGAGAAGTTCTTCATCGCCTGTGTGCGCGACTACCGTGACCGGATCGACGACCCGCAGCTGCAGGCGCAGGTCAAGGACTTCATGTACCAGGAAGGCCAGCACGGCATCGTGCATACCCGCTTCAACAACCGTCTGAAGGCGCAGGGCATCGCCGTCGATCACATCCTGAAGCGTCAGCGCGACATCATGTTCGGATTCTTCAGGCGCCGGATGCCGCGGGTGTTCACGCTGGGGCAGACTGCCGCCGCGGAGCACATGACCGCACTGATGGCGCACGGCTTCTTCGCCAATGGCATGTTCGAGGACGCCGATCCGCGCATCCGGGCGATGTATGCGTGGCACGCGGTCGAGGAGATCGAGCACAAGGCCGTTGCCTTCGACGTGTACCGGACCGTGGCTCATGGTGGTTACTGGGTCCGCATCCTGAGCATGCTGCAGGTCTCGATGACCTTCCCGCTGCATGTGTTCATGATCATGGCGCACATGTTCAAGGTCGACGGCATCAAGACCGGCCTGCGGTTCTGGGCCAAGGGCCTGTGGTGGCTGTACGGCCACGGCGGGCTGTACCCGCGTCTGATGCGGCACTACCTGGTCTATTTCAAACCGGGCTTCCACCCCTGGCAGCACGGCGACCTCGACGTCTACGACCGCTGGATCGAGAATTTCGAACGCAGTGGCGGCGATGCGGTTGCAGCGGCCGATGCGGTCCTGGGGCATCCGCTGCCCAACGCAGCCTGAGTTCAGACGCCTCCGCTCGGGGGCGACCTTGGTCGAATTCATACGGCTTCGGGGCCGGCTGCGACCCTCTGGTCGTGGCGGGCGCGTGCGTGGATCGATAGAATGCCGGTCGCCAAGACAAGGAGCATCATGAGCGACCAATTCGACGTCGTGGTGATCGGCGGTGGACCGGCCGGTTACCCCTGTGCCATCCGTGCTGCGCAGCTGGGCTTCAAGACAGCCTGCATCGACAGCTGGCTCAACAAGGACCAGACGCCGGCATTCGGCGGCACCTGCCTCAATGCAGGCTGTATTCCGTCGAAAGCGTTGCTCGAATCATCGGAGCTGTACCACCGGATCGGGCACGAGAGCGATGCACACGGCATCGGCGTCTCCAAGGTGGAAGTCGACATCGCGAAGATGCAGGCGCGCAAGGACAGCATTTCGCGTCAGCTCACCGGTGGCATCAAGACCCTGTTCTCGGCGAACAAGGTCACCGGCCTGCAGGGGTACGGCAAGATGCTCGGCGACGGCAAGGTCGAGTTCCGCGGCCATGACGGCAGCACGCAGGAGTTGTCGGCCAAGTACATCGTGGTGGCGACCGGCTCGGAACCCGTCAACCTGAAGATCGCGCCGTTCGACGGCGAGCGGATCATCGATTCCTGGGGCGCGCTCGACCTCACCGAGGTCCCGAAGACGCTGGGCATCATCGGCGCCGGCGTGATCGGTGTCGAGCTGGGAAGCGTCTGGAGCCGACTCGGCGCCAAGACGGTCATCCTCGAGGCCTTGCCCGATTTTCTGCCGATGGTCGATGCGCAGATTTCGAAGGAGATGCTGCGCCATTTCGGCAAGCAGGGCCTCGATATCCGCCTCGGCGCCAAGGTGCTTGGGGCCAAGGCCGGCGCCAAGGGCGTCAAGGTCGAGTACGAAACCGGTGGCGAGACCAAGTCCGAAACCTTCGAGAAGCTGATCGTCGCGGTCGGGCGCAAACCGTTCACCGCCGGCGTCGGCGCGGATACCGTCGGGCTTGAACTCGACGAGCGCGGATTCGTGAAGGTCGACGAGCACTATCGCACCAACATTCCGGGCGTCTACGCCATCGGCGATGTGATCGGTGGCGCGATGCTGGCGCACAAGGGCATCGAAGAGGGGGTCGCGCTGGCCGAGCAACTCGCCGGCGAGCACACCCAGGTCAACTACAAGGCCATTCCGAGCGTGATCTATACCGCGCCCGAAGTGGCCTGGGTCGGTCTCTCCGAAGCGCAGGCCAAGGCGCAGGGTTACGAGGTCAAGACCGGAGCCGGTTCGTTCATGCCCAATGGTCGCGCCAAGGCGATGGAGCAGGCCGCCGGAACGATCAAGGTGATCGCCGATGCCAAGACCGACCGGATTCTCGGAGTGCACATGTGCGGGCCTTACGTGTCCGAGCTGCTCGCAGAGGCCGTACTGGCGCTGGAGTTCGCGGCCACCTGCGAGGACATCGCGTTGACGATGCACGGTCATCCGACCCTGTCCGAGAACTTCCACGAGGCGGTTCTGGCAGTGGATGGCCGGGCGGTGCATGCCGTCAACAAGGTCAAGAAGAAATAGAACGGCCCGATCGGGCACATATCGATAACACGGGGAAACGGATGAGCGTCTTCAGGGGACTGTTGGGTGGCTTTTTGGCGTTGGCGGCGGTTGTGCCGGCGCATGCGGAAATCTTCGACCTGAGTCTGGGTGACAACAGTGTGCGCGCGGCGATTTACGGACCGCTGTCGCGCGCGGTGGACCAGACCAGCGGGCAGTACGATGTCGGCGTGATCCTCAAGCCGGAACGCGATGACGACCTGTTCGTCGCGCACGTCGGGGCGTTGGTGACGGGCGACGCCGGCATGCAGCAGTTCAACCTCGCCGCCGGCCTCGGCGTGCGCGGCGTCTATATCGGCCGCGATCACGACAGCGGCGGGGCGCTGGCTGTCGGGGGGCAGCTCGAAGCCCGCTTTCCCGGATACGACCGTATCGGCTGGTCGATCTACGGCTACTACGCGCCCGACATGCTGAGCTTCGGCGAGTTCGACAGCTATCACGAAGTCGGGACTGCGATCGATTACCAGCTCATCAAGGGTGCGTCGGTCTATGTCGGCTACCGCAACGTTCAGGTCGGCCTGGAGGCCGGGCCGGACATCACGGCCGACAATGGGCTGCACGGCGGTCTGCGCCTGAGCTTCTTCTAAGCAATCGAAACCAAGAGACGTCCATGGGTCGAGGTCCGAGTATTGCTGCACGCAAAGGCGCCGAGGATGCGCGCCGCGGCAAGCTGTTCACCAAGTTCATCCGCGAGATCACCGTGGCCGCCCGCGCCGGCGGCGGCGATCCGCGGGCCAACGCGCGTCTGCGTCTGGTGCTGGACAAGGCGTTCGACGCCAACATGCCGAAGGACACCGCCGAACGCGCGATCAAGCGGGGAACCGGCGAACTCGGCGGGGATCAGTTCGAGGAAGTCCGCTACGAGGGCTACGGCCCCGGCGGGGTTGCGATCATGGTGGATTGCATGACCGACAACCCCACGCGCACCGTTGCGGATGTACGCCACGCCTTCAGCAAGAATGGCGGCAACATGGGCACCAGCGGGGCCGTGAGCTATCTGTTCGCCCACGTCGGGCAGCTGTTCTTCGAAACCGGTGGTGACACCGATGCCGAGGAACGCATTCTGGATGTGGCGCTCGAGGCCGGTGCCGACGACGTGCTCAGCGAAGGGGGCTATACCGAGGTCCTGACGTCGACCGACGCGTTCGAGGGCGTCAAGGCGGCATTGCAGGCGGCCGGGCTTGCGGCGGTCGAGGCGGATGTGACGATGCGGCCGGCAACGACGGTCGCCGTCAGCGGTGAGCAGGCCGAGTCGGTCCACAAGTTGATCGACATGCTCGAAGATCTCGACGACGTGCAGAAAGTCTATTCGAACGCCGATCTGGCGTGACCCGCATTCTCGGCATCGATCCGGGGTCCCGATATACCGGCTACGGCATCATCGATGTGGAATCCGGCAACAACCGGCTGGTCGCGCACGGGCGCATCGTTGCCGGTAGCGGGGAGCTGCGCGACCGACTGCTGAAGATCGACGCCGAACTGGACCGGCTGCTGGGCGAGTTCGGGCCGGTCGAAGCCGCATTCGAGGAGGTCTTCGTCAGTCGCAATGTGCGCAGCGCATTGATTCTCGGGCATGCGCGCGGAGTCGCGCTCTGCGCGGTCGCCCGCGCCGGACTGCCGGCTTCGGAGTACGCCGCGTCGCAGGTCAAAATGGCTCTGACCGGTTCCGGCCGGGCGGACAAGGATCAGGTTCAGCACATGGTGCGGGTGATGCTCAATCTTCAGGAAAGCTTGGCCGAAGACGCGTCCGACGCGCTGGCGGTGGCGTTGACGCACGCACATGTCCGCAGCACCCGGCTGCGGACCGGACTGCCCGCAAGCCGGCGCTGGAGACGGCGATGATCGGGCGGCTGACCGGACGTTTGCTGGCGAAGCAGCCGCCAGCGCTGCTGATCGACGTGTCTGGCGTCGGCTATGAGCTCGAAGCGCCGATGTCGACCTTCTACGGCCTGCCGGCGGTCGGTGAGACGGTCACGCTGCACACGCATCTGACGATCCGGGAAGACGCACATCTGCTGTTCGGCTTCGCCTCGGCGACCGAGAAGGCCCTGTTTCGCGATCTGATCCGTGTCTCCGGCGTCGGCCCGAAGATGGCCCTGGCGGTGTTGTCCGGCGGCAGCGTCGATCAGTTCTGGGAGACGGTTCGCGCCGGCGATGTTGCGCGACTGACCAAGGTGCCCGGAGTCGGACGCAAGACCGCCGAACGCCTGATCGTCGAGATGCGCGACCGCGCCGGTGCCGTGGGCGAACCCACGCAACTGACGTCCGGGGTTCAGCCGATCGGCAGCCCGCTGGATGAGGCGCGCCACGCGCTGGCCGCGCTCGGTTACCGCAACGCCGAGATTCAGAAGTTGACTGATTCGGTGTACAAGGATGGCATGAGTACCGAGCAGATCATCCAGGAAGCCCTGCGCCGGGCAGTGCGATGAGCGATCCGCAGCGACCCGTCAGCGCCACGGCGTTGCCCGAGGAGGAGCGCGTCGAGCGGGCGATCCGGCCGCATCGGCTTCAGGACTACATCGGCCAGCCGGCGGTCCGTGACCAGTTGGGCATCGCGATCGAGGCCGCGCGCAGGCGCGGCGACGCACTGGATCATGTGCTGATCTTCGGCCCGCCCGGGCTGGGCAAGACCACGCTGGCCCACATTCTGGCGGCCGAGATGGGCGTCAATCTTCGCCAGACGTCCGGTCCGGTGCTGGAACGTCCGGGCGATCTGGCGGCGCTGCTGACCAACCTGGAGCCGCGTGACCTGCTGTTCGTCGACGAGATCCACCGCCTGTCGCCGGTCGTCGAGGAAGTCCTGTATCCGGCGATGGAGGACTTTCAGCTCGACATCATGATCGGCGAGGGGCCTGCGGCGCGCTCCATCCGCCTGGATCTTCCGCCGTTCACGCTGGTCGGCGCGACGACCCGCGCCGGCGCTCTGACCAGCCCGCTGCGCGATCGGTTCGGACTGGTCCAGCGGCTGGAGTTCTACTCGGTGGGCGATCTGGCGTATATCGTGACCCGGAGCGCCGGAATCCTCGGGACGCCGATCGAACCCGAAGGGGCGACCGAGATCGCGCGACGCTCGCGCGGTACCCCCAGGATCGCCAACCGGCTTCTGCGTCGGGCACGTGATTTTGCCGAGGTCCGCGGCGATGGCGTCATCACCGCCGGGATCGCAACCGCTTCGATGCAGCTGCTCAGTGTCGACAGCAATGGGTTCGATCTGATGGACCGCAAATTGCTGATGACCCTGATCGAGCGCTTCGACGGTGGACCGGCCGGAGTGGACAATCTGGCTGCGGCGATTGGCGAGTCCCGGGACACCATCGAGGATGTCATCGAGCCGTATCTGATCCAGCAGGGGTACCTGATGCGGACGCCGCGGGGGCGTGTCGCCGGTCGCCTGGCCTACGAGCACTATGGATTGGCCATGCCCGACCGCCTCGGCACAGCGGATCTGTTCGATCTGTGAACGGGCCCAGCCAGCTGAAGGTCAGGGTCTACTACGAGGACACTGATGCGAGTGGCGTGGTCTACCACGCGCGATACCTGCATTGGCTGGAGCGCGGCCGCACCGAGTGGCTGCGCCAGCTCGGGCTGGAACAGCACCGGCTGCGGGAACAGTTCGGAGTCGTTTTCACCGTTGCCCGGCTGGAGATCGAATACGGCAAGCCGGCACGCCTGGACCAGGAACTGATCGTGAACACGACGGTCGGCGAACGGCGGCGGGCGAGCCTGGTATTCGCGCAGGACATCGTCGATGCCGATGGCGGGCGCCTGACACGGGCGAGCGTCACCGTCGCCTGCGTCGACGCGACACGGTTTCGTCCCGCGCGGTTGCCGGATCCGTTCGTGGCGGTGATCTCCGAGTAAAAAAAACATCCCAACTGCCGCGAGAAGTGGCGGTGGCCTGTGGTAATGTTCTGGGCCACATGGCCAATGCCATCCGGCGGCAGTCTGTGCACCACCGCCGTGTTCCGTCCCGTCCACGTCGAACCAAGATCCCAGCGATTTCATGAACGCCGATATGTCCCTGTCGCATCTCGTCCTCCAGGCCAGCGCGCTGGCCCAGGTCGTCCTGGTCCTGCTTGTGGCTGCATCGGTGCTGTCGTGGGCGGTGATCCTGTCCAAACGCAAGTTGCTGGCGGAAGCCAAGAAGGAAGCCGATACGTTCGAGGATCGCTTCTGGAGTGGCGGCAGCCTGTCAACGCTTTATGACAGCGAGCGCACCAACGAAGACAACGTCGGAACCGCGTCGATCTTCGTCTCGGGTTACGAGGAATATACGCGGCACCAGACCGCCGGCCGCAGCGATCCCGACGACGCGATCGCAGCCGTGCAGCGTCAGATGCGGGTTTCGCAGCTGCGCCAGGTGGAACGGCTCGAGGGCGGGCTGGCGATCCTCGCCACGATCGGTTCGACGAGTCCCTACGTCGGGCTGTTCGGGACGGTCTGGGGCATCATGAATGCCTTCATCTCGATCGGAAACGTCAAGCAGGCGTCGCTGGCGACCGTCGCGCCCGGGATCGCGGAGGCGCTGATCGCGACCGCGATGGGGCTTTTCGCGGCAATCCCGGCGGTGATCGCCTACAACTTCTTCACGCGCGGCGTCGAACGCATGGAGAACCGCTATCACACCTTCTCAGAGGAAATGATCGGCATCATCGATCGCGGTCTGCGCCACGAACCGAAGGCCTGACGTCATGGCCAAGCGGAAGCTGTCTTCGGACATCAACGTCGTTCCCTATATCGACGTCATGCTCGTGCTGCTGATC
Source organism: Nevskiales bacterium (assembly GCA_028698335.1). Taxonomy (GTDB): domain Bacteria; phylum Pseudomonadota; class Gammaproteobacteria; order Nevskiales; family Nevskiaceae; genus Solimonas. The sequence continues at coordinate 112,112 of JAQVDP010000004.1, read as the reverse complement.
ATCTTCATGGTGACAGCGCCGTTGCTGGTCCAGGGAATCCAGGTCGACCTGCCCAAGACCGACGCCCAGTCGATGACTTCCGACAAGGAGGAGATCGTGCTGTCCGTGGACGAGCGCGGGCAGCTGTTCCTGAGCGTCGGCGACAAGCAGGCCGAGGCGCTGACCGACGAGGACGTGGTCCGGAATGTCGGCGCCATCGTGCGCAACAATCCCGAGCAGATGATCCTGATCCACGGCGATGCACGCGTGCCTTACGAGCGTGTCGCCCATGCCATGGCACTGCTGCAGCAAGCCGGTGCGCACAAGGTCGGATTCGTTACCCAGCCGCGCGAGGACGCGCCCTAATCAAATGCGATTGGAGCCGCGCTATCTGGTAGCCGCTGCGCTGCTGCACGTTCTGCTGTTCTCGCTGCTGTTCGTCGGCGCGATGTTCTCGCGGAAAATCGCCACCCCGCCGGTGTTCATTGCCGAGCTGGTCGAGGATCCGGTGGCAATCCAGCAGCAGCAGGAGCTGGAGCGCCAGAAGGAACTCGAGAAGCAGAGGGAACTCGAGAAGCTACGGCAGCAGGAACAGGAGCGGCAAAAGCGCGAGGACGAGCAGCGCGAACGGGAGCGCCAGGCCCAGGAACAGCGCCAGCGCGAACAGCAGGAGAAGGAACGCCAGCGCAAGGCTCAGGAAAAGGCGGCCGCGGAAGAGGCGCAGCGCAAGCTCCAGGAAGAGCAGCAACGCGAGAAGGAGAAGCTGCGTCTGGAAGCCGAAGCCGAGCGCCGCCGGCAGGACGAGGCCCGCAAGAAGGCCGAGGAGGAGAAGCGCCGCCAGGATGAGCTGCGCAAGAAACGCGAGGCGGAGGAGCGCGCGCGGATCGAGGCCGAGCGTCAGCGCCAGATCGCGGAGGAGCAAGCGGCGATCGAGCGGATCAAGCAGGAGCGCGAAGCCGAGGAAAGCCGCCGGCGTGCGGCGGTTGCGGCGGCACTGGCGGCCGAGGAAGCCGAGCGGGTCGCTGCCGAACGGCGGGCCGCGCAGACGCCGTGGGTGGCGGCCATCGCCGATAAGATCCGACGCAACTGGCAGCGGCCGCCGGGGGCGGGGGATCGCTTCAGCTGCGTCGTGCGGGTCGAGCAGCTGCCGGGCGGCGAGGTCATACGCGCAAAGGTCGTTCGCAGCTGCGGCAATGCGGTGCTCGATCGCTCGGTCGAGAACGCGGTGATCAAGGCCAGTCCGCTGCCGCAGCCGCCGAGACCGGATCTGTTTGAGCGTACGATATCGGTGGAGTTCTGTCCTTCGATTGATGCCTGCTAGACGGGCCTGATCCAGAGCTTGGCGTCCGCGTTCAGGAAGCCTTCATGAAATTCCAGTAAAAGAGTCCGGCTTATGAGCTCACTTAAAGCGGTTCTGTTTACCTTTCTTCTGCTCGTATGCAGCGGCGCGGCCCATGCCGAGCTGGAGATCACCGTCACCGGCGGCGATGTCGGCGCGTTGCCGATCGCGATCGTGCCGTTCACGCAGGATGGGGACATCCAGCTGGACCTGGCGCAGGTGGTCGACAACGACCTTTCGCGCAGCGGCCGGTTCCGGACGCTGCCGCGTGGCGACATGCTGCAGAAGCCGGTGACGCCGACACAGGTCGACGCCAAGACCTGGCGCGCACAGGGCATCGACAACCTGGTGATCGGCCAGGCGGCCAAGTCCGACGGGGGCTATGTCGTGCGTTTCTTCCTGATCGACACGGTCAGCGGCCAGCAGATCATGGCCTACGACATCCCGGCCCGGTCGCTCGCACAGATGCGCTACGTCGCCCACCAGATTGCCGATCTGGTCTACGAGAAGCTGCTCGGCGTGCCGGGCTACTTCAACACCAAGATTGCCTATGTGTCGGCGACCGGCCTGCAGCACGAACGGCGCTTCGAACTGATCGTGGCCGATGCCGACGGCGAGAATCCGCGGGTCATCGCGATGTCGCGCGAGCCGCTGATGTCGCCGGCGTGGTCGCCCGACCGCAAGCAGCTTGCCTTCGTCGGATACGAGCGCGGGCGCTCGGCGATCTACCTCCACACATTGTCGACCGGAAAGGTCAAGCGCCTGGTATCGGAGCGCGGCATCAACGGATCGCCGGCATTCTCCCCGGACGGACGCTACCTCGCGGTGACGCTGTCGTTCGAAAACAATCCCGACATCTACGTCATCGATCTGCAGTCGGGGGCACGTCGCCGTCTGACCGATCACTACGGGATCGACACCGAGCCGGCATTCTCCCCGGATGGCCGCACCCTGGTGTTCACCTCCGATCGCGGCGGCCAGCCGCAGATCTACCAGGTCAGCGTCGACGGTGGAGACGCGCGGCGTGTGACCTTTGAAGGGCGGCAGAATCTGCGGGCCAGCTATGCGCCTGACGGCCGCTCGATCGTGGTCGTCAACTATGCCGGCGGACGCTACCGCATCGGCATGGTCGATCTGACCAGCGGCGATCTGCGGATTCTCAGCGATGGCCGCCTCGATGAAAGCCCCAGTTTCGCGCCCGGTGGCGCGGTCGTGATCTACGCGACGCAGGGGCCCCATGGCGCAGAGCTTGCTACAGTGTCCGTCGACGGGCGCGTGCGGCAACGACTTCGGCAGACGACCGGTGATGTCCGTGAACCGGCGTGGTCCCCTCTGGCGCGCTGACGGCCGCTGGCGGAATCAACAGCAATAGCAATTCTCAAGGAGCCTCAAATGCAAATGAAATACTGGTTGCCCGCCGCGGTCGTGGCGATGACGATGCTGAGCGCGTGCAGCTCGACCGGGTCCCGCAGCGACGCCAGCACCGCGCCGTCGCAGACCAGCGAGCCGTACACCGATTCGATCGCACCGAGCGGCAGCGCGCTTGAAGGCGAGGGTTTTGACGCGTCGATGGCCGCCGAGCGGAACCTGAAGAGCAATCTGGTCTACTTTGATTTCGACCAGAGCTCGATCAAGCCCGAGTATCAGAGCGTGGTCGACGCGTATGCGCGCTATCTGGTGGCCAATCCGGCGGCGAAGGTCCGGCTCGAGGGGCATGCGGACGAACGCGGTACGCGCGAATACAATATCGGCCTTGGCGAGCGTCGCGCGATGGCTGTTGAGGCCGCTCTGCGGGCGCAGGGTGTCAGCTCCCAGCAGCTTTCGGTGATCAGCTACGGCGAAGAGCGTCCGGCTGCCGAAGGCCACGACGAGGATGCGTGGGCGCTGAATCGTCGCGTGCAGATCGTTCGCCAGTAAGATTGGTGTGAACCTAGCCTGCTGAAAAGGGGATCGGGGGTATGAAGAGCTTTCGTCTGGTCGCCGGTGTCGTCTGCGCCGCAAGTGTGCTCAGCGGCTGTGCGTCGTCGGGGTACGGTGGCCCGCTGTCCGGTGGGTCCGACAACCTGCCGCCACAGGAGCGCCGCCTACAGGCCGTCGAAAGCCGCCTCCTTGAGCTGTCCAGGCGCCTGGATGCCGTCAATCTGCCGGCGATGGATCAGGACAGTCAGCGGCTGCGTGACGATCTGCGTCAGTTGCGGGGCGAGCTCGAACGCCTGCGCTACGAGTTCGACCAATCGCAGCGGCGTTCACGCGAGCAGTATCTGGACCTCGACCGGCGGCTTCAGCGCTTCGAGGGCGGCTCCAGCGCGCCGACCTACGGCGGAGCCCCGATCGGAGCGACGGTGCAGTCCGGCGGGACGGTGACCACGCCGCCGGTTCCCCCTCCGGCCGGGCCCTCCGGCAGTGCTCCGCCGGTCACGATCTCCAACGGCTCGGGTGCCTCGCCCGAAGAAGAGGGCGCTTATCTGACGGCCTTCGATGCGCTGAAGAACGGCAAGTACGACAATGCCATCCGCGGTTTCAAGACTCTGTTGGACAAGTGGCCGCAGGGGCGCTACGCCGACAACGCCCTGTACTGGACCGGCGAAGCCTATTACGTGAAACGTGATTACCGTTCAGCCCTTGATTCGTTCCGGGGCGTGCTCAAGCGCTTTCCGGCCAGCCCCAAGGCGCCCGACGCGATGCTCAAGCTCGGCCTGACCCAGATCGAGCTCAAGCAGGAATCCGAGGGCAAGGCGACGTTGCGGCAGTTGATCGAGTCCTACCCGCAATCGAGTGCGGCGCGGCTGGCGCAGCAGCGGCTCGGAAACTGAGGCGTGATGCCGGTTCCGTCATCCGTGTTGTCTTGACGCGGCCCGCATCTGCGCAGCAGCGCCTGCGCATCACCGAGATCTTCCGGTCGATACAGGGTGAAAGCTCCATGGTCGGCTGGTCGACCGCGTTCGTACGCCTGACCGGTTGCCCGCTGCGCTGCGGATACTGTGACACCGCGTATGCCTTTCACGGCGGGACGACGATGTCGATCCCCGAAGTGCTGGACGCGGTCAGCGCGCTCGATGTGCGCCATGTCTGCGTCACCGGTGGCGAACCCCTCGCGCAGAAGCCCTGTCTGCCATTGCTGACGGCACTGTGCGACGCGGGCTACACCGTCTCCCTGGAAACCAGCGGCGCGATCGATGTTTCACCGGTCGACCCGCGGGTCGTCAAGATCATGGACCTGAAGACCCCGGGGTCGGAGGAATCCGCACGCAACCGGTGGGAGAATATCGAGCACCTGTCCGCCAGGGACGAGATCAAGTTCGTGATCTGTGATCGTGCCGACTACGAGTGGGCGCGCGCCGTGGTCTCGGAACGCTCGCTGACGAGCCGCTGCACGGTATGGTTTTCACCATCGCAGAGCCAGGTCGCGCCGGGCGAGCTTGCGGACTGGGTCCTCGAGGACCGGCTCCCGGTCCGGTTCCAGCTGCAACTTCACAAGATTCTCTGGGGCGACGCGAAGGGGCGTTAGCAGATGAATGACGCAAAGCCGGAGCGCGCCGTCGTACTGGTATCGGGCGGACTGGACTCCGCCACGGTCATGGCGATGGCACGGGAGCAGGGGTTCGAGGTCTACGCCATGAGCGTGGCCTACGGCCAACGACACGAGGCCGAGCTCGTGGCGGCGACGCGGGTGGCAGCGGCGCTCGGCGCGACACGGCACCAGGTGATGCATGTAGACCTGAATGCGGTCGGAGGGTCGGCGTTGACCGACCTCAGCATTCCGGTGCCTGAACAGGGCGGTGACGGCATTCCGGTCACCTATGTGCCGGCGCGCAACACCTTGTTCCTGTCGCTGGCGCTCGGCTGGGCGGAGGTCCTTGACGCCAGCCATCTGTTCGTCGGCGTCAATGCCGTCGACTATTCCGGATATCCCGACTGTCGCCCGGAGTTCATCGACGCATTCGAACGGCTGGCCAATGTGGCGACCAAGGCCGGGGTGGAAGGACGGCCGTTCCGGGTGCATGCACCGCTGATCAGGATGAGCAAGGCCGAAATCATCCGCGAGGGGTCGCGCCTCGGCGTCGATTATGCGTTGACCGTATCGTGCTATCAGGCCGACGCCGACGGGCGCGCCTGCGGCCGTTGCGATTCGTGCCGACTGCGCCGTGAAGGTTTCGAATCGGCGGGGATTCCGGACCCGACGCGCTATCTCCCCTGAAGCGCGCGCAGGCGGGTGGGATGCGCGCGGCGATTCGGGTATCATGCGCGCCCCTGCGGGAGACCGGGTCGTTAGCTCAGTCGGTAGAGCAGCTGGCTTTTAACCAGTAGGTCGTTGGTTCGAGCCCAACACGACCCACCATTCCGCTCGAAACGGTACACTGCGCGAGCTCGCGATTCTTCGAGCGCGGCGGAGCACGTCGGGGCGTAGCGCAGGCTGGTAGCGCATCTGCTTTGGGAGCAGAGGGTCGCAGGTTCGAATCCTGTCGCCCCGACCATTTTTCTCGGATCACTCGTCCCGGTCTGCACCTTGCGGGTGCCGGCGCAGATCCGTTTCCGCCCGATGCATTCAGGAACACGCGGGGGCGGTGCCACCCGGCACTCAACGGCATGGCGAGGATGCGGCTCAGGCCGGTGGCAGGCGATCATCTCCTGAATCGAGGTCCATGACTTCGGTCGCCACCCGTAGCAGAACTTCGTGTCCTGCCCGCAGCGACGCCATCGGTACGCCATAGATGCCGCTCAACCGCGATGCAGTCAGAACGTCGGTTGGCGCGCCGCTGGCCACCACCTGGCCGCAGCACATCAGCGTCACGTGGTCGGCGTAGTGCAGGGCCAGGTTGGGGTCATGCAGCACGACACCGACAGCGACGCCGCTTGCCGCCATTCGGCGTGCGATCTGCAGGCACCGGTGCTGATGCGCCAGGTCGAGGCTTGCGGTCGGCTCGTCCAGCAACAGGGTGCGGACCTCGTCACCGAGCGGCTGCCAGATCTGCGCAAGCACGCGTGCGAGCTGGACGCGCGTCCGTTCACCGCCGGAGAGCTGTGGATAGCGGCGGGCTCGCAGGTGCGTCACGCCAACCCAGTCCAGCACGGTTTCGATGATGTGCCGCTCCTCGCCGGCCGGACCGCCCGGTGCCGGCAGACGGCCCAGCGCGACCACTTCCTCGACGGTGAATGCGAACGTGAGGTGGTCACGCTGGGGGAGCACGGCCCGGCGCTGGGCCAGCTCGCGCGGCGCCCAGGCGCTCAGTGAACGCCCCGCATAGCTGACCACTCCCGAATGCGGCTGCATTTCGCCGGAGAGGATGCGCAGCAGCGTCGTCTTGCCAGCGCCGTTGGGCCCAAGGATCGCGTGGACCCTGCCGGCGTCTAGCGTGATGTCGACCTCGTCGAGGAGCTGCAGCGATCCGCTGCGGTAGCCGAGCCGGCTCGCGCACAAGGTCATGACAGTTCCGGCGCGTTGCGGTAACGCAGCAGCAGGGCGAGAAAAAAAGGACCGCCGATCAGTGCGGTGAAGATGCCGATCGGCAGCTCGGCCGGAACGAACAGTGCCCGGGACGCGGTATCCGCAAGCAGCAGCAGCAGGGCACCGGTCAACGCCGAGCCGGGGATGACCAGACGGTGATCCGGACCGGTCACGAGGCGGAGCAGATGCGGGACGATCAGGCCGACGAATCCGATAATGCCGGCAAGCGCAACGCTGACGGCAACCGCCACAACGATCAGCGTCAGCAGCCTGCGGCGCAGGGCGTCGACATCGATGCCGAGATGGCCGGCTTCGGCCTCGCCGAGCAGCAGGGCGTTGAGCGGAACCGCGGCACGGGGGAGCAGAACAATACAAAGGGCCAGAATCGGGGCGGCCACTGCCAGCTCGGCCCAGCCGGCCTTGCCAAGCGAACCGAACATCCAGTAGGTGACCGAGCGCAGCGCCAGATCGTCTGCGATATACGACAGGAAGCCAATGCCGGCGCCGGCGATCGCGTTGAGCGCGAGTCCGGCCAGGAGCATCGTCGCCACCCGGCTGCGACCGTCGACCAGACTCAGGCGCACGACCAGCCACGCTGCCGCACTGCCGCCAGCGAAGGCCGCCAGTGGCAGCGCGAGGCGTTCCGGAATCCAGGCGGTCACGCCGATCACCATGAACGCAGCCGCCGACAACGCGGCGCCGCTGGCGACGCCGATAAGCCCCGGGTCCGCCAGCGGATTGCGCAGCAGCCCCTGCATGGCCGCGCCCGAGCTGCCCAGGGCGGCGCCGATGAGGATCGCCAAAGTCACACGCGGCAGGCGCAGATCGACGATGGCCGCCGTTTCGTAGGCGCGCAGCGAGCTGTCGCTGCGGATGCCCAGCGCCGACAGCAGCTGATCCAGGCCGATCGGCAATGGACCGACCGTCAGTGCGAACACCGCAGCGGCGGCGGTGACGAGCCCGAGTGCCGACCACATCAGAGGCGGGGTGAAATGTCGGAGGTGCGGCGGAGCTGTCGGCATGGGCGAAATGGAGTCAAAGCGGCGCGGTGGCCGCGAAAGGCCTGATGTCGCGGGAGGATTTCGGCCACAATGGCGGCCTTTCGATGGTGGGCGATGCGAAAGCAGGGCGCTGCTATACTGTACGGCTGTCGCGAAAGTGGCGGAACTGGTAGACGCACTGGATTTAGGTTCCAGCGCCGAAAGGCGTGAGAGTTCGAGTCTCTCCTTTCGCACCAACACCGCGTGTAATTCTGAGAAAATACAGAGACATACTAATGGAAGTTAATGTCGATTCGCCGGGCGGACTGCGCCGGCAGATGCGTGTGCGCGTTCCTGCCGAGCGGGTCGCGAAAGCCGTTGACGAGCGCCTGCAGCGCTACGCCAGCCGCGCGAAAGTGCCGGGTTTCCGTCCGGGCAAGGCGCCGCGCAAGGTCGTGGAGCAGCAGTTCGGAGCATCCGCTCGCATGGATGCGATCTCGGACATCGTTCAGCAGACCTACCCGGAGGCGCTGAACCAGGCCGGCGTGAATCCGGCCGGCCAGCCGAAGATCGACATCACGGCCGAGACGCCGGGAGAAGCGCTGGAGTACGTGGCGCACTTCGAGGTGTACCCGGAAATCAGCCTCAAGCCGTTCTCGGAGCTCAAGCTGGAGCGCCCGGTGGTCGACGTCACCGATGCGGACGTCGATCAGCTGATCGATAACCTGCGCAAGGCACGACGGACGTTCGACGACGTCGAGCGTGCGGCGCAGACCGGCGACACGGTGAAGGTCGACTTCGTCGGCAAGATCGACGGCGAAGCGTTCGCCGGCAGCGAAGGCAAGGATGTCACCTTCGAAATCGGCGCAGGCCAGTTCCTGCCCGACCTCGAGAACGGCATTGCCGGACACGCGGCCGGTGAGTCTTTCACCGTCGACGTCAGCTTCCCCGAGGACTACCGCGCGGAAAATCTGCGGGGCAAGACCGCGCAGTTCGAAGTGTCGCTCAAGCAGGTCCAGGAACCGAAACTGCCGGAGATCGACGAGGAGTTCCTCAAGGCGCACATGGTCGACCCGGCGACGGGCGAGGCCGGACTGCGCGAGAAGTGCCGGGGCGCGCTCGAGAAGGAGCGCGACAAGGGCGTTGTGGCGCAGCTCAAAGGCCAGCTGTTCGACAAGCTGATCGAAGCCAACCCGATGGACATTCCGGCTGCGTTGATCGAACAGGAGTTGCCCCGCCTGCGCCAGGAGGCCGCGGCGCGCATGAACATGGGCAACATGGACGCCGACAAGCTTGCGCAGCTGCTGCCGGACAACCTGTTCGAGCAGACCGCCAACCGCCGGGTGGCACTGGGACTGCTCGTCAGTGAGGTGATCAAGGCCCAGGAAATCAAGCTCGATCCCGAGCGCGTCGAGAAAGCGCTGGACAACATCGCGGCGGACTACGAGGAACCGGAGCAGGTCAAGACCTTCTACCGCTCGCGGCCCGACATGATGCAGGGGCTCAGCGCGATGGTGCTCGAAGAGCAGGTCGTCGATACGGTCCTCGGACAGGCCGACGTGACCGACAAGACCCAGTCGCTCGACGAGTTGCTCAAGCCGCAGCAGCAGGCTGCCTAGCGCTCCGGGTACACTGGCGGCGGGTGGAGGCGACGTCTCCGCCCGCCGTACCTGAACACCCGGGCGAAAGCTCTTCAAATCAAATATAAAACTGCCATGACCGATATTCCGACTCGCGCTCAGCACCTGGTTCCGATGGTTGTCGAACAGACGGCTAGGGGAGAGCGGGCGTTCGATATCTATTCGCGCCTGCTCAAGGAGCGGGTCGTGTTCATCGTCGGCCCGATCGACGACTACATGGCCAACCTGGTCGTGGCGCAGCTCCTGTTCCTTGAATCCGAGAACCCGGACAAGGACATCCATATGTATATCAACTCGCCGGGCGGCGTGATCACCTCGGGCCTGTCGATCTACGACACCATGCGCTTCATCAAGCCGGACGTGAGCACGATGTGCATCGGCCAGGCCGCGAGCATGGGGGCGTTCCTGCTCGGCGCCGGGGCGAAGGGCAAGCGGTATGCGTTGCCGAACGCACGGGTCATGATCCACCAGCCGTCGGGTGGGGCTCAGGGCCAGGCCTCCGATATCGAGATTCAGGCACGCGAAATCCTGTTCCTGCGCGAGCGTCTGAACCGCATGATGTCGGAGTTCACCGGCCAGCCGCTGGAGAAGATCGAGCGCGATGTCGAGCGGGACTTTTTCATGAATGCCGAGGCCGCCAAGGAGTACGGTCTGATCGACCATATCCTCGTCGAACGGGCGGGTTCTGACGCATAAGTGGCGCTCGCCAGCGGACGTTTTGCAGGAAAATGACACTGTGCTATACAGGTGTCGCCGGGCGCAGTCGTCCGGATGAGGACGAGAGATGACCAACGAGACACGCAATGGATCACACAACGGACGGGTGCTGTACTGCTCGTTCTGCGGCAAGAGCGAACACGAGGTTCGCAAACTGATTGCAGGGCCGTCGGTCTACATCTGCGACGAGTGCGTCGATCTGTGCAATGACATCATCCGCGAGGAAGTCCAGGCCAAGCCGCAGTCGAAGGGCTTGCCGAAGCCGCAGGAGATCCGCGCCGTCCTCGACGAATATGTGATCGGCCAGGACACCGCGAAGAAGATTCTGTCGGTTGCCGTCTACAACCACTACAAGCGTCTGTCACTCAAGGGTGCGGACGGCGTCGAGATCGCCAAGTCGAACATCCTGCTGATCGGCCCGACCGGATCCGGCAAGACGCTGCTGGCCGAGACGCTGGCGCGCCTGCTCGATGTCCCATTCGCGATCGCCGACGCGACGACGCTGACCGAGGCCGGCTACGTCGGTGAGGACGTCGAGAACATCATCGCGCGCCTGCTGCAGAAGTGCGACTACGACATCGACAAGGCGCAGCGCGGCATCGTCTACATCGACGAGATCGACAAGATCTCGCGCAAGTCCGAGAATCCGAGCATTACCCGCGACGTGTCCGGCGAAGGCGTGCAGCAGGCATTGCTGAAGCTGATCGAAGGCACGACCGCAAGCGTTCCGCCGCAGGGTGGACGCAAACACCCGCAACAGGAGTTCCTGCAGGTCAACACCAGCGGCGTGCTGTTCATCTGCGGCGGCGCGTTTGCAGGCCTCGACAAGGTGATCCAGGGGCGTACCGAACGTACGAGCATCGGTTTTGCGGCCAATGTGAAGTCCGAGCAGGACAGCGAGCGCGTCAGCAAGCTGATGTCGAAGGTCGAACCCGACGATCTGATCCGTTTCGGCATGATCCCGGAATTCATCGGCCGTCTGCCGGTCGTCGCGGTGCTCGACGAGCTCGACGAGGAGGCGCTGATGTCGATCCTCAAGGAGCCGAAGAACGCGCTGGTCAAGCAGTACGGCAAGCTGTTCCAGATGGAAGGCGTGCAGCTCGAGTTCCGCGAGGAAGCCCTGCTCGCGATTTCGAAGAAGGCGAAGGATCGCAAGACCGGCGCCCGTGGCCTGCGCACGATCATGGAGAACATCCTGCTCGACGTCATGTACGACCTGCCGTCGATGCAGAACGTCAGCAAGGTCGTGATCGACGACGCCGTGGTGCGGGGCGAAGCCAAGCCCTTCATCGTCTACGAAAGCAACGACGCAGGCAGCTCCGGGGCCAAGAGTACGGCGGCCTGATCCGCGGGCGGCGTCCGTTCACGCCGCAGAAGGATGGAGATCCACTGCTGTAGCAACGAAGAAGCCCCGCCGGATGGCGGGGCTTCTTCGTTGACGCGCGTCACCAGTTGATCGACACGGCGCCGAACAGCTGCCGCCCGCCACCGAGTTGCGCGAAGTATGTGCCCGGGAAAAATGTCGCGTCGGTGACCTGATTCAATACGCGCTTGTCGGTCAGGTTGCTGCCGCCGAAGGTGATGCTCCACAGCCCCTGTTCGTCGGCGAGGCTGATCCGCGCCGACACCATCATGTAATCGTCGACATAGGTGTTCGGGTCCAGATCCGTGTCCGTGTACTGGTCGCCCTGATAAAGCAGGTCCACGCTCAGCTGCGTGACCAGACTGCCGAACAGCGGCAGCGACAATGTCGGGGTCAGCGTGGCGGTCTTGCTCGGCGCGAAGGCGATCCGCTTTCCGCTCAGGTCCTGGGTGTCCTCTTCGGAACCGTAGGGGGCCGGCGCCCCCACGTAGTTGTCGTAACGGGCGTCGAGAATGCCGAGTGAACCGGTGATCGTCAGCGGCTCGAAGGGGGTCAGCCACATGAAATCGGCTTCGAGGCCCTGCGAATAGGCGGACGCGGCATTGCTGACATCGAAGAAGAAGCCGTTGAAGGCCAGGACCTGCAGGTTGTCGAATTCGGTGCGGTACAGGGTCGTGTTCAGACTCAGGGTGCCGTCCAGGAACTTGCCCTTCATGCCCAGCTCGTAGGTCTGCGCGTTTTCCGGCTCGTACTCGATGCCTTCTCCGGTGAAAGAGATCGCGTTGAAGCCGCCGCTCTTGTAGCCGCGCGCGTAACTGGTATAGAAGTTGAGGTCGTCGTCCCAGAAATACTGCAGCACGAATTTCGGCGAGACGTCGGTCTCGTTGCGGCGCAGATCGGGTTCGTCGTACGGGCTGCCCTGAACCAGGGCCTGCATGATGCAGATCTCGAGCGCTTCGGTCCGGCAATGCCCGCCACCCTGCGCGGAAACGTCCTTGCTCTCGCGATTCAGACGGATGCCCGGGGTGATCGCCCAGTGCTCGTCGAGATACCAGGTGAACTGACCGAAGGCCGCGTATGCGGTGATCCCCTGGGTGTAGTGGAACCCGTAGTAGTCGTCGCCGATCAGCGGAGCGGTGATCGTGCCCAGCAGCGGCAGGCCCGGCAGCGTGATGCCGCCGAACAGCCCCCCGAAGCTGGTTCCGCTGATCAGCTCCAGGGCGTCGCCCGTGACGGCATAGGATCCCAGGTCCTGGCCGGCAATGACCTTGGCGTTGAGGACGTAGTCCGAGTCGAAGTAATACAGGCCGGTGACGAATTCGAGACGCTCGCCGAGGCCGAAAAGGCCGTCGCTGTTTCCGGTGAAGCGCAGCTCGACCGTCCGCTGATCGTGATCCTCATGACTGTCCAGCCGCGAGATGTCGGACGGCGACACGTCCAGATCGTTGAGCTGGTCGATGTAGAACTGCGAGATGCCGAGCACCACGACAGTCTCGAAATCGTGGATCCCGCCGAGGTCGCCGACCGACCAGGCCGTCTTCAGGCCTGCGGTGGTCGACCCCTTGTCCAGATAACCGACCGTGTCCATCGAGGTCAGGTCGTTGGGCTGATCCTCGATTTCCGGGTCGAAGGACCGCAGATAGGCGGTACTGCCAGCATCGAGCTTGTACAGCTGATACGGCCAGAACGCGATACTGGTGTCCGAATCGACCACGGTCAGTTCCATATCGACCGAATCGGACGGATACAGGCGCAGCTTCAGGCGTTCGGCGCGCTGGTCGAGCTTTTCCTCGTCGCGATCGAGAAAGCTGTTGTACAGCTGACCGTCGGAACTGCGTTTGAGGGCCGACACGCGTATGCCGGCCCAGTCGGTCACCATGCCGCCCATGCCGACTTCGATGCGACGGTCTCCGTAGGATCCCATGGTGTAGCGGACGTCGCCGGAGAACTCTTCCGTCGGTCCTGCGCTGGTGACGTTGAAGACGCCTGCAATGGTGTTCTTCCCGAATAGCGTCCCTTGGGGACCCCGCAGCACCTCGATGCGATCGATATCGAACATCGACTCGGTGAAGTATCCGCCACGACCGAAGAAGATCTCGTCCTGGACGAAGCCGACCGAGCTTTCGAAACTCGGGTTGAAGGTGTTGGTACCGAATCCGCGGATGAACACCTGCGGCGAGCCCGGGTCGTCGGTATCGACGCGTACGTTCGGGACGTACGCGGCCACATCGGTGAGGTCGGCCGCGCCGGTCTGCTTGATGAAATCACCGCTCAGCGCGCTGACCGAGAGCGGGACATCCTGCAGCGACTGCTCCGTCTTCTGGGCGGTGACAACGATCTCCTCGATCTGGCGCCGGGGCGGCGGTGTCTGTTGCGGCTCCTCCTGCGGAGGGTGCAGCGGTTCGACCGGGATCACCGCCTGCAGCGGCTCGGTACCGTCCGCATCCGGCGGGCTGTCATCGGCCGCCGCCGGTGCCGGCTGCGGCGTTGGCGACTCGGTGCCGGCGCCGGTCTGGGCCTGGCTTTCCGGAGGCGGGGGGGCGTCACTGAACAGAAAGTCCAGATCATCCTGGGCCTGAGCGGCCGGGAGCGCCGAGCAAGCGACGGCGGCGGCGATGAGTCCCGATGCGAGTCTGTTCATGGATCTAAACGGTTGTGGATGTGGAAGCGGAGGAGAGCGCACGCAGCAACTGGTCCATTTCATCTGCGAGCTTCAGACAGGTCGCCTGGCGATCGTCGGCCTGGGCGATGGTGATCGCCGCCTGGAGGATCGAGCCGAGCAGCAGGGTGGTCAGCGCCTCGATCGAGTGCGCCTCAGCGGAGAGTTCACCCATCTCGACGGCCGCCTCGAGGCCGGCATGGACCAGCTCTGCGGCGATACTGGTATCGATCCGGTGCCATTCTTCCCAGCCCAGGGCATTCGGGGCTTCGATATAGACCAGACGGCCGTAGCGGGGCGTGGTGCAGAGCTCGAAACATGCACGCATCCCCTTGCCGACCATCTCCAGCGGCGAGTTGCCCTGGAGCGCGCCGAGCATCACGCGCTCGGCCATTTCCCGGTCCACACGCTCGAACGCGGCGCGGAAGACCGCAAGTTTGTCGGGAAAATGATGATAGAACGCGCCCTTGGTCACCTCGGCGGCTCGCACGATGCGCTCCACCGAGACCGGCGTGTAGCCGTGCTCCACGAACAGCTGTTCGGCAACGTCGATCAGGCGCAGGCGCGTCTCGCGCGCGCGCTGCTGTCTCGGACCGTTCTTTTCGGTCATCGGTGCAGTTCGGTGTGGAGAATCGACGCGACGCGTTCGATGTCGTCCGGCGTGTTGTAGATGTGTGGGCACAGTCTCAGATACAGATGTTCAACGGGTGTGTCGGGAGGCCGGTCGTCGCAGTAGACCTTACGGCCATGAATGTAGGCGCCATAAATGCGATGGACTTCGTACAGCCTGCGAAAGACGCTGACGACTTCGCCAGCGGCAACGCCGAGGTCGACCACGGTCACGCCCAGGGCGTAGCGCCGATCCTCGGGGGTGACCAGCCGGAAGCCGGCGCCGGCGAGCCGCTGCCGGAGCTGCAGGCCCAGTTCGGCAATGCGTGCTTCGATCCGGTCCGGATTCCAATTCATCTGCAATTCGAGTGCCGTATTGAGTCCGGCCAGCTGGGCGTCGTTGCGCTGGCCCAGCAGCGCAAAGCGCTCGGCGTCGGACGGAAGCCCATGCTCGGGATACTCGATCGCGTAGTCGTATCCGACGGTGCTGGGCTGCAGGCGTTCGATCCATTCCGGGCGCACGTACAACAATCCCAGTTCGCGCGGGCCCGCCAGCCACTTGTGCGCGCTGGCCGAGTAGCTGTCGCAGTCCAGGGCCTGCAAATCCAGCCTCACCGCGCCCCAACTCTGAGCGCCGTCGATATGGATGAAGATCCGGGGGTTGTAGGAGCGGATCGCGGCACATAGCGCTGCGGCGGGTAGGCGCAGGCCGGTGACGTTGGAGATGTGACTGAACGAGACGACCCGGGTCGCCGGCGTCAGCTTGGCGAGAAATGCATCGACGATCTGCTGGTCGTCACGCGGCTGCCCTGGGGTTTCGACGGTGACGCAGCGGCAGCCCCGGTCACTGTTGCGGTAGTGCCAGCTCAGGTAGTTGGTATCGTGATTCTGCGCCCAGAGCACGATTTCGTCCCCGGCACTCAGCGCCAGCCCGTTGATGACGATGGCATTGGCCTCGGTGGTGTTGCGGACCACTGCGACACTCGACGGGTGTTCGATGCCCAGGTGCACGCGGAGCAGCGTCGCCAGGCGCTGGCGCTGGGCCTTGAGAAACAGCAGCCGGTGATGGAAGGACGCGTCCAGGTTCAGGTGGCGTGCGGCTCGGGTGATCGCTTCGGAGACGGGTGCCGATTCCGGGGTGAGATTGGCCGCGTTCATCGGAATCCGTGGCGCGGCGGCATGCGCGAAGTCGAATGCGTCGCGCACCGCGTTCCAGCCCGCCGGCGCCGACTCGTCCGCTCCGATCCGGCCGAGCAACTGTGCGGCCTGCTCGGCGCGCGGGTGGACGGCAGCGCCCGCCGCGCCAATGGCGCCGATGCCGAGGAGGCTGCGGCGACTGATCATCGCCAATCCCCGCCGCGACCGCACATGAGTGCCGAGGCAGGCCCGCGTAGCGCCAGCGTCGCCAATGCCGCAAGACCGGCACCCGCCATCAGTCCGGCGGCGATCGACCTGGCCTGCACCCTGATCGTCGCGCTCAGGTCGGCGTCGTCCAGCAACGGCGCGGCGAACCACGTGGCGGCTGCCAGCAGGCCGCCACCGACCGCGACGACCAGCGCCACGGTCCGCAGACCGTGGCCGATCCACCGGCGCGCGGTGCCGGCGCCCCCCGGGCACCGCCGAGGCCGGGCATGGATCCAGATCCCTCCCAGCACCAGGCCGAGCAACAGCCACGCCGCCGGTGGGATCACCGCCAGCTCGGCATTGATGAACAGTGCCTCCCACAGGCGTGAGAGTAACCACGCATGCATCAGCTCGTTCTCCCGGTTATGACCGCGCTGCCGGCAGCCAATCGATGTCGGCTCATCATATCGCTGCAATTCACCGAAACATACCGTTAGTATGTTTTTACTGTTGCGACTCGATGGCCGGAGGCCGACCATCGTTCCGGCGATGCGGCGCAGGGCTGAGCGGCCGGTCGTTGCCGTCGTATCCATCACCCGCCCGGGGAGCGCTCCGTCATGCTGTTGTCTCGAGTTCGCCCGCTTTACCTCCGCCTGCCGGCGGCCGCTCTGATCGCGACGCTGGCCGCGTGCGGATCCGGACCGTCCGATGCCCCCGCTCCGGCGGCTGTGTCCGAGGTCGCCTCCAAGCTGCCCCAGGACCCGGCACTCGCAAAGATCTACAGCCAGACCTGCCAGGGCTGTCACAGCAATCCCGCCAGCGGCGCTCCGTTGAGTGGCGACGTGGCGGCGTGGGCGCCCCGTCTGGCGCAGGGCGAATCGGTGCTGCTGGATCACACCCTGTCCGGCTACAAGGGCATGCCACCGCTGGGGTCCTGCATGGACTGCAGCGAGGCGGATTTCCTGGCCCTGATTCAGTTCATGTCCGAGGGTTGAGGGGCGAACCCCTCCGGAGCTGCTGCCGATGAATCGTCGCGAATTCCTGTTGTCCTCTCTGAGCCTGGCCACCGCGGGATCACTCGTCGCCTGCGACGACCACGGGGCGTCCGGCATGCCGAAATCGCCGGGGGTCACCGTCGGTCCCGATGGCAAGCGCCGGATTCCGTGGCAGAACTGGTCCGGCTATCAGCACTGCCTGCCGGATGCCCGCATTGCGCCGAAGTCCCTCGATGAGCTGGTCGATGCGCTCAGGCACTCCCGCGGCGGGATCCGCCCGGTCGGCGCCGGACACTCGTTCACCCCGCTGGTGCCGACCGACGGCACGATCGTCTCGCTGCGCAATTTCGAGGGTCTGGTCCGCCACGACGCCGAGGCCCTGACGGCAACGCTCGGTGCCGGAACCAAGCTGGGCCAGCTCGGCGAGTTGCTCGATCCCGTCGGGCAGGCGCTGCCGAACATGCCCGACATCGACGAGCAATCCATCGCCGGCGCGATCTCGACCGGAACGCACGGAACCGGCCAGGACCTCGGCGCGCTGCATTCGATGTTGACGGCGCTGACCCTGGTGACGCCGGCGGGTGAAGTGATCGAATGCAGCCGGGACCGCCATCCCGAGGTATTCGATGCCGCGCGCGTATCCCTCGGCAGCCTGGGCCTGATCACCGAGGTGACGCTGCAGAACGTGCCGACGCACCGCCTCAAGCGGCGGGTGTGGATCGAGCCGCTCGACCAGTTGCTCGAACGTTTCGACGAGCTGGCCGAGTCGAACCACAGCTTCGAGATGTATTTCATTCCGTTCTGCGATCGCGCTGTCGGGATCACGATCAATCCCACCGACGAGCCCATCCGGCCGCGGCAGGCGGAACCCGACAACGACGCGGTCATGCAGATGAAGCAGTTGCGTGACGTGATCGGCTGGTGGCCCGGGCTGCGGCGCCTGCTGCTGAACAAGGCGACCGAGGACTACGAGCCCGAAGAGGCGGTCGACCTGTGGTACCGCGTGTTTCCGTCGGAGCGCGCCGTCCGCTTCAACGAGATGGAGTACCACTTGCCGCGCGAAAGCCTGTTGCCGACGCTGCGCAGGGTCCGCGAGACGATCGAGTCGGCGCATTCGGAAGTGTTCTTCCCGATCGAGGTGCGCACCGTCAAAGGCGACGATGCCTGGCTCAGTCCGTTCCACGGACATGCCCGTTCCGGGTCGATCGCCGTGCACCGCTACTACCAGGAAGATCCGCTGCCGTATTTCGCCGATATCGAGCCGCTGTATCAGGACATCGGCGGGCGGCCGCACTGGGGCAAGCTGCATACGCTCGATGCGCGGACACTGGCCGCGCGTTATCCGCGCTGGAAGGACTTCCTCGAAGTCCGCGCCGCACTCGATCCTCAGGGACGGATGCTCAACGATCATCTGAAGAAGGTCTTCGGTCTTGTCTGATTCCAAGGTCAACCTCAAACGCCGCACGCTGATCGGCGCCGCCGCCGCAAGCCCGCTCCTGGCGTTTGCGGCGTTCAAGCCACGCGAGCACGGCGGCGGTCACTCGGCGTACTTCGCGAAGCTGCAGACCGCGCTGCGCGACGCCGGACTGTGGCGTCCGACACTGGTCGTCGATCGTCAGGCCCTCGAGCACAATGTCGGTCGCCTGCAGGCACATCTGCCGCAGTCGAAGCATTACCGCATCGTCGCCAAGTCGCTGCCGAGCCTCGAGCTGATCCGCTTCGTGCGCGAGCGCACCGGCACCGATCGCCTGATGGTGTTTCACCAGCCGTTTGCCAATTTCATCGCCGAGCGGATGCCCGACGCCCGGGTCCTGATCGGAAAGCCGATGCCGGTTGGCGCCGCTGCGCGTTTCTTCGAATACCTCAAGCCCGGTGCGTTCGATCCGCAGCAGCAGATGCAGTGGCTGATCGACACGCCGGAGCATCTGGTCCAGTACCGCGAGCTGGCGCGCGCGCGCCACAACGAAACCGGACAGCCGATGCAGGTCAGTCTCGAGCTGGATGTCGGCCTGCACCGCGGTGGGCTGCGCACGCAGGAAGCCGTCGCGGAGCTGCTGATGCTGCTCGGTGCCGAGCCGTCGATGCGGTTCGCCGGGTTCATGGGATACGAGGCCCATGCCTCAAAAATGCCGGCGATTCTGGGCGGTCCGCGCAAGGCGCTCGATGAGGCGATGGCCTTCTACGCCGACAGCGTCACAACGGCCCGGAACGTGCTCGGGTCCGGTTTCGACGAGCGGACGCTGACGCTCAATGCCGGCGGCAGCTCGACCTATCAGCTGTACGACGACGCGGCACCGTGCAATGAGCTGGCGATGGGTTCGGGGCTGGTCATGCCGACCGACTTCGACAAACCGACGCTTGCGGACCACCGTCCGGCGGCCTTCATCGCGACGCCGGTACTCAAGGCGCTGCCGAGCACACGGTTGCCGGGGATCGAATTCATGAGCCCGGCGTTCCGCGCCTGGGATCCCAATACCGCACGGACGTTCTACATCTATGGCGGGTACTGGCACGCCGACACGGTGTCGCCGCCGGGGTTACAGCGCAATCCGATCTGGGGACATTCGACCAACCAGGAAATGCTCAACGGTTCCGAGCAGGTACAGCTCGGCGTGGACGACTACGTGTTCCTGCGTCCGCATCAGAGTGAATTCGTGTTTCTTGAATTCGGCGATATCGCCGTATTCGACGGTGAGCGCATCACCGCCGCATGGCCGGTGTTCCAGCAGGGCGCTTGACCGGGAACTTGTGAAGGCCGACCGGACCCGGCTCGGCCAGCAGGGTGGCAGTACGGCCCGGGACATCCGGGCGTCGCAAACTGCGGCGCGCCAAGCCAGGGCAGGTGACAAGTGAGACAACTAAAGTGATGAATTACGGGGTAGCGGGCACTGCTGCAATCGGCGCGATGCAGCAGGCGGAGTCGAACGGGTTCTCCTTCAAGGGGCTGCGTCCGTGGAAACCGCGCTGGATCCGTGAGCATCTGGTGCTGCGCAACATCGCCGACCGGTCGATGCCGCCCCGCGAGACCGTCGATCTGACGCCGCTGGTCGCATCGGCGCTGCGCAACGTCATCCGCCAGGGCTACCGCACCGTCTGCGACGACAACGTGCTGTATCAGTCGAACATCCAGATCCAGGGCTTGCAGGCCGATCTGCAGATCCGGTTCCTGGACAGCGACTGGGTTCCGCCGACACGGGTGCGCAATCACGCGCTGCGCCTGCTCGGATCGCTCGACCCGGAAGCCGGCTGGCAGGCGCGCGAGACGCAGTCGGCGGCGACCAGGGTGTTCGGTCTCGCGGCGGCGGAGGGGCTGGAGCACTGGGTCTGCGGGTTGCAGATCGTCGTCGACATGGCCCTGGATGATGCCCGTCTCGAGCGTCCGATCGAGCGTCGCTGGAAGCGCTTCGTCGGCGAGGGCTTCGACGCCGGTATCGATGCCTTCAGCCGGCGGGGACATCTGTTCAACTCGGAAATCCGGCAGGCGCTGCGCTTCATGCGGCAGCACGCACCGCTGCGCTGAACCGCTTCGGCGGTTGCGGACCGCAGGCACGAAAAAGCCCGCCATCATGGCGGGCTTTTTCGTTGCCAAATACCTTGGCGTCCCCAAGGGGATTCGAACCCCTGTTACCGCCGTGAAAGGGCGATGTCCTAGGCCTCTAGACGATGGGGACAGAGGAAATTGGTGGAGCTAGTCGGGATCGAACCGACGACCTCTTGCATGCCATGCAAGCGCTCTCCCAGCTGAGCTATAGCCCCACAAGCTAGGGGCGCGCATTATACCTAAACATGACGGCTTGGGAAGCACTATTTTGAAACTTCTTTAACAGGCCTCATCCGACAAGCGGATGACGCCGTTCTACCGCGCTTGCTGCGTGGCGCGAAGGGCGCGAATGCTGATGTCGGAACGGCAGCGATCGTCGACCTCGCGGCCGCATGCACGCGGCTCGAAGGCACGGTCCAGACAGATCCAGACCTCCTTCAAGTCGCGTCCCCGGCATTGCAGTGCAATGGCGGACGGACGCAGCGCGGGATTGAGTTCGATGAAGCGCTGTTCCAGCGCCGTCGGGCTGGTCTGGACCCGCTGCGCCGGCGATGCGAGTTCAGGCGGTAGCACCAGTCTGCGGTAGACGCGCTCGAGTTGCAGGAAGTATTCCTTGGGCGCGTACCCGCTGCAGCTGCCGTGCTTGCGCCATTGATGCCGGATCAGCTTGACGCTGGGCATCAGCGGCAGCATGCGCTGTTCGAGATCTTCGGGGAGTTGTTCGAGGCGGGGCCCGCAGTAGTCGGGATAGCCCGTCTCGTACTGCGGCCACAGTCCGTGCACGACGAAGCCGTGCGGTTCCTGGCATTGCGGGTCGGCGGGGTTGGACTTGCAGTACTGCGGCCCCCAGGACAGGGCGAGGATCCAGTAGTCGAACGCACCGGGCTTCTCGCTGGCTGCCGCCGACGTGACGGCGGCAGCCAGGAGGAGCAGGAGTGCAGCGTAGCCGCGGATCAGGCGGTCTGACCGGCCAGATACAGCCATGTCTCGACAACGGTATCGGGGTTGAGCGAGACCGACTCGATTCCCTCGTCGACCAGCCAGCGGGCGAGGTCGGGATGATCGGACGGCCCCTGTCCGCAGATGCCGATGTACTTGTTCTGCTTGCGGCAAGCCTGGATCGCCATGTGCAGCATGGCCTTGACGGCATCGTTGCGCTCGTCGAACAGGTGCGCCACGAGGCCGGAGTCGCGATCGAGGCCGAGCGTCAGCTGCGTCATGTCGTTGGAGCCGATCGAGAAGCCGTCGAAGTATTCAAGGAACTGGTCGGCGAGAACCGCGTTCGACGGAAGCTCGCACATCATGATGAGCTGCAGGCCGTTGTCCCCGCGCTTGAGCCCGTTGGCGGCGAGGATCTCGTTGACCTGCCGCGCCTCGTCGACGGTCCGCACGAACGGCACCATGATCTTGACGTTGGTCAGGCCCATCTCGTCGCGCACGTACTTCAGCGCCTGGCATTCCAGATCGAAGCAGGGGCGGAAGTTTTCCGCGATGTAGCGCGACGCGCCGCGGAACCCGATCATCGGATTCTCCTCGTGCGGCTCGTAGCGGCGGCCCGCGATCAGGTTGGCATACTCGTTCGACTTGAAGTCCGACAGGCGCACGATCACCGGCTGCGGCGCGAAGGCCGCCGCGATCGTTGCGACCCCCTCGGCCAGACGCTTGACGAAGTAGTCCACCGGACTGCCATACGGCGCGATCATCGGGTCGATGATGCGGCGCTCCTCCTGCGGCAGCTTGTCGAGTTCGAGCAGGGCCTGCGGGTGGATGCCGATCTGGCGGTTGATGATGAATTCGAGGCGGGCGAGGCCGACGCCTGCATTCGGCAGCGCGGCGAAGTCGAAGGCCTGTTCCGGCGTGCCGACGTTCATCATGATCTTGACCGGCGCTTCGGGCATGTGGTCGAGCTTCACCTCGTCGACCGCGTAGTCGATGTTGCCCTCGTAGATGTAGCCGTTGTCGCCCTCGGCGCAGGACACCGTGACGTCGCCGCCGTCACTGAGAACCTCGGTTGCGTCGCCGCAGCCGACGACTGCGGGGATGCCGAGTTCACGGGCGATGATCGCGGCGTGGCAGGTGCGGCCGCCGCGGTTGGTGACGATCGCCGATGCGCGCTTCATGATCGGCTCCCAATCGGGGTCGGTCATGTCGGTGACCAGCACGTCGCCGGGACGCACGCGGTTCATCTCGTCGATGGACGAGAGGACCCGCACCGGACCGGCGCCGATCTTCTGGCCGATCGCGCGGCCCTCGGCGAGGCGCTTGCCCTTGCCCTTGAGCTTGTAGCGGCGCAGGACGTTGGCCGAGGCGCGGGACTTCACCGTCTCCGGCCGGGCCTGCAGGATGTAGAGCTTGCCGTCGATGCCGTCCTTGCCCCATTCGATGTCCATCGGGCGGCCGTAATGCGCCTCGATCGTCATTGCCTGGCGGCCCAGCGCCTCGACCTCGGCGTCGCTGATGCAGAAATGCTGGCGGTCTTCCGCCGGCACATCGACGAACTCGATCGTGCGGCCGACCGTACGGTCGCCGGTGTACACCATCTTGCGGGCCTTGCCGCCGAGATTGCGGCGCAGCACCGCCGGGCGGCCTGCGCTCAGCGCCGGCTTGTAGGTGTAGAACTCGTCCGGATTCACCGCCCCCTGGACCACCGCTTCGCCGAGGCCATAGGAGGCGGTGATGAACACCGCGTCGCGGAAGCCGGACTCGGTGTCCATCGTGAACATGACGCCGCTGGCGCCGCAATCAGAACGGACCATCCGTTGCACGCCGGCGGACAATGCGACGGCCGCATGGTCGAAGTGGTGATGCACACGGTAGGCGATCGCGCGGTCGTTGTAGAGCGACGCGAAGACCTCCTTGATCGCCTGCAGCACATTGTCGATGCCGTGCACGTTCAGGAACGTCTCCTGCTGGCCGGCGAACGAAGCGTCCGGCAGATCCTCCGCGGTTGCCGACGAGCGGACGGCCACGGACATCTCGGCGCCGGCATCGCGCTCCATCTCCTCGAAATGGCTGCGGATATCCTGCTCCAGACTGGCCGGGAAGGGCGCGGCGACGACGAGCTCGCGGATGGTGCGGCCGACCCGAGCGAGTTCCTGGACGTCCTCGATATCCAGCGCGGAGAGCATCTGGTTGATGCGGTCGGCAAGTCCCTCGTGCGACAGGAACTCGCGGTACGCGGAGGCGGTCGTCGCAAATCCGTTCGGGACGCTGACGCCGGAATCCGACAGGTTGCGGATCATCTCCCCCAGCGAGGCATTCTTGCCGCCGACGATCTCGACGTCGTTCATGCCAAGCTCGGCATACCAGAGGACGTTCTTACTCATGCGCTTACCAGATACTCTTCGTGAATTGGTGGGACTGCTATGCGGCGCACGCCGCGCATGACATATTTGAGCCATGAATAGCGCGCGTCCTGTATTTTTTGTTTCCGATGGCACCGGCATCACCGCCGAAACCCTCGGCAACACGCTCCTGACCCAGTTCGACGGAGTGAACTTCGAAAAAGCCACCTTGCCGTTTGTCAACAGCGCCGAACGTGCCCAGAGCACTGTGGACTATATCAATTTCGTGGGGCAGCAGACCGGAAAACGGCCTCTGGTGTTCAGTACGACGGTGCACGACGAGGCTCGCAGCGTGCTGCGCGGCGTGCAGGGGCTGTTCCTCGATCTGTTCGATCTGTTCATCGGCAAGATCGAAGGCGAGCTGGCCGTCATGTCGACCCACGCGCAGGGACGGGCACACGGACTGGCGGATCAGCGGCGCTATACCGAGCGCATCGACGCGATGCACTACGCGATGGAGCACGACGACGGCGCCTCGACCCGCGACCTGAGCCGGGCCGACATCATCCTGATCGCGCCGTCACGCTGCGGCAAGACCCCGACCAGCATGTATCTGGCGCTGCAGTACGGCGTCTACTCCACCAACTTCCCGCTGATCGAGGACGATCTTGAACAGTTGCGGCTGCCGTCCGCGCTGCAGGACCTGCAGGACCGCTGCTTCGGGCTGACCTCGGACCCCGAACGGCTCGCGCACGTGCGCAACGAACGGCGTCCCGGTTCGCGGTATGCGTCCATATCGCAGTGCGTCTATGAGCTGCGCCAGGCCGAACAGCTGTATCGCAAGTACGGAATCGCCTATGTGAACTCGGCGAACATGTCGATCGAGGAGATCGCGGCGACGGTGATGCAGGAGAAGAAGCTGCGCAAACCCGGGTTCTGACCGGCCTGGCGGCTGTCACGATACCTTCACCGTGCTGTCATAAAGTTGCGCGCCCCGGGTGGTCCCATCCATCGCGGGGATCGTCATGTCATTGAATGAGGGTGTCTCACCATGTCCGGCCCACGACGTCAAAAGCCCGAGCCTGCCGTTCTGAATCGCAGGGATTTCCTTCGCCGAGTGGGATGGGGCGGCGCCGCGTTCGGCGCCTTGCCGTTGTTGCCGGGCTGCGGGTCCAGCTCGCCCGTCGACGGCGGTCGCGGCCCCGTCGACGGCAAGGTCGAGTTCCGGCATGGCGTCGCCAGCGGCGATCCGCTGGCCGACCGGGTGATGCTGTGGACCCGCGTCAGCGGCGTGGCGTCCGGCAGCGTGACCGTGGACTACGCGGTCTATGCCGACCCTGAGCTGTCCGTCCGCGTCAGCGGCGGCACCTTCGTCACCGATGCCGCGCGCGATTACACCGTGAAGGTCGACGCGGCCGGCCTGATGCCGGCGACGACCTACTACTACCGGTTCTCCGTCGATGGCGTGCGTTCGCCGGCCGGACGGACCCGGACCGCGCCGGCCACGGCAACGGACCGTCTGCGCGTCGGCGTGGTGTCCTGCTCGAGCCTGGCGCACGGCTACTTCAACGCCTACCGACGGCTCGCTGAACGCGCGGATCTGGACGTCATCCTGCATCTGGGCGACTACATCTACGAATACGGCTCCGGCGAGTACGGCAGCACGCGCGAATACCAGCCGGCGCACGAGATCCTGACCCTCGACGACTACCGGACGCGTCACGCGCAGTACAAGACCGATCCGGACCTGCAGGAGGTCCATCGCCAGCATCCGTTCATCAACGTCTGGGACGATCACGAAACCGCGGACAATTCCTGGCGCGACGGCGCCAACAACCACACCGAGGGGGAGGAAGGCAGCTGGGTCCAGCGCAAGGCCTGGGCGATCCAGGCCTATTACGAATGGCTGCCGATCCGGCAGGTCGACCCCAACGACAACACCCGCATTTTCCGCAGCTTCCGTTACGGGGATCTCGCGGACTTCGTGATGCTGGACACGCGCCTGTTCGATCGCGATCTGCAGGCGGGAATGGTCGACGCCGCGACCATCAACGACGAGACGCGGCAACTGATCGGCCCGGAACAGCTCGCATGGCTGCAGTCGGCGCTGGCCGCGCCCGGGGCAACCTGGAAGATCCTCGGGCAGCAGGTGATGTTCGGTCAGTTGCGCATCCCCAGCCTGCCGGAGCTGTCCGAACTCAGCGGGCTGTCGATCGAGCAGCTGCAGGCGCTGTTGTCGAGTCTGCCGCTGGTCGGAACCGGCGGGCTGATCATCAACACCGATCAATGGGACGGCTACCGCGCCGAACGCGGCCGGGTCTTCGACCTGCTGGAGTCGCTGCAGATCGAGAATCCGGTGGTGCTGACCGGGGACATCCACACGTCCTGGGCCATGGACCTGTCCCGCGATCCGGCCAATCCGCTGGTCTACAACCCGCTCAACGGCAGCGGTTCGCTGGGCGTCGAGTTCGTCTGCACCTCGATCACGTCGCCCGGGCTCGATCCGGCACAACCGCTGGTGCCGCTGCTGCAGTTGCTCAACCCGCACATCAAGTACGCGGATCTGTCGCAGAAGGGCTATCTGCTGCTCGACATCACCCCCGAGCGGATGGTCGGCGAGCACTGGTACGTCGACGACATCACGCAGCCCAGCGACGGACAGAGCCTCGGCGTAGCGTATGCGGTCGAAGCCGGGAGCAAGCACCTGATCGCGGCCGAGCAGACGGCCGCCCGCGATGACGCACCGGCGCTGGCGCCGTAAGGTATCCTAGGTGCTGCGCCGCGACCGGTCGGCGTATTGCCGATTGCATCGCCCATCGTGAGCACCTTTTCTCCGCGCCTGACCCGTCTGATCGAATCGCTGCGCCGCCTGCCGGGCGTTGGTCCGAAATCGGCCCAGCGCATGGCGTTTCACCTGCTGGATCGCGACCGCGACGGCGCGGCGCAGCTGTCGGCGGCGATCGGCGAAGCCCTGTCCGGAATCAGCCGCTGCCCGAGCTGCCGGATGTTCTGCGAGGACGACAGCTGCCGCTATTGCAGCGAGTCTCGCCGGAGCACCGGGCAGATCTGTGTCGTCGAGGGGCCG
Source organism: Nevskiales bacterium (assembly GCA_028698335.1). Lineage (GTDB taxonomy): Bacteria > Pseudomonadota > Gammaproteobacteria > Nevskiales > Nevskiaceae > Solimonas. Next base: position 85,131 of record JAQVDP010000004.1, on the reverse strand, counting down.
GCCGACCTGGTCGCGATCGAGAGCAACACCGGCTACCGCGGACGGTATTTCGTGTTGATGGGGCGCCTGTCGCCGATCGACGGCATCGGTCCCGACGAACTCGGCCTGCGCCAGCTCGGCGAGCAGCTGGGGCGGGGCGACGTCAACGAACTGATCATCGCGATCAATCCGTCCGTCGAGGGCGAGGCGACCGCGTTCTACCTGACGGAAATGGCCAGAGCCTGCGAGGTCGGCGTGAGCCGGATCGCCCACGGCGTACCGATGGGCGGCGAGCTCGAGTTCGTCGACGGCAGCACGCTGGCCCACGCGCTCAGCGGTCGCACGCCGGTTTGATGCCGCCGCGGCCGTCGATGGGGACGGCGCTCAGTCGAGCAGGTCGTCGATCTGCGCCGCGCAGATGAAGTCGTTTTCGCTCAGCCCGTCGAGGGCATGCGTCCAGTATCCCACCGTGCACTGCTTGTAGCCGAAGCTGATATCGGGGTGATGGTCCTGGGTGTGCGCGATCCACGCAACCGCATTGACGAACGCGGTGGTCTGCCAGTAATTGTCGAAATCGAAGGTCGCCTGAATGGCCTTGCCGTCCCTGACGATCTTCCAGCGTCCGTCGAGCTGGCCCTTGAGCTTCATCGCCGCGGCCAGGTCCAGCGGAGGCACCCCGCCTTCGCAGGGGGTGCATTTCTTCTTGGCGAGATCGGACATCGGATGCTTCCAAGTTGCGGGGGGCGGATTGTACGCCGCCGAAACGCGGTGCGCGCCTATCCCTGGTAGGCCCTGGCGGACAGCGCCAGATCGGTCGCCATGCTGCGCACCGCCATCGCCAGGAAGGTACTCAGGTCGGAATCGTCGCGGTAGTCGGCGGAATGCAGGTTGGCCACGCGTCCGTCCCTGACGAACTGGAAGGCGTTGCCCCATTTTTCCTCACGGCCCTTGTCGTAGACCGCGATCGGCATGCCGCGATGCTGCCGCAGCAGGGAGAAGCAGGGGATGTCGGTGTAACCGTCACCGACGAAGATCATCTGGTTCAGCGGGACGCGCATCTGCTCCGGAGCGAGTTTGCGGTTGACCTCGAAGGGCTTGCCCCGGTGCTGGGGGCCGACCAGTCCTTTCTGGATGTGAAACAGATAGCGGGTCTTGTCGGTGAAGCTGATCACACGCCGGGCGCAGACTGCCGCACCGTCGTCTCCATAGTGCAGTTCCGATGCCCAGATCTGATTGAACTCGCCGGCGATCCGGGTCGACCGGAGGATGTCGCCGATCCCGCTGGAGATCACGTAGAACTCGAGGTTCGCGCGCGGATTGGCGTCGCGTGCCGCATCGCGCAGGCGCCCGAACAGGGTTTCGACCCCGGGATGAATCGGGGCCCGCCGACCCCAGTCTTCCAGTCGCGCGCGGGTCAGTGGCGCCATCTGTCCGCTGCGACCGGCTTCGATCATCCGGTGGAGATAGGCCGGAACCGGATCCCAGTCGTCCCGCGTGATCAGCGGATCGACGTCCTCCTTCCAGAAACGCCCGACATCGGCCATGCCGCTGTCCCGCAGGAACCCGGAGGTCGTGTCGGGAGCGAGCGTGTCGTCAAAGTCGAAGACAACGGCGATCGTTTCGTGCATGGACAGTGGATTCCTCGCGAGTTGGACAATGGCACGCCGCGGCAACTCCGCACGGCAAGCCTGAAAGGGCGCAGAGGATGCCGAGCCGACCCGCGCCCCGTATCATGATCAACATGCCTCATGCGGCGCCGATCACGGCCCGCCGCCCACTCCAGACTCAGGACCCGCGCTGATCATGCCTGCCGACGCACGCCATCTTATCTGGATCGACCTGGAAATGACCGGCTTGATCCCCGAGCAGCACCGCATCATCGAGATCGCCACCGTCGTGACCGATCCACAACTGGAAATCCTCGCCGAGGGACCGGTCATCGCGATTTCCCAGGCGGAGACCGAGCTCGACGCGATGGATGAATGGAACACGCGCCAGCACAACGGCTCCGGGCTGGTGCAGCGCGTGCGCGAAAGCACCATCGGCGAGGCGCAGGCCGAGCGCATGACGCTGGACTTCCTGCAGCAGTGGACGGTCGCAGGGGCATCACCGATGTGCGGCAACTCGATCTGCCAGGACCGGCGCTTCCTGGCCCGCTGGATGCCGGACCTCGAACGCCACTTCCACTACCGCAATCTCGACGTCAGCACGCTCAAGGAGCTGTGCGCACGCTGGGCGCCGCTGCTGGCCGGCGGGTTCAAGAAGAAGTCGTCACACCTGGCGCTCGACGACATCCGTGATTCGATCGACGAGCTGCGGTACTACCGCGAACATTTCATCCGCGTTTCGCAGTAACCGCGTGCGGCGGCAAGGTCACCTCGACCCGTGCGCCGCCGAGTGCTGAACGCAGCAAGGCCAGCGTACCGCCGTAGGCGCCGATGATGTCGGAGACGGCTGCAAGGCCAAGGCCCTGACCGGGCTCGCGGGTGTCGGCGCGTGCGCCGCGTTCGATCAGGGCGGTGGCGTCCGGCGGAAACCCGGGGCCACCGTCGTCGACCGTGATGACATAGTTGCCGTCACGGATTCCGGCGTCGATCGAGACCTCGTCTCGACCGTACTTGGCGGCGTTGTCGAGCAGATTGCCGAGCAGCTCGTACAGGTCGCCCTGGTCGGCACGAATCTGCAGTGCCGGATCCACGCGATTGGTGAAGCGCAGCTGCTTGTCGGCGTAGACCTTGCTCAGCGCGGCGAGCAGCTTGTCGGCCAGCGGGCGCAGCGCGACCGGTTCGGTCAGCGTCCGGGAACCGGCGGCGGCCGCACGCTGCAGCTGGTGATCGACGATATGCAGCATCCGCCCGACCTGCTCGTCGAGCTGGCGGCGATGCGCTTCGGCCAGGTCCGCTTCGGTCCCGAGCCCGCGCAGGACGGCCAGCGGTGTTTTCAGGCTGTGGGCGAGATCGCCGAGCGCGTTGCGATAGCGCGTCTGCTGATGCCGCTCGTTGACGATCATCGCATTCAGATCGCGGGTCAGCGGCTGCAGTTCCTCCGGATAACGGCCGTCGATCTGTTGTTGCCGTCCGGATTCGACGGCCTGCAGCTCGGTGCCGAGCCGCCGCAGCGGCGACAGGCCCCAGCGCATCAGCGTCAGCAGACCGGCGGTCAACGCGACCAGCAGCGCGACCAGCCACGCCCACAGCGTGTTGCGGAAAACCGACAACTGGCGATCGAATGCAGCCGCGTCTTCGAGGACGACGACGGTGTAGCGCCGGGGATCGTCCGCAGTGTCGATCCAGCGCAGTCCGAACGACAACGAGAACGCCCGCGGTTCGTCGAGCCGGCGGAACTGCCACTCGCCGACCAGCGGCGTATCCGGCGGCGGCAGCCGCAGGAAGTCGCCCGACGAACTCCAGACGATGATGCCTTCCTCGTTGAACAACGCCGCCTCAAGGCCGGAAAGGGGTTGACGCAGGCGTGGATCGGGGATGGCCTCGCTGGCGATGGTCAGATCCCCGTCGATCGCGGGCGAGGCGGCACCCAGGAGCGAGTAGACCAGCGTCTGGAGCTTGTCCTGCTGGGCCTGCAGCAGACCGCTGGCGAAGGCTCGCTCCAGCGTCAGCCCGGACAGTCCGCCGAACGCGGCCAGGATCGCGACCGTCGAGATCAGCAGGCGGACCCGCAGGGAATTGAGGTGCTCGGGCTTGAGCCAGGCCGGACGCATGGCCGTTCAGCAGGCGAAAAGGAGCGGCTCGCGCCGATGTGCGGAACCCATCAGTCGCGCGGCAGATCCCAGCGGTAGCCGGCGCCGCGGATGGTCGTGATCGGGTTGTACTGGCTTTCGGGGTCGAGCTTCGAGCGCAGGCGCCGGATGAAGACCTCGATGACGTTGCTGTCCCGCTCCTCGTCCTCCGTGTACAGATGCTCGGTCAGTTCGGACTTCGATACGACCTTGCCGGCCTGGGTCAGGAGATATTCGAGGACACGATACTCGTAGCTGGTGAGGTCGACCGGGCGCCCGTCCGCGGTGATCGTCTTCGCCCCGGTGTCGACGACGTAGGGGCCCGACGTCAGGCGGGCGCTGGTCCAGCCGCCGGCGCGACGAACCAGCGCGCGCACCCGTGCCAGCAGCTCTTCGCGATGGAAGGGCTTGACCAGATAGTCGTCGGCACCGGCCTCGAGGCCCTCGACCTTCGATTCCCAGCCGTCCCGGGCCGTGAGGATCAGGATCGGATATTTGCGCCCCTCCTTGCGGACCTGACGGATGATGTCGATGCCGGCCACGCCCGGAAGACCGAGGTCGACAATGGCGATGTCGGTGGGATATTCCTGTGCCATATAGGCACCCTGTTCACCTTCGGCCGCGGTATCGACCGCGAATCCGTCGGCGCTGAGGAAACGCCGCAGCTGGTCGAGCAGGTCGGGGTCGTCCTCGATGACAAGTACACGCATGCGTATCGATCCTTCTATGCAGTCTGCTGCCGGGTTCGGGCGGATTGTGACCGGGGTCACATCCGGAGTTTCGTCGGGTTCACGGATCCACGATGTAGGTGCGTACTTCGCCGTCCTTGAGGACCTTGACCCGGTAGCCCGCTCCGGCCGGCTGGACTGCCAGGATGCGACCGCCATACTCCTGCTGCACCTGACGCGCCGCCTGGCTGGGGGTCAGGCGCGGATTCAGCGTCTGGAGATCCGGCTGCCGCAGCGGTGCTTCCTGCCGGCTGGGCGGCAGACGGCGCAACGGCGCATCCGGCCCGAGGGCCAGAGCGGGAAGGCTGCTGCAGAGGCTGGCGATACACAGGCCGCGGATCAGTAACGATCGAAGCATGGGCCTACTGTAGTGATCGCCCGGCTTTGCGTCCACGGGCCGCGCGGCCTCGCCCCGGCGGCTGCCGGCACCGGGGAACCCGTTGCGTGACGGCGCTGTGCGATGGCGTGGGAACGGAAGCGGAACATGGTCGGACACGCGGCCTGCGGCAGTGGAATGGCCGTCAGAATAGGGTTGACAACATGAATTCGTCCTGAACTCCGGAACGCGCACACGCCCGCCCGGCGGGCGTCGGCGTATCACTTTTGCGACGAGCTCGCAAAGCGCTTGAGCATGCCCGGCGTGAAGTAGCCCGGCTCGGCCTCCCAGTCGTATTCGATCAGCCGGCGTTCCTCGTTGGTGAGGTTGAGGATGACATAACGACGTGACTGCAGATCGTAGTGCACCTGCACACCGTTGATGACCAGCGGTCCGTCGGTGAAAGTGACCGAATGGGATTCGGCGGTGCGCCAGAACTGATCGCGCTCGTCGTAGATGTCCTGCAGGTGAACGATCCACGAATCCTCGTCGACGTAGAACACCCGCTTCTTGTAGCGATGCGAGAACCCGGGCCGGACTTCCGCCTCGATGACCCAGACCCGGTGGAGTTCGTAGCGCGCCAGATCCTGGTTGATATGACCGGGGGTGATGATCTGCCTGTACTTCAGCTTCGGATCGTAGAGCTTGTAGCTGTTGTACGGAATCACCATGTCGCGCTTGCCGAGCAGCTTGATCGTGTAGCGATCCAGCGGGCCGTTGAACATGTCGATCTGGTCGTGCGTCATCAGACCGTCGTAGAGGGGGTTGTCGTAGCCGACCTCGCCGATGCGACGGGCACGCCCGACGCTGGCGTTGTAGACCCAGACCCCGGTCTGGTCCTTGATGCGGTCGATCGGCACATGCAGTAGATGCGCTTCGCCGGCCTTGTTCGGCGGAGCGACTGTCTTGGTCAGCGCATACAGGTTCATCCCCCCGAGGGATTCGACCGTGGACTTGACGTTGTTGTAGACGTAGCTGAGCTCCAGATAGCTGCGCTCGATCACGTACGAACCGTCGGCCGCGGTCGCCGCGGAATTCAGATAGCCCTTATAGCCCTTGGTGTTGTAGCGCATGATGTGATTCCACATCACTTCGGTGCCGTTCCCGGGAATGGGGAAGGGATATCCCTGCGCCGCGCAGCAGAACCCGTAGCCGTCGTCGGTCAGCTTGACCCCGGTTGCGTTGCGCCGGGTCGCATCGTAGAACCACTGCGGGTACGAGGCCGACCGACGCGACGGATAGATCAGCATCTTGTAGTCGGGGAAGGTCCTGAACAGCGCCTTGTGGCCTTCGGACAGGAAGCGGGCGTACTTGTCGACATTCTGCGCCGTGATCACGAACAGGGGCTTGTCGTCGGCGTAGGGGTTCTCGCCACGCTTCATGTCGTGCTTGGGCAGGCCGCCGGTCCATTCCGGAATGCTGCCGTCGGCATTGCCCGCACGCTCCGCGCCGATCGGCGTCAGCGTCTTGCCGAGTGCCTGCGCCTGATCCTCCGTCACCGCCGGAAGGGCCGGAGTGGCCGGCACGAGCCACGCCGTCAGCAACAGGGCCGCGGCCAGCGACCGGCGCGAGGAAGCGTATTGCGTTTTGATCCGGATCATCTCCTCTCCATCGGCATCCGCGGGCGGCGAATGCGGCAGTCTGTCTGTCATTGGACGGCGCTTGCGCCGTCGAGTTCGGCCGCCACACGCCGGCGCGTGATCAGCCATGCCAACGCCGGCAGCAGCAGGATGGCGCCGAGCAGATTGGTCGTGAACATGAACAGCAGCAGCAGGCCCATGTCCGCCTGGAACTGCAGCCCCGAAAACAACCAGGTGAAGACGCTCAGCAGCAACGACGCCGAGGTGAAAACCACCGCCTTGCCGGTATGCCGCAGCGCCTCGAAGTACGCATCCCGTAGCGGCTGATATTCGAGATGGCGCGCCAGAACGCTCCACAGGTAAATGCTGTAGTCGACACCGATGCCGACCCCGAATGCAGCGACGGGTAGGGTCGCCGGTTTCATGCCGATGCCGAGGGTTGCCATCAGCGCATAGGTCAGCAACGAACACAACACCAGCGGCGAGACGATGCAGGCGACCGCTGTCGCAGTCCGGAACGACAGCCAGGCGAACAACGCCAGCGTGGCATGGACCCAGAGAATCACAACGATTTCACGGGAGCGGATCACTTCGTTGGTAGCGGCCATCACACCGACGTTGCCCGAAGCCAGCCTGAACGCCACGCCGCCGCCGGCATTGTCCCGGTTGAAGGCCTTGACCGCATCGACGATGCCGTCGATGGTGTCCGCCCGATGGTCGGCGGTGAAGATCAGGACCGGCATCACGCTGCAATCCGGATTGTTCAGCCCCATCGAGCTCGGAATGGCCGAGACCAGATGCGCGAGTCCCCCCTGGGTTCTCGGCAACACCCGCCACTTCGGCGATCCTTCCAGCCATGCCGAGCGGACCTGGCGGGCCAGTTGTGGCAGCGACAGCACGGACTGCACACCCGGCGTGTTACGCATGTGCCAGGCAAAGCGGTCGATCTCCTCCATCTTCCCGGGATCGACGCAGCCGTACTCGCCGGCCTCGGACATGACCTTGAGCAGGTCGACACCGATCGCGAAATGTTCGCTGATGATGCGTGAATCGCGGTTGTAGCGGCTGTCCGGGCGCAGTTCCGGGACGCCGGCCTGGCTGTCGCCGACGGTCAGCTGTGGATACATCCACACCGACCACGCCAGTGCGGCGGACGCGACGATCAGCATCGGCACGGCAGCACGCGCGGTCGCGAACACCGACAGCCGGCGCCACCATCCGTCCATCAGCTCGCTGCGCCGATGCGCCTGCCGCCGGAACCGCTCGAGGTCGTGCAAATGGACCCATGACAGCACGATCGGCAGCATGATCTTGTTGGTCACGATCACCGCCGCCATGCCCATCGCGGCGTTCCAGGCCATTTCGCGGACGATGTCGATCTGGATGAAGCCCAGCGTGGCGAAACCGACAACATCGGTGACGATGGCCACCGTGCCGGGGATGAACAGATGCCGGAAGGTTTCGAGCGACGCTGCGTAGGAATCGCGGCCGTTCTCGGAGACCTCGTGTCCCCAGGCGTTGATGTACTGAACCCCGTGGGAGACGCCCACCGACAGGATCAGAAACGGCACCAGGATCGCGAACGGATCGAGACCGAAACCTGCCAGCTGCAACAAGCCGAGTTCCCAGATCACCGCGGCAACCGCGGCCATCAGCGGCAACAGCGCCAGGCGGATGGAGCCGCAGAACAGCCAGAGCAGCAGCAGCGTCGCAATGACGGCCACACCGAAATACCCCATGACCTCGCGGCTGGCGTCGGTGACGTCGCCGACGACCTTGGCGAAGCCGATGACGTGGATCGAAATACCCTCGTCCGCGTACTGCTTGCGGATCGCCTCGAGGCGGTCGGCGACTGCGCGATAGTCAAGCTTGGCACCCGTGGTCGGGTCGTGCTCCAGCAGCTCGGCGACCACCATCGCACCGTGCTGGTCCAGAGACACCAGCCGACCGATGACGCCGGCCTTGGCGACGTTGGCACGGATGTCCGACAGCATCGCGGGGGTGGGGCGATAGTCCCGCGGAACGACGTCGCCCGACTCGAAACCGCCCTCGACGATCTCGATGTAGCGGACCCCCGGCGTGAACAGCGACGACACCCGCGAGCGATCGACGCCGGGCAGGAAGAACACCGCGTCGGTGACCTGGCGCAGCGTTTCGAGAAAATGCCCCTGATAGATGTCGCCGTCGTGGTTGATCAGCGCCACGGAGATCAGGTTGGCGCCGCCGAAGGCCTCTTCGTACTGCTTGAAGACCTCCATGTAGGGGTGGTCGAGCGGAATCTGTTTCTCGAAGCCGGCGTCGGGCTGGAGCTGCAGCGCCGACGCGAGCAGTGCCCCGGTCAGCGCCAGCAGCAATGCGAACGTCAGCCGCCGCCGCCCGTAGACCAGCATGCTGACCCAGCCGAGCAACCGCTCTGAACGGCGCGTACCGGACACCGGCGTCACCATGATGCGCGACGTGAAGTCATCCGGCGCGACGACTCGCGTTCACCACCGAAGCGGGCGTTCAGTCGTTGTCGCCGAGCAGTCCACCGAGCAGTCCGCCAGCCGCGACGCCCGGAACCACGCTGCCTTCGCCACGCGAGCTGCCGCCCAGGGCCGGCGCGGCCATCAGGATGCGATTGGCCATCCGCGACAGCGGCAGCGACTGCAGCCAGATCCGGCCGGGGCCGCGCAGTGTTGCGTAGAACAGCCCTTCGCCGGCAAACAGCGCCGATTTGAGTTTGCCGACATATTCGATGTCGAACTGCACCGATGGCTCGAAAGCGACGATACAGCCGGTGTCGATGCGCATGACCTCGCCTGCGGCAAGCTCGCGCTCGTACAACGTTCCGCCCGCATGCACGAACGCATACCCGTCGCCCTCGAGCTTCTGCAGGATGAACCCTTCACCGCCGAACAGCCCGGCACCCAGCCTTTTCTGGAATGCGATGCCGAGGCTCACACCCTTGGCCGCGCAGAGGAACGAATCCTTTTGGCACAGCAGGGTGCCGCCGACGCTGCTCAGCTGCACCGGCAACAGGGTGCCGGGGTAGGGGGCTGCGAAGGCGACCTTGCGTTTGCCGCTGCCCTTGTTCTGGAACACGGTCGTGAACAGCGACTCTCCGGTCACCAGACGCTTGCCCGCGCCCACGAGCTTGCCCCAGATCCCCTGCTGCGCGGCCGAGCCGTCGCCGAAGACGGTGTCCATGACGATGCCGTCTTCCATGAACATCATGGCGCCGGCCTCGCCGACGGCGGCCTCGTCAGGGTCCAGTTCGATTTCGACGAACTGCATGTCGGTGCCGTAGATCCGATAGTCGATGACGTCCATGGACATGCTGCTGCTCCTTCTCGATTGCTGGCTTGATGGCGAAACCGATCTAGCCGTCGTCGGACCGGGCCGGCGACGTGACGACAGGCGCACCGTTGGAGATCCGTTGCAACCCCGATGTGACGACCGGCTCACCGGCGCGGATGCCGGACCGGATTTCCACGCGACCGGCGATCCGCTGCCCGAGGCTCACCTCGCGTTCAACCGCACGACCGCCTTCGACAACGTAGGCGTACTGCCCATCGCCGCGCGGGAAGACCGCATCCTCGGAAACCGTCACCGTGGGACTCGGGGCGCCGGTTTGCAACCGCACGCGAGCGAACTGGCCTGGCCGCAGCGCACCGTCCGGATTGGCGAGCCGCGCCTTGAGCGTCAGCGACCGGGTTTCGGCGGACACGCGTGCATCGATCGCCGCGACCGTGGCGACGAACGGCTGCTCGTGTCCGTCGACTCGCAGCTGCACGGTCTGGCCAATCGCGATCCGGGACGCCTGCGCTTCGGCAATACGGAAAACCACCCGCAGCGGATCAACCGACTCGATCCGGACCAGATCGTCGCCGGCCTCGACGTAGGCGCCGGGGCTGACCGCACGCAACCCGGCGACGCCGGCAAACGGCGCTCGGATCAGGGTCTTGTCGAGGCGCGCCTGTGCCAGCTGTACCGCAGCGGCGGCCACTTCGAGCGCGGCCGCCGCCGTGTCGGCATCGGCCTGCGACGCGAGTTTCTCGGAGCGCAGCCGGGTCGCGCGGCGATGGGTGCTGTCCGCCAGGGCGAGGTCGGCGCGCGCCTGCGCCAGCTCGGCCCGCTGGATGGCATCGTCGAGCCTGAACAGAAGCTGCCCGCGAGGAACCGTTTCTCCCTCCTCGAACGCGATGTCGACGATGCGTCCGGCGACTTCGGGCCGGATCACCACGGATTCACCGGCCTCGATACTGCCAACGGCATCGACCGTGCGGGGCAGCGTGGTCGTTTCGGCCAGTTGCACCTCCACCGCGACTGCGTCCTGTGGCGCCCCGGCGGGGGCCGGCGGCGACTGACCGCTGCATGCACCCAGCAGCAGCGGCAGCAGGATCGTCAGGGTCCAGGGAGCGCTGAATTTCATCGATCAACCTTGGATGCGGTTTGGCCGCAGCACGCTGCACCGCGGCGGAATCGGGTCCGTCAGAACTGCTCGGCGAGGCGAACCACCTCGTCGGTGTTGGCGTAGGCGCGGAACAGCGTCCGCGCAAGGACCGACAGTTCGCCACGCACTTCCGCGGGGCTGCGGTGACGCAGCGGCAACACACAGGCCTCCACCAGCGAGATCACGGCACGCGCGAGGGCTTCGAGATCACCGGCGAAGTCCACCATACCGGCATCCATGCCGCGCTGCAGGGCGTTGCGCAGCGCCTCGATCGAGCGTGTTTCGAACTTCCGCTGCGCCTCGATCAGCGCCGAAGTATCAGGACGCGACGGAATCAGCCAGTACCCGGCGACGCCTTTTTCGACGCGGGGATCCTGCAGCAGACGTTCGAGACCGGTGAACAATCCCAGGACGGCGCGGACCGGATCGTCCTCGTTGCGCATCGGGTCGAAGATGTAGTCGTTGAAGAGCGCGTGCAGACGACGCTGACAATCCAGATAGAGCTCTTCCTTGCCCTTGAAGTGCCAGTAGAGCGCGCCCTTGGAGAGCCGCGTCGCCTTGGCGATATCACCGATCGAGACGCCCTCGTATCCGTATCGCCCGAACAGTTCGAATGCGTGATCACCGATGACTTTGAGGGTGTCGAACTGCTCGTGTGCGGGTTTGCGGGGCATTACGGTCTGGACGGCTCTTGAATTCGGATGCCGCTGAATCGGCGCCAGATTGTGACCGATTCGGCAGACGCTTGCACCGTCAAACGCCCGCGGGGCAACGTCTGTCGAGTGCATTCAGGAAAGCGGGCATACGGCCGATAGCATCGATTGAGGGCTCCGGCTGCACGGCCGGGGCGGGTCGATGGCCGTACGGATCGGTGAACGTGAGCAATCTGGCGCGCTGGAAACAGATTTTCGAGGAACTCGGACTGGCCGGGGATCCGGAGGTCCATGCCGAGTTGCGCCGCCACTACAGCGAGCCGAGCCGGGCGTATCACACGCTTCATCATGTCAGCGAATGTCTGGATCTGTTCGAGCAGATCCGGCCGATGCTGGCGCGACCGCAGGAAATCGAACTGGCGATCTGGTTTCACGACGCGCACTACGACGTGCGTCGTGCCGACAACGAGTTGCGCAGCGCCGAATGGGCCCGCACCGTGCTCACCGTGGCCGGCGCATCGGCGGCACTCGTCGAGCGGGTCTACGACCTGGTGCTGGCAACCGCGCCGGAGGCGGAACCGGCCTGCGAGGAGGAGGCGGTGATGGCCGACATGGTCCTGGCGATTCTGGGATCGCGTCCGGCGCGCTATGCCGAATACGAGCGCCAGCTGCGCCAGGAATACCGGCACGTGCCGCAGTCGCTTTATCAGAGCATGCGCAAGAAGGCGATCCGCGATCTGCTCGAACGCCCGCGCATCTACTACACGGACTGGTTCAAACAGCGTTTCGAGACCCAGGCACGGGCCAATCTTCAGCGCTCGCTGCGGCGGATGTCGGGGGTCGTGCTGGTGAGCGGGTTCGGTTAGCGCCGGACCGCTTCGGGACCGGCGCCCTGCCGGGTCAATCAGCTTTCCAGTTTGCGGAATTCGCGGCGCAGTTCGAAGTCACCGCTGGTCACGCAGGCTTCGAGGTCGCGCAGGCGGTGCTCGAGTCGCGAGAACCGCAGCTTCAACTCGTTCGGGCCGACGGGGCGGGCGGCCTCTGCGTGCCGCCGGGGCCGCGGGCGAGGGGCCTCGCGCGCCTCGGCGTCGTCGCCGTTCTCCATCAGATACCAGAGGATCAGATAGATCACGCCGACCGGAAAGAACCCGCTGACGATGAAGGAGAGGATGAACAGCACGCGGATCAGCTTGACGTTCCAGTCGAAGAACTCGGCAAGCCCCTGACAGACGCCGGCCACCCAGCCTTCGCGCGGGTAGCGGTGCAGGCGCGAGAAGATCCCGCCGGAGCGGATGCGCTTACGAATGCTCATGGTATTTCTTTCTCCAGCCGGGTGATTCGGCGTCGAGGATCTGTTCGAGCGCATCGATCCGGCGTTCCATGCGGTCCGCGATCGCGAGCAGTTCCTCTTCTCGGTTCCCCGTTGCCTGCGCCATCATCGCTTCATGGGCGCGCCTGCGGTCCTTGAAGTGCAGGATCATGCCCACCAGCGCGATGACGAACGCGAACGGCATGATGACGCTGACGAGGGCGACATAGTCTCCCATTCAAGGCTCCCTGGACTTAACCGTTGTCGGAGGTCGGTCCGCCGGTGGACGGCTTGCCGACCTTTTCACGCAATTTTGCCAGTTCCGCCTCGACCTTGTCGTCGGCTTCGAGCTGCGCGAACTCGTCGGCGATGCTGCGGCTGCCGAGATCGTAGGCCTCGACTTCCGCTTCCATGCGGTCGATCTTGCCCTCGTACTGCTCCATGCGCGCCATCGCATCGCTCATCTTGCGGTCGTTGATCTGGGTCTTGACCTTGAGCCGCGAGGCCACCGACTGCTGGCGCAGGATGATGGTCTTCTGGCGCTGGCGCGCGTCGGCCAGCTTCGCCTTGAGCTTGCTGGTGTCGTCATCCAGCTTGCGGACCTCTTCCTCGACGTGCGTCAGCTCCTGCTCGACGCCGGCGATGTGATCGAGCACCCGCTGGCGTGCGGCCAGGGCCCCGCGTGCCAGATCCTCGCGGTCCTTGGTGATGGCCAGCTCGGCCTTGCGCTGCCAGTCGTCGGCCTCCGTCTGGAGGTGGGCGACGGTCCGCTGCAACTCCTTCTTGCGCGCAAGCGTCCGGACGGCGGTCGAGCGTACCTCGACCAGCGTGTCCTCCATCTCCTGGATGATCAGGCGCACCATCTTTTCCGGGTCCTCCGCCTTGTCGAGCATGGCGTGGATGTTGGAATTGACGACGTCGCTGATACGGGAAAAGATGCCCATGGTCCTTACTCCTGAATAACGCTTATCTTGAATCGTGTCGCCGTGCGGCCGGTCAGAGCTTGGCGCGCGGGTGTTCGGCGGTTTCGGTGTCCGGGGTGGCCGCTGCGCTGGCGCCGTTGTCATGCTCCGGAAGCAGGGGTTCAAGGGCGTCCTCGAAGCTCTTGCGCAGTTCGTCACGGATCTGCGTCAGAGCGGCATTGCCCTGGGCGGCGATCGCCTGGCCGACGCCGGTGGCGATGCGGCTCGAAAGCGAGGTCTGCGCCTGGGCGCCGAAGCTGATGCCCATCAGGACTGCGGCAATCGCGGCACTCTGCAGCAGCTTGTTGTTCTTGGCGGTATGCATTGGGGGGGCTCCTCGTAGGTTCGCGTCCGGTGGTCTTGATCCATCTGTTGCCAGCACCGTGCCAAGTCGCAATGTTCTTCTAACACATTGAAATAAAAAACAAACTTATTTCAAGGCTGTGGATTTCCTCGATGCCTGGACGGCATTTCCCCGAAAACATGGCAAATTTGGCTACCGCGTAGCAGAATTCGCCAATGGACACTCGCAGCTCCCCGGACCCGATCATCGGCCAGTCCGACAACTTCCTGGCCGTTCTCGAGCGCGTGTCGCGCGTCGCGCCGCTGAACAAACCGGTACTGATCATCGGCGAACGCGGCTCGGGCAAGGAGCTGATCGCGGCGCGCATGCACTATCTGTCCGAACGCTGGGCACGCCCCTACGTGAAGTTCAACTGCGCCGCGCTCAACGAGGAACTGCTCGAGTCGGAACTGTTCGGGCACGTCGCCGGCGCGTTCACCGGAGCGTCGCGGCCACGGGTGGGGCGCTTCGAGCTCGCCAACGGCGGCACAATCTTTCTGGACGAACTCGCCTCGATGTCGATGCGTCTGCAGGAGAAGCTGCTGCGCGTGATCGAATACGGCGAATTCGAGCGCGTCGGCTCGAGCGAGACGATCAAGGTCGATGTCCGTCTGGTCGGCGCCGCCAATGTCGATCTGCCGGATCTGGCCCGCCGCGGCGAGTTCAGGGAGGATCTGCTCGATCGGCTCTCATTCGACGTGCTGACCGTCCCCCCCCTGCGGGAACGTCGGGAGGACATCCTGCTGCTGGCACAGCGCTTCGCCGAAGGCATGGCGGTCGAACTCGAACGCGAGTATTTCGCCGGCTTCTCGCCCGCGGCCGCGGCGGCGCTGGAGACCTACCATTGGCCCGGCAACGTGCGCGAGTTGCGCAACGTGGTCGAGCGCGCTGTATACCGGCTGGAGCACGCGCGTCAGGTGGTCGAGGAGGTCGAGTTCGACCCCTTCGCCTCGCCGTACCGGCCGCAGACACACACCCGTGACACGGAGCGCCCCTCCACCGAGCCGACGGTGGAGCCCGATCAGACAGCGGCCGAGGCGTTCAGGCTGCCGGTCGATTTTCCCCGGATCGTCGCCGAGTATGAGACCGGCCTGCTCAACCGTGCGCTGGAGGAATCCCGCTACAACCAGAAGCGCGCGGCTGAACTGCTCGGTCTGACCTATCACCAGCTGCGCGGCCTGCTGCGCAAGTATCAGTTGACCGGCAACGAGCAGGATCACTGAGCCACATCGGAGTCCTCGCTCCGCCGCGACATCGCGCGCTCGGCCAGTTGCAGTCTGCGGGCATTGCGTTCGGGCGAACCGGTTCCGCGTGCCATCAGATCGTAGAAGGCGGGCACGACGTAAAGCGTCAGCAGCGCCGAAAACGCAACGCCGAAGAACACCACGACACCGAGAATGCGGCGCGCCTCCGCGCCCGCGCCGCTGGCCAGCATCAGCGGCACCGCGCCCGCCAGCGTCGACAGCGTGGTCATCAACACCGGCCGCAGACGGACTGCGGCAGCATCGACCAACGCATCCCGGAACGCGAGTCCTGCATCGCGACGCTGGTTGGCGAACTCCACGATCAGGATGCCGTTTTTGGCCGCCAGCCCGACCAGCATGACCAGCCCGATCTGCGAATAGATATTCAGCGTCATGCCCAGCACGTACAACCCGAACAGGGCGCCGAACAACGCCAGCGGCACCGTGGTCAGGATGACCAGCGGATGGACGAAACTTTCGAACTGCGCGGCCAGAACCAGATAGACGATCAGCAGCGCCATCAGGAAGCTCAGCCACAGCGCGCGCCCGGATTCCTTGAATTCCAGCGACTCGCCGGCGTAGGACAGCCGCGCCGACGCCGGCAGCTCCTCGCGCACGACCGATTCGAGATAGGCGAGGGCGTCCCCGAGCGGGTAGCCCGCCTCCAGTCCGGCGGTGATGGTGATGGCCCGCAGACGGTCGACGCGGAGGTAGGCCGGCGCACCGGCCGTCTCGGTCCGCGTCAGCACGTTGGACAGGTCGGTCAGTTCACCGCTGCCGGTACGGACATAGGCCCCATTCAACGCGTCGGGCGTCCGCCGATCCTCGGGCGGAGCCTGGAGGATCACATCGTATTCCTCGCCGCGATCCTGGTAGGTGGTGACGCGGCGGCCGCTGAAGAAGGTTTCGAGCGCCTGCGCGATCGCGGCGACGGAGATGCCGAGGTCAGCGGCGCGATCGGTGTCGACGCGCAGCTCGATTTCGGGCTTGGTCTCCTTGTAGTCGGAATCCGGTCGCAGCAGGCGCGGGTTGTCCCGGGCGATGCGGTCGAGAATGCGGTCGCGCCAGGCGGCGAGGGTGTCGTAGTCGGGCCCGCCGATGACGATCTGTACCGGTTGTCCGGCGCGCTGGCCCAGGCCGCTGCGCTGCTGGATCACGACCCGCGCCCCCGGGATGTCGCCGATCTGGCGTTCGATGTCCGCGCTGATCGCCAACGCCGAACGTGTGCGCGCCTGCCACGGCGCCAGCGTCACGATCATGATCCCGGAGTTGACCTCCGAGGCGCTGCCGAATCCCGGAACCCGCGCGAGAACGCGCTCGACCTCGCCGCCGCCGACGTGCTCGAGCAGCTGCGCTTCGAGCGTGTCCATGACCTCCATCGTGTAGTCGAAGCTCGCGCCCTCGGGTGTGGTGACCCGCACGTAGAAGCCGCCGCGATCCTCGGTCGGCGTCAGCTCGGAATGCAGCTCCACCAGCAGCAGCGTCAGGGCACCGGTCAGGCCGAGCAGGGCCACGACCGGAACCCAGCGGGCGCGGAGCACCTGCTCGAGCGATCGCCGATAGACGCCGGTCACATGCTCGATCGCGCGGTTGACCCGATCGGCGAATGAGCCCTCGCGCTCGTGACTGCGCAGCAGCAGCGATGCCAGCACCGGGGAGAGCGTCAGGGCGACGATGCTCGAGCATGCGACCGCGGCCGCCAGCGCCAGCGAGAACTCCCGGAACAGGCGTCCGACACTGCCCTCCAGGAATGCGATCGGCGTGAATACGGCAATCAGCACCACCGTCGTCGCGACGACGGCGAAGCCGACTTCGCGCGCGCCGCGATACGCCGCCAGCAGCGGCGGCTCGCCCAGGGTGAGCCGCCGGTGGATGTTCTCGGTCATGACGATGGCGTCGTCGACGACCAGGCCGATGGCCAGCACCAGCGCCAGCAGCGTCAGGATGTTGATCGAAAAGCCGAACGCATAGACCAGGATGAATGACGCGATCAGCGAGATCGGCACGGTCACCGCCGGCACCAGCGCGGCCCGGGCACTGCCGAGAAAGACGAAGATCACGGCCACGACCGCAGCCGCCGCGTAGAGCAGGCTCATCGACACTTCGCGCATCGACGCGGCGACGAAGTCCGACGAGTCGTAATTGACCTCCAGTTTCATGCCGGTGGGCAACTGCGTGGCCAGAGCCGCGACCTCGGCGCGAACCGCCTGCGCGACCGCCAGCGTATTGGCTTTCGACTGCTTGATGATGCCCAGGCCCTGCGTCGGCGCGCCGTTGGCGCGGAAGTCGCCGCGTTCGTCTTCCGCGCCGATCTCGATGCGCGCGACCTGTCCAAGCCGGACCGGGAAGCCGTCGCCGCCCGTGGCGACGACGAGTTCCGAAAAGTCCGCCACGCTGCTGTACGGCCGCGTCGTGCGCAGCGTGAACTCGCGACGCATCGATTCGATGCGCCCGGCCGGGCGTTCGATGTTCTGGCTGCGCAGCGCATTCTCGATATCCGCGGCGGTCAGGCCACGCCCGGCCATCGCCTCGCGATCGAGCCAGATCCGCATCGCGTAGCGCCGGGCGCCGCCAAGCCGGATCTCCGACACCCCGTCGAGCGTCGCGAAGCGGTCCTGCAGGTAGCGGTCGGCGTAATCGGTCAGTTCCAGCCGGCTCATGCGGTCGGAGCTGAGCACCAGCCACATGATCGCGCGGGCGTCGCTGTCGGCCTTCGAAACCTCGGGGGGATCGGCCTGATCCGGCAGATTGCCGAGCACCCGCGAGACGCGATCCCTGACGTCATTGGCGGCCGCGTCGATGTCGCGCGACAGTTCGAACTCGATCGTGATGCGCGAGCTGCCCTCGCTGGACGACGAATTGATGCGCTTCACCCCCTCGATTCCGGCGATGCGGTCCTCGATCAGCTGCGTGATCTGGGTTTCGACGATCGCCGCGGTCGCCCCCGGATAGTCGGTTCGGATCGAGACGATCGGGGGGTCGATGTCCGGGTATTCACGAACCGACGTGCTGGCCAGACCGAACAGGCCGAACACGACCAGCAGGAAGTTGATGACGGTGGCCAGGACCGGCCGTCTGACGGAGGTGTCGGTGAGCCACACGGCGAGAGGGCAGGTTGCGGTGGATTGGGAATCTTACGCTGCCTATTTTGGCGGCAATCATGCGCGATTGCCCATGTACAGCCCCCCGCACGCCATGCGTACGGAAACGCGGCCCGGCTGGGTTGGGGGGCATCGCTGGCTGGCCATGCTGGAATCAGGTGAAGCGAAGTCGCGGAAGCAAATCGCAGCGCGTGAAGGAATCGACAACAGCTACGTGAGCCGGATGGTCAACCTGACCGCGCTGCACACGACATCGTGGCGGCCATCCTGGACGACGCACTGCCTAATCACATCACGTTGTTCGATCTGGCGGTTGATCCGCCGGCGCTGTGGGATGAGCAGCGGGAGAGAGTCGGGCTTTGAGGTGGAGACACCACTGGTCACGGCTGGGAACGATGAAGTCGTTGGCGGGAGAGAGTCGGGCTTTGAGGTGGAGACACCACCTCAGCTCAACAAGCCCTTGAGATCCTTGAGCATCAGGAACAGATGGTACGGATCGGTCGGGCTGGGCTCGAATTCCCACGATTCGTACCACTGCCGCGCTGCGTCGTCCTTGGCATGGACCAACAGGCAGCGAATGCCGGCGATGTCGGCGGCCTGTGCGGTACGCAGCAGTGCATCCTTGAGCAAGGCCTGGCCCAAACCTTTACGCTGATGCTCCTTGTCCACGGCGAGCCGCGCCAGGATCATGACCGGCACCGGGTGGCGCGCCAGCCCCTTCATCACTCTCGACGGCGCGGCTTCCGGATCGACGCTACCAACGGCTAGGCTGTAGAAGCCGACCACCACGTCACCCTGGCAGCAGACATAGGTCTGCGCGCTGTTGGCCTTCTGGTTGACGAGCGCGTAGCGCTGCAGGAACTGGTTCAGCGCGGCCTGGCCGCAGTCGAACGCATCGACCTGATCCGTTGCAGCCAGCTTGCGAACGGGCGAGTAGTCATTGCTCAACCCAGCACCCCAGGTTCACGCAGCAACTTCTTCAGACGCGGCTTGCTTTGCACCGGGCGGTCCAGCGCCTCCTGGAAGGCCTGCCACTGTGTATCGTCCAGCACGAACTGGCGACGATCTGCCAGCGTCTGCGCGGCCGCCGTCACGCCCGCGTCGAGCAGGAACTCGCTGACGTTCTTGTGGCAGGCGCGCGCGGCTTCTTGCAGCAGTTGCTTGACCGGTGTGCTGGCACGAACGTCAATGCGTTCGGTCTTGGAAAGATTCACGGTGCTCATGGTGCCCCTCCGGACTGATCTTGGATGCTCTTATTTTGGTCGTCCGGACATTGTCCTGACAAGGTGTTTCTTATTCTGGCCACCATCCAGCACGTACTTCCGCGTTGCAATGTGTCGGTAGTTCTCGATAACTACCGACGAAACGCAACTGCGGCAGTTCCTTTGCTACCCGATGCCGCAATCCAACCGCTTGATTCGTCCGCGCGTAACTATTTGATTTCTATGGTCCCGCGTTGCGGCCTTTGCGGACTTCGGGTCAGTTGCGGGGAGCGAGGCCGGAGCGAGGAATGGCCAGGAGAGAGTGAAATGTGGCCCGGAACGGGCTGAAAGGCTGACCGGCGAAGTCCGCAGGCTTCCGCAAGAACTCCCAAGAACACGCGGGAACCGGCGCGATCAGGCAAGAAAAAACCCCAACCGAGAACGGTTGGGGTTTCATGATTGGTGGTGGGGTGGAACCCTGCGCCAAACCTATGTAACTCAGCGCCTTACGACCGCTTCGAACTCCTGCGGGAAGGTGCGGAATCCAGCCCCGACTGCCGACAATCCTACCAGTTCTGCCCTGGCAGGGTCACCAACCGAGCGCATCAGACAGAACGCCAGTTCGATTCCCATTTTCGGAATTGAACCCGCGTCCGCATCGACTCACCCGACCTTCGATCAGGCGGTGACGAACCGCTCCCGAAATGCTCGCCGGCCCTGGTCGTAAGGCACAGGGTTGGTGGCGTGGGGGACCGGAGCGCTTCTGTCCCCAATGAGGTAATTGATCCGGTAGGTGCAGTTGCCGGATGGGTGCAGCATGCCGCCAATCACCCGGTCGGGGTTCAGGACCCGCTCCTGGATCAGACGGTCCAGCACCTTCTGGACCTGCGGCCCGAGCCCGACGAACACCGCATCCTTCAGTTCCTCGACCTCCGCCGCGAAGTTATCCAGCAGGTACTTCCTCAGCAAGGGGTGCTTGGTCATGTCAGGTGAGCCACGGTAATCGTCGTCCTTGACGAACACCGGATAGCGCAGCAACGAGGTTGTCTGCATCAGGTGGCGCGAAGTGGAGAACAGGTCGGCCGAATCTGTCAGGCCGAGCCACTTGTGAAAGCCCCAATGGTTGAGCTGGTTGATGAGGTTGCTCCGCAACGGCTCGCCACTGAACGCGCCGACGCTCTTGGCGACCTGGATCGCTTCCATGCTGGACTTGCCGGCCTGAAGCGCGCGCCGCGCCTCGTTGTTGGCATTGACCATCTGGGTGGGGCCCGGTGTGATTCCGACCAGAACGATCCGCGCACTGGGGTTGATGTACTCGAATGGTGCGTAATAGATCTTCACGTCGCCGCTTGCATCCATCAACAGGCGCGGGTCGCGCACCACCGGAGGCGTCGACCCACAAAGAATCGGCGCGTACTTTTCGATCAAGTCTGTTTTCATTATTTGATGTGTCCTGGTCTACGACTGGTCCGCCAGCCTGCTGGAATCAGTCCGAAGCCCACAGCCGATCGTCATCCTGGGTCGCGGCCCAGAAGTCATCGAACAGCGCCAGCTTGGCTTCGTTGTTTGTCGGGTATGTTCGAGGCCCAAAACGATCGCCAATCTTGTAGCCCCAGCGACCAGTCTTTGTCGGGTACACGACGAGGTTGTAGCCTTCGAGATTCAGGAAGCTGTTCCCCTTGGCGGACACCCGCCACTTGCGCTGCAGCCATCGGGTCCGGCGTGCTGCTCGGTTGCGCAACTTGGCCTCACGCCGTTTCGGCCCCTCGTAGTCGCCGCTCATCTTCTCGGCGCAGACGCACCCGACGTCGAAGTTCTCGTCCAGGTCCGGATGCTCCATGATGTGGACGTAGCGGATCTTCTCGTTGCCGCACATCTGGCAGGTCGCGTAATCGGTTTCGTCCGCCGACTCGCCGTCGGCCCGCAGGTCGACCACGTCCACGCAGTGCCATCCTTTGTGGGGCACACCCGGCTGGTCCCATCGATTTCCGCTCATGCCAGTTCACTCCATCTCAGAATCCCGGGTACTTCCGCCAGATCCGCTGGTTCAGCTCTTCGTTGTCGCTGTACTCGCCGATCGCCCAATCCTTGAAGGCGTAGAGGTCTTCCGCCAATTCGGTGATGACGTCGCGCAGCTCCAGCGGCTCCAGCCACTCGGCAGGGATCGCCTTCACGCCGTGCATCGCGCCCAGCAGGTTGCCGACGATTGCTCCGGTCGAGTCGGAATCGCCATCGTGGTTCACCGCCAGGATCACGCCATGTTTGAAATTGCGGGCGACCAGCGCGCAATAGATGGAGATCGCCAGGGCCTCCTCGGCGATCCAGCCCTGGCCCAGCCGGGCAATGGCTTCTTCATGCGGCAATCCGGAATCGGCCAACTCCTCAGCCATCTCGATCGCACGCAGCGTCTCCTCAAAGCCGGGCTCGGCTCGCAGCAGGAGTTTGGCGGCGGCCAACGCCTCGCGCAGCGACGCGCCATCGGTCAACGCCAGGACCAGTACCGCCAGCACACCGCCGGTCAGGGCTCCGGTCGGGTGCCCATGGGTCAATGCAGCCAACTCGGTACCCAGCCGGAAGGCGTCTTGGGGAGATTCGTACTGCCGCAGGCGCCAGGCGAACAGACCGACCGGCGCAACCCGCATGACGCCGCCGCAGCCCTTGCTGTCGTTGCGGGCCGGCTCCCCGAGCGAGTTCATCGCCCGCAGGGCCGATAGGCAGGTGTTGCCCGGTGCGCGACGGCTGTGCAGCTGACGCTGCTGAAACAGCCAGCCAGGCTCATCGGTGCCGAAGTCGATGTCGCATGTCGAACGTTCGCCTTGGGTTTGCAGCCAGCGTAGATAGGCGTGCGCCGTTACCCCGGAATAGGTCGTGATGCCTTTGAAGCAGCCACGCACCCAGCCTCGGATCAGTCCCTCGGCGGTGAACAAGGTCATCTGCGTGTCGTCGGTGATCGTCCCCAGACCACCATAAGCCGGTGCGTACTGGGTGATTCCCTTCGTACCGAAGCGACGCAGAATCTCGGCCCGCTTCATAAACTCCACCGGTGCGCCCAGCGCATCGCCGACTGCGCCGCCGAGTAGGCAGCCCAGAAACCGCCCATGAACCGTGCGCTTTTGCTGGCGCTTGCTGCGCCAGGCCGGTGCTGCTGCTGTCTCGAACTCTTCCGCCGCGCCTGTATCGGCCACAGGCTCCTCGTCCTCGTTGCCGGACAAGGTGTAGTAGACGCCCAGCTCTGCGACGACGCGGGTGGCGGGCCGGGCGACGAGGTCCAGCTGCTTACGCCACTCGGGCACATTGGAGCCATCCCAACTGATGCCCAGGCCTTTCTCCCAGTAGGACAGATAGGCCTCGCCCCGGTCGGCAGCGTAGTAGTTGCCGTTGCCCGCAGAGCAGTCGAGCGCGTACTCCCAGTTGTTCTCGCGCATGCAGACACCGTGCTCAGGGTGAGGCACTTGCCCCAGCCCGATCAGGTATTCCGCGCTCTTGGCGTCCAACGGGCGAAACACGGCCACCCGCAAGCGCCCATCGTCCCGGGCGGTGATGGCAGCGATCAGAGCATCGCCACGTTGGATGGTGACCAGCTTGCCGCCGAGGTCCACGTGCCCGACCTCGATCCACCAGTGGTCGCCCGCCGCTGAAATGACATCGCGGGCATCGTCAGGCGCCAGTAGCTCGGCAAGCCGATCCATCGCGGGTTCGAGCCGCTGCCATTCGCACTCCCCATCACGGCTACGCTGTTGCAGGCCGTGCAGCATCGCGGCCAGCGGAAGATCCCCGTTGTCGAGCAAGGCCGACTTCAGATCGGCTGCTGGAATGGGGTACGCGATGTCCGGCAACCCGTACTGCGCCAGCGTCTCTGGCTTGAGGTGAAGCTCTGCGAAATCTTGCATGGCGCCCGTAACGATCCTTTTATCGCTGCGCCGCTTGTGGTTATCACAATGCGATGCACACACAAATCAAGATAGAGTCATGGACAGATTCTAGGGCAGACCATATACTTTCCGCAATAACCCGTACAAGCATTCGCTAACCCGAACGAGCCAGCCAGGATGTCGAACGAACAGCTTGCAGATCTAACCCAGCCACAACGCGACCGGCTCGCGTTCGTGGAGTTGCGCGTGCGCTTCATCGGGGAGATACGCCGCCAGGACTTGGTCACGCGGTTTGGCATCCAGTCCGCCGCCGCATCCAGGGATCTGGCGCTATACAAGGAGTTGGCCCCGGGCAACATCGATTACGACTCTAAAGGCAAGTCCTACGTCCTGGGGCCGGACTTCCGTCCCGTCTTCGACTTCCCCCCGGAGCGGGTGCTGTCGTGGTTGACCCAGGGCTTTGGCGATGGTGAGCCGATGCGGCTCAAGGCGTGGGTGGCCAGCGAGAGCCCGTCACGGCTCACGCATCCGGATCTGGATGTGCTGGCGAGTGTGACCCGGGCGATCCACCAGGAGTGTCCGCTCGGCATCGAGTACCACTCGATCTCCAGTGGCCGCACCGAGCGGGAGATCGTCCCATTCGCGCTGATCGACAACGGTCCGCGCTGGCACGTCCGCGCCTTCGACCGAAAGTCGCAGGAGTTCCGGGATTTCGTCATCACCCGTATCAAGCGCCCGGTTCTTTTGAGGGATGCAGATGTGCAGCCCCATGAGCGCAGTGATCAGGACATCCAATGGACCCGGATCGTGGAGCTGGAAATGGTGCCGCACCCGGACCAGCCCCACCCCGAAATCACGGAGATGGACTACGGCATGGTTCGCGGGTCACTGCGAATGAAGCTGCGTGCTGCCACTGCCGGATACATCTTGCGGCAGTGGAGCGTGGACTGCTCTCCGGACCACAGTCTGCGCGGTTACGAGTTCAGGCTCTGGCTGAAAGATCACCTGGCGCTGTACGGCGTCAAGAACGCTGTGTTGGCGCCGGGATACCGCTCGCCCGACCAAAACAAGGGAGAGCAATAACGTGGCCTACGATCCAAAACGCGCATTGGAACTGCTCCGCATCGGCTCTGGGCGCGCCGATGCCACTTTCCGAGATGGCCAAGAAGATGCCATTCGTCACATCGTCGAAGGCAAAGGCCGCTTGCTGGTCGTGCAGAAGACAGGGTGGGGTAAGAGCTTCGTCTACTTCATCGCGACCAAGTTGCTGCGGGAAGCTGGGGCCGGCCCTGCGTTATTGATCTCGCCGCTGCTGGCGCTGATGCGAAACCAGATCGCAGCGGCAGAGCGGATGGGGGTTCGCGCCGCCACCATCAACTCCGACAACATGGACGACTGGACGGCAGTCGAGGGCAAGCTGGCCAAGGGGGAGATCGACATTCTCTTGATCTCGCC
The DNA here is from genome assembly GCA_028698335.1 of Nevskiales bacterium. Lineage (GTDB taxonomy): Bacteria > Pseudomonadota > Gammaproteobacteria > Nevskiales > Nevskiaceae > Solimonas. Next base: position 60,156 of record JAQVDP010000004.1, on the reverse strand, counting down.
GGAGCGCTTGGCGAACGAGCGCTTTCGGACGCAGGTTCTGGCCGGCATCGCTGCACAAATTTCGATGCTGGTCATCGACGAGGCACATTGCATTTCCGACTGGGGCCACGACTTCCGCCCTCACTATCGGCTGTTGGAGCGGATCGTCAAAACGCTGCCGCCAAACCTGCGATTGCTCGCCACCACGGCAACAGCGAATAACCGCGTGATGGAGGACCTTGCTGCCGTGCTTGGTCCGAAGCTGGACGTCTCGCGTGGCGACTTGAATCGGACCTCGCTTTCCTTGCAAACGATCCGCCTGCCCAGCCAGGCCGAGCGCCTTGCCTGGCTGGCAGAGCAGCTGGCCACGCTGCAGGGCAACGGCATCATCTACACGTTGACGGTTCGTGATGCCAATCAAGTGGCGCAATGGCTGAAGACCCAAGGCTTCAACGTGGAAGCCTACACCGGTGAAACCGGCGATCGGCGAGAACAGCTTGAACAGGCGCTGCTCAACAACCAAGTCAAAGCGCTGGTTGCCACAACGGCTCTAGGCATGGGTTACGACAAGCCGGATCTGGCGTTTGTCATCCACTACCAAATGCCGGGATCTGTCGTCGCCTACTACCAGCAGGTTGGTCGCGCGGGACGCGCACTGGACTCCGCCTATGGAGTACTCCTCAGCGGTCAGGAAGAGTCTGACATCACTGACTGGTTTATCCGGAGTGCCTTCCCGACCCGACAAGAAGTTGCCGACGTCCTGGGAGCGCTTGAAGACGAGCCCAACGGGCTGTCTGTCCCCGAGCTGCTGAGCCGAGTCAATCTGAGCAAAGGACGTGTCGACAAGACCATTGCACTGCTTTCCCTCGAAGCGCCGGCACCCATCGCCAAACAAGGCAGCAAGTGGCAGCTCACGGCGGCAACGCTGAGTGAAGCGTTCTGGGATCGAGCGGAACGCCTCACCGCGCTACGGCGAGACGAGCACCAGCAGATGCAGGACTACGTCAGCCTGCCGTTTGGTGAACACATGGGCTTTTTGATTGGCGCGCTCGACGGCGATCCAAGTGTTGTCACAGAACCTGCATTACCGCCACTGCCTGCAACCGTGGATACCGAGCTGGTCAAAACCGCCGTCGAATTTCTTCGTCGAACCAGCTTGCCCATCGAGCCCCGGAAAAAATGGCCCGATGGTGGAATGCCCCAGTACGGCGTGAAGGGATTCATCGCCCCTGCCCACCAGGCCGAATCCGGCAAGGCGCTATGCGTCTGGGGCGATGCCGGTTGGGGTGGCTTGGTTCGACAGGGCAAATATCACGACGGCCACTTTTCCGATGACCTCGTTGCCGCGTGCGTGAAGATGATTCAAGAGTGGAATCCGCAGCCGAGTCCGACCTGGGTGACCTGCGTTCCTTCGCTTCGGCATCCCGAATTGGTGCCGAATTTTGCGCAACGCTTGGCTGCTGCGCTGGGTCTGCCGTTTCATATGGTCATCGCAAAAACAGACGCAAGGCCCGAACAGAAAACGATGGCAAACAGTACACAACAGGCGCGCAACATTGATGGTTCGCTCGCACTCAACGGCCAGCCTATTCCTCCCGGCCCGGTCCTCCTGGTGGATGACATGGTCGACTCGCGCTGGACCCTGACGGTGTCTGCATGGCTGTTGCGCAAGAGCGGTAGTGGCGCGGTTTGGCCGATGGCCCTTTCACAGACGGGGCACGACGAATGACGCCAGTCCTCTCACCCAACACCCAGGCGATCCTGCTGCTGACGGCGCCGCTCATTGCCGGACGAGGCACTGCGTCATCGGATCTGCTCTCGCCTGGCGAATACAAACGTCTCGCGCGTCATTTGCGCGAGATCCAGCGTCAGCCTGCGGATCTCCTCTCGCCGGACGCAGCTGAGATCCTGCGTGCGTGCCAACCGGTGATTGACGAGATCCGCCTGCAGAAATTGCTGGGGCGCGGATTCCTACTGAGTCAAGTCATCGAGCGCTGGCAGGCACGCGCCATTTGGGTAGTTAGCCGCGCCGATGCCGAGTATCCGCGTCGCCTGAAAACCCGCCTTCGTGAAGATGCGCCGGCAGTGCTCTACGGCTGTGGCGACATGGCTTTGCTCGAAACCGGTGGGCTTGCCGTCGTCGGATCGCGGCATGTGGACGACGCCCTCATCGACTACACAATGGCAGTTGGTCGGCTCGCTGCTCGGGCAGGTAGAACGCTTGTCTCCGGTGGCGCCAAGGGCATCGATCAGGCCGCCATGCGGGGTGCGCTTGAGGGAGGTGGAAAAGTTTGTGGCGTGCTGGCGGACAGTCTGGAAAAGACCACCATGAACCGCGAGCACCGCAATCTGCTGCTCGATGGGCAACTGGTGCTGATTTCGCCCTACGACCCGAGTGCCGGGTTCAATGTGGGCAACGCCATGCAGCGGAACAAGTTGATTTATGCATTGGCAGACACATCACTGGTGGTCAGTTCCGATCTCAACAAAGGTGGCACCTGGACGGGTGCTGTAGAGCAGCTCGACAAACTCAAGTTCGTCCCGGTCTTCATTCGATCGACGGGCGAGTCTTCCGCCGGATTGGATGGTTTACGAAAGAAAGGCGCACTTCCTTGGCCGAACCCGCAAGACGTGGATTCGTTCGAGGACGTGTTCAACGTGGCGATGCCAACGCCGACGGCATCCCAACAGGTTGGTTTTGCGCTGTTTTCGAACGAAGAGCCAACATCGGCTGATGCCAAGCCAACGACGCCCGTGCCACGCGACGCCGCGCCATTACCTCAGGCCGCGAGCGAGCCATCGGCACCGGTCGACGTTGTTTCCGATGCGCAGCCACCGGCACCAGCACTGGAAGAACTGCCGCCAGTCACGCCAGAGGCAGTGGCGCCGCTAGACGAGGCCAAGGAACCTGCGCAGCCGGAATCGACCCCTGCCGAAGTGCTCTTCGCCGCTGTGCGCGCTGCGATTCAGCAACTCTTGAGCGCGCCGATGAAAGACGCCGAAGTGGCGGCCGCGCTGGACGTTTCTAACGCGCAGGCGAAGGCGTGGTTGCAGCGTCTGGTCGAAGAAGGCGTATTAGAAAAGCAGAAGAAGCCAGCGGGCTACGTCGTCAAACAAAAACGGCTGTTCGAGTAAACCATGACGATGCATCGATTTAATCAGAGCGCGCTGTACTCATCCGGAGTCACGAAAGACGGGAGGCGCAGGTGATCGCAAAACTCGAACGACTCATCGGCGAAATCGGCGACCTCAACAGCAAGTTGATCCTGCTGGTCGGTCCCAGCCGCAGTGGCAAGACCCAACTGCTGCGCCAACTCAGCGCCAAGCTCAACCTCGAGCCGCTCAACGTCGGCCTGGAGCTGGGGCGTCGTTTGGCAGCCACGCCGAACAACAAGCGTGGCTTTTCTGCCGGTGAGCTGCTGCGTGAAATTGCGGACAAGGAACGAACTGAAGACCCGCTGCTGCTCGACAACCTCGAGTTGTTGTTCGAGCCGGGCCTGCAGATCAACCCGCTTGACCTCGTCAGGCGGCTGGCTCATTCCAAGCGCGTCGTGGCCGTCTGGCCTGGCGAGCTGCGCGGTGATCGCTTGGTGTACGCCGAAATGAGCCATCCAGAACATCGTGACTACAGCCGTGACGGCGTGGTCGTACTCGAAATTTGACGCTACGGGGAAGAGAGAACCATATGGCCAAGAACATGAAATACGGAGATCTGATCCAGTTCGAGCAGATCGAGTCAGTCATTCAGCTGCTCGATGCCGGACGCCCGGACGAGGCCAAGAAGCTCGTCGCGACCTATGTCATCTCCGACGACATGGCCGAGCGGATCTCCAAGCTCATGGTTCCCCAGCTCAGTTTCGACGACTCAGTCGACCACAAGGGCGTGCTGATCGTCGGCAACTACGGCACCGGTAAGTCGCACTTGATGTCGGTGCTGTCGTTGGTGGCTGAAGACGCCGCCTACGCGCCGATGATCCGCCACCCCAAGGTCGCCGAGGCGGTTGCCTCCATCGCCGGAAAATTCAAGGTGCTGCGCATCGAGGTGGGCGGTCTGGAAATGCCGCTGCGCCAGGTCATCACCCAGCAGCTTGAGCGCTTCCTCGACAAACTGGGCGTCAGCTACAGCTTCCCGCCGGTAGATCAGGAACTCAACAACAAAGAGTCTCTTGAAGAAATGATGGCCGCCTTCCATGAGGTCTACCCAGACCATGGCCTGCTGCTGGTGGTCGATGAGTTCCTGGAATACCTGCAATCGCGCAAGGACAACGAGCTGATTCGGGACCTGGCCATCCTGCGGCAGATCGGCGAGGTCACCAAGCACCTGAAGTTCCGCTTCGTGGCCGGTGTGCAGGAAGCCATCTTTGACAGCGTGCGCTTCCAGCATGTGGCCGACAGCATGCGCCGAGTCAACGAGCGCTTCACCCAGATCCTGATCGACCGCCAGGACGTCAGCTTCGTCGTCTCCGCGCGCCTGCTCAAGAAAACGGCCGACCAGCAGAACAAGATCCGCGAATACCTCACGCCATTCGCCAAGTTCTACGGCTCCATGAACGAGCGCATGGACGAATACGTCCGGCTGTTCCCGGTTCACCCGGACTACCTGAAGACCTTCGAGCAGATCCACTTCACCGAGAAGCGCGGCGCACTCAAGACCATCGAGTCCGCCATGCTGGCCATCCTCGACCAGGAAGTGCCCGCCGACAAACCGCTGTTCATCAGCTACGAGAGCTTCTGGAACACCGTCAAGGCCAACTCGGTCCTGCGCGCTGACCCGAACATCAAAGAAGTCATGCGCGTGTCCGAAGTGCTGGAGTCGCGGGTCCAGCAAGCCTTCACGCGCCCGGCCTACAAAGCCATGGCGCTGCGCGTCATCAACGCGTTGGCCGTGCACCGTCTGACCACCGGCGGCGACATCCATGTGCCCATCGGCCCCACGGCTGCCGAGCTGCGTGATGCGCTGTGTCTGTTCCAGCCGGGCGTGGAGGACATGCCGGGCGACCCGGCCGAGAATCTGCTGTCGATGGTGCAGACCGTGATGCGGGAAGTGTTGAAGACCGTCAACGGCCAGTTCATCTCCAAGGCGCCGGACACCGAGCAGTACTACCTCGACCTCAAGAAGGACATCGACTACGACGCGCAGATCGAAAAGCGCGCCGAAGCCCTGTCCGACGACGCGCTGGACCGCGCCTACTACAGCGCCATCAAGGCGCTGATGGAATGCAGCGACGACCTGCGTTACCCCGGCTTCCAGATCTGGCAGTACCAGATCGAGTGGCAGGAGCGCCGCGTCGAGCGCATGGGCTATCTGTTCTTTGGCGCGCCGAATGACCGGCCCACGGCCCAGCCCGAGCGCGACTTCTACATCTATTTCATCCAGCCCTTCGACAAGCCGAAGTTCAGCGACAACAACCTGGCGGATGAAGTGTTCTTCCGCCTGAAGTCGCCGGACGAGGACTACAAGCGCTACCTGTCGCAATACGCGGCGGCACTGGATCTGGCATCCACCGCCAGCGGTGGCGCAAAAGCCATCTACCTGTCCAAGGCCCAGGATTCGCTGCGCTCCATGAGCAAGTGGCTGCAGGAAAAGCAGATGACCGCGTTCGAGGTCACTTACCAGGGCAAGACCAAGACGCTGCAGGACTGGTCCAAGGGCGTATCCCTGCGCGACCGCGCCCGACTGGGCCCGGACGAGCGCATCAACTTCCGCGACGTGGTGAACATCGTCTCCGGCCTGGCACTGGGTCAGCGCTTTGCCGACATCTCGCCCGAGTACCCCACCTTCTCGGTGCTGGTCACCGAGGCCAACCGCAAGCAACTGGTGGGCAATGCACTGCGCGCGCTGGCTGGCGGCACCCGGACCAAGGATGCCGCAGCCATCCTGGACGCGCTGGAACTGCTCGATGGTGACCGCGTCGATCCGGCCAATTCCCGCTACGCACAGGAAGTGCTCAACCGCCTCAAGGCCAAGGGCCATGGCCAGGTGCTGAACCGTAGCGAACTGCTGTCGGGCACAGCGGACGTCGAGTATTTCGCGCCGATCAAATACCGGCTGGAGCCCGACCTACTGGTCACCGTGCTGGGCGGCCTCGTCTACTCCGGCGACATTGTGCTGTCCATCACCGGCGACAAGATCGACTCCGGCAAGCTGGTCCAGCTGGCAGAGCGCTCGCTGGAGGAGCTCAAGCAGTTCAAGCACGTCGAGGCACCCAAGGAGATCAACCTCGCGGTGCTGCGTGCCTTGTTCGAGTTGTTCGACCTGCCGTCCGGTCTTGCCCAGAAGGCCAGCCAGGGCGATACCGAGCCGGTCATCAAGCTGCAGGAAAAGGTTAGCGCGCTGGTGCCCCGTGTGCTCAAGGCCGGCTCCGACCTGCAGCAAGGCAAGCTCGGCTTCTGGGGCCAGAACCTGCTTCGCGAAGAAGAAGCCAAAGACTGGCACGCCCGGCTGGATTCGCTGAAGAAGTTCACCGAGTCGCTGGCGCCGTACAACACTGTCGGCAAGCTCAAGAATCTGCGCGTCACCCAGGAAGACCTGGACGGCCAGAAGAAGAATCTGGAGATCCTGGCTGCCGTCGAACGTCTGCTCGAACTGGTGGTGGAACTGGGCAGCACGGCGTCCTACCTCTCGCAGGCCGAGATGGTGCTGCCCGCCGAGCACCCGTGGGTGAAGCAGGCCGAGGCCGCCCGCAAGGCACTGCAGGAAAAACTAAGTCAGGACCGCACAGCCGAGCACGCGGCCGAATACCGGCAGACGCTCAACCAGCTGAAGAAGGACTACATCACCGCCTACATCGCCAGCCACAGCAAGGCGAGGCTGGGCGTGGCCGAGGACAAGACCCGCAATGCCCTGCGCAAGGACGACCGCCTGCTGGCGCTACGCGTACTGGCCGGCGTGTCGCTGATGCCCACCAGTCAGCTCACCGCCTTCGAGGAGTCACTCAACGGCCTCAAGAGCTGTTCGTCGCTGGACGAGCCCACGCTGACGACAGCGGCGGTATGCCCGCACTGCCAATTCCGCCCTTCTGCCGAGCAGTTGGAGCTGATCCCGGCGGCCAACCGCCTGCACAAGCTGGACGACGATCTGGACGAGTTGCTGGCCAACTGGCAGCAGACCCTGCTGGAGAACCTGGAAGACCCGTTCACGCAGGACAGCCTGGGCCTGTTGCCGCCCGCGTCCAAAAAGCTGATCGACGCCTTCCTGGCCTCACGCAAGCTGCCAGACCCGATGACCACCGAGTTCGCCAACGCGGTGCAGGAGGCGCTGTCGGGGCTGGAGAAGATCGCGGTCAAGGGCGACGAGATCAAGCAGGCGCTGCTGCAAGGCGGCTCGCCGGCGACGCCGGACGACCTGCGCAAGCGCTTCGACACGTTCATGAACGAGCGCTGCAAGGGCAAGGATGCCACCAAGCTGCGCTTCGTGATCGAGTGACGAACAGACATGAACCAAAAGTCGGCGCTGGCGATACGGCGATGACAAGAAGAATTTGAGGAACGAACGGATGAACGACTTACTGCACGGCCAGAAAACTGGCTCAACTGGCCCGGTGGAATGCCTTGGCCAGACATTCCCCAGCGAGCAAGCCCGGCGTGAGCACTTCTCCAAGCTGCTGGCCGAAAAGCTGAAAGATCCGGTGTTTCGCAAGATCGAAGGCTTCCCGCAGGGTACAGACGAGGCCATCCTCGCTATGTCGGACCCGCCGTACTACACCGCGTGTCCGAACCCGTTTCTCGAAGACTTCGTGCGCCACTATGGTAAGCCTTACGACCCGAGCGTGAAGTACAGCCGCGAGCCTCAGACCGTCGATGTATCGGTCGGTAAGACAGACCCGATCTATAAAGCGCACTCCTATCACACCAAGGTTCCGTACTTGGCGATTGTGCCGTCCATCCTGCACTACACGGAACCCGGCGAAATAGTCCTGGATAGCTTCGCTGGCTCAGGCATGACTGGTGTCGCAGCACAGTGGTGTGGATCTGCACCTGCTGCATATCGTCATGAGTTGGAAACCGAAAGGAAGAAGCAAGGTAAGAGCATTCCGAAATGGGGTGCGCGTCGCGTCATCGTCAACGATCTATCCCCAGCAGCTACCTTCATCGCTTCGAACAACAACGTTCCGTTCGACGTCAGTGGCTTTGAAGATGAGGCCAAGCGGTTGTTGAAGGACGCGGAGCGTGAGCTTGGATGGATGTACCAAACGAAACACACCGATGGAACGCTTGCGCACATTTCCTACATGGTGTGGAGCGAAGTATTTCTGTGCACATCTTGCGCAGGGGAGACAGTGTTTTTCGATGCCGCATATGACGCGGTTGCCAACAAAGTTCGGAATGACGTGACCTGCTCTCACTGCGGGGCCGTGGCCACCAAAGAAAAGATGGACCTGCAGTTTGAGTCATTCATGGATGCGCCGCATAAACGCGTCGATAAGCGCCCGAAGCGCGTCCCAGTGCTAATTAAATACTCTGTCGGGCGATCGTCATTTACAAAAGTGCCGGACAGTGAAGACTTGGCAATTATCGAAAAGATCTCGCAACTTGGGCTTCCTGCGAACTTGCCTACCGATGAGTTGCCAGATTGTCAGATGACCCGCGTTGGACGGATGCGCACAACGAACACGCGCTGTATTCATCACATGTACTTGCCGAGAGCAGCCCATACGCTTTCGCATCTCTGGGGAAAAGCCAACGAAATACAGGATGCGAGATTAAGGAATGCGATCAAGTATTGGCTCGATAGCCAGTTCACCAACATGTCGATACTTAACCGGTACCGGCCAGAGGTGTCGTTTCCGTATAACCCACTTTCAGGGGTCTTTTACGTTCCATCTCTAATCTCTGAAGCAGATCCATTTACAGCGTACGCAAACAAGATCAAGAGACTAACTGCTGCGTTCTCTGCCAGTCATGCACAAGATGGCATGTCTTTCACTTCGTGCGGGAGTGCGGCCAAATTGCTTTCGCCAGATGAGTCCATTGACTACATCTTTACGGACCCACCGTTCGGCGAGAACATTTACTACGCCGATCTGAATATCTTGGTTGAGTCATGGCATAAGGTGCTTACCGATGTAGGGCCAGAAGCCATTGTCGATAGGGTCAGAGAAAAAGGCGTGCCTGAATATCAGCATCTTATGCGCGCCTGCTTTTCAGAGTACTACCGTGTGCTAAAGCCGGGTCGTTGGATGACCGTGGTTTTTTCGAATAGCCGGGCTTCTGTGTGGAATGCAATTCAGGTGGCCTTGCAACAGGTGGGATTTGTTGTTGCAGAAGTTACTGCGCTGGACAAGGTTCAAGGTAGCTTCCAGCAAGTTGTATCGCCCAATACGGTGAAGCAGGACCTGGTGATCTCAGCCTACAAACCCAACGGGGGGTTGGAAGAACGCTTCAATAGGACAGGTGCTAATGCAGAGTCTGCCTGGGACTTTGTGCAAACACACCTAAAACAGCTGCCCGTGGTCAAGGTTACGAGCGGTTACCCACAGGAACTGCTGAACATCGTGGAGCGTGATCCCCGTCGAATATATGACCGCATGGCGTCCTGGTTCATCCGCCACGGCACGATGGTGCCAATCTCGACGCCGGAGTTTCTGGCTGAGTTGCCTGTTCGTTTCCGCGAGATGGACGGCATGGTGTTCCTGCCCGAACAGCTGGTCGAGTACGAAAAGGCGCGGTCGCGCATACCGCAGGTGAAGCAGACAGAGCTGTTCGTTTCCGATGAGCGCAGTGCCATCGACTGGCTGACCAACTTCCTGCTCAAGCGCCCATCAACTCGGTCCGAGATTCACCCCGAGTACATCCCGCAGATCGGTTCTGCCAAGCGCAAGGGCGAAATCATTCCGGAGCTGGACCAGCTGCTTGAGGATAACTTTCTGAAATACGACGGCACAGGTGAAGTGCCGAGCCAGATTCACAGCTACCTCTCGACCAACCATAAGGATCTGCGCGGGCTGGAGAAAAGCAGTCCCGCACTGGTGGCCAAGGCCAAGGATCGCTGGTACGTGCCCGACCCGAACAAGGCCCAGGACCTGGAGAAGAAGCGCGAGAAGGCGCTACTCAAGGAATTCGAAACCTACAAGGCTTTTACAGGCCGCAAGATCAAGGAGTCGCGCCTGGAAGTGCTGCGTGCTGGTTTCCGCGCTGCGTGGGCCGCCAAGGACTACCAGACCATCATCAGCATCGCCAACAAGCTGCCAGAGGAAACGCTGCAGGAAGACGAGAAGCTGCTGACGCTTTATGACATGGCGCTGACCCGTACCGAGGACGGTCTATGAGCACTTTTCAGGAGGTCAATGATACGTTATTGATCAAGCTCATCGGCAACGCTCAGCAACGTGTCGTGTTTGTGGCGCCGGGTGTGCATCAGGCCGTTGCGGAAGCACTGGGTAAGCGCCTTGCCGAGATCGATCGCCTGCAGGTCACAGTGGTGATCGATCCGGATGAGGATGTATGCCGCATTGGTTACGGCGATGCCAAGGGACTCGAGTTGTTGAGCAGTTACGCCGACCGCCAGAGTTTTGCGTTGATGGCGCAGCCGGGGCTTCGGGTTGGCGTGCTCCTGGTGGATGACATCACCTTGGTGTGGTCGCCGACACCGCGTTCCGTGGAGTCAGCCCCTCTCGGGAACGCTGCTACCCCAACCGAAAGGTCGCCCAACGGGCTATTGCTGGGCGCGAATCCAGGTGAGCAATTGGCGCACGCTGTGTCTGCCGCTGGTACCGAAACGCTCCCATTTGACGCGGAGATCGGCGTAGAGGTGGTCACCAAAGATAGGGTGCAAAAGACGTTGGATGGTCTGGCAAAGAATCCACCTATCCCGGTAGATCTAGCCCGAATTACTCGTGTGTTCAGCACCAAGCTGCAGTTTGCCGAGTTCACGGTGAAGGGAGCGAAGTTTTCCAAGCGCGAGCTGAAAGTCTCCAACGACTACATGAATGCAGACATTCAAGGCGAGCTGAAGGGCTTGGTGGAGTCCCGATTGCGCGCTTTTGGCGACTTTCGAGACGAGGAAGTCGAAGTGCCGGCCTTCAACAATGGCCATGAAGTGTTCGACAGCAGCCAGAAACGGCTGATGGAGAAAGTCAGCGAAGCTTCCCTGCAAAGACAGCGCAATGAGCTGGAGCGCCGTTACCTGTTCAATGTGCCGGGTTTTGGCCGCCTGATCGCCAAGGACGACAAGCAGGACCTGGAGCGCTTGGTCGCCGCCTACCGCGTGCAGTTGGAAGCCTATTCCGAGGCGATTCGGCAGCGACTGGACGCGCAGGCGGGCAAGATCATCGATGAAGCTGCCAAGTTGATCGCCGAGCGCGCAGCTCGGACGGGGTCCAAGCTTGATGAGCAACAACTGCGCAACAGTATCCAGAAAAGCCTGGATCGGACCAAAGATGAGGTGCCTGAGGTGAAGCTCGTTTTCAAGGATGTGACCTACGAGCAAACGAAAAACCCGGAGTTTCGTGCCAAGGTTGACAAGGCTTTGCCAGCGGCCAAGCGCAAGCAGATGGGCGACTGGAACCATGACTTTGATGCGGCCAAGGCGGCAGAGCCACCATCTCCGCCAGAAAACTGTTGAGTCAGGTGTTTTGATGAATCAAGAAGAACTGCTGGCACGGCTGGGCGGCATCGAATGGAATGATTTCGAGTGCAAGAAGGCGCAGCGCGCCGTGCCGGAAGATGCCTACAAAACCGTTTCTGCCTTTGCCAATACGGAAGGCGGCTGGCTGGTGTTTGGCGTCAGCGAGGCCAATGGCCGGTTGGAAGTGACCGGCGTTGAAGAGCCGGACAAGGTTCAGAATGATTTTCTGGCGGTGCTGCGTGGTGGGCAGAAGTTGAACCGGGTGATCAGGGTTACGCCCCATCGCTTTGAACTGGACGGCAAGCATGTGTTTGCCTTCCACATCCCGGAAATGCCGCGCCTGGAGAAACCAGTTTACCTCAAGGGCGACCCGCGCCAGAGTTATTTGCGACGTGGTGCGGGCGATGAACAGTTCACCCAGAGCGAACTGGAGCGTTTTTTGCGCGACGCGGCGCAAGAGCGGTATGACGGCACTGTGCTGACCGAGCTTGCTGCGGACGCCTGCTTCGATCTGGATACCGTCAAGTGGTATCAGGCCCAGTTTGCCCGGCGTAACCCTGAGCATGCCGAGCTCACTGACCCGATCGCCTTCCTGCTGAACTGGAATTTTGTGGTCGAGCAAGGCGGCACACTGCACCCAACCCGCGCGGGCGTACTGCTGTTTGGCACGGGCCGTTTTGTACGCCAGATTCTGCCCAGGCCGGTGCTGGACTACCAACGTATCGACACGGCTTTTGACCAATGGTCTGCTGAACAGCGCTGGCATGACCGCTATGTGTTTGAGGAGAACATCTTTCAGACCTGGCAGGGCCTGGTGGCGCGCTACATGCGCATTGCCGAGCATCCGTTCTCGCTCGACCCGACGACGCTGCGCCGCAACGATGATCCGCCCGACTATGTGGCCTTCCGTGAGGCGGCTATCAACCTGCTGATCCACCAGGACTATGGTGACCACGGGCGCAAGGCCTCCATCAAGTTGTTTACCGACCGCACGGTGTTCTGGAACCCTGGCGATGCTTTTGCGACCGAAGCCGAGCTGCTGGACCCCACTGAAAAGGAAGTGCGCAACCCGGCCATCGTGAAGGCGTTTCGCCGCATTGGTTTGTCAGATCAGGCCGGCACCGGTATTCGCGCCATTTTCCGCAACTGGCACGAGCTGGGGCGCACCCCGCCGCAGTTGAAGAACGACAAGGCGCGCAAGGATTTTGAGCTGGTGCTGATCAACAAGCCCCTGGTCACCGAAGCCATGCAGCGCTTGCGCCAAACCCTGGGGGCGAACCTGACGCCCGAGCAGGCGGGAGTGCTGGCGTTGGCGCTATCGCTGCCAGAGGGCGAGCCGCTCACCCTGACGGCGATCCGCGGACTGGGTATCAGCACCACCCAGCAGGCCCGCGCGGTGGCTGACCATCTGGTGCGGCAGCAGTTGCTCGACCCGCTCAGCGAGACCCAGTTTCAAGCACGCGAGGCGATTCGTCAGCGCTTTGCCCAAGAGGCGCAAGCGCAGGCCGGGGACCAAGCGGGGGCCAAGTCGGGACCAAGTCGGGACCAAGTCGGGCCTAAGTCGGGCCTCAGTGCCGAGCAGCAGGCGTTGTTGGCTCAGATGACCGATGAACATGATGTTGCCACCTTGATGCAGTGGGTTGGCCGCAGCAACAGGAGCAAGTTTCGGGAGGTGGTGTTGACGCCGTTGCTGGCATTGGCACTCGTCGAAATGACCATCCCTGACAAGCCCAACAGCAGCAAACAGCGCTATCGCCTGACTGCACAAGGCAGAGCGCTGCGCGACAAGGTGGGCCAATGACGCAAACCGAGCGCAGTCTTTCTATTGGCGATTGGTGCTGGTTCACTCGGCAAGCGTCGCCCTGCCGGGTGATCGAGCGGCAGGACGTGTGGGGCGAGGTGGCTTACCGCGTGTGGCTACCAGCCAAAGACGCCGTGGTGCGCGCCCGGGCGGCGGACCTTGCCGTGCTGGAAAGCGTGCGCCCGAGCGTGGAGCAGATCCTGCACACCACGGCGGCGGCCAAGCTGCTGGATGCGCTGGAGGACAACCTGCTGCTGGCGCCCATCCAGTCCAGCGTGGTGCCGCTGCCGCACCAGCTTTACGCACTGAATCGCGCCATCAGCCGTGATCGCATCCGCTACCTGCTGGCCGATGAGGTGGGCCTCGGCAAAACCATCGAGGCTGGCTTGGTGCTGCGCGAGTTGAAGTTGCGTGGCCGGGTGAAGCGCATCCTGGTGGTGGCGCCCAAGGGGCTGGTGCGCCAGTGGCAGGCTGAAATGCGCCTGCACTTCGGCGAGAAGTTCCAGTTCATCGAGCCGTCCGAGCTGGCGGCCTTCCGCCAGTGGCGCAGCGGCGGCGCGGGCGAGGAAGAGAACCTGTGGCGCATGCACGACCAGGTGATCTGCTCGCTGGATTCGGTGAAGCCGCTGGAAGGCCGTCGTGGCTGGAGCCTGGAGCAACTCAATACCTACAACCGCGAGCGCTTCGAGGACCTGATCTCAGCGTCGTGGGATCTGGTCATCATCGACGAAGCCCACCGCATGGGCGGCAGCACCGAGCAGGTGGCCCGCTACAAGCTGGGCGCGGCGCTGGCCGAAGCATCACCCTATCTCTTGCTGCTGTCGGCCACGCCGCATCAGGGCAAGACCGACCAGTTCATGCGCTTGATGCAGTTGCTGGATCGGGAAGCCTTCCCGGACGAAGGTAGCGTCAGCCGCGACCGGGTGCGGCCCTTCGTGATCCGCACCGAGAAGCGCGCATCCATCAATGCCGAGGGCCAGCCGCTGTTCAAGCCGCGTGTTACCCGGTTGCAGGCCGTGGCATGGCAGGCCCGACACGGCTCGCAGCAGCGCCTGTACGAGGCGGTGACCGACTATGTGCGCCACGGCTACAACCAGGCCATGGCGGCCAAGCAGCGCCACATCGGCTTTTTGATGATTCTGATGCAGCGGCTGGTAACGTCCAGTACGGCAGCCATTCGCACCACGCTGGAGAAGCGCCAGGCCCTGCTCGATGCGCCGCAGCCGCAGGCCAACTTGTTCGAGAACACCAGTCCGGACGAGTGGGCGGACCTCGACGGCCAGTCCCAGGTGGATCTGGCGATGCAGTCCAGCGGCTGGGAGCTGGAGAAGTCTGAAGTCGAGATGCTGCTGGAGCTGGCGCGGGAAACCGAGGCCGCCGGCACCGATGCCAAGGCCGAGGCACTGCTGGAGCTGATCTACAAGCTCCAGCAAGAGGAAGGCGACCCGGCGCTGAAGGTGCTGATCTTCACCGAGTTCGTGCCGACGCAAGCGATGCTGGCCGACTACCTGGAAAGCAGGGGTTTCTCGGTGGCGACGCTCAACGGCAGCATGGACCTGGAAGCGCGCACACGGGCACAACAGGTGTTCTCCAAGGATGTGCGCGTGCTGATTTCGACGGATGCCGGTGGTGAAGGTCTGAACCTGCAGTTCTGCCATGTCATCGTCAACTTCGACATGCCGTGGAACCCGATGCGGATCGAGCAGCGCATTGGCCGGGTTGACCGCATCGGACAGAAGCACGTGGTTCGCGCCATCAACTTTGTGCTCGAAGACACCGTGGAGCATCGGGTGCGCCAGGTGCTGGAGGAAAAGCTCGAGGTCATCGCCCAGGAGTTCGGCGTCGACAAGGCGGCCGATGTGATGGATTCGGTCGAAGCCGACCCGATCTTCGACGAGCTGTTCGTGCACGGTCTACAGAACCCGGATGCCATCGAGCAGGAGTGCGACGCGGTGGTGTCGCAACTGCGCTCCACCCTGGCAGAGTCGAAGAAGAATAGCGATCTGCTCACTACTGAACATGATCTGGATGCCGACGATGCCCGCAAGTGGCGCGACCACCCAGCGCAGTTCTGGCTGGAGCGCGCCATCACCAGCGGGTTGGCTGCGCGCGGTGGCTCCGCCATCAAGGCGGGCAATGCATGGCGGGTGAAGTGGGCAGACGGCAGCGAATCGGCGCAGGCCTGCTTTGACGCCCGCACTGCGGATGAGAACCCGGAGTTGGAATGGGTCACGATGGAAGATCCACGCGCCCGCGCTGTGATCAGCGAGCTGCCGCGCTTTGTCGCCGGCCAGCCACTGCCGGTGATCCGCGTGACCGGGCTGCCGGATTCGGTACGCGGCATTTGGTCGCTGTGGGAGATCAGTCTGGCGGCTGAAGGCTTGAGTCGGAAGCGCTTCCTGCCGGTGTTCATCAACGAGGAGGGCCGTCCCTTTGTACCGACCGCCAAGCGCGTCTGGGATCTGCTGCTGACTGAAACCGTGGACGTCCATGCCGTGACGGGTGCCGAGGAGTCGGTGAAGTGGTTCGAGGCATCGCATTCCGCTGCCAGTACCCAGGGTGAGCGGATCTTCACCGAACTGCTGACCGAACACCGTGCCCGGCTGAAGGAAGAACGCGAGCGTGCGGTGTATGCGTTCGAGGCACGAAGCCAGGCGATTGGACGAATTGGCTTGCCCGCCGTGCGCGAGCACCGGCGCAAGCGGCTGCAACAAGAACACGATGCACGCATGGCCGCTCTCGATGACATGGAGGCCAGCGTGCCGGATTTGAATGCCGTGATGATGGTGCGCGTCGGAGGTGATGCATGAGCCTTTGGACGGAACGCATCCTGAGCCACTTCACAGCCGACCTCACCCGGCTATGGGTGGCTTGCGACCCTGATGATGTGTTGCTCGACGAGAAGCTGTTGACCGAGCTACGCGGTCGCGGCTTTGAGCTGATGCTCTACGAGGACCCGTTTGCCTTCCGCGCGGAATATGAGGAACGCTACCGCGCGGCATGGGATCGGGGTGAGCAAGGACCAGCGCCCTCTCTGGTTTTGCATCTGCGCAGCGCCGACGCGAATGCGTTGCCGTGGGACATCGTGCACCACGGTCGTGTGGTGCGCCTCAGCCTTGCCGATCTGTTCCCCAAGCTGGCTTACAGCGCCGTGCAGCAAGTCGAGCCGGAGCATCTTGCCGGGCTGTTTCATGCCCACCAGACCGAGTTGCAGAATGCGCGCGGCGAGAACGAGTCGAAGGACTTCATCCTCGAGCACGTCTACCAACTGGCGCCGAGGTCTATCCGCACCCAGGTGGACTTCTGGCGTGAGTTGCTGCGGCTTCACTTCGCCAACCGTTCGTTGCCGCCCCTGTTTGCTCAACACGCGGCAGGCATCATTCAAGGCAAGGGGCTGTTCGCCGACCAACCTGTCGCCACATGGCTGGCATCCAAGAGTGCGCTGCTGCGCGTGGTGCAGGATGCGTGGTACCGCTACCTGTCGAAATTGGGACTGGATGGGACACGCACGGGCGAACCGCCACCGCCAGACTACGTCGCCAAGATCGAGATTCCATTCGACCACTCCGATGTGCAGGTGCTGGTCGACTCCATGTTCCTCGACGGCAGCTTGCATCCGCTGGCGGTGCACAGCGTCCCGGCGGGGATGCCGAGCTGGATCAAGGCGGGGATCGTCCAGGACCCGGCGGCGTTGCAGGCCCTGGTGCTCAAAGGTATCGATGGGCTGATCGAGACGACGCCGACGGCGGTCTCGTCGCACAAGGACTGGAGCGAGTTCGCCAAGCGCTACGGTGAGATCCTGGCTCGCACGCATGGCCTGCCCGGCACGGAAGGCAGCGAACACCTGCCCGTGATTCGGGAGCGGATCAAGACCTTGCAGGCGCAATCGGACGAACGCCTGCAAGCCTGGGTCGCAGCCAAGCATTACGCCGACCTGATCCTGCAGCCGGTGACCAAAGGTCCGGTGATGGTGCACCACGTGCCGCGCTTCTTGCGCCATCGGCGGTCCGCAGGGGAAACCAAGGTCGCCTTGCTGGTATTCGACGGGCTGGCCTTCGACCAGTGGGTGCAGATCCGCGAGCGCCTGATCGCCACTACCAAGCGCTTCGCGTTTGACGAAGGAACCGCGTTCGCATGGCTGCCGACCGTGACATCGGTATCGCGCCAGGCGCTGTTCTCCGGCCTGAAACCGCGTGAGTTCGACGACTCCATCGACCGGACGGACAAGGAAGAGTCCTTGTGGAAGACGTTCTGGCAGAACGAAGGCGTCAGCGCGAATGAGGTGATGTACCGACGCGCGCTGCGCCAGATTGATCAACTGGACGTGCTTGATGCGGACTTGAATGACCGGCGCCCGAAGGTGGTGGGCCTGGTCATCGATGAGGTGGATGACAGGCTCCACAAGGAGCGGTCCAAGAAAGACGTGGCGATGTGGATCGGCAACTGGCTGACAACCGGATTCGTCGACCGGCTGTTCTCGCTGCTGCTGGATAAGGGTTACCACATCTACCTCACGGCGGACCACGGCAACGTGGAGTCCACCGGCGTCGGCAGACCCAACCAGGGTGTCATTGCCGAGACGCGCGGCGAGCGCGTGCGGGTCTACCGGAGTGAACCCTTGCTGGCCGATTCCGCTGCGGCCTATCCCACCACAGTAAGGTTGGACATCGCTGGACTACCCGCGAACTTCATGCCCCTATTCGCAGGCGGACGAACCGCCTTTGTGCCGGAGGGCGAACAGGTGGTGGTCCACGGCGGGGTGTCGATCGAAGAGCTGATCGTGCCCTTTGTGAAAGTCAGTTATGTGATTGGTACCGAATGAATTCATCAGCCCCAAAAATAGGCTTTGATCGGTTCATTCAGCTTGATTGGGCGGCTGCGGCACTGAATATTCGTGCGGGCGTGGCTGGGCTAGATGATCTGAATGCACTGCTTGAGGCAGCCGAGCTTGGCGTAGAAGCCAAGAAGAAAACACGTACCGTACTGAATCGGCTGTGGCTGGAGCCGCGCGCCGAACTGGTCGATTACGCGGATCGCGGCGTGGCCATCCACAAGACGCAGCCGGGCATTCCCGTCGCGGCCCTTTGCTGGGGCATGTCTGTGGCGACGTACCCGTTCTTTGGCAAGGTGGCCGAGCTGGTGGGCCGCCTGACCGCCATCCAGGGTGACTGCGCGTCCGCCGAAGTGCATCGCCGCATGAGCGAAACCTACGGAGAGCGCGAAGGCACCCGGCGCATGACCAACATGGTCATCCAGAGCCAGGCGAGCTGGGGTGCCGTGGAGCGGGTCGAGAAAGGCAAGCGGGTTATCCGGCTGGTGCCAACACCAATCGACAACGACGAACTGACTGCCTGGTTGATCGAGGCGGCCGTGCGCTACGCCGGCAAGCCCGTTTCAGTGCCCAGCCTGCAGTCGCTGCCCGTGCTGTTCCCGTTCACCCTGACGCGGCCACTGGCCTACGTGGTGTCGAACAGTGCGAACCTGATCCTTCGGTCGGAAGGACCGAGTAACCATTTCGTCGCTTTGTGCAGCGCGATTTGAAGAACGAAGAAGGAAGAAGATGGCTCGCATCGAAAACCACAAGTACAGCATCGAGGAGGCATTCCGTGAGTGGACTGGTGGACCGACCAGAGTTTTGTAGCCACTCAAGAGCCGTTTTGTGCGTAGCGCCGCTCGAACTCTACCGGTGACAGGTCGCCAGCGGAACCATGTCGCCGAACCGGGTTATAAAACATCTCGATGTAATCGAACACGTCCGACGCGCCTGCTTGCCGCGTCGGATAAATCCGCCGCTTGATCCGTTCCTTCTTCAGCGCGCTGAAGAAGCTTTCGGCGACCGCGTTGTCGTGGCAGTTCCCGCGGCGGCTCATACTCGGCACCATCCGGTGTTCCTTCAGGAACGACTGCCAGTCATCGCTGGTGAACTGGCACCCTTGATCGGAATGCACCAGCACACCGGGGCCGGGCTTGCGCTTCCAGACCGCCGCGAGCAACGCCTGCAACACAAGATCGCGCGTCATCGTCGCCTGCGTCGCCCAGCCGACGATCTAGCGCGAGTACAGATCCATCACCGCCGCCAGGAACAGCCAGCCTTCGTAAGTACGGATGTATGTGATGTCCGTGACCCAGACCTTGTTCGGCGCCACCGGTGCAAAGTCGCGATTCAGCACGTTCTCCACCGCACCGACAGGGCCGCCACGATGGCGCGGCTTGCTGCCGTAGCCGATCTGCGCGCGCAGACCTTCGAGTTTCATCAGGCGTCGCACGCGGTGCCGGCTGCAGCGTTCTC
Organism: Nevskiales bacterium; assembly: GCA_028698335.1. Taxonomy (GTDB): domain Bacteria; phylum Pseudomonadota; class Gammaproteobacteria; order Nevskiales; family Nevskiaceae; genus Solimonas. Next base: position 40,521 of record JAQVDP010000004.1, on the reverse strand, counting down.
CGGCTGCGCGCAGATCCAACGTGATCTTGCGATAACCGTACACCGCGCCGCTGGCCAACCAGTGGTGCTTGATCAGGCCGAGCAGGCGTTGATCATCACGATCCCGCGCGCTGGGTCCACGGCGCAGCCAGGTGTAGTAACCGCTACGCTGCACGCCGAGCACTCGACACATGGCAATCAGCCGAAACTCCCGGATGTGCACGCGCATGAACGCGTACTTCGCCCTTACCCCTTGGCAAAGTACGCGGCGGCTTTTTTTAGAATGTCGCGCTCCTCGGTCAGGCGCTTGACCTCGGCCTTGAGCCGACGCACTTCGGCGCTCTGATCTACCTCGGCCCGCGCCGCTGTCGCCCCGGCTGGCCGAACTTGCGCTTCCACTCGTAAAGGCTGTGCGTCGTGATGCCCAGCCGCGCCGCCACGTCTTTCACCGAATGGCCACGCTCGGTAACTTGCTTCACCGCTTCAATTTTGTACTCATCCAGATACCGCTTGCCGCTCATGCGAACCTCCTCGTTTGCCAGAAATTATGGCCCCGAGTTGGCTACAAAAGACTGGCCAGTCCAAGTAAGGGCAATGCCCTGGCTCACTACGCGCTGGCGCTGATACACGCCCCTGACGATGAAGACGACCCGGACGCTGGAAGCTCCTATTGGTACTCTCAGGGGCAGCAGGGCCGTGTCCTGACGGGGGTGGAAAAGGAGTGGGCCGAAGCCCACGAGTCTCGTCTCGCTCAAGCCGAGAAGTACTCGCGGCACCTGAGGGAGGCCAGTCGACTGGGGAATCAGGATGCACTTCTCGACTTGGCGGATCGATTTGACGATCCGTCCTTCTTCGAGCAGCCGCGCCACGGCGTCGATGCTGACCCAGCAGCGATTGCGGCGATCGCAGAACGCATGGGCCGCACTTCAGACGCCAAGCATTGGCTGACGCTGGCTGCCGAGAGGGGAGATACAGACGCCATGCTCCAGCTCATTGAGGAACACGATCAGGGTGACCTACAGCGATGCTGGACGTGGGTGTATCTCTCGCAGTTGGTCGGAACGGATCTGACTCGGGACGCGCACTACGCCATCAACGAGGACGGTTCGGACTACGACGATGACGTCGGCGGTCCAGCCTACGTCGCAGGTCGTGACGGGGTAGATCTTGAACCGCTTGCTCCGGCGCAAGACGCCGCTGCCAGGCTCGCTGCGCAGAAACTGTTTGAACAGATCGAATAGATCGCACGGTAAGACTGTTGGCTTTGCGCTAGGGACGTTTGCCCACTCCGGTAGCCAATGCTGCAATCCAACCGCTTGATTCGTCCGCGCGCAACCCTTTGATCTGTATCGGCCTGCGTTGCGGCCTTTGCGGACTTCGGGTCAGTTGCGGGGAGCGAGGCCGGAGCGAGGAATGGTCAGGAGAGAGTGAAATGTGGCCCGGAACGGCCAGTTCGGGCGACGGGCGAAGTCCGCAGGATTACGCAGGAGCCCCCAAGAACACGCGGGAACCGGCGCGATCAGGCAAGAAAAAAACCCCAACCGAGATCGGTTGGGGTTTCATGATTGGTGGAGGTGGCGGGAATTGAACCCGCGTCCGCAAGCTCGTAGCCCTCGGCTCTACATGCTTATCCTGTCTTTGTTTTTCGTCGACAACTGCCGAACAGGCACGGAACGTTGTCGCTTATCCCCTTAGAGGTTTAGCGGATCAGCCAAGGGCGGACATCACCACGATCCGATGTAAGTCGACGCCCCAATCTCTCCGGCATCGGAACCAGGGAGTGGGACGCTCGCCGGATTTAGGCGGCGAGGGCGTAGTTGGAGTCGTTCGCAACTAGCTTTGGTTGCCACGGGATTTACGAGGACGTGACGCCTCGGCATGCACCTCGGATTCCGTAACCCACGTCGAAACCGGTCACCCCCGAAGTCTGTAGAAGTGTAGCAGTAGACCGGCGTCGCGTGGGGAAGTTCCGGTGTCGTTCAGCGCCGCGAACGTATCCGTTCGACCGCTGCCGCCACCCGGGGGGGAAGCTGCCGGCTCAGCTGCCGTGCTTGAGCAGGCGCTCCTTCTGCCGCTGCCAGTCGCGCTCCTTGATGTCGGCCCGCTTGTCGTGCTGCTTCTTGCCCTTGGCGAGCCCGACTTCCAGCTTGGCCCGCCCGCGGGTCCAGTGCAGGTCCAGCGGGACAAGGGTGTAGCCGGCGCGCTCGACCTTGCCGATCAGGCTGGAGAGTTCCCGCTCGTGCAGGAGCAGCTTGCGGGTGCGGGTCGCGTCGGTGATTTCGTGGGTGCAGGTCTGCTTCAGCGGCGTGATGTGCGAGCCGATCAGAAACGCCTCGCCATTCTTGACCGTGACGTAGGCCTCGGTTATCTGGGCGCGGCCGGCGCGCAGGCTCTTGACCTCCCAGCCGCGCAGGGCGAGGCCCGCCTCGTAGCGTTCCTCGATGTGGTATTCGTGACGGGCGCGCCGGTTGACCGCAATCTGGCGGGGCGCCTCTTCGTTCTTTTGCTGCTTGCTCATCGTGAAATTATACGGGGCTTCGGTCGCCGGAGCGCTAAACTAGCGCGGCACGAGCAGATGCGTGCGGCGGGTCAGGACAGACCATCTGCGGCCAAGGAGGAAACGTGATCCCATTGACGCGTGTGGCGCGTGCGTCGGCGTCCCGGGGTGTTCGGTGAACATCCCGGAGAGCAGTTACGGCTACTGGTCGTCGTCGCGCAGCTTCGTCTGGGTGGCGACTGGCGCATCGGTCGGCATCAGCACGCTGACCCGCGTTCCGTATCTGATGGGCGAGTATGGCGGTGCCGCGTTCCTGATCACGTACGTGGCGGCGTTGCTGCTGATCGGCATGCCGCTGCTGATGGCCGAATGGATGCTCGGACGCTGGATGCGTCGCGATCTGGTGTCCGGTTTCCGGCACCTCGCCGAATCGGTCGGCCTGCGGCCCGCCTGGCGCCTGCTCGGCATTGTGGCGCTGGCCGGCGCGGTGTTGATCCTGTCGTACTACAGCGTCATCGCCGGGTGGAGCATGGCGTATGCGTTCCGCGTGTCGGCCGGGTACTTCAGCGGTATGAGCGACGCGGCGGCGACGGAGGCGTTCATCGCCCTGGCGCGGGACCCCGAACGCAGCCTGTCCTGGCATACGATCTTCATGATCATCGCCTGCGTGATCGTGGCCCACGGTTTCCGCGAGGGCATCGAGCGTGCGGCGCTGCGCCTGATGCCGACCGCGGCATTGCTGGTTCTGGCCCTGTGCGCCTACGCGGTGACGGTTCGCGACCCGTTGCCGGCGCTCGCGTATCTGTTCGCGCCGGACTTCGCGGCGCTGGGATGGCGCGGCGTGCTCGAGGCGATGCACCAGGCGTTCTTCACCCTGAGCCTGGGCATCGGCGTGATGCTCACGCTCGGCGTGTATCTGCCGGCCCGGGCGCCGCTGGGCGGGCTGGCGGTGACGGTCCTGAGCGCGAACGTCGCCTTCAGTGTGTTCGCGGGCGTCGCGGTGATGTCGATCGTCCTGGGAGCGGGACTGCAGCCGGAGCCGGGGCTGGCGATGATCTTCCAGGTGCTGCCGCGCAGCCTGCCCGAGGGCCTGGGCGGGAGCCTGTTCGGTGTCGGGTTCTTCCTGGCGCTGTTTCTGGTCACGCTCAGTTCGGCGGCGGCGCTGCTGGAGCCGTTGACCCGCTATCTGATGGACCGGCACCGCTGGACCCGCGTGTTCGCCGCCACCAGCGGGGCTCTGCTGGTCTGGTATCTGGGGCTCGGGACGTTGCTGTCGTTCAGCGTCATCCAGCACTTCGAGCTGGGCGGGCGCAATTTCTTCGAATGGGTGCAGTTCCTGACGGCCGGCTGGCTCGCACCGTTGACCGCGCTGATGATCTGTGTGCTGATGGTCAGCATCGTCCCGGGCAACGTGACCGACGCGTTGTGGGGCGAACGCCAGCGCTGGTTCGCGGGCGTCTGGCGCAAGGTATTGCGCTATCCCGGGCGGATCGGGCTGATCGTGATCCTGCTGTATTCGACGGGGCTGCTTGATGCCCTGATCCAGATTTGGAACTCTTGATGCCGCCCCAATCCTGGCGGCCGGCGCGTGTCAGATGGAGGTGTGGGCGTGAATGACGGGGATCTGGTGCCGATCGAGGTCGCTTACGCGGCGCCGCGTGAGCAGGTCATTCTGAAACTCGACGTCCGGAAGGGGACGACGCTCGCCGATGCGATTGCCCAGTCCGGCATTCTGGGCCGCTTTCCGGAGATCGATCTCGACGACGGCAGCAATCGCGTCGGTGTCTGGAGCCGCGTCGCGCGGCTCGACGATACCGTCGGAGAAGGCGACCGGATCGAGATCTACCGCCCGTTGATCGCCGACCCGAAGGAAGTGCGCCGGCAGCGCGCGGCGCAGACGCAGAAGAAGTAGGGGAGGGGCCGCGCCCCGGGCGGACGCGACGGCCCACCGCCCGAGCTTACTTGTCGGGAGTCAGGATGACGCCGGACTCGCGGTTCGACTCGCTCTCGGAACGCTCTTTTTCGGTCGCGTCCTTCTTCTCGTCACGGATGACGGTCTTCACGTCCGGATTCTCGAGCGCGCCGCTGCCCTTGGTCGGCTCGACGCCCTCCATCTTCGCCAGCAGGTCGCCGTCGAAATACAGGGTGACGATGCGCTTGGAGACTTTGCCGCGCGGGGACTTGTAGTAGCCGACATAGTCCCAGCGGTCGGTCTGGAAGGGGCTGGCGGCCAGGGGCGTTCCCATCAGGTATACGACCTGTTCCCGCGTCAGCCCGGTCCGGAGCTGATCGAGCTGCTTCTGCTCGATGACGTTGCCCTGCCGCGTCGGCAGGCGATACACGATGTTGCAGCCGGCGAGCAGCGCTGAAAGGGTCAGTACAAAAAGGAGACGCATCTGTTTGCCCAGTCGGAGGGAGGTGGGATAATAGCGGAAACCATCATCAACAGGCGTACGCGGTGGAATCCTCCGATCTCAGAAATGCAGGCCTCAAGGTCACTCTTCCGCGGCTGAAGATTCTCGAATTGCTCGAGTCGAGCGAATCGCGCCACATGTCGGCCGAGGAGATCTACCGCAAGCTGATGGACGACAACGAGGACGTCGGCCTGGCGACGGTATACCGGGTGCTGACCCAGTTCGAGGCCGCCGGGCTGGTGCGACGACATCATTTCGAGGGCGGTTCGGCGGTGTTCGAACTCGAACGCGGCCATCACCATGACCACATGGTGTGCCTCGAAACCGGCCAGGTGATCGAATTCGTCAGCGACGAGATCGAGAAGCTTCAGCACCAGATCGCCGAAAAGCACGGCTTCGACGTCGTCGACCACAGCCTCGTGCTGTACGTGAAGCCGAAGCGCAAGTAAGGCGACTCCAGCCAGCCCGGCCGGCCGGCGGCGGCGTAGGCCGCCGGCCCGACTCAGTCGGCGGCGTGCTGCGCGCGCTCCAGCAGTTCGCGGGCGTGGGCCAGCGCCACCTCCGAGATTTCGATGCCGCCCTGGATCCGGGCCAGCTCCTCAATCCGCTGGGCGCCCTCGACGGGCAGGACCTGGGTGAAGGTCTGACCGTTCCTGACAACCTTGCGGATCGCGCAGTGGTGATGCCCCTGGGCGGCAACCTGCGCCAGATGGGTCACGCACAGCACCTGCCGTTCGCGGCCCAGCGCCCGCAGGGTCTGGCCGACGATCTCCGCAACCGCGCCACTGATGCCGGCGTCGACCTCGTCGAAGATCATCGTCGGCGCCTGACTGCTGCGCAGGCTGACAACCTCGACCGCCAACGAGATGCGTGACAGTTCGCCGCCGGATGCGACCCGGGCGAGCGGCCGCAGCGACTGGCCGGGGTTGGCACTGAAATCGAAGCGGATGTCGTCGGCGCCGGTCGCGCGCACGACCGTGGCCGGGTCCGCGGTATCGACCTCGACCGCGAACTGCGCCTTGGGCATGCCGAGCTGGCGGACGAGGCGGGTGATCTCGGCGGCAAAACCGGTGGCGCTCTTGCGCCGCCGCGCGGTCAGTTCCGCCGCGGTCGTCCGGTACTCCTCGAGAAGCTTGTCCTGCTGGCGTTGCAGCCGGTCGAGTGCTTCGGCGGAGTCGCCGACGGCATCGAGCTGGGCCTGCATCGACACCCGCAGTTCCGGCAGCTCGGCCGGTTTGACCCGGTGCTTGCGGGCCAGATCGTGGATCGCGGCCAGACGCTGTTCGACCTGCTGGAGGTTTTCCGGGTCCAGATCCAGCCGTTCGAGTACGGCGCGCACCGTATTGGCTGCTTCTTCGGCCTGTGCCTGGGCGGTCGCGATCAGCGACGCCGCCTCGGCGAACGCCGGATGCAGCGGCGCCAGCGCATCCAGGGCCCCGTAAACGGTGCTGAGCTGGTCGTAGATGCTGTCGTCGCCGCCGTAGAGCCGATCCTGCACCTGTCCACCCTCCGACAGGATGCGCCCGGCGTTGGCGAGCTGGCGCTGGTCGATATCGAGCTGCTCGAGTTCCTCGACGCTGAACTGCAGGGCATCGAGTTCCTGAACCTGGAAGCGCAGGTAGTCGAGTTGCGCGGGATCGCGCTCGGCGGCATTGCGCAGCGCGTCCATCTGCGCGTCGATGCTCTGGATCTGCCCGACCCGGTCGGCCAGCGTATCGAGGAGCTGCTGGTGCCCGCCGAAATCGTCGAGCAACGTGCGCTGGATGTCGGCGCGCAGCAGGGTCAGGCTCTCCGACTGCCCGAAGACCAGGACCAGCTGTTCTCCCAGCTCACGCAGCTGGTTGGCGGTGACGGCGACGCCGTTGACGAAGGCGCGCGCACGACCCGCCGTCTGGACCACCCGCCGGATCAGCAGGTCATTGGGGCTATCCGGATCGTCCAGCGCCTGCGCGCGCAGCATCGCCAGCACCGGAGCGTCGGGCGCCAGTTCGAAGTGCGCGGTCACCTCGGCGCGCTCGCTACCGCTGCGCACCAGCGCCGGGTCGGCCCGATCCCCCAGGATCAGGCCGATCGCGTCGATCAGGATGGACTTGCCGGCGCCGGTTTCGCCGGTCAGCACGGTGAAGCCGCCGGCGCTGTCGAGATCCACGCTCTCGATGACGGCAAGGTTTCGAATAGATAATTTTTTCAGCATGTTGAAGAATAAACTTCAAGTTGTTTCACGCGTTGAAGGACGGCCCTCGGCCCCACTGAAGTTTGTCTCTCAGGATGCTGAAGTAGCTGTAGTTCTCGGGATGGATCAGGCGCAGGCGGACGCCGGCGCGGCGGACTTCGACGGTATCGCCGCTGCCCAGGACCTCGCTGTTCTGTCCGTCGCAGGTACACATCACCTCGGTGGCGGCATCGCCGCGCAGGACGATCCGCACCGCCTGGCGCGAACCCACCACGATCGGCCGGTCGGACAGCGTGTGCGGACAGATCGGCACCAGGGCGAATGCTTCGAGTCCGGGGTGCAGCACCGGCCCGCCACCGGACAGGGCGTACGCCGTCGATCCGGTCGGGGACGACACGATGAAGCCGTCCGCGCGGTGCTGGGAAATGAATTCGCCGTCGAGCCAGGTTTCGAACTCGAGCATGCGGATTGCCGCCTGGTTGCGGATGACGACGTCGTTGATCGCCAGAAACGGTCCGAGGCGTTCGCCGCCGCGGATCAGGCTGGCTTCGAGCAGGAGGCGATCCTCCCGCAGGTAGTCGCCGGCCATGATCGCGCGGACGGTCTCGCGCATCTCCTCTGGGCGGACGTCGACCATGAAGCCCAGACGGCCCTGGTTCACGCCGAGAATCGGCACGTCGTGCGGCGCCAGCGTCCGTGCGGCCGACAGCAGGGTGCCGTCGCCACCGACGACGACGGCCAGATCGCAGCGCGGCGCCAGCTCCGCGCGTGACATCTTGCGGGCGCCGGCGGGCAGCGTATCCAGGCCGACCGCATCGACGTCGACGAGGATTTCGCAGCCGAGCTCGGCAAGGACCTCGCAGATGGTCTGCAGCGTCGGCGTGACGCGAGCATCCCCGCGTCGGCCGATGACCCCGACGGTTCGGAAATCGGACATGGGCGTGGTGGTGGCCTGGGAGGGGCAATTATCACGTATCTGCCGTCCGGCGTGCGCTGTGCTATTGAAAATAGGCGGCAACTCCCGCATTTTTGACATATGTTCGAATCGCTCGACGCTCGCGCTGCGGCCCTGCTGAAGCTCCTGGTGGAGCGCTACATCCATGACGGGCAGCCGGTGGGTTCGAGAACGCTGTCGCGGATGGCCGATCTGGGCCTGTCGCCGGCGACGATCCGCAACGTCATGGCCGATCTGGACGAGCTCGGCTTCGTTGCCTCGCCGCACACCTCGGCCGGACGCGTGCCGACGGTGCGCGGCTATCGCTATTTCGTCGACAGCCTGCTGGCGCCGGAATCGCTGAACGAGGAAGAGGCGGCGATGATCGCCGACGAGCTGGTCCCCGGCGACCGGTCGGCGGCGGACATGGCGGAAGCCGCGTCCGCGTTGCTGTCACGCCTGTCGCGCATGGCCGGGGTCGTCACGATTCCGCGGCGCAATCTCGCGGTGCTGCGGCGCATCGAGTTTCTGCCACTGTCCGGGAATCGCGTGCTCGCGATCCTGGTCGTCAATGAACACGAGGTCCAGAACCGGGTACTGAGAACCGACCGTGCCTATGGCGCGGACGAACTGCGGCGTTACGCGGATTCGCTCAACCAGCAGTTCGCCGGGCGGGATCTGATCAGTCTGCGGCACGCGCTGGCGCAGGAGGCGGCCGATGTGCAGGCGAGGGTGAATCTGCTGCTGCGCGACGCCGCCGGCATGGCCGAGATGGCGATCCGCGGGCAGGACGCATCGGATTTCGTGGTGGCCGGGCGCCCCAATCTGATGGGGTTCCAGGAGCTCGCCGACGTCAACCGATTGCGCGGCCTGTTCGAGGCACTGGATCGCAAGCGCGATCTGCTCGGACTGTTCGATCAGTGCCTGCAGGCCGACGGCGTGCAGATCTTCATCGGCGAGGAATCCGGCTACTGCGTGCTCGACGAGTGCAGCGTCGTGACGTCGCCATACTACGTCGACGGCAAGATCGCCGGCGTGCTCGGGGTCATCGGCCCTACGCGCATGGCCTATTCGCGCATCATTCCGCTGGTGCAGGAAACCGCCAAGGCGATGACGCAGGGCTTGAAAGGCGGCTCCTGACCCCCACTAGGAGCTGTGTGCGGCCGCACTGAGCGCGCTGCGCCGTTATCATTGCGCCTTTCTCGCGCCGGCTGGAGGCTCGGCGCCGGTTCAACTCAAGCAAATCCGACCATCACACCATGAACCAGTCCCCGGACATGACCCCGACCCAGGACAGCCCTCAGACCCCCGATCCGGCCGCGTCGGCATCGACCGAACAGCAGGACTCCGCATCGGAAGTGGAGATTCTCCGCGCCAAGCTCGGCGAGGCCGAGGCCCAGATCCAGAGCAGCAAGGAAGAACATCTGCGCGCGCTGGCCGAGATCGACAACGTGCGCCGCCGCCTGGAGCGTGACGCCCAGGTCAACCTCAAGTACGCGTCGGAAAAGCTGCTCGGCGAACTGCTGAGCGTCTGCGACAGCCTCGAACTCGGCCTGCAGGCGGCCGCCGACGCAACCGAGGGGCCCGCCAAGGCGCTCGCCGACGGCATGCAGCTGACGCACCGCCAGCTGATGAGCGTGCTTGAGAAGCACGGCGTCAAGCAGATCGACCCGCAGGGCGAAGCCTTCAACCCGGACTTCCATCAGGCGATGTCGATGATCGAGTCGACGGAGATGGAGCCCAATAGGGTGCACAGCGTCATGCAGAAGGGCTACACCCTGCACGAGCGCCTGTTGCGGCCGGCGATGGTCGTCGTCAGCAAGAACTCTTGAAACCTGATCGTCCGTCACTACTTATACGGACAAGAACGTCATTTAGCGGAGCAACCCCATGTCCAAGATCATCGGTATCGACCTCGGTACGACCAACAGCTGTGTCGCCATCATGGACGGCAGCAGCGTCAAGGTCATCGAAAACGCCGAGGGCGAACGCACCACGCCCAGCATCGTCGCGTATACCGACGAACCGCAGCCGATCGTCGGCCGCTCGGCCAAGCGCCAGGCGGTGACCAATCCCCACGACACGCTGTTCGCGGTCAAGCGCCTGATCGGTCGCCGCTTCGAGGACGCGGAGGTCCAGAAGGCGATCAAGCATTCGCCGTTCAAGATCGTCAAGGCGGACAACGGTGACGCTTGGGTCGAGGCCAAGGGCGAGAAGCTGGCGCCGCAGCAGGTCTCGGCGCAGATCCTGATGAAGATGAAGAAGACCGCCGAGGATTACCTGGGCGAGAAGGTGACCGAGGCGGTGATCACCGTCCCGGCCTACTTCAACGATTCGCAGCGCCAGGCGACCAAGGACGCCGGCCGCATCGCCGGGCTCGAGGTCAAGCGCATCATCAACGAGCCGACCGCCGCCGCGCTGGCGTTCGGCCTGGACAAGGTCACCGGCGACAAGAAGATCGCGGTCTATGACCTCGGCGGCGGCACCTTCGACATCTCGATCATCGAGATCGCGGACGTCGAAGGCGAGAAGCAGTTCGAAGTGCTCGCAACCAACGGCGATACCTTCCTCGGCGGTGAGGACTTCGACCTGCGCGTGATCGAGTACATCGCGGCCGAGTTCCAGAAGGAGCAGGGCATCGACCTGCACAAGGACCCGCTGGCTCTGCAGCGTCTGAAGGAAGCGGCCGAAAAAGCCAAGATCGAGCTGTCGTCGACGACCCAGACCGAGATCAACCTGCCGTACATCACCGCCGACGCGTCGGGTCCGAAGCACCTGACGATGAAGCTGACGCGCGCCAAGCTCGAGTCGCTGGTCGAGGATCTGATCGAGAACTCACTCAAGCCCTGCAAGACGGCGCTGAAGGACGCGGGCCTGAGCCCGTCTGACGTCGACGAAGTCATCCTGGTCGGTGGCCAGACCCGCATGCCGAAGGTTCAGGAAGCGGTCAAGGGCTTCTTCGGCAAGGAAGCGCGCAAGGACGTCAACCCGGACGAGGCGGTCGCCGTCGGCGCCGCGATCCAGGGCGCGGTGCTCTCGGGTGACCGCAAGGACGTGCTGCTGCTCGACGTCACCCCGCTGTCGCTGGGCATCGAGACCCTCGGCGGCAAGATGACCAAGCTGATCGAGAAGAACACCACGATCCCGACCAAGAAGTCAGAGACCTTCACCACGGCCGACGACAACCAGACCGCGGTGACGATCCAGGTCTACCAGGGTGAGCGCGAGATCGCCTCGGCGAACAAGTCGCTCGGCCGTTTCGATCTGACCGGCATCGCGCCGGCGCCGCGCGGCGTGCCGCAGGTCGAGGTCATCTTCGACATCGACGCCAACGGCATCCTCCACGTCACTGCCAAGGACAAGGCGACCGGCAAGGAGCAGTCGATCCGCATCACCGCCAACTCGGGTCTGTCCGAGGACGAGATCCAGCAGATGGTGAAGGACGCCGAGGCCCACGCCGAGGAAGACCGCAAGTTCAACGAACTGGTCGAGTCGCGCAACAAGGCGGACCAGATGATCCATGCGGTCGAGAAGTCGATGAAGGATCTGGGCGACGAGGTCCAGGACGACGAGAAGAAGTCGATCGAGGAAGCCATTGCCGCGGCGCGCGAAGCCCTGAAGGGCAGCGACAAGGCCGACATCGAAGCCAAGACCGAGGCGCTGGCACAGGCATCGGCGAAGCTGATGGAGCGCGTCTACGCCAAGAAGTCGGAGGCCGAAGGCGGTGCGGCGGGTGCGCCCGGCGCCGATGCCGGGGCCGCCGGTGGCAAGGCGGACGACGTGGTCGACGCCGAGTTCACCGAGGTCAAGGACGACAAGTAATCGTCATCCTCTGACTTGAGTCACCCCTCCAGCCGGCTCCGCCCGGCTGGAGCTTTTTTAGGCGAGCAGAAGTTGCGGATCGGGATCTGACGTATGTCGAAGCCGGACTACTACGAGGTTCTCGGGGTCGAGAAGCAGGCCACCGAAGACGAAATGAAAAAGGCCTATCGCCGTCTGGCGATGAAGTACCACCCGGACCGCAACCCCGGCGATCACACCGCCGAGGAGAAGTTCAAGGAGGTCAACGAGGCCTACGAGGTTCTCAGCGACAGTCAGAAACGGGCCATCTATGACCAGTACGGTCACGAGGGCCTGAACCGCGGCGCCGGGGGCGGTGGCGGCTTTGGCGGGGCGGGCGGCTTTGCGGATATCTTCGGCGACGTCTTTTCGGACATCTTCGGTGGCGGCGGTGGTCGCGGCGGTCCGCGGCGCGGCTCGGACCTGCGCTACATGATGGAGCTGACCCTCGAACAGGCGGTCTTTGGAACGAGCGAGGAAATCCGCATCCCGACATGGCACGACTGCGAGGCCTGCGACGGTCACGGCACCGCGGACGGCAAACCGGCCGGGGAATGTCCGACCTGCCACGGTGCCGGGCAGGTGCGCGTGCAGCAGGGCTTCTTCGTACTGCAGCAGACCTGTCCGCGCTGCCGCGGCAGCGGCACGGCTGTCGACGATCCCTGCAAGACCTGCCGCGGTGCGGGCAAGGTCCGCAGCGAGAAGACGCTGGAGGTCAAGGTGCCGCCCGGCGTCGACACCGGCGACCGCATCCGCCTGAGCGGCGAGGGCGAACCCGGCGAAACCGGTGCCGCATCCGGCGATCTGTACATCCAGATCAACGTCAAACCGCATGAGATCTTCGATCGCGACGGCAACAACCTGTACTGCACCGTCCCGATCTCGATCGTGACCGCGGCGCTCGGCGGTACGCTGGCGGTGCCGACTCTCGAAGGCAGCGTCGACATGCAGATCCCCGAGGGCACGCAGAGCGGTCGTCGTTTCCGCCTGCGCGGACGCGGCGTCAAGTCGGTCCGGACGACCAGCGCCGGCGATCTCTATTGCACGGTGATGGTGGAAACGCCGGTCAAGCTGAACAAGCAGCAAAAGGAGTTGCTGCGCCAGTTCGGCGACACCCTCGACAGCGCGGGCAACAAACACCACCCGGAAGCCAGCTCCTGGCTCGGCAAGGCCAAGCGCTTCTTCGACGATCTCACCAGCAGCTGATCACCGGCGACCGGTGCGGGTTTCGGCCGGGAGGCCGGGACGCGATCGGCTGGACGACGATGGCTGCGCCCGACTGCCTCAGGCGAGTCGGTTCAGCCCGTTCTGCGCGGCGACGCGATAGGCCTCGGCCATCGTCGGATAGTTGAAGGTGGTGTTGATGAAGTAGCGCAGGTCGTTGAGCTTGTCGCTGGCCATCACCGTCTGCCCGATGTGCACGATCTCGGATGCGCGGTCGCCGAAGCAGTGGACACCGAGCACTTCGAGGGTGTCGGCGTGGAACAGCAGCTTGAGCATGCCGGTGGTCTGGTCCGCCATCTGCGCCCGCGCGATATGCTTGAACGACGCCACCCCGACCTCGTACGGCACCTTGTCATTGCGCAGTTCGCGCTCGGTGCGTCCCACCGACGAAATTTCCGGGATGGTGTAGATCCCGCTGGGGATCATCTGCAGCTTCGAAGCCGGTTGCGAGGCGTCGAGGATGTGCTGCGCGGCGAAACGCCCCTGGACATACGCGGCGCTGGCCAGCGCCGGCGGGCCGATGACGTCGCCGACCGCGTAGATATGCGGAACCTCGGTCTGGTAGCTCTCGTTGACGCTGAGCTGGCCGCGGCCGTTGATCTTCAGGCCCAGCGCCTCCAATCCCATGTGGTCAGTGTTGCCGGTGCGGCCGTTGGCCCATAGCAGCAGATCCGACTTGATCTTGCGACCGGATTTCAGGTGCAGCAGAACGTTATCCGCATGGGTCTCGACACGGTCGAACTGCTCGCTGTGGCGGATGACGCAGCCCTGTTCACGCAGATGATAGGACAGCGCCTCGGCGATCTCGTCGTCGAGGAACGACAGCAGCCGCTCCTGGGTGTTGACCAGGGTCACCTTGGCGCCGAGCGCGATGAAGATCGACGCGTATTCGCAGCCGATCACCCCCGCGCCGTAGATGGTGACGGCGAACGGGTGGTCCGGATAGTCGAGAATGCTGTCGCTGTCGCAGATGCGGGGGTGGGTGAAGTCCAGTTCCGGCGGGTGATAGGGCCGCGAGCCGGTGGCGATGACGAAACGGTCGGCCTGCAACCGCACCGGCTCCTCCGTCGTGCGCTGAACCTCGATCGTGTGGGCGTCGACGAAACGGGCGTGTCCCCCGAACACCGGGATCCGGTTACGCTCGTAGAACTGATTGCGGCGGGCCACCTGCGCGTCGACGACGCGGTTCTTGCTGTGCAGGATCTGCGGATAGGTGAGTTGGAGCTGGCTGCGATATTCGCGCAGCAGCGAAGCGTTGCGGATGTCGCTGAGGGTCTTGACCGCGTGACGCAGCGCCTTGCTCGGGATCGTTCCCCAGTGGGTGCAGCCGCCGCCGACCTCGAAATAACGCTCGACCACCGCGACGCGCCTGCCGCTCTTGGTCGCCATCATCGCGGCACCTTCGCCGCCCGGTCCGGTTCCGATGACGATCAGATCGTAATGCTTCATCTCCAGCCGGTGCCCTCCCGCAGCAGGTGACTAGTCGGCGCCGAGGGCGTCGAACAGGGAGAGGTATTCTCGCGTGGTCCGGTGGGCGCGGTCGAGATAGACCAGAGGCGTATGGTTTTCGTGGGATTCCTTGATCTTCACCGAGCTGCTGAGCGTCTGCTCGAACAGCGGGCGGCCTTCGGCGCGCAACTCCTCGATCAGCCGGGTCGGCAACTTGGAGCGCGACTGGAACTGATTGACGACGATCCCTTCGACGTCCAGATCCTCGTTGTGATCGGCGCGGATCTCGGCAACGTTGTCGAGCAGGGTATAGAGCGCCTGGCGGGCGAACTCGTCGCAATCGAACGGAATCAGCACCTTGTCGGCGCCGATCAGCGCCGAGCGCGAATAGAAATTGAGCGCCGGCGGCGTGTCGATGAAGACCGCGTCATAGCCGCGCAGCTTGCGCAGCGCATCGCGGAATTTGTAGATCTTCTGCTTGGCCTCGAGCTTGACCACCAGCTCGTCGAGCCGGGGATCGGCCGCAACGATGTCCAGGTTCTCGAACGGCGTGTTGCTCGCGTAGGTCACGAACGGTGCCGGACTCAGCGAGAAACTCAGCGTCGAGTCGAAGAAATCGCCGATCGTCCGGTCCGGCGGGGTCGCCGATCCGCCCATCAGGTACTGGGTGGCGTTGCCCTGGGTATCGAGATCGATCACCAGGGTGCGCAGTCCCCGCGCGGCGGCGATGGCGGCAAGATTGCAGACGATCGTGGTCTTGCCGACGCCGCCCTTCTGATTGAATACGACGCGCGTCGTCATGTCGGATCCGGCCATTGTTGGGTTTCTGTCTGACGTATTGGTGGGTGAGGCGATTTTACGGTATTTGGCCCGTGCAGAATCCGCGCCAAGACCGTCTTTCGCCCTCAAGGCGGCGACGGGGAGCGCCGGGACGGGGACGGCAAAAGGGGCGCGGACGCGCCCCTTTGACCCTCCGACGGCTCAAAGCCGCTCAGGCCGATGCGGCCATCTGCCGGAGCATGAACTGCAGCACCCCGCCGTGCTCGAAGTACTCCCATTCCTTCGGAGTGTTGATACGGACCTTGGCGCGGAAGCTGACGGTGTTGCCGTTGGCCTTGCGGGCCTTGACCGTCACCTCTTGCACCCCCTTGCCCAGCCCCTCGATGTCGAAGACCTCGGTGCCGTCGAGTGCCAGGGAGGTGGCGCACTGCCCGTCGACGAAGTTCAGCGGCAGAACGCCCATCCCGACGAGATTCGAACGATGGATGCGTTCGAACGATTCGCTGATGACGGCCTTGACGCCGAGCAGGAGAGTGCCCTTCGCGGCCCAGTCGCGTGACGAGCCGGTCCCGTACTCCTTGCCGGCGATGACGACGAGCGGCGTCTGCTCCGCCCGGTATTTCATCGCGACGTCGTAGATCGGTTCGACCGGGCCGTCGCCGCCGTTGATGTGCCTGGAATAGCCGCCCTCGGTGCCGGGGACCATCGCGTTGCGGATGCGAGTGTTGGCGAAGGTGCCGCGCATCATGACTTCATGGTTGCCTCGGCGCGAGCCGTAGGAATTGAAGTCCGCCTGCTGGACGCCGTGTTCGATCAGGTAGCTGCCGGCCGGGGAGTCCTTCTTGATCACGCCGGCCGGAGAGATGTGGTCGGTCGTCACCGAGTCGCCCAGCACCGCCAGGCAGCGCGCGCCGGTGATCGGCTGGATGCCCGGCGGGGTCATCGTCATGCCCTCGAAGTAGGGCGGGTTCTGCACGTACGTCGACCCGTCGTCCCAGTGGTAGGTCTCCGAGCGGGTCACCTGGATGGACTGCCAGCGCTCGTCGCCCTTGAGCACATCCGCGTAGCTCTGCTTGAAAAGATCGGCGGTGACGGCCTTGGCGATGGTTGCCTGGATCTCCTGTGAGGTCGGCCAGATGTCCTTCAGGAACACGTCCTTGCCGTCCGCGGACCGGCCGATCGGCTCGGAGGTCAGATCCAGATCGGTGGTCCCGGCGATCGCGTAGGCGACCACCAGCGGCGGGGACGCCAGATAGTTCATGCGAACGTCCTGATGAACGCGTCCCTCGAAGTTGCGGTTGCCGGACAGCACAGCCGACACGCTCAGCTTGTGGTCCTGGATCGCCCTGGTGATCGGTTCGTTCAGCGGACCCGAATTGCCGATGCAGGTGGTGCATCCGTAGGCACTGACGAAGAAGCCCAGGGCTTCCAGATCATCGATCAGCCCCGCCTTGTGCAGGTAGTCGGTCACCACCTTGGAACCCGGCGCGAGCGAGGTCTTGACCCACGGCTGGGTCGTCAGGCCAAGCGCCCGGGCTTTCTTCGCCAGCAGGCCGGCGCCGATGAGCACGGCTGGATTGGACGTGTTGGTGCACGAGGTGATCGCGGCGATGACGACGGCGCCATCCCTGAGCGTGAACGTTCTGCCGCCGTCGGCAACCTCGGCAGGGCCGGCCGAGGGCCGCATCTTCTGCTCGTCCTCGAATGCGGCACGGAAGTTGGCCTTGACGCCGGAGAGCAGCACACGGTCCTGCGGGCGCTTGGGACCGGCCAGCGACGGCTGGATCGTGCCCAGATCCAGATGCAGCACGTCGCTGTACTCGGCTTCCGGCGCGTCCGGCGTCCACCACATGCCCTGCGCCTGGGCGTAAGCCTTGACGACCTCGATCTGCTCGTCGCTGCGCCCGGTCAGGCGCAGGTAGTTGAGGGTCTCCTCGTCGATCGGGAAGATGCCGCAGGTCGCCCCGTATTCCGGGGCCATGTTCGCGATCGTCGAGCGGTCTGCGGTCGACAGACTGCCGATCCCCGGCCCGAAGAACTCGACGAATTTCTCGACGACACCGCGCTTGCGCAGCATCTCGGTGACCGTCAGCACGAGATCGGTCGCGGTCGCGCCCTCGGCGAGCCTGCCGGTCAGGCGCACGCCGATCACCTCCGGCATCAGCATCGACGACGGCTGCCCCAGCATCGCGGCTTCCGCCTCGATGCCGCCGACACCCCAGCCCAGCACGCCGATGCCGTTGACCATGGTGGTGTGGCTGTCGGTTCCGAAGCAGCTGTCCGGATACAGCACGCCATCCTCGTTCTCGAACACCACGCGGGCCAGGTATTCGATGTTGACCTGGTGGACGATGCCGGTGTCGGGCGGCACCGCCTTGAAGTTCTTCAGGGCTTCCTGCCCCCAGCGCAGAAAGGTGTAGCGCTCGCGGTTGCGCTGGAACTCGACCCTGGCGTTGAGATCCAGTGCGTCCTTGCTGCCGTAGTAGTCGATCATCACCGAGTGGTCGATGACCAGCTCGACCGGGCATAGCGGATTGACCCGCGCCGCGTCGCCGCCAAGGGTCTTGATCGCGTCGCGCATGGCGGCGAGGTCGACGACACAGGGCACGCCGGTGAAGTCCTGCAGGATCACGCGCGCCGGGGTGAAGTCGATGTCCTTGTTTGGAAGCTGCTTGAGATCGGCGCCCGCCAGCGTCTCGATGTCGGCAGCGGTGGTGTTCACGCCGTCTTCGTTGCGCAGCAGATTCTCGAGCAGGATCTTGTAGGAGTAGGGCAGTCGTGCCATGTCGAACCTCGGCTCAAGCGCCTTGAGGCTGTAGTAGGCGTAGGTTCTGGCCCCGACCTGCAAACTGGCTTTGCTGTTGAAACTGTCCGTCATGACTCGTTTCCCGGTGTGGCTGCCGGCGCCTGCGGCCACGGCAGCGGTGGCTGGAGCTGAAGGGCCGTGAGCGGCACCCTCAGACAATCGCGGGACCATCTTAACGCGCATGCCGGCTGCCGGTACCAACGAAAAAGCCCACCGGCGATGCCGGTGGGCCTTGATCGGACTGCGCGCCTTCCGGCACCGGCCATGGCCGGTTCCGGAAAATGCGCCGGTGGATGCCTTAGGCGTCGACCGTCTTTGCCGTCTCCGCGTACTCCTCGATCTGGTCGAAGTTCATGTACTTGTAGATCTTGTCGGCGTTCTGGGTGATCACGCCCGTCTCGGTGAGATACTCCTCGCGGGTCGGCAGGCGACCGAGCTTGGAGGCCACCGCGGCGAGTTCCGCCGAGCCGAGGAACACGTTGGTGTTCTTGCCGAGACGGTTCGGGAAGTTGCGGGTCGAGGTCGAGATCGCCGTGGCACCTTCCTTCATCTGCGCCTGGTTGCCCATGCACAGCGAGCAGCCCGGCATCTCGGTGCGCGCACCGGCCGTGCCGAAGGTGTTGTAGACGCCTTCCTTGGTCAGTTCGGCGGCATCCATCTTGGTCGGCGGAGCGACCCATAGACGCACCGGAATGTCCTTCTTGCCTTCCAGCAGCTTGCCGGCGGCACGGAAGTGACCGATGTTGGTCATGCACGAGCCGATGAAGGCTTCGTCGATCTTGGTGCCGGCGACTTCCGACAGGAACTTGGCATCGTCCGGATCGTTCGGGCAGCAGACGATCGGCTCCTTGATCTCGTTCAGGTCGATGTCGATGACCGCGGCGTATTCGGCGTCCTTGTCGGCCTCGAGCAGCTGCGGATCGGCCAGCCAGGCTTCCATCGCCTTGATCCGGCGCTCCAGCGTGCGGGCGTCCTGATAGCCGTTGGCGATCATGTTCTTCAGCAGCACGATGTTCGAGTGCAGGTACTCGATGATCGGCGCCTGGTTGAGCTTGATCGTGCAGCCCGCAGCCGAACGCTCGGCCGAGGCGTCGGACAGCTCGAATGCCTGTTCGACCTTGAGGTCCGGCAGACCCTCGATCTCGAGGATGCGGCCCGAGAAGATGTTCTTCTTGCCCTGCTTGGCGACCGTCAGCAGGCCGGCCTTGATCGCGTACAGCGGAATCGCGTGGACGAGGTCGCGCAGGGTCACGCCGGGCTGCATCTCACCCTTGAAGCGGACCAGGACCGATTCGGGCATGTCCAGCGGCATCACCCCGGTCGCCGCGGCGAAGGCCACCAGGCCGGAGCCGGCCGGGAAGGAGATGCCGATCGGGAAGCGGGTGTGCGAATCGCCACCGGTGCCGACGGTATCCGGCAGCAGCATGCGGTTGAGCCAGGAGTGGATGACGCCGTCGCCCGGACGCAGCGCGACGCCGCCGCGGTTGCTGATGAACGCCGGCAGCTCGCGATGGGTCTTGACGTCGACCGGCTTCGGATACGCGGCCGTATGGCAGAAGGACTGCATCACCAGATCGGCGGTGAAGCCGAGGCAGGCGAGGTCCTTGAGCTCGTCGCGCGTCATCGGACCGGTGGTGTCCTGGGAGCCGACCGTGGTCATCTTCGGCTCGCAGTAGGTGCCCGGACGGATGCCGTGACCGTCCTGCAGACCGCAGGCACGGCCGACCATCTTCTGCGCCAGCGTGAAGCCCTTGCCCGAATCCTTCGGCGCGACCGGCAGACGGAACTCGGTGGAGGCGGGCAGGCCGAGGAATTCGCGGGCCTTGGCGGTCAGCGAGCGGCCGATGATCAGGTTGATACGGCCACCGGCACGTACCTCGTCCAGCAGCACGGGGCTCTTGAGCGCGAACTCGGCGACGGATTCGCCGTTCTTCTCGATCTTGCCCTCATACGGATAGATGTCGATGACGTCGCCCATCTCCAGCTTGGAGACATCGACCTCGATCGGCAGCGAACCGGAGTCTTCCTGCGTGTTGAAGAAGATCGGAGCGATCTTGCCGCCCAGCGTGACACCACCGAAGCGCTTGTTCGGCACGAAGGGGATGTCCTCGCCGGTCATCCAGATCACACTGTTGGTCGCGGATTTGCGCGACGAGCCGGTGCCGACGACGTCGCCAACGTAGGCAACGGTGTGGCCCTTCTGCTTCAGGTCCTCGATGAACTGGATCGGGCCGCGCTTGCCGTCTTCCTCGGGCTGGAACGCCGCTTCCGGGCGCGCCATCTTCAGCATCGCCAGCGCATGCAGCGGGATGTCCGGGCGGCTCCATGCATCCGGAGCGGGGGAGAGATCGTCGGTGTTGGTCTCGCCCGGCACCTTGAACACGGTGACGGTGATCTTCTGCGCGACTTCCGGACGGCTCTTGAACCATTCGGCGTCGGCCCAGGACTGCACGACGGCCTTGGCGTTGGCGCTGCCCTTCTTGGCCATCTCGGCGACGTCATGGAAGAAGTCGAACATCAGCAGCGTCTTCTTCAGCGCCTCGGCGGCAACCGTTCCAACCTCGGCGTCGTCGAGCAGGTCGATCAGCGGCTTGACGTTGTAGCCGCCCACCATGGTGCCGAGCAGCTCGGTCGCCTTGCTGCGGGAAATCAGCGCGCACTTGAGCTCGCCGTCGGCCACCGCGGCCAGGAACGAGGCCTTGACCTTGGCGGCATCGTCGACGCCCGGCGGCACGCGATGCGTCAGGAGGTCGACCAGAAACGTCTCTTCGCCTGCCGGCGGGTTCTTGATCAGCTCGATCAGTTCGGCGGTCTGCTGAGCGGTCAGCGGCAGCGGCGGAATACCGAGGGCGGCGCGCTCGGCGACGTGTTGGCGATAGGCTTCCAGCATGGTTAGGCGATCCGGTATTAGAAAGAACTAAGGGACAGTGTGCACCGCACGAGCCGGCTGGCACTGTCGGCCGCCGGTCGGATGCGCGATGCGGCGCGCATTCTACCATCGTCACGCCGGGCCTGGCGCCGCTGCGGCGGGGTCGGGCGGAAGGGAGAGGGGCGCTCAGCCCAGCGGACGCGCGGATTCGATCTCGCCGCAGCCGACGCATTCCTCGCCAGCGTAGAGCACGGCGTACTGACCGGCGACCGCGGCGCGTTGGGGGGCGTCGAAATGCACACGCACGCATCCGCCGGCCAGCGGCTCGGCATGGCAAGCCTGCAGCGCCTGACGATGACGGATACGCGCCTGCACCTGCTCCGGCAGCGGATCCGGCCGGCGGATCCAGTGGAACGGCGCGGTGTCGATCTCGCCGGACATCAGCAACGGGTGCGCGGCGTCCTGCGCGACGATCAGCCGGTTGTGCTCGGGGTCCTTGGCGACGACGTACCAGGGAGCCTCCCGGCCGCCGCGGGTCCCGCCGATGCCCAGGCCGCGACGCTGCCCCAGCGTGTAGTACATCAGACCCTGGTGGCGGCCGATCCGATGGCCGCTGTCGTCGACGATATCGCCGGGGTTCGGCTTGAGGTAAGTCGACAGGAAATCGCGGAATTCGCGTTCGCCGATGAAACAGATCCCGGTCGAGTCCTTCTTGCGATGCACCGGCAGGCCCGCGCGCGTGGCGATCGCGCGCACTTCCGGCTTGGTCAGTTCACCGAGCGGGAACAGCACATCGCGGAACTGGGCGCGATCGACCGCCGCGAGAAAATACGTCTGATCCTTGTTGCTGTCGGCGGCCTGCAGCAACACCGGCCCGTCCGCTGCCATCGCGATCCGGGCGTAATGGCCGGTGGCGACGAAGTCCGCGCCGAGCCGCTGGGCATAGTCCCGAAACGGCTGGAACTTGATCTCGCGGTTGCACAGCATGTCCGGATTCGGGGTCTTGCCAGCCGCGTAATCAGCCAGAAACTGCGCGAACACACGCTCCCGGTATTCCACGGAGAAGTCGACCCGATGCAACGGGATGTCGAGCTCCTCGGCGACGCTGCGGGCATCCTGGAAGTCCTGAGCCGCGGTGCAGTAGCCCTCTTCATCCTCGGTCCAGTTGACCATGAACAGACCGGAGACCCGGCACCCCTGTTCCTTGAGCAGGTAGGCGGTGACAGAAGAGTCCACCCCTCCGGACATGCCGACGACGACATGGGCACCGGAAGGAACCTCGACCGGTTCGAAGCCGCCGGAGGTCATCAGTGGCCCGGATCGCGCAATTCCGCGCGCCGCCCCTGGGAGTTGGATCCCGCCGCTCGCATCTGCTCAGAGATGGACGAGCATGTCCAACGGGAAGCGCCTGCCGGCCAGGTAGTCGTCGATGCAGCGCAGGACCATCGGACTGCGATGCTCCGACGCGCGGGCCTGCAGTTCGGTGCGCGTCAGCCAGACGACGCGTTCGATCCCGGCATCGAGTTCGCGCTCGGGATGCTCCCGATCGGCGGTTGCGACGAAGGCGACGCGGAGGAAGCCGTAGCCGAGATCCTCCGGTTCATGGTGATACAGGCCCAGTACCGCGGTCGGGGTCACCGACCAGGCGGTTTCCTCGAGGGCCTCACGGATTGCGCCTTCGACCAACGTCTCGCCCTGTTCCCAGTGACCCGCCGGCTGATTGATCATGGTTTCGCCGTTGATGCGTTCCTCGACCACCAGAAAACGGCCGTCACGCTCGACGACGCAGGCCACCACGACGTGTGCCGACCAGGTCACGCGGGCACCTGTCCCTTGCGCTGCAGCTGGAAGTAGCCCTGCGGGTCGGGTTGTCCGAGCGAGCGCAGCATGTTGTTGAGCAGCGGCGGGGCGTTGGGTCTGGGACGTAGCTGCAGGCGCAGCTCATAGCTCCGGTCCGGTTTGAGGCGGGCGTCGCCGTTGATCTCGAGATTGCCGTCGAGGGTGCTGATCAGCGCCAGGAGATCGTCGCCCTCATTGCTCAGCGTGGCCTCGTAGTTGCCCAGCCGGACCGGCTCCGGTCCCAACGCCCAGGCCAGTTCGATCGCTGCGACGCGCCCCTTGACTTCCACCGGCCACGCGTTGCGCATGCGCAGCAGATCCAGATCCAACCCGACTTGGCCGGTCACGGGCATGAACGCCTGGCCAAATACCGCGGCCAGCTTGCGGACGTCACCGCGGGCCTTGAAATCGGTCAGCCGGGAGCCGCCCAGCCCTGCGGCTGCGACGCCGTCGATCAGCAATGGGTCATTGTCGCTGCTCAGCGTATAGCTGGCGCGGCCGATCAGCAGGCTCGGTGCCCGCAGTTGCCAGCGCAGGCCGGTCAGCAGCGGACGGCCCTGCACGGTGACCTCGTCCGAGCGACCGTGAACGACAGTCCCGTCGACACCGTACAGCGTCACCGGCAACGACGGGCTCGCGGCATGCACCCAGCCGTAGACATGGGCGGCCGGAATCTGCACGAACAGGCCGACTGCGAAAACCACCGCCGCAAGGAGGATCAGGTACCGGGTCCGCATGCGGCTTACTCCCTCACCAGCGACAGGCGCCCACTCACCAGCCCGGGGCCGGCGCCGCGTTCGACCTCGAGTTGCTTGGGCGTGATGCCGTAACGGGTCTGCAGCTGCTGGAGCCAGCGCAGCATGTTGTCGAAGGAGGTGTCCTCGATCCAGATCTTCACTTCCTTGTCGCCTTCCGGCTGGACCCGACTCGGCGCCTTGCCAAGCACCGCGGAACGGCTGGTCTGGTCGACCGCTGTCAGCAACGAGGTCTTGCGATCGACCGCCGCCGCGCCACTGGCCGCGCCCTGCTGCAGCAGCGCCGCAGCCTGCTCGATGCGCTGCGCGATGTGCCGCGCGCTCTCCAGCGCCATCTGCCGATCACGATGCGCCTGCATCAACGGCTCCCACAGCACCAGATACAGCACCGTCACGGCGACGACGACAGCGCCGGCGAGAACCATCACGCGCTCCCGCGGCGCCATCTGGCGCAGCGCATCCTGGATCGGTTCGAAAGGGTTCTTCATCACAGCGTCAGACGGATACGGATTTTGACGCCCTGGCTGCCAGCGTTGGCGGACTGCACCTCAAGTGCTGCGGTGCCGGGCTTTTCAAACCACTGTTTCAATTTCTCCAGCACCTGCAGGTTGCTGGCACTGAGGCCGACGTACAGGGCGCTGTCCCGGTACTGCAGGGCCTCGACTTCCAGCCCCTGAACCTCGCCGATGGCTCGGCTGACGACGTCGAGCAGCGGAAAGAAGGCCGGACCGGCATCGCCTCCGGACAGACTGGAAAGCTTCTGCGCGAGCTGTGAGCTCAGATCCTCGATCCGGACCTCGTCCGGAAACAGCTCCTGATAGCGCGCGATGTTGCGTGCCTCGAGTGCGGCGACCTCGCCACCGAGACGATGGACCTCGATCCCGTGCGCGATCAGCCCCAGAACGAAGGCTGCGCCGGCCAGGCCGGCCGCGAGCCGCCAGGGCTTCCAGTACCGCAGCCAGTCCTGGTGCGCCGAGTAGGGCCCCTGCAGGAGATCGATCGACTGGCGCAGATCGAGCTGCTGCAACAGAGCTTCGAGCGGGTCCGCGAAACCGTGCAGAGGCTCCACCGGCCATTCCAGCGCGCTGGGGTCGAAGGCCTGGTCGCGGGGGATGACGATGCGCAGGGTCCTGGACTTGTCGGCATCCGCCAGTTGCAGGCATAGCGGAAGGTCGTCGCGTTCGCAGACGAAGCTTGCGTCCGCCCCGGTCCGCGCGACCACTTCGGCGCCATCGATCAACAGACTGAATTGCTGCTCGTCGGGAACCGGCAGCGCCAGCACATCCGGAATGATCGCGTCGGGCCGGACTCCGGCTTCGGTGAGCTGCTGCAGCCAATGCTGCATCCGCGTGTGCGCGACCACCGCGACGGGCCACGAACCGTCGCTGCGCCGGCTGCCCAGGGCAAAGTGCAGGGTATCGACGTCGTCTGCGAGCTGATCCTCCAGCGCAAACGGAACCGCCTGCAGGGCTTTGGCGGCCTGGCGCGCGGGAAGCGCAACGGCGGTCAGGCGGACGTCGGCGGAGGGCACCAGCACGACAACCCTGCGTTGCACCGCCAGCGTCGCCAGCGCGTCCAGGGGCGCCCGCTCGATGACGAAGGACGCCACTGCTTCGGAACTGGCGATGCAGTACGCCAGGGGCGCGCCGGGCTCTGCGGCACGCAATCGGATGTAGAGGGTCTCGCGCAACTTACTCTGTGCCTGTGCTTCGGCCGTAAACGGCCGGAATGCCGCCGGCCGGGCGAAAATAGAAACTATACAGCGTGAGCCGACTGCTGCCTATTGAAAGGGTGACCTGTGACATGAAGAAGGCGGAGCTGACCCCGAGCATGCCCGCGCCGGGATCCTGGGCAACGAAAACGCCTTTGTCGTAGAGGGCCTGAACGCTTTCGGCCGGGGTCTGGGCACGCTCGGCAATGAACTGATCGAGCTCCGGTCGGCTCTCCGCCGCAAGCGCCTGCAGCACCGGCTCGGGCGCGGTATTCACGTTGACCGCCACGCCCGTCTGCGGGACCGCGCAGACGAACGGGCGCAGCTTGTCGTAGATCTCACGGGTCACGCCCTTGACCGCCAGTAGCTCGCTGACGCTCGCCATATACTGGTTGGGGACGCGATAGGGGATTTCGATGCCCATGTACTCGGTGTCCTCGGCGCCATCGAACCCCGTCGGCTCATTGTCGGCATCGATCCAGTCGCGGATCGCGGATGCGAGCCCCTGGGCCTGGAATTCGTCGCCGACACCGATCACGCTGAGCAGGCGCGCGAAGACTTTCAGCTGGAGCTGGAATTCGTCCGGATCCGGGGTGCCGAGGTTGTTGAGGTTGTAGAGCCCCTGCAGGTCGATGACCCGCCCGCTGATCGCGCCTTCGTCAACCGGCAGATAGTCCACCGGCTGCGCCCAGGCATCCTTCAGCGAATCGGTCTGGTTGTCGTCAAGATCGCGCTCGAGAATCGACTTGACCCAGGATTCGACGCCATCGCCGTACCACCACGCCAGCTCGGATTCCTGGAGATTGCCGGTCCGCCGGATCGCGATGTTGGCCGACACCAGAATGGCGGTCGCCGCGATGGTGGCCAGTGCGACCACCAACACTGCGGTAATCAGGGCAATGCCGCGCTGCCGGGTTCTCATTGCTGCGTGCCCTGACCGTTCTGCCCGCCCTGCGGAGCGCTCCCGGTCGCGTTGCCGCGCGGCGGGATCTTGGGCATATCCGTCCCGATGCGGAACAGGAAACTCAGCTCGCCGGCGTCCTTGGTGCGGATCTTGACCTCGACCGCCAGCGGCGGTTGTATCGCCGCGGGCGCCTGCTGCGCACCGCTGGCGTCGAACGGCCACCGCGTCCGCCACTCCCGGCTGGCGTCGAGGTACTGCCAGTAGACGCTCTCGATGTTGTCGAGCAGAACCAGCTTCACCGGCTGCGTGTCCTGTCCACGGTCGAGCACCGGCCAGCTGAGACGCACCAGGCGGTCGTCTTCGACGGAGTAGGCGACGCGTTCCAGGGTGGAGCGGGGCAGGTACAGCGAGTTGCGCCAGCCCCCGCGGGTGAACTCGACGTAGCCGGCGTCGGTGGCCGTCAACGCCGCCTGCGTATCGCCGAAGTTGTCCCGGGCCGGCCGCATCCGGACCTGCTGGAAATCGTTACGCAGGCGCATATAGGCCTTTTGCAGCTCCGCCACGCGTTCCTGCGCGCGCTCGACCTGGTGCCGGGTCTTGAGGACCGAATCGAGACCGCCATACGCCATGATCGAGAACAGCGCGAAGATCGCGATGACCACGATCAGCTCGAGCAGGGTGAAGCCGCGCGCCGGTTTCCGCATCACTGGCGTCCGGTGTCGGCAATGAAGGCCGACAGCGCTGCGACGACGGCGTCGTCCCGGCCCGGTGACTCGACCTCGATATTGACGCGACGCAGATGAGCATCCGGCGTGGCGATGACCTCGACCTTCCAGGTCCACAGCCGGCCGGCCATCTGCATGTCGCCGTCGGACTTGCCGGTGTCGGGCCATGTGGGCTGCAGTTCGATTTCAGTCAGGCGGTTGTGCGCAACCCACAGCGCGATCGTGCGCTCCCGCAGATAGGCGGCATTGTCCGCGTAGCGCGCCATGCCGGACAGGATCGCCGCCATCGCGATCGCCAGGACCGCGACCGCCGCCAGCATCTCGATCAGCGTGAACCCGGTGCTGCGCCGCCTCATCGCAACTCGTCCGTGGCAAGCGTCTTGAGCGTCAGCTGGCCGATCATCGTGCCCTCGATGCGGTAGATCGTCTCGATGCCCGGCGCCCCCAGGTCCAGCGTGAAGGCGGTCAGCTCGCCGCCGGACAGGAACAGTACTTCCGGCAGCGGACCGCTCGGTTCGGAGTCGTCGGCGCTGCGGTCCTTGCGTCCGTCGGGAACACTCGGGCGCCCTTCGACGCGCAGCTCCAGCTCCATCGGTTCCGGAATCGCCCGGCCGCGCAGGGGGCCATCGGGCACCGGAACCCAGCCACCCTGCGGCGACGCCAGCAGGAATTCGTAGCCGTCCTCGGTCTGGCGGAAGCCCATCTCGAAGCCCTTGAACTCGGCTTCTTCCTGCGCGAGACGGAACAGCTGGTTGATGCGCTTGGCCTCGACCTCGAGCTTGTCCGCCAGCGCCCGGTCACCGACCGACAGGCTCGCGAAGGTCAGCATGATGCCGATGATCAGCACGACGACCATCACCTCGACCAGCGTGAATCCGGCCGCACGCGCGCGACGCCGGACTGGCGCCGCTGTCGATTGCTTCGGGGTCATGGTGCGGTCGCCGCTGGCGGCAGCCCTGCAGCCGTCAGTGCGCTTTAGCCGCCCAGATCCCAGTTGCCGATGTCGGCCGCGGGACCTTCCCCGCCCGGACGGCTGTCGGCACCGAGCGAATACAGGTCGAAATCGCCGTGCGTACCGGGCTGCAGATACTTGTACGGATTGCCCCACGGATCCTTCGGCAGCGATTTCACGTAGCCGCCGGACTTGTAATTGCGCGGTTCGGGCTCTCCGGACGGCTTGTTGACCAGCGCGTCCAGACCCTGCTGCGTGTTCGGGTAGCTGTAGTTGTCGAGCTTGTACAGATTGAGCGCCGACTCCAGCGCCCGGATATCCTGCTTGGCCTTGGCCGCGCGGGCCTTGTCCGGCTCGTCCATAATCTTGGGCACGACCACGGCCGCCAGAATACCGAGAATCACGACGACCACCATGATTTCGATCAGGGTAAAACCGCGCTGCGACAGCGAAACGGGGAGTGTTTTCATTGCTCGTGTGGGATCGAAGGGAACTGCACGAAATAAACCGAAATGATAGCAAACTCGCCTTACCGCTCGGTCCGGGTGTGGCTGGTGCCGGGCCTGCTGATGCTGTTGCTGCTGCTGACCGAACTGCTCGGTGACTGGGGACGAACCTTGCTGGCGTACGACCGCCGCCTGATTCTCGACGGTCAATGGTGGAGACTGCTTTCCGGCAATTTCGTTCACTTGGGCTGGTATCACCTGATGCTCAACGAGCTGGGGCTGGCCGTCCTGGTGCTGTTGTGTCCCGAACCGCTGTCGGTCGGCGCTTGGCTGCGACGCATCCTGTTCCTGTCGGTATTCATGAGCAGTTGCCTGCTGCTGTTCGTGCCGGAACTGTCGCGCTATGTCGGCATGTCGGGCGTCATCCATGGCCTGTTCGTGCTGGGGCTGCTGCCGCAGGTCCGTCGCGGCGACCTCATCGCCAGCGGCTGCCTGCTGTATCTGGTCGGCAAGATCGGATGGGAGCTGTTTGCGGGCGCGCCGGTGTCCGATGAATCCGCGATCGGTGGACACGTCGTCACCGAATCCCACCTTTATGGTGTTGTCGGCGCCGCCCTTTACGCGGCAGTATTGCCCCTCTTCAAAGTTCCAAGAGATCGCGAGAAGCGGTCCGAATCTGAAAAGAATCCGGAATAATCAATGACGTACGCTATGCTTTTCCCGGGGCAGGGGTCCCAGTCGGTCGGCATGCTCGGCGCACACGACAGCCCCGTGGTGGCGCAGACGCTCGAGGAGGCGTCGGATGTCCTGGGCTGGGATCTCAGGACCCTGGTCGAACAAGGCCCGGCAGATGAGCTCAACCGGACGGAACGGACGCAGCCCGCCTTGCTGGCTGCGGATATCGCGCTGTGGCGCATCTGGAACACAAGGGGGCTGCCGCCGCCGGCCGCCGTCGCCGGGCACAGCCTCGGTGAATACGCG
Organism: Nevskiales bacterium; assembly: GCA_028698335.1. Lineage (GTDB taxonomy): Bacteria > Pseudomonadota > Gammaproteobacteria > Nevskiales > Nevskiaceae > Solimonas. The sequence goes on along the minus strand of JAQVDP010000004.1, from coordinate 11,243 downwards.
GCGCTGGTCGCCGCCGGCAGCCTGCGTTTCGACGACGCACTCAAGCTGGTCGAGTTGCGCGGACAGCTGATGCAGGCTGCGGTGCCCCAGGGCGCCGGGGGCATGGCGGCGGTGATTGGCCTCGACGATGCCCAGATCGACGCGTTGTGCCGGGCCTATCCAGGGGAAGGTCCGCTGGAACCGGCGAATTACAACTCGCCCGGACAGGTCGTTCTGGCCGGCGCCGGCGCCGCTGTCGAGTGGGTGCTGGAGCACGCCAAGGCCCATGGCGCCCGCATGGCGGTTCGGGTACCGATGTCAGTGCCCTCGCATTGTTCGATGATGCAAGGCGCCGCCGAGCAGCTCTACGACCGCCTGCAGGCGGTCGACGTCGCGGTCCCGACCATTCCAGTCCTGCACAACCTGGACGCGGCCGAGCGGGGCGATGCCGGCACCATTCGCACCGCGCTGCGCGATCAGCTGTATCGCCCGGTACGGTGGACCCAGACCATCGTCGAACTCGATCGCCGCGGCGTACCGCTGTTCCTGGAATGCGGCCCGGGCAAGGTGCTGGTGGGTCTGAACAAGCGCATCGTCAAGGGCGCCCAGTCCTATGCGCTGGAGCAGGCCGACACGATGGAGCAGGCGGCACAGGCGATCCTCGCCTGAACCCCCATCCAACGGTAATCTTGTTTACACTAGCGCGCCGCACGGACCGCGGCAGGAAACAGACGCGATGACCAGCACAGCAGCACGATTCAACGAACAGACCGCACTGGTGACCGGCGCGAGCCGCGGCATCGGCCGCGCCATCGCGATGCGACTGGCATCGGAAGGCGCGAAGGTGATCGGGACGGCCACCTCCGAGCAGGGCGCGGCCGCCATCACCGAAGCACTGAGCCCGTTTGGCGGCGAGGGGCGTGTCCTCGACGTGCGCAGCGCCGCCGATTGCGATGCGCTGATCAGCGAGATCGGTGCGCTGTCGATCCTGGTCAACAATGCCGGCGTGACCCGCGACACTTTGCTGCTGAGGATGAAGGATGACGACTGGGACGAAGTCATCGCAACCGATCTGAGCTCGGTGTTCCGCCTCTCCCGCGCGGTGCTGCGCGGCATGATGAAGGCCCGTTACGGACGCATCGTGAGCATCGGCTCGGTCGTCGGCCATATGGGCAACCCGGGCCAGGCGAACTACTGCGCGGCGAAGGCCGGGCTGGTCGGCTTCAGCAAGTCCCTCGCGCAGGAGGTCGGTTCGCGCGGCATCACCGTCAATGTCGTGGCACCCGGATTCATTGAAACCGACATGACCCAGGCGCTCGGCGAGGACGTTCGCGCCGCGCTGCTCGAGCGGGTGCCGGCCCAGCGCCTCGGTTCTCCCGACGACATCGCCGCCGCGGTTGCGTTTCTGGCGTCCCGCGAGGCGGGTTACATCAGCGGCGAGACGCTGCAGGTCAACGGCGGGATGTACATGGCCTGAGGCCCTCCCGGATCACCCGAGACACGGATCGGCAGATGACGCCCGGAGCCGTTCCGCCCCTCGGCTTGTAGTCCTAATTCCTTATTCTTAAACAGGTTCAAGAACCTGATGTCTAACCCGGCGGGTTCAACTACAATACGCCGGATTCTCACACCACTAAAAACGCTGCGGAGTGACGCATGAGTACGCTTGAAGAGAAGGTCAAAAAGATCATCGCCGAACAGCTTTCGGTCAGCGAAGATCAAATCACGCCCGAGGCCTCCTTCGTCGAAGATCTGGGTGCCGATTCTCTCGACACGGTCGAGCTGGTGATGGCTCTGGAGGAAGAGTTCGAAATCGACATCCCGGACGAGGAAGCCGAGAAGATCGTGACCTTCCAGGACGTCCTCACCTACATCAAGGCCCATACCAATCAGGCGGGTTGATCCGCTGTCGGGCCGCTCTATCGTTTAAATCCTTCGAATCTGAGACTTGCAAATGAGCCGTAGACGAGTGGTCGTCACCGGCCTCGGCATCGTTTCGCCCGTGGGCAACGATGTCGACACGGCCTGGAACAACATTCTTGCTGGCAAGTCGGGGATCGGGCCGATCACGCGATTCGACGCATCGGCCTACACCACACAATTCGCCGGCTTGATCAAGGATTTCAAGCCGGAAGAATGGATGAACGTCAAGGACGTCAAACGCACCGACGAGTTCATCCATTACGGAGTCGCGGCGGCCAAGCAGGCCGTTCGCGATTCCGGACTCGAGATCACCGACCAGAATCGCGACCGGATCGGGGTCTGCGTCGGATCGGGCATCGGCGGCATCGGCAACATCGAGGCCGAATGCGGCAAGCTGCACGCCGGCGGACCGCGCAAGGTCTCACCGTTCTTCGTACCGGCATCGATCATCAACATGATCTCGGGCTACATCACGATCGACCTGAAGATCACCGGGCCGAACTTCGCGGTGGTCTCCGCCTGCACGACCGCCACCCACAGCATCGGACTCGGTGCACGTCTGATCCAGTCGGGTGACGCCGACTATTTCGTCGCCGGCGGCGGCGAAGCGGGTTCGGCGCCCGCGGGCATGGCCGGGTTCTGCCAGGCGCGCGCGCTGTCGACACGTAACGATGATCCCGAGCGCGCCAGCCGTCCCTGGGACCGCGACCGCGACGGATTCGTACTCGGCGACGGCGCCGGTGTCGTCGTCCTCGAGTCGCTGGAGTCGGCGCAGCAGCGCGGCGCCAAGATCTACGGCGAGGTGATCGGGTTCGGCATGTCGTCGGACGCCTATCACATCACGCTGCCGCCGGAGGACGGGCGGGGCGCACGCCTGTGCATGCAGAATGCGATGCGCGATGCCGGCCTCAATCCCGAAGACATCCACTACATCAACGCACACGGCACCTCGACCAAGGCCGGGGATCTGGCCGAGACGCTCGCCGTCAAGGGCGCGTTGGGTGACTACGCCAGCAAGGTTGCGGTGAGTTCGACCAAGTCGATGACCGGCCATCTGCTCGGCGCTGCCGGCGGCATCGAGGCCATCTTCTCGCTGCTCGCACTGCGCGATCAGGTGATCCCGCCGACGATCAACCTCGACAATCCCGACGAGGGCTGCGATCTGGACTACGTACCGAATCAGGCGCGTGAAGCCCGGATCGAGGTGGCGATGTCGAATTCCTTCGGCTTCGGCGGCACCAACGGCACGCTCGCGTTCAAGCGCTTCACCTGACCCTGTCCACGCCTGCGGTGTTGACCTTGCGCGGACATGATCCGTGCGCAACCGATCTTCTGGATCTCCACGAAGCAGTTCCGGAACGGTATCCGTTCCTGATCGAGAGCGTGGCGTCGCATCCGCGTTCGGCCTGCTGGGACATCCTGTTCTCCGATCCTGAGGCGGCGCTGACCGGTCGCGACGGATGCGTCTCCGGGCCGGGCGCCGATCGGCCCGGAGACAATTTCTTCGACGCCCTCGATCGCTGGGTCGCGTCCGATACCGCCGCAGCCACCCATCCCGGGTTGCCGTTCGAAGGCGGGTGGTTCTTCCTGCTCGGGTACGAGGCGGCCCGATGGGTCGAGCCGCAGCTCGATCTGCCGGCATCGCCGCATGGCCTGCCGGATGCGCTGGCCGTGCGCTGCCGCTCGGCCGTACTGCGCCATCGCGTCTCAGGCGAGATTCATCTGGTCAGCGAACTGGGAACTGCGGCGATCGAGCGGATGCGTCGCGATCTCGATCGCGCCGGACGCAACGACGAACAGCGCGCGACCGAATCGCTGCAAGCGGCGCGGGTGAGCGAAGATCCCGCGCCCCGCTTTGAGGCGGGCGTGAGCCGGATCATCGAGCTGCTGCGTTCGGGAGATGCCTTCCAGGTCAATCTGTCGCGCGCGTGGGATGCGGAGATCGGCCCGGATGCGACACCTGCCGCCCTGTATCGCCAGTTGCGCGGCAGCAACCCGGCCCCGTTTGCGGGGCTCGCGCTGTGGCAGGGAGAGGCGGTCATCAGCTCTTCGCCCGAACGGCTGGTGCAACGGGATGCGCAATGGGTCCAGACCCGCCCCATCGCCGGCACGCGCCGACGCGGCGGCACGCCCGACGAGGACCGCCAGCTTCGGGAAAAGTTGATCTCGAACATCAAGGAACGCGCCGAGCACGTGATGCTGATCGACCTGGAGCGCAACGACCTCGGACGCATCTGCGTACCGGGATCGATCGCCGTCGACGAGTTGATGACGCTGGAAACCTACGCGCACGTTCACCACATCGTTTCGAACGTGCGCGGCCGACCACGGCGCCACGTCGGGCCCGGGGCCGTGCTCAAGGCGGTCTTTCCCGGTGGAACAATCACTGGATGTCCCAAGGTGCGGGTCATGCAGATCATCGCCGAACTCGAGGAAGTGGGCCGCGGCCCGTATACCGGCAGCATGGGATACATCAGCCGTGACGGCCGCATGGACAGCAACATCCTGATCCGCTCGATCGCGTGGCAACGCGGAAAGCTGCGCCTGCGCGCCGGTGCCGGCATCGTCGTCGACTCGCTGCCGGCAGCGGAGCTGCAGGAAACGCGGGCGAAGGCCCGGGGGCTGTTGCTCGGCCTCGGAGCAGCCCCATGAACGCCGGCACCGACAGCGACGTTGCTGCGGTCAAAGCCCTGTGTGACGGCACCGCCGTCGGAGCATCGACGGCCACCAACCGCGGGCTGCATTACGGCGACGGTGTGTTTCGGACCGTGCTGCTCCACGATGGTCGGGTCGTCGACTGGTCATTGCACCTTCGCAAACTCGAAGCCGATTGCGGAGTGCTCGGTCTTGATGCACCGGCACCGGGCACGCTCGAAGACGATCTCACAGCCCTGATTCCTAGTCAGGGCGACGGTGTGCTCAAGATAATCGTGGTGCGCGCCAGTGGAGAAAGGGGTTATGCGCCGAGAGGCTCACTCTCCCAGCGCTGGGTGCTGTTCTATCCGTCGCGTACGCCGCGGCTCCGGCACTACACGGACGGCATTTCGGTGATCCGCAGCACCGTCCCGTTGTCGGAGCAACCGCTGCTGGCCGGCGTCAAACACCTGAATCGCCTCGATCAGGTGCTCGCATCGCGGAACTGGGCCGCCGGAATCGACGAGGCGCTGATGTCGACCGCGGCCGGCGATGTCATCTGCGGCACGCGCGGCAACGTGTTCGCGATCCATGGCGGGCGCTTGCTGACGCCGCGACTGGACCGATGTGGCGTCGCCGGTATCATGCGACAGCGGATCCTCGAAGCCGCAGCGCAGCACGGCATCACCACGACCGTCGCGCCGATGAATTGGACCGAGGTGCTGGCCGCCGATGAATTGTTCGTCTGCAATGCGGTGACCGGCATCGTTCCGATCGGCAGCGTCGATGGCGATGCGCGCTGGACTACTGGCGACACCACGCGCCGCCTGGCGCGGCTGATCGATCATCCCTGTCATTCATGTCTCTGAGCTGATGCGGTTACTGATTGCGACAATGATTCTGGCGCTGGTCGGCGCCGCCGGCCTCTGGGCCGATGCCCGACAGCTGCTGAACGCCCCGCTGCGGATCGACGGCGACACTGCATTCACGATTGCGCCCGGTCAGGCCGTCGGCGGCGTCATCGACAGGATGGCCGACCTGGGCTGGCTCGAGGCACCGGTCCGCTCGACGCTCTACCTGAGGCTGTATGCACGGCATCAGAAACTCGCGACCCGGATCAAGGCCGGGGAATACCGTCTTTCGAACGGGATGAGCGCGGTTGACGCCTTGCGGCTGTTCGTGGAGGGACGGACCATCCTGTATCAGGTCCGCCTGATCGAGGGATGGACGCTCAAGCAGGCGCTGGCGGAGCTTGCGAAACAGCCGCAGCTGGAAATCACGCTGGCGGACGCCGGCGATCCTGTGGCGGCGATGGACCGGACGCTCGGGCTCGACGGCCGGCCAGCCGAAGGACGCCTGTTTCCGGACACCTACCATTTTCCGAAGGGGACGCAGGATGTCGTCATTCTGCGTCGCGCCTACGAGAAGATGCAGCGGGTGCTCGACGAGGAATGGGCCAACCGCGCCGAGGGCCTGCCGTACGCTTCGCCCGACGAGGCGCTGGTCATGGCGTCGATCATCGAAAAGGAAACCGGCGCGCCGCAGGAGCGGGCACAGATTGCCGGCGTGTTCGTTCGCCGTCTGCTCCGGGGTATGCGCTTGCAGACCGATCCGACCGTGATCTACGGACTCGGGGACGCGTTTGACGGCAACCTGCGGCGTCGCGACCTGCTGCAGGACACGCCTTACAACACCTACACGCGCGGCGGACTCCCGCCGACGCCGATCTGCCTGCCGGGGCGGGCTTCGATTCACGCGGCGCTGCATCCCGACGACGGCAATTCGCTATTCTTCGTCTCACGTGGTGACGGAACACATGTGTTTTCCGAAACCCTCGATCAGCACGAGGCGGCAGTCAGGAAATATCAGCTGAAGCGATGACGGATTACGGACGGCTGATCACGCTGGAAGGCGGCGAGGGCGCGGGCAAGTCCACGCAGGCGCGTCATGTCCGCGACTGGCTGGTGGCCCGCGGGCGCAAGGTGACGCTGACCCGCGAACCTGGCGGATCGCCGCTGGCCGAGAAGATCCGTGAAGTCGTGCTGCAGGACTGGGCCGAGGGCGTGTCTCCGCAAACCGAGTTGCTGCTGATGTTCGCCGCACGCGCCGCGCACCTGCAGGCCCTGATCGAGCCGGCTCTGGCTGCGGGCCAGGACGTCGTCTGCGATCGCTTCGTTGACTCGAGCTATGCCTATCAAGGTGGAGGGAAGGGGGTCGCCGAAACGCACCTCCAGGCTCTGGAACGTTTCGTCCTGGGCGACCTGAAGCCGACCCTGACGCTGGTCCTCGATCTGGATCCCGCATCCGGTCTGCAGCGCGCCAGGCAACGGGGCGAGGTCAACCGCTTCGAGGAGCATGATCTGGCGTTCGCGCTGCGGGTTCGCAATACCTTCCTGGCGCGCGCCGCGCGCGACCCGGGGCGCTGTGCGGTCATCGATGCCGGAGTGGGCATCGATCAGGTCCGCAGTCAGATCGAAACTGTGCTGGAGCAGCGCCTGTGAGTACCAGCGGAGCCGCCTCCGAGGAACTGTGGCGTCCGTTGCCTTGGCAACAGGATCTCTGGCTCGATCTGACGGCGCTGGTCCTGCAGAACCATCTGTCGCATGCGCTGTTGCTGAGCGGCCCGGCAGGCGTCGGCAAACACTGGTTCGCACGTGCACTCAGTGCATTCATCCTGTGTGAACAACGCAGCGGATACGCCTGCGGACGCTGCAGGAGCTGCGCGCAAATTGCAGTCGGCGCCCATCCGAATGCCAGCGTGCTCGGAACTGACGGCCTGTTCGGCATGGCGCTGTCGCCTACGGGCCAGCATGAAAACGGCCTGGTGCATTGGCAACCCGAATCGGACCGTGCCCGCCGCGACATCTCGATCGAGGCCGTGCGTCAGCTGATCTCGCGCCTCGCACTGTCGTCCCACTACCAGGGCGCCCGTGTCGCATTGATCGAGCGAGCCGATGCGCTCAACAGCAGCAGTGTCAACGCGCTGCTCAAGACCGTCGAAGAACCCCCCAGCGCAATGCATCTGATTCTGGTGTCGGAGCGTCCGCAAGCCCTGCCGGCAACCTTGCGCAGCCGCTGTCAGCGGATCCGTGTCGCGCCGCCGCGGACGGAGAGCGCATCAACCTGGCTCGACGCGCGCCTCGGATATGACGCGTCGGCTGCGTTGGCGGCGGCCGGCGGCGCCCCTTTGCGTGCGATCGAGCTGGCGCAGGGCGACGGTGTGGCGCAGCGCGACCAATGGGCCGAACTCTGGACCGCGGTCGGCCGCCGGCGCAAGGATCCGATCGCTGCCGCCGCAACCGTGGGACGCGACGCGCTGATCGAGCACCTTGGATGGGCATGGGACTGGATCGGCACGCAGCTGCGGGAGCAGGTTCTCACCGATGACGGGGACATGGACCGTTGCGATGCCTTGCAGCAGATGCTGAGCGAGGTGACCGACGCCTTGCGGAAGAGTCGCGGCAACGCACAGCCTCAGCTCCTGCTCGAATCCTTGCTGGTCGAGTGGCTGCGGCTGGCACCGGCCGCGCTGGGTCTGCAGCGATAGATTCCGCCGCAGTCGAGGCGGATCAAATCGGGTAGAGTGCCGATAATGAGGCTTGCAGAGAGTCAAACATGAGCATGTCACCGAGGTCGGGGGCCCAGCCGGGCATTCTGACGCTCAACATCAAGGACAAGTCGGCCCTGTACGTGGCTTACATGCCGTTCATCAAGAACGGTGGCTTGTTTATTCCGACCAACAAGGATTACCGCCTTGGGGACGAAGTCTTCATCCTGTTGACGCTGATGGAGAACCCGGAGCGGATTCCGGTGGCAGGGAAGGTGGTCTGGGTGACCCCGAAAGGGGCTCAGAACAAACGGGCCCAGGGCATCGGGGTGCAGTTCAGTGCTCAGGACGGCGGCTCGACGCAGAAGAAGATCGAAAGCCTGCTCGCCGGCGGACTTGGTGCCGACCGGCCGACACACACCATGTAATCGACGGTCAACGCTCCGTTGGCGGCATACCGCCATCGAGAACCTGTGCGTCAAAACCCTTTTGCGTCAGGACGAACGCCGCCACCGAGCTGCGGCGCCCGGTGTCGCAGTAGGCGATCCATGTGACCCCGGGATCGAGCTGCGACAACCGCATCCGGAGCATGTAAAGGGGCAGGTTGAGCGCACCGTCGAGATGGCCACTCTGATACTCGCTGGGGAGGCGCACGTCCAGCCAGCGCGCCCGCTTGGTCGCGACCAAGGCCTTGGCCTGATCGAAACCGACTCTGCGGGACAGCGGATCATTGAGCAGCTGACGGAAGTCATCCTTGCTCAGACGCATCAGCTTGCAGGGCGTCAGTGCGGTCACCGACGCGTTGCGCCTGGAATCCGAGATCAGCGCTTCCTCGCCGAAACAGGCACCGGGCTCGAGTTCCGCCAGACGCACGGCCTTCATATTCGGCTGCTCCCGGGTGACGATGCAACGCCCGGACATGATGACGTAGAAATAGTCACCGTCGCCATCCTGCTTGACGACCACGGTTCCGGGGTCGACCTGGACCTGCTGCATGCGCAGAAACATCGCCTGCAGATTCGCAGGAGGCACAAGCTGGAAAGTCCGCATCTGCAGCAGACGCGTCATCCAATCGTCCGCATCGTTGTCCGCAGACGACAGGTCACTGACCTCGAAGGATCCGGTCTGATCCCATGTCAGCATCACGTCGAGCAGACCCGCGTCGACGCTCAGATACCGGACATCGGTCGCGCAACGGGCCGACACCTGGCGAGGTGACTGGTGCGCAATACGATGCATGGCCGCGGGCTCTCCTGCGCGTACGCTGGAAAGCGCCTTGCCATCCTTGTCGAGGAGATGGATTTCGCCATCAAGCACGAAAATCGCCGCGTTCGCAGGCTCACCGAACCTGAACAGGAAAGCGCCAGCGGGCGCGGTGGCGATCGTAGCCTTGAGGGCGAGGTCCGATTGCCGTTCACGTCTCAATGCATTGAGCGGAACCAGGTTCGCAAAGATCGATGCATCGACAGGCGAATCAGCCATGGGGGAACAGCTAAGCCGTATGGGGGACAGGCCGCAATCCTAGCATGCAGTCCTCATCGGCTTGCCAGACAATACTTAACATAATATACATTATGCGTATATAAAGGGCGATCGTGCCGTTCGAAAGGAACCGAAAGCCACGCTCCATGACGGCAGAAAGAAAATGCAATGGATGCACTTCCGCGGAGTCTCCTTTTCATCCGTCAAGATCAAGCGCACGTATCGACGCCCCGGGGAGCATCACGGTGGTTTTCTCACGGTTCGGGACAAAACCCAATGCAGCGCGCCGCCCAGCCGCCACAGACTCTCCGCGCGAAACCGGACTGGGCTATCCCGCAGCTTTCGCTGCGGGTATCCTCCTTCGGATACCTACAACATTTCAATCAAATCAACCGGAGGAAAAGCCTGCGGAATTGCATCAGGCGCCAGGCCACGCACCGGCCCCGCGGTCATCGCGATTTTCCATCTTGCGAAAGATTGACCAAAGTAGCCTCTCGGTGTATAACGCCCGCCTTTGCGCTGGCAGTAATTGGCCAACACGCTTGGTGCGGCCGCAAGGTTTCAGTACAAGATGACAGCAAAAAAGAGTTCGAAACAGGCGAAATCCGGAAAGACGCCCACAACTGCGTCGAAGAGCTCGTCTGGTCTGCTGACGCGACTCAAAAGTGCCCTGAGCAAGCCCAAGGCGGCCACGAAAGCTGCCGGTGACAAGCAGGCGCCCAAGAAGACGCCTGTAGCGAAGGACAAGAAGACCCAATCGTCAGCTCCCGCGTCGAAATCCGCCAAGGCGGCCGCGACGAAGAAGTCCGCAGCTCAGAAGACTGCGCCCAAGAAGCCGCAGGCCGTGACCAAGGCAGCAGCTTCATCCTCGAAGCCGGCGCCCTCTGCCAAGAAGGCGCCTGCCAAACCTGCTAGTACGAAAAAGAACGTGAGTAAGACCTCTCCCAAAGCCAAGGCTACCCGCTCGTCGAATGGTCCGTTGACCGAAGAGGATGTCCGCAAGATGTCCGAGGCCGACTACATGAACGACCAGCAGCTGGAGTTCTTCCGCGAACGGTTGTTCCAGATGCGCGAAGAAGTGCTGCAGCGCGAGATCGAGGTCAAGGAACGCCTGCACGAGCGCGAGGTCTTCGCGGATCCTGCAGACCGTGCGACGGCCGAGGAAGAGCATTGGCTGGACCTGCGCCTGAGGGAACGCGAGTCCCTGCTGCTGCGCAAGATCGACGACGCGTTGCGCCGGATTGAGAACAAGGAATACGGCTACTGCGAAAAAACCGGCGACCCGATCGGTGTTCCACGCTTGCTGGCTCGCCCGACCGCGACCGTGTGCGTCGACGTCAAGGGGCAGGACGAGCGCGTCGAGGCGCAGTACCGCGATCGCTGAGCCCCTCCCCTACGGATTTCGCGATGTCACAGAAAACCCCGCCTCGAGCGGGGTTTTCGCCGTCTGGGACGAGCCAAGCTTCAAATACAGCTGGTGGGGGCGGCGGGACTCGAACCCGCACGCCATCACTGACAGCGGATTTTAAGTCCGCTACGTCTACCGATTCCGTCACGCCCCCGAGAACGTCCTGCTGATTTTCTCACAAAGCAGAAAAGAAGAAGCCCCGAAGCTTTTGGGCTTCGGGGCTTTTCTTTGATTTAAGACCCTGGCAGTGACCTACTTTCACATGGCAGC
>JAQVDP010000017.1 GCA_028698335.1 Nevskiales bacterium | reverse complement strand
ACGCCGTCCGACCACATTCGAGCCTCGGCTACCTGACACCACACGAGTTCAAAGCAACACTGAGTCCTTCAACCCACCGGGGAGCCAGTTTCTAGGTTCACGTGGTCCGAGAAATGCCGGCAGGTCACATGCGTTCCAACCGACGGTCCTGCAGCCACTTCGCGCCGTCAAAACCGCACCTGAACGTGGGCGTTGATCCCCAATGATCATCCGCAAGCTTTTCCTGACCACCCTCGCCCTCCTGGCATTGGCGACGTTCGCGTCGCTGGCCTCCGCCGAACCGCCAAAGGGAGCCATCGGGTTTACGGTCGAGGTCGAAGGCGACGGTTCCTTCTGGAAGCCCGTGATCAAGACGGTCAGGGTGGTCGGTGTCCGTGCCGGATCGCCGGCCGAGGCCGCCGGGCTGCGGGTGGGCGACGAGATTCTTGAGGTCCAGGGCGTGGAAGTGGCGGATGCCAACGCCCGCAGGGTGGCGAAGCTGGTGGAGGTCGATCCCGGAGAGCACCTCCTCCTGAGAGTGCGTAGCGCCGACGGCGAAACCAGGGATGTCGAGATTATTGCCGGGCAGGCACCGCAGGCGGCGACAGCGACGCCTGAGCCCGCGTGAATCGGCACTCCCCCGCTCTGCAACGATGAAGATACTGGTCACCGGCTCCGGCGGCCGCGTGGGCCGGGCGATTCATATCCGGCTCATGCGCGAACACGATGTCGTCGGCATGGACCGCTCCCCATGCTCAACGGCGGCTTTTGTCGGCGATATCCGCGACGAGTCGCTGGTTGCGGCGGCGCTCGATGGGGTCGATGCCGTTGTTCATGTTTCCGCGCTGCATGCGCCGCATGTGGGCATGGTTCCTGACGCCGAGTTTGTGGACATCAATGTCCGGGCGACGGAACGCCTTGCCACGATGGCGGCACTGCGCGGTGCCAGGCACTTCGTCTTCACGAGCACCACCGCGCTCTACGGATCCGCGTCCACCCCCGTCGGGCGGGCCGGCTGGGTCGATGAAACGACCGTGCCGCAGCCCAGGACCATCTACCACCGGAGCAAGATCGAGGCCGAAGCCGCGCTGCAACGGATCTCCGACGATCACGGTCTTCCGGTGACGGTGCTGCGGATGTCCCGTTGTTTTCCCGAGCGCGCCGACCTGATGGCGGTCTACCGGCTGACCCGGGGCATCGACTACAGAGACGTTGCCAGTGCGCACGCATGCGCGCTGGAGCGACGGCTTGCGGGCTTCAAGCGCTTCATCGTCTCCGGCGCGACCCCTTTCTCGGAATCCGACTGTGAACGGCTGTTCGACAACGCGCCCGCGGCACTCGAAGACAAGGCCCCCGAGCTGGTTCGCGGTTTCGAGCGGAGAGGCTGGGCCTTGCCCGGGCGCCTGGACCGGGTCTATTCCCCGGAAGCCGTACAGCGGGCCCTGGGCTGGCGGCCGAAATACGGCTGGCAAAGCGTACTGGACGCTCTGGACACCGAACTTGCGGAGGTACTCCCGGTTCCGGCTGCCGGCAGCTGATATCGAGCCGAGGCAAACCCGCCGGCCTGTCAGTCCGTCCGCCGCAACGGGTCCTTCACCTGGACCAGCAGCAGCGCGCCGGCGGCGAAGAACAGCAACAGTGACAGGATCGCGAGGCGCGGGTTGCCGGTGACGGTGGCGGTGACGCCGACCACGGTCGGCCCCAGTACCGCGGCGAACTTGCCCATCATGTTGTAGAAGCCGAAGAACTCGCCCGCGCGTTCCGGCGGGATCAGGCGCGCGTAGTAGGAGCGCGACAGCGACTGGATGCCGCCCTGCACGCAGCCGATGGCGGCGGCCATCAGGTAGAACTGGGTCTGCGTCTGCATCGAGTAGGCCCAGACGGTGACGGCGGCGTAGACCGCCAGCGCGACGAAGATCGCCCGGCGCGTGCCGAGGCGGTCACCGAGCCAGCCGAAGGCGATGGCGGCGGGAAAGCCGATGAACTGCACCATCAGCAGCGCCTTGATCAGGCTGTCCGAGGCGAAGCCGAGCTTCATGCCGAAGTCCACCGCCATGACGATGATGGTGTCGACGCCGTCGATATACAGCCAGTACGCCAGCAGGAACATCCACACCGGGCGCAGGCTGCGGATGTGGCGGAAGGTCTCGACCAGCTCGGCCCAGCCGGTGGCGCCTTCGCGCGGTTCGCCGCCAGGCACGTTGCGGAACAGCGGCAGCGAGAACAGCAGCCACCAGAACGCGACCGACAGGAAGGCCACGCGCGTGGCGATCGCGGCGTCCGCCAGGCCGAACCACTCGGGCTTGAGCGCCATCGCGACGTTGACGGTGAACAGCAGGCCGCCGCCGAGGTAGCCCATGCCGTAGCCGAGCGCCGAGACGCGGTCCATCTGCTCCGGGCGGGCGACGTTGACCAGCAGCGCGTCGTAGAACGACAGGCCGCCGAAGAAGCCGATGCGCGCGAGGATCGACAGGCCGATGGCCCAGCCCCACTGCCCCTTGCCGACCAGGAACAGCGCCGCGGTGGTCGCCACGCCGATCAGCGTAAACACGCCGAGGAACTGCTTCTTGCGACCGCGACGGTCGGCGATGGCGCCGAGCCACGGCGACAGCAGCATCACGATGAGGCTGGCGACGGTCGAGGTCAGGCCCTGGTAGAAGGTCTGCGTCTGCGGATCGACCCCGGCGGCCCAGTACTGGTTGAAGAAGATCGGGAAGAAGCCCGCCAGCACGGTGGTCGCGAAGGCCGAGTTGGCCCAATCGTAGAACGCCCACGACCACTGGGCGCGTCGGGTTGCTTGCATGTGCGCTTCCTTGCGCGGCGCCGGGCGCCGCGTGCGGGGATTCGGGGGGCGGAGCTACAGATCCAGACCGAGAACGAGGGCGTCCTCGCGGCCGTCCCTGGCCGGATAGTAGCGCGGCCGCCGGCCGAGCTGGCGAAAGCCGAAATCGGCGTACAGCGTCTGCGCCTCGGCGTTGGAGATGCGCACCTCCAGCAGCACCAGGGTCACGTCGGCCGCGCGCGCGGTCATGATCAGGTGCTTGAGCAGGAAGCGCGCCAGACCGATGCGGCGATGCTCGGGCGCGACGCAGATGTTGAGAATGTGCGCCTCGCCGACGGCCATGCTCATCAACGCGTAGGCCATGACCTCGCCGACGGTGTCGGTGACGACCCAGGCGCTGTAGCCGACGCGCAGGCAGTCGCGGAAGATGCCGTCGGTCCACGGAAACTCGTAGCTGGCCTGCTCCACCTCCAGCACCTGCGGCAGATGCTCTGGGTGCATCGGATGCAGACGCCACATGTCCTGAGCCAGCGCGCTCATGCCGGCTCCTGCAGCGCCCGGTAAATGACCTTGAGATCGGCCCAGCTCTTGGCCTTCTCGCGCGGGCTGCGCAGCAGATAGGCCGGGTGGTAGGTCACGAACACCGGCGTGCCGGTCGGACCGTAGCGGTGCTCGGCGCCGCGCAGACGCGACAGCGGCTGGTCGCTGGACAGCAGGCGCTGGGCGGCGACGCGGCCGAGCGCGACGATCAGGCGCGGCTTGATCAGCTCGATCTGCCGGTCCAGATACGGGCGGCAGGCCTCCACTTCGTCGGCTTCCGGATCGCGATTGCCGGGCGGCCGGCACTTGACCACGTTGGCGATGAACACCGCGTGCTTCGGGTCGGCCTGTCCGCGGGAACGGCCGATGGCCCTGAGCATCTCGTCGAGCAGCTTGCCGGCGCGGCCGACGAAGGGTTCGCCCTGGGCGTCCTCGTCGGCGCCGGGGCCCTCGCCGACGACCAGCAGCGGCGCGGCCTCGTCGCCGACGCCGAACACGCTCTGGGTGCGCGTCGTGCACAGCTTGCAGGCCCGGCAGTCGCGGACCATCGCGCGCAGGCCGTCCCAGTCCGCCGGGACCTCACGGGGCGCGGCCGCAACCGGCTCGGCTGCGGGCCGGGGTTCGGCGGGCGTGACTGGCGCGGGACGCGGCACCGGGCGCGGGGCGACGCGCGGCGATGCGGCCGGCGCGGGCGCGGACGCCTGCGGCGGCGGCTGGCGGCGCGGCGGCGCCTCGACGGCCTCCGGCGGCTCCGACACCGCCGCGGCGGCGTCCTCCGGGCCCCGCAGACGCCAGGTCTGGATGCCCAGGGCGCTGAGATACCGCTGTCGACGCGCTTGATTCATGGCGGGAATTGTAGGGAATTCGGGCCTGAAGGGCGCGTCGGCATTTTGCGCCGGTGATCCGTCCGCCCCCCGCCCGGCCGCCGCGGGCACGCCGCACGCAGCCCCGGAAAGGCCCGCCACGGCGGGTGATGGCGCGTTTTTTGCTCAACCTAAATCCATAAACAGGTGGGAGCAGAAGACGTGAGCGGATACCGACACAGCTTCAGGATCGCGTGCGTGCAACTCGAGGACGCCGACCGGATTCCCCTGACATCGGCGATCAACACCGCCGCGTCGGTGATGGATACGGAGTTCGTCTGGACCGAACCGGACGCGGCGGACATCTGCATCGTCGACATCGCCCGCACCGCGCCGGAACAGGCCGACAGCGCGGCCGACGGTGCCGTGGTCATCCGCTATTCGACCCGGCGCAGCGAGCTGGCCTCCGATGTCTCCCGCCCGATCAACATCCGCCATCTGATCGCGGTGCTCGACAATGCGGTCCGCCAGGCCGCGAGCCGCGCCGAGGCTCTGGTGCCCGCGCCGCAGGCCGGCGTGCGCCACTATCGCGGCGCGGTCGTGGCCCAGGACACGCCGCCCGCCGCCCGCGCCCCGGAGCGCAGCGAAGCCAAGGCAGCCCCGCGCCAGACCGTGGTGATGTACCGCGGCGCCCCGGTACGCGGCTGATCCGGCGCCTGCCCGGTTCCGGCCCGGCTTCCGGGCACAAAAAAGGAGCGGGTCGCCCCGCTCCTTTTTTCGTTTTCCGACGGCCGCTCCGGCTCAGGGAATACCCATCGCGTTGGCGAACTGCGGATGCGCGCGCTCGGCCGGCAGCGTGCCGAGGCGGTTGACGGCGTTGACGTAGGCCTTGGCCGAGGCGATGACGATATCGGTATCGGCGCCCTGGCCGTTGACCACGCGACCGTCCTTGGACAGCCGCACGGTGACCTCGCCCTGCGAGTCGGTGCCGGTGGTGATGTTGTTGACCGAGAACAGCAGCAGCTGCGCCCCGGTCTGCACGATCTTCTCGATCGCAGCGAAGGCGGCGTCGACCGGGCCGTCGCCGGGCGCGGTCACATCGCAGGACTCGCCGTCCACCGACAGCACCACGTGCGCAACCGGCCTGGTGCCGGTCTTGCTGGTGGCTTCGAGCTCGAGCAGCTGCACCCGCTCGTGATCGCGCGCGTGCTGGGTTTCGCTGACCAGCGCCTGCAGATCCTCGTCGAAGATCTCGTGCTTCTTGTCGGCCAGGTCCTTGAAGCGCTGGAACGCCTCGTTGAATTCGACGTCCGACTTGAAGCTGTAGCCCAGCTCCTCGAGCCGCGCGCGGAACGCGGCGCGCCCGGAGTGCTTGCCGAGCACCAGCTTGTTCGCGCTCCAGCCGACGTCCTCGGCGCGCATGATCTCGTAGGTCTGGCGGTGCTTGAGCACGCCGTCCTGGTGGATGCCGGACTCGTGCGCGAAGGCGTTGGCGCCGACGATGGCCTTGTTCGGCTGCACCGGGAAGCCGGTGATGCCGGAGACCAGGCGCGAGGTCGGCACGATCTGCGTGGTATCGATGCCGGTGTCGAACGGAAACGCGTCGGCGCGGGTGCGGATCGCCATCACGATCTCCTCCAGCGCGGCGTTGCCGGCGCGCTCGCCCAGGCCGTTGATGGTGCACTCGATCTGGCGCGCACCGGCCAGCGCCGCCGACAGCGAGTTGGCCACGGCCAGGCCGAGGTCGTTATGGCAGTGCACCGAGAACACCGCCTTGTCGGCATTGGGAATGCGCTCGATCAGCGAGCGGATCAGCTCGCCGTAGGCGTGCGGCAGCGTGTAGCCGACGGTATCCGGGATGTTGATGGTGCTCGCGCCGGCGTCGATCGCCGCCTCGATGATGCGGCACAGGAAGTCCGGCTCGGAACGGCCGGCGTCCTCGCAGGAGAACTCGACGTCGTCGGTGAAGCTGCGCGCGAGCTTGACCGCGCCGACCGCCGCGTTGACGACATCCTCCGGTGCCATGCGCAGCTTCTTCTCCATGTGGATCGGGCTGGTGGCGATGAAGGTGTGGATGCGCCGGCGCGGCGCCGGCTGGATCGCCTCGGCGGCCTTGTTGATGTCGCCGGCGTTGGCTCGGGCCAGCGAGCACACGGTGCTCTCGCGGACCGCCTCGGCGACCGCCCGGACCGCGGCGAAGTCGCCGTTGCTGGCGGCGGCGAAGCCCGCCTCGATCACGTCGACGCGCATGCGTTCGAGCGCCTTGGCGATGCGGATCTTCTCGTCCTGCGTCATCGAAGCGCCGGGGCTCTGCTCGCCGTCGCGCAAGGTGGTATCAAAAATGATCAGTTTGTCTTTCATGGCGTCTGCATGCTTAGAAGATGAACGACCGCACCGGCCTGTAGCCCCGCCGGGCTGCTGGCCCATTATGGAATGCTTCGGGCCGGTGCGGTATGCCCCGACCGGACTCAGGCGACGCGGCGGCTATCCGCCACGGCTGCCTGCGCGGCCAGCGCGCGATTGACTCCGGACAGGATCGCCTTCATCGACGCGGTGACGATGTTGGCGTCGCGCCCGGCTCCGAACAGCGTGCGGCTGCCGTCACCGACGCTCAGCTCGATGTAGGTCACCGCCTGCGCGTCGGCACCGCTGCCGATCGAATGCTCGTGATAGTCCTGCACCCGGACCGGCGCGCCGACCACCGCGGACAGCGCGTGGGTGAACGCGTCGATCGGCCCGTTGCCCTTGCCGCTGATGCGCCTGGCGCGGCCGTCCACGGTGATCTCGGTGCTGAGCTCCACCTCGTCGCGGGTGGAATCCTCGACCAGATGATGCGCGACGTAGCCGTAGGGCTGCCGTGCCTGCAGGTAGTGGGTATCGAAGATGTCCCAGATGTCCGCCGCGGACAGCTCGCGACCGCTGGCGTCGGTGACCGCCTGCACCACCCGGCTGAACTCGATCTGCAGGCGGCGCGGCATCACCAGCCCGTACTCGTTCTCGAGCAGATAGGTGATGCCACCCTTGCCGGACTGCGAGTTGACGCGGATCACCGCCTCGTAGCTGCGCCCCAGGTCCTTCGGGTCGATCGGCAGGTACGGCATCTCCCAGATGTCGTCCGGCTGGCGCGCCGAGAACGCCTTCTTGATCGCGTCCTGATGCGAACCGGAGAACGACGTGAACACCAGATCGCCGACGTAGGGATGGCGCGGATGCACCGGCAACTGGTTGCAGTGCTCGACGGTGCGCCGCACCGCGTCGATGTCGGAGAAATCCAGCCCCGGATGCACGCCCTGGGTGTACATGTTCAGGGCGATGTTGACGATGTCGACGTTGCCGGTGCGCTCGCCGTTGCCGAACAGGCAGCCCTCGATGCGGTCGCCGCCCGCCATCAGCGCGAACTCGCCGGCGGCGGTGCCGGTGCCGCGGTCGTTGTGCGGATGGATCGACAACACGATCGAATCGCGGCGCGCCAGGTTCCGGTGCATCCACTCGACCATGTCGGCGAAGATGTTCGGCGTCGAATGCTCGACCGTCGCCGGCAGGTTGATGATGCACTTGTGCTCCGGCGTCGGCGCCCAGACCTCGGTCACCGCGTCGACGATGCGCCTGGAGAACGCCAGCTCGGTGCCCGAGAACATCTCCGGCGAGTACTCGAAGGTCCACTCCGTCTCCGGCGCCTGCGCGGCCAGATCCCTGACCATGCGCGCATGGGTCACCGCCAGCTCGACGACCTCGTCCTCGTTCATGTCGAAGACGACACGGCGCATCACCGGCGCGGTGGCGTTGTAGATGTGCACGATCGCGCGCTTCGCGCCCCTGAGCGCCTCGAAAGTGCGCTCGATCAGGTGTGCACGCGACTGCGACAGCACCTGGATGGTCACGTCGTCCGGGATCAGGTCGTTCTCGATCAGGTGGCGGACGAAATCGAACTCGGTCTGCGACGCGCTGGGGAAGCCGACCTCGATCTCCTTGAAGCCGACGGCGACCAGCTGCTCGAACATCCGGATCTTGCGCGCGCGGTCCATCGGCTCGATCAGCGCCTGGTTGCCGTCGCGAAGATCGACGCTGCACCAGCCCGGCGCCCGTGTGATCACCGCGTCCGGCCAGCTGCGGTCACTCAGGCGCACCGGCTCCACGGGACGGTATTTGCGCGATGGATCTTTCAACATGCTCATGATGGAAACCTTGTTTCGGACAGACCGCGGGCGCGGCATGGCGCCTTCGGCGGCTGCGAAGAATGGAAATCTGTGGTGGTTTGCACGGTATGGGCCCCGTGCGGCCGAGCGCGTATGTTCTGCCTTACGGCAGAAGTAGCAGCTTGAGCGAACGCAGCACGGCCGGCGGCGCGACGGAGGTCGCGGCAGTCGGAATCACATGGCCGGGTGCTGAGAACATGGCCGCGACTATAGAGCAATTCGCGCAAGGGGGATACCCCTGACGCCCCGCGTGCGCCGACGCACGCGCCCGTTCCACGGCCGAACGGCGTGGGCCCGGCCGCGATCCGCGCTCAGGCGGCGGCGCTGGAACGCCGCTGGTAGCGCGCCCACAGGGCCAGCGCCGGCCCGGACAGCGTATAGGCGAAGAACACGACGAACAGCACGCGCGGCGGATCGATCAGCACCAGCGTGAACATGCCGATGAACAGCACCATGTACAGAAACGGGCCGCGCCGCGACAGCTTGACCTGCTTGAAGCTGTTGTAGCGCACGTTGCTGACCATCAGCAGCGCGCAGGCGATGGTGATCACCGCGCTGGGGATGATCAGCGTCTCGCCGCTGAAACCCCAGGTGTCGGCGGCCCAGACGAAGAACGCGACGGTGGCCGCCGCCGACGGACTCGGCAGCCCGAAGAAATCCTTGTCGCTGCCGGCGATCGCGGTCAGCACGTTGAACCGCGCCAGCCGCAGCGCGGCGCAGGCGGTGAACAGGAACGCCAGCGCCCAGCCGAGCTTGCCGCCGAGCCAGCGGTACTCCGACAGGTAATGCAGGCTGAATGCGTACATCACCACCGCGGTGGCGACGCCGAAGGCGACCATGTCGCACAGCGAGTCGTATTCCTTGCCGAAGTCGCTCTGCGTGTGGGTCAGGCGCGCGATGCGGCCGTCAAGCCCGTCGGCGATCATCGCCGCGAGAATGCCGGCGGAAGCGGCCTCGAAGTTGCCCTTCATCGCCTGCACGATGGCGAAGAAGCCGCCGAACAGCGTGCCGGTGGTGAACAGGTTCGGCAGCAGGTAGATGCCCTTGCGGCGCGTTTTGACGTCCGTGGTCTGATCCATCGTCGACCTCTCAAGTATTGCGCGTAGCTTACTGTCCAGCCTGCAAAAACATAAGGGCGCCCGAAGGCGCCCTTATGACAGATCGGCTGGCCGCTAACGGCGTATGGACCCCGTTCTCGGGGCGGCGCCCTTTTCGACGCCGGGGTCCCGCACGCGGTTCGGCTTTAGTTCTTGCTCTTGTCGACCAGCTTGTTCTTGCCGATCCAGGGCATCATCTCGCGCAGACGGCCACCGACTTCCTCGATCGGGTGCGCGGCGTTGAGGCGACGCATCGCGGTCATCTCCGGGTAGCCGGTCTGGCCTTCCTGCACGAACGCCTTGGCGTACTTGCCGGTCTGGATGTCGAGCAGCGCCTGCTTCATCGCCTTGCGCGACTCGTCGTTGATGACCCGCGGGCCGGTCACGTACTCGCCGTACTCGGCGTTGTTCGAGATCGAGTAGTTCATCGTCGCGATGCCGCCCTCGTACATCAGGTCGACGATCAGCTTGAGCTCGTGCAGGCACTCGAAGTACGCCATCTCGGGGGCATAGCCCGCCTCGACCAGCGTCTCGAAGCCGGCCTTGACCAGCTCGACGGCGCCGCCGCAGAGCACGGCCTGCTCACCGAACAGGTCGGTTTCGCACTCGTCCTTGAAGGTGGTCTCGATGATGCCCGAGCGGCCGCCGCCGATCGCGGAGGCGTAGGACAGCGCGAGCTGCTTGGCGCTGCCGCTGGCGTCCTGGTAGACCGCGATCAGGTCGGGAATGCCGCCGCCCTTGGTGTACTCGTTGCGGACCGTGTGGCCCGGCGCCTTCGGCGCGACCA
This sequence comes from Nevskiales bacterium, assembly GCA_028698335.1. Classification (GTDB taxonomy): domain Bacteria; phylum Pseudomonadota; class Gammaproteobacteria; order Nevskiales; family Nevskiaceae; genus Solimonas. Next base: position 88,468 of record JAQVDP010000017.1, on the reverse strand, counting down.
TGATCACGTCGAGGTCGGCACGCGGCACGACCTGGTTGAAGTGGATCGCGAAGCCGTGCGCGAAGGCCAGCGCCGCACCCTGCTTGATGTTCGGCTCGATCTCGTTCTTGTACAGCTGGGACTGGAACTCGTCCGGCGTCAGGATCATGACGAGGTCGGCCCAGGCGCAGGCGTCGGCCACGGTCATGACCTTGAGGCCGCCGGCCTCGACCTTGGCCGCGGTCGCGGAACCCGGACGCAGCGCCACGGCGACGTCGACTCCGCTGTCCTTCAGGTTCAGCGCGTGGGCGTGGCCCTGCGAGCCGTAACCGACGATCGCGACTTTCTTGGACTGAATGATGGAAAGGTCGGCGTCTTTGTCGTAGTAGACGTTGATGGACATATCTTCGCTCCGCGAAATAACTCTCAAACGGGACCGGGAGCCCCGCACACTAGATGATGGCGTCAGGCGACAGCCGGGATTTCGATGACGTTGTGGCCGCGTTCCATCGCGGCGACGCCCGAACGCACCAGCTCGAGCACCTTGGCGACCTTGGCGACCTCGGCGACGAAGGCGTCGACCTCGGGGCCGGTCCCGGCGAGCTGGATCATGCGGGTGTTCTCGGACTCGTCGAGCACGAACGCACGGTGCTGGCGCACGCATTCGATCAGATCGCGTGCCGACTGCGCGTCGACCTCGACCTTCAGCATCAGCAGCTCGCACTCGAGATGGTCGGTGCTCGACAGGTCCATGATCTCGACCACGTCGATCAGCTTGCGGCTCTGCTTGATGATCTGGTCGATCACCGCGTCCGAACCGCTCGTGACCAGGGTCAGGCGGGACACCAACGGATCGTGGGTCGGCGCGACCGACAGCGAATCGATGTTGTACCCGCGCGAGGAAAATGCACCTGCCACACGGGCCAGAGCACCGGCCTCGTTCTGCAGCAGAATGAAAATGATATGGCGCATAGTCCTTCGGATTGGCCTCCAAGGGCGCGCAACATAGCTTTGCCGCATCGTTAAATCAAGCTAACATCACCTGCTTTTTTCAATCCGGACCCCCCGCCCCCACTCATGAATGCCGTTGCCAAGCCCCCTGCACATCCCCTGACCGGAAAGACCATGACCGGTGCCGAAACGGTCGTACAGATCCTGGCGGATGAGGGTGTCGGCGTCGTCTTCGGCTATTCCGGCGGCGCGATCCTCCCGACCTACGACGCGATCTTCCGCTACAACCGCGAGAACGGCAGCGAAGGCGCCATCGACCCGATGCAGCTGATCGTGCCGGCCAACGAGCAGGCCGCCGGCTTCATGGCCGCCGGCTACTCGCGCGCCTCCGGCAAGGTCGGCGTCTGCCTGGTCACCTCCGGCCCGGGCGCGACCAACACCGTCACCCCGGTGCGCGACTGCATGGCCGACTCGATCCCGATGGTCGTGATCTGCGGCCAGGTGCCGACCGGCGCCGTCGGTACCGACGCCTTCCAGGAGGCGCCGATCAGCTCGATCATGGGCGCGGCGGCCAAGCATGTGTTCCTGGTCACCGACCCGAAGAAGCTCGAAGCCACCGTGCGCACCGCGTTCGAGATCGCGCGCACCGGCCGGCCGGGCCCGGTCGTGGTCGACATCCCCAAGGACGTGCAGAACTGGAGCGGCCCCTTCGACGGCCAGACCACGCTGCCGATCCCCGGCTACCGCGCGCGCCTGAAGGCGGTGCAGGACAACCTGGTCAGCGACGACGCCGCGGCGAACTTCCACGAGATGCTGCGCCAGTCCAAGCGGCCGCTGATCTACGCCGGCGGCGGCGTGATCCACGGCGGTGCCGCCGAGTCGCTGCGCCGCTTCTCCGAAACCTTCGGCATTCCGGTGACGACCACGCTGATGGGCATCGGCGCCGTCGACACCACCGATCCGCTGTGCCTGCAGATGCTCGGCATGCACGGCACGGCCTTCGCCAACTACGCGACCGATGACTGCGATTTCCTGATCGCGGTCGGCGCGCGCTTCGACGACCGCGTCGCCGGCGTGCCGGGCAAGTTCGCCCGCGGCGCCAAGTGGATCGCCCACCTCGACGTCGACGCCTCCGAAATCAACAAGGTCAAGCGCGTGCACTGGCACCACGTCGGCGAACTGGTGCCGGCGCTGGACAAGCTGTTCGCCCACGCCCGGGAGCAGGGTTTCGACCCCCGGAAGGACGGCAGCTACGCCGACTGGCACGCCCACATCGCGGATCTCAAGAAGACCTACGCGATGAACTACGAGCGCGGCGGCGAGCACATCCAGCCGCACGCGGTGATCGAGGCGATCAACCGCATCACCAAGGGCGAGGCGATCGTCGCCACCGGCGTCGGCCAGCACCAGATGTGGGCCGCGCAGTACTTCGACTTCAAGCAGCCGCGCCTGTGGCTGACCTCAGGTTCGATGGGCACGATGGGCTTCGGCCTGCCGGCCGCGATCGGCGCGCAGTTCGCGCATCCGGACCGGATCGTCATCGACATCGACGGCGACGCATCGATCCGCATGAACATGGGCGAGCTGGAGACGGCGACCACCTACAACACGCCGGTCAAGATCGTGGTGCTCAACAACTACGGCGACGGCATGGTCAAGCAGTGGCAGCGCCTGTTCTTCGAGTCGCGCTTCTCCGGCTCGGACAAGTCGCTGCACCGCAAGGACTTCGTCAAGGCCGCCGAAGCCGACGGCTACGCGTTCGCCAAACGCGTCGACAACAAGGACGACCTCGACCGCGTCGTGCGCGAATTCGTCGAGTTCGACGGTCCGGCCTTCCTCGAGGTCATCATCGACCCGATGGCCTCGGTCTACCCGATGGTCGGCCCCGGCATGGCCTACGAGCAGATGATCACCGGCGACTGGATCCCGTCGCGCAACGCGGTGACGCGCGAGAAGGTCGACCCCACCTCGACGCAGATGTTCTGATCGCGCGCGGCTGGGCGCCGTCGCGCTCAGCCGCCCCTGCGCAAACCCGCCAGCGCCGCCGCCACCACCGCGAGCTGTTCCTCCGCGTCGGTGCTTTCGAGCACGCGCTGGCGTGCGGCCGCGGGCAGCGGCAGACGTTCAGCAAGACGCTGCGCCACCCAGCCGCCCTCATCCAGCCGCAGCGGCGGCACCAGCGGCTCGGCCCCGGGCTGTTCGATCAGCTGCTGCAGCAGGCGCACCAGCGGCGCATGGACCTCCGGCACCGGCTGCGGGGCCGGCGGCGGCAGGATCTCGACGTCCGCCACGGTCAGGCCGTCGGCCATCACCTCACGCCGCAGGATCCGGAACGCCGACTCGCCGACCGCGGTCAGCGCGTACAGCCCCGGCTCGATCTGCGCCCAGTCGACGATACGCGCGGTACAGCCCAGCGCATGCGGAACCGCCGGCTGGCCGACCTCGCGGCCGTCGAGGATCAGGCTGACGCCGAACACCGAGTCCTCGCCCAGACAGCGCTGGGTCATCACGACGTAGCGCGGCTCGAAGATGTGCAGACGCAGGCGACCGCCGGGGTACAGCACGGTGCCCAGTGGAAAGATCGGAATACGCAGCGCCATGCGAGCCCCGATGACCGTACGCCCGCGCGCCGCGGCCGCCTATTTCAGGCTGAAGATGTAGTCGACCAGCGCGTTGGCCTCGGCCTCGTTGACCGGCGCCCGCGACGCATCGGACGGCATCTTGATGCTGCCCCAGTGCCAGAATGCGGTCGCCGAGTCGGTTCCGGTGCGGATGACGTTCACCAACAGCTCGCGGCCGTTGTTGAGATCGGCGAAGCGCCGCGCGACATTGCGGAAACCCGGCCCGATCTTGTCGACCTCGACGCTGTGACAGGACATGCACTCCTTGGACTCGGCCAGCGCCGCGCCGTCGAGCGCTGCCGGGGCCCCGGCGGACATTGCCGTGTCTTCCCGCGACGGCTCCCGCGACGGCTCCTGCACATGCGCGCAGCCGCCGATCCATACGGCGACGATCACCCCTACGGCACCCCATGCGTTCGTTTTCATTGTTCCGCTCCTGAATGCTGGTACATGAACGGGACGACGTGCACGCCACAGGCCGTGGCGGCCCTCCCCACGTTCAAGCCTCGCAAACGGGAGCCGGCCGGACACTGACCTGGGTCAGCCGCCGACCTCGTCGACCGGCTCATCCGTGTCCGGGCCGGCGGCGGGCCGGCGTTCGAGCACGATCTCGACCCGGCGGTTGCGGGCGCGCGCCGCCGCCGAGTCGTTCGGCACCACCGGATGGGTGTCACCGTAGCCTTCGAGCCGGAACCGGGCATCCGGCAGGCCGCTGGCCTGCTGCACCGTCTGCATCACCGTCACCGCGCGAGCCGCGGACAGCTCCCAGTTCGAGCGGAAGCGCTGCGTGCGGATCGGAACGTCGTCGGTGTGCCCGGACACCAGGATCATGCCGTCCATCGTCGCCAGGGTACGGCCGATCTTTTCCAGCACCGGCAGGAACTCCGGACGCAGGGCATCACTGCCCGACGGGAACGACCCGCGCTCGAGAATGCGCACGATCACGCGGCGCTCGCCGTCGTCGATGGTCTCGACCAGGCCGGCGTCGATCTCGTCGGCCAGCAGCTCGCGTACCGCCGCGGCGTCGCGGGCGATCTGCTCGCGGATGCGCTGACGCTCCTGCTCGCGCAGCTGCCGCTTGAGCGCCTCGTCATCGGCGCCGACGCGGGACACGATGGTGGTGCTGGACTGGCGCACTTCATTGAGCGCGGTCGGGGTGGTCATCGCCGGGCTGAACTCGCGGGCGATGATCTCGTTGCCGATCGGCGTCTGCGACGCCCGCACCTCGGCCTGCACGCCGAAGGCGTCGCGCAGCGACCCCGCCAGTTCCTTGAACTTCTGCTTGTCGATCTCGGAGAACGAGAACAGCAGGACGAAGAACGCCAGCAGCAGCGACATCAGATCGGCGAAGGTCACCACCCATGCCGGCGTGCCGCTGGCCGCAGCGGATGGGCTTTCGCCCCCAGGCAAGACCGACATCGGCGCCCCGCTACGCCGCCGCGCGCTTGTTGTCGGGCAGATACGCGCTGAGGATGGACTCGACCACGCGCGGATTCATCCCGGTCTGGATCGCCTCGACGGTTTCGAGGATCAGCGAGCGGTTGCGGCGCTCCTCTGCGTTGCGGCTGGCCAGCTTCTCGGCGATCGGCACCGCGACAGCATTGGCGATCACCGCGCCGTAGAGCGTCGTCAGCAGCGCGATCGCCATCGCCGGTCCGATCGCCTTGGGATCGGACATGTTCGACATCATCTGCACCAGACCGACCAGCGTGCCGATCATGCCCATCGCCGGCGCGGTGTCGCCGATGCCGCGGAAGATCGCCACGCCCTGCTCGTTGCGCTCGATCGTCAGCGCGATCTCGCGCGACAGCACATGCGAGATCAGCTCGGGCTTCTGGCCGTCCACGACCATCTGCACGCCGCGCCTGAGGAATTCGTTGCGGATCTCGATGCTTTCGAGCCCGAGCACGCCGTCCTTGCGGGCGACCGTCGCCAGCTCGACGCCGAGCGCGATCAGCTCGCTGGGACTCTCGGACTTATAGCGGAAAGCCTTGCCGGCGACGCGGAACGCACCGAGCGTCTGCGCCAGCGGGAACTTGATCAGATTGGCGAACAGCGTCCCGCCGACGACGATGAGGACACTGGGGGCGTCGATGAACGACGAGGCACTGCCGCCCAGGACGATGGCCAGGACGATGATGCCCAGCGCGCCCAGGCTGCCGATGAGCGTTGCGAGATCCAAGGCGTTTCTCCGACGTCTATGCCCCGCCGCGGCATGCGGGGAGGTCCAGCGGGTTCGCACCCGCTATCGACCCGATCCTGATGCAACTTGAGCCGCAACGACCGCGGACGCGACCAGCGGCCCGCCCTTCGGGCTCGAACGGTTTGGCCGGCGCCTCAGACCTCCGGCGCGATCTCCACGGTCATGCCCGCGAGGCTGTCGTCGACCGTGATCTGGCAGGACAGGCGCGAGGTCGGACGGACATCGACGAATTCCTTGATCGCGTCGAGCATCATCTGCTCGTCCTCGCCCGCCGGCGGCAGGCGCTCCGCCCACTGCGGGTCAACGTAGACGTGGCAGGTGCCGCAGGAGCACGCCCCGCCGCAGATGCCCTCGACGCCGAGATTGGCGTCCCGCAGCACTTCCATCAGCGGACGACCGCCCGGCGCGTCGACCGCGCTGACATTGCCGTCCCGATCCGTCACATGTACTTCTGCCATCAGCCCACCAGAAAAACTGTATCGAAACCCTAAAAAGACGGCGCCTCTGCGGCTCGGCCACGGAGGCGCCGGACTCAACGCCGACGACGTGCCGCGCACATCCCCCCGGACTGTGCGCGGCAGGACTGTCGTCAGATCTTTGCCAACGTTTCCGGGTCGGCGACGTAGAACTGCTTGAACCACTTGCGGTACTGCACGATCGGACCGTCGCCGTCGCACAGCAGCGGGTTCGGACGGTACTTCTTGTGGTTCCAGACGATGAAATCGACGCTCTCGAAACCGGCGCTCTCCTCGCCCTCGGCCTGGCCGATCATGTGATCGACGAGTTTCTTGGCGATCGCCAGCTCGCGGCTGCCTTCCGGGAAGTCCTTGTGGGTGAAGCTCATGTTCATCTGCGACTTCTCGGCCGTGATCGGCACCGAGTAGGACACCATCGTCGCGGTCACGCCTTCCTGGGTGAAGTGGAACACGTTCAGCCCCGGGCCGTAGCCCTTGCCGACGATGTAGCCGTTGGCCATGTTCACGCTGGAGATGTGGCCGTCGAAGCTGACCTCGGCCGGCGGGATCGCCGGAGAGCCGTGCAGGAACTTCAGATGCGCGAAGTCCACGCCGTTCTCGGCGATCTCCTGGATCGCGGTGTTCACCGGCCAGCTGCCGCGGCGCGGCTTGACGTGACCCGGCTCCTCGAGCTCCGGAATCGCCGGCAGCTCCCACTGCGGCGCCTCGCACTCGGGGTGGTACCACGCCCAGATCATGCCGTAGCGCTCGACCACCGGCAGCGCGCGCAGGATCGCCTGCTTCTTGACGATCGGCGGCGTGATCTTGCCGTAGGGAATGTTCTTGCACCAACCCTCGGTGTTGTACTCCCAGTGATGGAACGGGCAGCGCAGGTTGTCACCGACGACCTTGCCGCCGTGGCCCATGTGCGCGCCCAGATGCGGGCAGTACGGATCGGTCATGCCGACCTTGCCGCCTTCGTTGCGGAACAGCACCCATTCCTGGCCGAGGATCTCGATGTTGCGGATCTCGCTGGTCTGGAGATTCTCCGAGAAGTCGACGAAGAACCAGCCCACCGGAATCGGGAACGGACAGCGTTCCAGGTCCTTCGATTCCAGCAGGATTTTGGTGTTGATGGCGCCCATTGTTCAGTGTCCTCCTAACAGTCCGTCGCCGATGGGTGGTTCGTCGCCGCACGGTTCAATTGATCACGGAAACAATGGTGCCCGTCGCCGCCGTCGCAGTCCTACTCCGTTGGGGTGATAGCCGGCGCGGCAGGCAGTCCACGGCGCCGCCCGCCACGAACGGCGCCGCCTGGACGACTGCGGAATATGCCTGCCAGGCGCGCTACCCCGCGCCCCGCAGGCGGCCCGGTTCAGGTCACCGGCACGCGCTCGGCGGCGGGTGACGCATCCGCCGGGGTCGCATCCGTCGTTGCCGTTGCGGCCGCCCGCAGCGACGCCTCCGGCAACGGCCATGTCTGCGGACCGTTGTGATGGGGATAGTGATCCGCCAGCAGGTTGGCGATGTCGAAGATCAGGTTGCGGGAGCCGCGGTAGCCGACGCCGACGCGATGCGCATTGCCGATGCGATCGAACATCGGAATGCCGATCCGGTGGAACGGCCGGTCCAGCCGCGCGGCCATCTGGCGGCCGTGCGAGTGGGTCATCAGCAGCTCGCAGCCGCGCTCAGCGGCCAGCCGCTCCATATCCGCCAGGTCGCCGATCACGACCTCGTCGGCCGGCATCTGCCGCAGCAGCATCGACTGCGTCGTCGTCACGCAGACACTCAGCTCCGCGCCCATCTCGTGCAGCAGCGTCCCGACCGCCCACAGCAGGTCCGGCTCGGCGCCGAGGGCCACCTTGACGCCACCGAAGTGGAAGTGCCCGTCGAGCATCGCGTCGACCAGCTGGCTGCGGCTGCGCCGGTACTTGGCCGGCACCGGGCGTCCCGACAGTTGCGACAGGTATTGCAGGAAGCGGTCGTTGGCCTCCAGCCCGGTGAGCCGGTCGAAGACCGCATACGGCACCCCGGCCTTCATCTCCAGCTCCATCGCCGCCGAACGCATCTGCTCGCCGACGGCGATCGTCGCCTCGGCGCTGCCGAGCGCGCGCAGCGCCTCGAGCGGGGTGCCGCCGAGCGTGGTGCCGCGCCAGTCGTCGGGAATGTGGCCGTCCAGCGACCCCGACACATCCGGCACCACCACCGCCTCGAGCCCGAAGTGCTCGATGATCTCGCGCAGCTCGTCGATGTCGCCCGGCGTCAGGTGCGAGCCCGGCAGCAGATTGACGCGCCCGGCGACGGTCGTCTCCCCGGCCCGCGCGTACTGGCGGACCATCGCCGTCACCGCCTTGCCCCAGCCGTCCTCGAACGCGCCGACGTAATCCGGCGTCGACACGTACAGCAGCTCGGTGTCGGCCAGCTCGGGCCTGCGCTGGCGCGCGAGCTGCAGGTACGCGTCGACGTCGTCGCCCTTGGTTTCGGTCAGCCCGGTCGAACAGATCGCGATGATCCGCGGCTTCGCGCGCTTGGCGATGTTGATCAGCGCGGCCTCGATGTTCTCGTAGCCGCCGAGGATCGTCGTGACCTCGTTCATCGCCGTGGTCTGCAGCGGGATCGCCTCCTTGAAGTGGCGCACCAGCAGCACCAGCCCGAACGAGGTGCAACCCTGGGAGCCGTGCATCATCGGCATGCAGGCGTCGAGCCCCATGAACGCGTAGGCGGCGCCGAGCGGCTGGCTCATCTTCAGCGGATTGACCGCGCAGGCTTTCTTGAAATCGACGACTGTGGCCACGGCATTCACCTCTGGTTCGATGGGCCCGGTCCGGCGCCCGCTCACGCGAGCAGGGCCTCCGGCGTGTCACCGTCCCACGGCGCGGTCTTGCGCACCTGCCGCCACACCGGATTGTGGATCGCCTTGTCGATCTGCCGGACCAGCTCGACCATGCCCTCGTAGCCGGCATAGGCGTAATGGCGTTCCTGATTGATGTCGAGCCAGGGCATGCGCGCCTTCAGCGCGACGAACTGCGAACGTCCGCCGGAGAGCATGATGTCGGCGCGGGCGTCGCGCAGCATGTCGTACATCTCGCGCGGGGTCATGTTGTCGATCATGTGCGCGTCGTCGCCCATGATCTCCTTGATCCGTTCCTTGTCTTCCTTCGTGGACTTCTTGACGCTGGTGCCCACGACCTCCATGCCCGCCTCCTGCAGCGCGGCGACCACCGACCAGCTCTTGACCCCGCCGGTGATCAGCAGCACGCGCTTGGCGGACAGGCGCTTGCGATAGCTCCGGATCCGCGCCCAGGCACGGGCCTCCTCGACGCGGATCAGCTTCTCGGTGCGCACCAGCAGATCCTCCGGCGCGCCCTGGCGCACCAGCAGCCCGGCCATCTGCCGCAGCGCGTCGGAGGTGTCGCCGATGCCGTAGAACGAGCCTTCGAAATACGGAATACCGTAGCGCTGCTGCATCTTGGTCGCGATGTTGATCATGCTCTTGGAGCACACCATCATGTTGACCCTCGCGCGGTGGCTGCCGGCGACGTCGCGATAGCGCCCGTCGCCGGAGATGCAGGCCTGGATGCGGATGCCGAGCGCGTCGAGCAGCGGCTTGACCTGCCACAGCTCCCCGGAGAGGTTGTACTCGCCGATGATGTTGATGTCGTACGGCGTGCTGCGCTCCGGCTCCTGGGTGCCGATCACGTAGTCCAGCAGCGCCTCGGCGCCGAGCTTGTTGCCGAGGTTCTTCGGTCCGGCGAAGCCCGGCGCGTTGACCGGGATGATCGGCTTGCCGAACTTCTCGCTCGCGCGCTTGCACACCGCCTCGATGTCGTCGCCGATCAGCGCGGTGACGCAGGTCTGGTAGACGAACACCGCCGGCGGGTCGTATTTGTCGAGCACCTCGCGAATGGACCGGAACAGACGCTTCTCGCCGCCGTAGATCACGTCGAGTTCGTTGATGTCGGTGGTGAAGCCGGTGCGATAGATCATCGGCCCGGACGAGGCGCTGTGGCGGTTGTCCCAGGAGTTGCCCTCGCAGGCGATCGGCCCGTGCACCAGATGCGCGACGTCGACGATCGGCTGCAACGCGATCTTGGCGCCGTCGAACGCGCAACCGCCGGCCGCCGCGCCCGGAGACAGTTGCTGGGTGCAGCCCTTCTTGCGCGCCTTGTCCGACTTCGCCTGATTCTTGTCGCAACCCGGCTCGTCGAAGACCTCCGCGATCTTCTGCTTCAGCGTCACCGACATCGCACCACTCCGCAGCCACCTGGGGGATTTGGAGCAGGAACGGTGCCAACTGGGCTTCCCCATATTTTTCATATGACTAGCGGAAGAACTTGAAGCCCCGGAGCGGTGCCGGCGGCGGTTTGAGAGGTTTGCGACAAAGTCTTTGTCGGGAGCACGACAGGCTGGCGCGCCGACGGCCGGCCCGGTGCCGGCAACGCGCCGCAAGTCCTTGATTTGCGCGCCGGCACCCGAATCGGCACCGGATTTGCTCATGGCCCGCAGGAGCCACAACGCCGGCGCCTGCCCGGCGTTCACTTGCGAGGACGCCCGTCATGCCCAGTTTCCGCACCCTTGCCGCCGCCGAGGCGCTGACCTGGATGTTCGACGCGGTCGAACACGACCGGCCCTACAGCCTGTTCGACATGCGCGACACCCAGAGCTACGAACGCGGCCACATGCCCGGTGCGCAACCCCTGTCCGAACGCGAACTCGACCGCTGGATCGGCCGGCTGCCCAGGCACCGGCCGATACTGGTCTACTGCGACTACGGCAACGCCAGCAGGACGATCGCGCAGGCCTTCGCCGACTTCGGCCACACCGAGGTCTACAGCGTCGACGGCGGCTTCCACGCGCTGGCGCATGCGTGGCAGCATGCCCGCGCCGCCCTGCGTGGCGCCGCCTGAGCCAGTCGCGGCGCCGTGCCACACTTCCCTCCTCCCACCCCCGCGATGCCATGCCCGGCATTGCCGCCACAGGACCCGCCATGTTCATTGCCATGAATCGTTTCCGGATCGCCGCCGGCCGTGAGGCCGAATTCATCGAGGTCTGGCGTCAGCGCGACAGCCATCTGGAGCAGGTTCCGGGGTTCAAGCGCTTCAATCTGCTGCAGGGTCCCAGCGACGGCGAGGCCACCGTGTTCGTCTCGCATTCGACCTGGGACAGCGCGGCGGCCTTCGAGGCCTGGACCCGATCCGAAGCCTTCCGCGCCGCCCACGCCAGCGCCGGCCAGAGCAAGGGCCTCTATCTCGGCCCGCCGCAGTTCGAGGGCTTCGAAGCGGTGCTCTGAGCCCCGCGCCGCCCGCGCTCAGCGCGCCGCGTCCAGCACCGCGTCGACCGCGGCGCTGAAATCGTCGACCGTCCGGGCCCCGCTGGCGCGGGCCCGCTCGGCGTCGCCCTCGCGGAACTTGCCGGTGCGCACGAGGATGCCGTGGATGCCGACTGCGGCGGCGCCGGCGATGTCCGCCTCGACGTCGTCGCCGATCATCACGGCGTCGGCCGGCGCCGCCCCCAGCGCGTCGAGCGCGGCCTCGAAGAATGCCGGCGCCGGCTTGCCGGTGACGATCGCGCTGCGCCCGGTGGCGTACTCCAGTGCGTCGACGAAGGGCCCCATGTCCAGGTGCAGCCCATCGCGGTCGCTGAAGTAACGGTTCCTGGCCATCGCGATCAGCGGCCGCTCCGGATCCTCCATCAGGATCCGGAAGCAGCGATCCAGCGCGGTGTAGGTGAAGCCTTCGGCCGCATCGCCTAGCACGACGCAGTCCGGTGCGTCGCTGGCCAGATCGCGGAACATCGCCTCGATCCCGGGGTGCAACAGCAGATGCGGCCGCAGTCCGTGCCGGGTCACATAGTCATGCGCGGCCGATGCCGCGGTGACGATCTCGTCGGCGGCCAGGTCCACGCCCATCGCCTGCAGGTCCAGCGCGAGGCGCTCGCCCGTGCGCCGGGTGGTGTTGGTCAGAAACCGCAGCGGCAGGCCACTGTCGCGCAGCCGGGCCAGCGCCTCCACGGCGCGGGGCACCGCCACATCGCCGACGTGGAGCACCCCGGCGATGTCGACCAGAACGGCACGGATCGCATTCACATCGGAAAGGATAGCCGCAACGCCCGGCCCCGCGCAGACCAGAAAAATGCCCCGTGCCGGAACCGGCCACGGGGCAACTGCTGCGATGACCTCAGCGGATGATGTCGAACGAGTAGTCGGTCTGTCCGGGCACGTTGGTGTTCGCGTCCAGCGCCTCGAAGTACTCGTCGAGCAGCATCACCAGCAGACGCATGCCGCCCTCGTAGCCCCAGGTCGGGAAGCGGTGGTAGTGGTGGCGATCGAAGATCGGGAACACCAGCCGGATCAGCGGCGTGCCGGTGTCGCGCTCCAGATACTTGCCGTAGGTATTGCCGATCATGAAGTCGACCGGCTCGGTGAACAGCAGCGAGCGCATGTGCCACAGATCGCGTTTCGGATAGACCTTGCAGCCCTTTCCGAACGGCGAGGCGTCGAACAGGGCCTGCACCTTTTCCGCCCAGTCCTTGCCACCGTTGGTCGAAAGCACGTGCGCCGGCTCGGCACCGAGTTCGAGCAGGAACTGGGTGTAGCCCAGCATCTGGTCCGGATCGCCGTACAGCGCGTAGCGCTTGCCGTGCAGATGCGCCTGGCTGTCGGCGATCGCGTCGACCAGCCGTCCGCGTTCCAGCTCGAGCTGCTGCGGAACCGGCTTGCCGGTCAGCCGCGACAGCGCCATCACGAACTGGTCGGTGCCGGCGACGCCGACCGGCGCGTTGAGGACCACGACCTCCTGGCCCTTCTCCTGCAGATACTTGATGGTCTTTTCGCTGGAGTACTCCTGGAACACGATCGTCGCCTTGGCGTGCAGCGCGCGCTCGACCTCTTCCTTGGTGGTACCGCCGTCGTACATGCGGAACTCGCCGTCGGTCGGCGTGTTCCAGACCGCGGAGGGATCGCACAGCATCGTGTAGTCGACCTCGAACATGTCGAAGATCCGGCGGATCTCCGGCATGTTGCCGACGACGAAGCCGTCGAAACCGCCGATGAAGTTGATCGAGTCGTTCGGCACCCGCACCAGCGGCTCGGTGGTCTTGGCCTTGCCGTCCCAGAAGTGCTTCAGCACGCCAAGCAAGGCGTTGTCGTAGCCGGTGACATGACTGCCGACGAAGGCCGGCGTATGCGAGAACGGGACGTCGAAGTCCTCCGGAATGCTGCCCTTCTGCTTGGCGTTCTTGATGAACGCGTCGAGATCGTCGCCGATCACCTCGGCCATGCAGGTGGTCGAGACCGCGATCATCTCCGGCTTGTACAGGTTGTAGGCGTTGGCCAGGCCGTCGATCATGTTGTTGAGGCCGCCGAAGACCGCCGCGTCCTCGGTCATCGACGAGCTGACGCAGGAGGTCGGCTCCTTGAAGTGACGCGAGAAGTGCGAGCGGTAGTACGCAACACAGCCCTGCGACCCGTGCACGAACGGCAGCGTGCCCTGGAAGCCGTTGGCGACGTACACCGCGCCCAGCGGCTGGCAGGCCTTGGCCGGATTGATCGTCAGCGCTTCACGGGCGAAGTTCTGCTCCTTGTAGTCCTCGGTCTTGGTCCAGTCACGGATCTCCTGGACCCTGGCGTCGGAATGGTTGAATTCGAACTGTTCCTTCTTGTTCCTGAACAGTTCCTGGTACTCGGGCTCACGAAACAGCATCTCGTGGTCGATGACGTTATCTGCACTCTGGGGCATGACGGGCCTCCGAATTGATCAATCAGGTTGAACGGCGGCGACGGCTCAGGCCGCCTGGCGCCAGGGCGCCTTGGTCAGCGACCACACCGGCGAGTTGATCGCCATGTCCATGTCGCGGGCGAAGATCGCAAAGCCGTCGTAGCCGTGGTAAGGGCCGGAATAGTCCCAGCTGTGCATCTGCCGGAACGGCACGCCCATCTTCTGGAACACGTACTTTTCCTTGATGCCGGAACCGACCAGGTCCGGCTGGACCTTTTCGACGAAGCGTTCGAATTCGTAGCCGGTCACGTCGTCATAGATCAGCGTGCCGTCCTTGATGTAGTGCGTGGTGCGCTGATAGTCGTCGTTGTGGCCGAACTCGTACCCGGTGCCGACGACCTCCATGCCGAGGTCCTCGTAGGCGCCGATGACGTGACGCGGGCGCAGACCGCCGACGAACAGCATCACCTTCTTGGCGTCGAGCCGCGGCTTGTACCTGGCGATCACCGCGTCGACCATCGGCCGGTACCGGGCGATGACCTTCTCGGCGTTGGCCTTGATGGTGTCGTCGAAGTGGCTGGCGATCTCGCGCAGCGACTTCTCGATCATCGTCGGCCCGAAGAAGTTGTACTCGACCCAGGGGATCCCGTACTTCTCTTCCATGTGCCGGCTGATGTAGTTCATCGAGCGATAGCAGTGCAGCACGTTGAGCTTGGCCTTGGGCGTGTTCTCGAGTTCGGCGATGGTGCCGTCGCCCGACCACTGCGCGATCACGCGCAGGCCGATCTCCTCGAGCAGGATGCGGCTCGACCACGCGTCGCCGCCGATGTTGTAGTCGCCGATGATGGCGACGTCGTACGGCGTCGACTCGAATTCATGCTCCTTCCTGGTGTCGCCCTCGAAGACCCAGTCGCGGATCGCGTCGTTGGCGATGTGATGCCCCAGCGACTGCGAAACACCGCGGAAGCCCTCGCAGCGCACCGGCACGATCGTATGCCCGTCGTACTGCTTGGACTTCTTCTTCGAGACCGCCTCGATATCGTCGCCGATCAGGCCGATCGGGCATTCCGACTGGACCGAGATCCCCTTGTTCAGCGGGAACAGCTGCTGGATCTCGTCGATGATCTTGTCGAGCTTCTTGTCGCCGCCGAAGACGATGTCCTTCTCCTGGAAGTCGGAGGTGAACTGCATCGTCACGAAGGTGTCGACGCCGGTCGTGCCGATGTAATAGTTGCGGCGTGAACCCCACGAGTACTGGCCACAGCCGACCGGTCCGTGGCTGATGTGGATCATGTCCTTGATCGGACCCCAGACGACGCCCTTCGAGCCTGCGTAGGCGCAACCGCGGATCGTCATCACGCCCGGCAGCGACTTGATGTTGGACTTCACACCGCAGTCGGGCTTGCCGCCCTCATAGGTTCCGAGATGCTTGGTGCGCTTCTTCGCGGTCTTCTCGGGGTAGGCCTTGAGGACCTCGTCGATCAACGCCTTGTTGGCGGCCTTCTGTTCTTCGGTTGTCACGCTCATGATGAATCTCCAGCGGTCTTGCGAAAGTAGAGGGAGGAGAGTCAGGGCTTCCGTCCCGATGCTTGGGCGGGGTGCGGCCGGGACGGAAGGCCCCGGCTCTCGACCCTCAACTCCTTGCGCTACGCGGCGGCGAGCTCGGCCGCGGTCTTGCCGACCTGCGACTCATCGATCGCCGACATGATGCCGTGCTCCATCAGCAGATCCTCGAGCTCGTCCATCGTGATCGGCGTCGGGATGATGCCCTTGCCGGCATTGGCGTGGATCTTCTCCGCCAGCGTGCGGTACTCGCCCGCCTGCTTCGAATCCGGTGCGTACTCCATCACCGTCATGCGACGCAGCTCGGCGTGCTGCACGATGTTGTCGCGCGGCACGAAATGGATCAGCGTCGTGCCGAGCTTCTTGGCCAGCGACTCGGCCAGCTCCAGCTCCTTGTCGGTCTGGCGCTCGTTGCAGACCAGGCCACCCAGGCGCACGCCGCCGGAGTTCGCGTACTTGAGAATGCCCTTGGAGATGTTGTTGGCCGCATACATGGCCATCATCTCGCCGGACATGACGATGTAGATTTCCTGCGCCTTGTTCTCGCGGATCGGCATCGCGAAGCCGCCGCAGACGACGTCTCCGAGCACGTCGTAGGACACATAGTCGACACCCTCGTACGCGCCGTTCTCCTCGAGGAAGTTGATCGAGGTGATGACGCCGCGGCCGGCGCAGCCGACGCCCGGCTCCGGACCGCCGGACTCGACGCAGCGGATGTCCTTGTAGCCGACCTTCAGCACGTCTTCGATCTCGAGATCCTCGACCGAACCGGCTTCCGCCGCGAGCGACAGGATCGTGTCCTGGGCCTTGGCATGCAGGATCAGGCGGGTCGAATCGGCCTTCGGGTCACAGCCGACGATCAGAATCTTCTGGCCCATGTCGGCCAGTGCTGCCAGGGTGTTCTGCGAAGTCGTCGACTTGCCGATGCCACCCTTGCCGTAAAAGGCGATTTGTCGAAGTGAGGACATTTGAATCTCCAGTTAAATGCATTCAATAACGGTTGGTTCAGCTGAGCAGAAACGAAAAATCGCTCCCTCCCATCAGTGCCCCCGACATGCAGCCCCTGGTCGCTATTTGTAGGTCTTCGTCTTCAGCCACGCATCGGCAAAACATCGCGGTGCGAGACGGTACTGAGCAACCGCCGTGCCATTCTCGAAAAATGTCCATATCGATATGTTTTATATGTGTTTTTATAAGTTTTTAGGGGAGCATCAAGACCTCTCGAACGGTGTTGCAAACCTGACAAAAGCCCCGTTTCCCGCAGCGCTTGCGACAGCCTTTCCAGCCGCCCCTGAAATTCCGATATTCCGCGCATCGCCCTGCTTTTGCTTGAATTTTCCAGCCGATTTCACATGCGGCACGAAGCTTGCCCGTAACCCGGATACATTCATCCGAGAACCGGGATGGCGAAGCCGACTCCTCACGTTCACACCGCGCCGAGCGTCAGCTCGGCCGGGGCCGATGACGCCGCGCGCGAACCCAATCCGCACTACCGCCGACTTGGTGGGCACGCCGGTGTCGTCCGGCTGGTCGAGGCCTTCCATGCCGAGATGGACCGCCGCCCCGACGCCCGGACCATCCGCGCCCTGCACGGCGAGGACCTGACACCGGTCAGGCAGGTGCTGGTGCGCTTTCTGACCGAGTGGCTCGGCGGTCCGGCGCTCTATTCGCAGGAACGCGGCCACCCGCGCCTGCGCCGACGCCATCTGCCATTCCGGATCGGCGCCGCGGAACGCGACGCCTGGATGGCCTGCATGCGCGCCGCGCTGCAGACGACCTGCGGCGATACCGAACTGCGCGCCGAACTCGAAGCCGCGTTCGCGCGCACGGCGGACTTCATCCGCAACGACGCCGCCAGCAGCCATCAACCACACAGCACCCCGCCGCAGCCGGAAGCATCCGCATCCGGGCACTGCAGCTGCGCCGCATCGAATCCCCCCGCCACTGGAGCATCCGCATGACCACCCTCGCCGAAACCGCCCTCGCCCCGCTGGAGGCCGAAGGCCGCCTGTTCAATCCCGTATTCAAGGGCCCGCTGCCATCGCCGGAACTGTTCGGCTTCCGCGGCGAACTGGCCCTGAAGTTCACGCCGAACGTCGCCGACGAGGCGCGGCCACCGGAGGTCGTCGCCGAACAGATCATGATGGTCGCCGAAGCCGGCAAGCCGACGATCGCGTTCCTGTGCGGCTACCTGCTGTCGTTCGAATACCTCAAACCGCTGGTCGAGGTGCTCGGCGACGCGATCGCCGAGGACGGCAAGTACTTTCTGTTCTGCAACAACATCGACCTGACGGCGCGCTACCAGGTGGCGTTCGGCGGCGCGGTGTTCCAGATCCTGCCGATCGACGAGGCCACCGCCTGGAACGAACTGCTCGAACTGCTGTATCTGGAGAAGTCCGAGCTCAAGCGCCTGGATACCGGCGGCAAGCTCGAGGCGGTGTATCGCAAGGCCCTCGACTGGTCGGACCAATACGAGCGGATCAGCTACGAGGAGGGTCTGCAGCGCATGGGGCCGGTGCGCAATCCCAACGAGAACCGGCCGGTCTGAACCGACACCCTGAGGACGCGCCGCCGCGAGGCGGTGCGTCCGCATGGCCCGCCGCTCAGGCCGGGCGCAGCTCGACCGCGACGTCCCGTGGCGCCGCCGCGTACGGGCGCGAGGTCACCAGGATTTCGGCGCCGGCTGCGGCATAGTCCGCCGCGTTGCCGGCGTGGATGCCGCCGGCCGCCGCGACGCGGGGCCGCCTGCCGCTGCCACCGTCGACGACGGTGCGGACGCGGGCCACCGCCACCGGCGTGAACTTCTCGAGCTGCAGAACGTCAGCGCCAGCCTCGATCGCCGCCACGGCGTCGGCCTCGTCGGTGACTTCGACCACGATGCCGCGCTCGGGCGCGACCCGGCGGCAGCGCAGGATCGCATCCGCCAGGGTGTCGCCGTCGTCGAGGAAGCGGCGATGCTCGGGAAAGATCAACACCGTCTCCGCGAGCCCGAGGCGATGCATCGCGCCGCCGCCCGCGATCACCGCGTAGGCGGCCAGGCGCCGCGTCGATGGCAGATTCTTGCGCGTGCACGCGACCGCCACGTCGGTGGCGCCCCCGCGCGCCGCGTCCACGATCGCGCGGGTTTCGGTGGCGATGCCGGACAACCATTCGAGCAGGGTCTGCACCACCTTCCACGCCGCGAACAGGCTGGCGGCGTCGCCCTCGCACCGCATCAGCACGGTGCCGGCGCGCACGGTCCTGCCGCTGTCGCAGTCGCGCGTCGCATCCAGACCGAGATGTCGCAACAGCCGCTCGGCATCCTCGGTCCCGCAGACGCACATGTCGCCACGGGCACGCAGCGTCATCCGCGCCGCGCGGCCGCCGATACCGAGTGCGTGGGTCGTCAGATCACCGTAGAGCGCGTCCTCGTCGAACAGGCGTTCGAGCTCGGCGAGCCCCAGGGCCGGGCGATGGATCATCGCCTCAGGTGCCGGCCGGCATCGACCCGACTCCGCCGCGCAGATCGCAGAGGTCGGCCAGCGGCGTCCAGGCCGCGAAGTCGGCAACGAGCTGTTCGATGTGGCGCCGGTACAGCGCGCGCGCGGCTTCTCCCGACAGCGCGGTGATGTCCTGGTTCGACAGTCGCGCCCGCAGCTGGCGACGCACCACCCCATGCATCAGCTTCAGAACCGGCGCCGGAAGACTGCTTCCGAAACGCCAGTACAGGTCGGCTTTGAGTTCGGCCTCGGCCGCATTCAGTGTGGCACCCATGCAATGACTCCATGACGGATCCGGCGCCCGCCCACAGCTCAGGCGTAGGTCGGATTGAACTGGACTTCGGACGCCGTCTGTTCGTTCCAGAACGGCGACAGCTCGCGCAGGCGCGCGACGATCGCCGGCATCACGTCGATCACGCGATCGACATCGGCCTGCGTGTTCTCTCGGGACAGCGAGAAGCGTGTCGATCCGTGCGCGGCGGTGTACGGGATGTTCATCGCCCGCAGCACGTGCGACGGCTCCAGCGAACCCGAGGTGCAGGCCGAGCCGGACGAGGCTGCGATGCCGTACTGGTTCATCAGCAGCAGAATCGCCTCGCCCTCGATGAACTCGAAAGCGATGTTGCTGGTGTTCGGCAGCCGGCTTTCCGGATCACCGTTGACGATGCAGCGCGGCACTCGCTCGACGATGCCTGCTTCGAGCCGGTCGCGCAGCGCGCGCACTTCGGTCTGCTCGTGCGCCATCCACTGCTGCGCCAGTTCGGCAGCCTTGCCGAGACCGACGATCGCCGGCGCGTTCTCGGTGCCGGCACGACGCCCGCGCTCCTGGTGCCCGCCGCGGATCATCGGGCGCAGGCGCACCCCGCGGCGCACGTACAGCGCGCCGATGCCCTTGGGTCCGTGCAGCTTGTGCCCGGACAGCGACAGCATGTCGATCTCGCTGGTCTTCAGATCGATCGGCAGCTTGCCGACCGCCTGCACCGCGTCGGTATGGAACAGGACGCCGGCCTCGTGCGCCAGCTCGGCGAGCTGTTCGACCGGGAAGATCGTGCCGGTCTCGTTGTTGGCCCACATGATCGAGGCGATCGCGGTCCGCGGCCCGAGCGCGCGGCGGTAGGCCTCGAGATCGAGCCGGCCCTTGGCGTCGACGCCGATGCGATGCACCTTGACGCCCCGGGTCTTCTCCAGCCACTCGCACAGCGCCAGCACCGCGGGATGCTCGACGGCGGTGGTGACGATCTCGTCGCGGGGCTGGCGCGCACTGCTCTGCGTCTCCAGCGCGGACAGGATCGCGGTGTTGTCGGCTTCGGTGCCGCTGCCGGTGAACACGATCTCGTGATCGAACTCGCAGCCGAGCAGCGCCTGCAGTTGCCGGCGCGCCTGCTGCAGCGCTCCGCCGACCTGTGCGCCGAAGGCATGCATCGAGGAGGCGTTGCCGAACTGTTCGGTGAAGAACGGCAGCATCGCCTCGAGCACTTCCGGATCGACGCGGGTGGTCGCGTTGTTGTCGAGATAGACCGGGCGCATCGCGCCGTCGATGAGGGTCGACATCTTCGCGCGCCTCAGGCGTAGGCCGGCGCGCCGGCCGGGACCGGGACCACCCGCAGCGGGAAGCCGAGCTTGTCGGCGAGGCGCTCCTGCACGCCGCTGATCGTGACGCTGGCCATCTGGCAGTTCACGCAGGCGCCGGTGAGCTTGACGTAGACCGTATTGCCGTCGACGTCGACCAGCTCGCAGTCGCCGCCGTCCTGTTGCAGGAACGGGCGCAGCTCCGCGATCGCCTGCTCGATCAGCCGGATCTTCTGCAGCGTCGTCATCCCTGCGGCCGCGGCAGGAGCGGCGGCCGGTGCCGCCTTCCCGGGCGACTTGTTACGGCGGACCGGACGGATCGCGATCACCGGATCGAACGCCTCGTCGGCCGCGAGCACGCCTTCGGCGACCATTGCCGCATTGGTCTTCTGCAGCACCTCCTCGACACCCTCGATGCAGGTGCCGCAGCTGCCTGCAGCCTTGGTGTAGTGGGTGATCTGCTCGATCGTCGTCAGGCCGTTGGCGCGCACGGTGCGTTCGACGTAGCCCTCGTCGATGCCGAAGCACTTGCAGATCAGCGCCCCTTCCTCATGGTCGTCGACCCACGCCTCGCCCTTATAGTTGGCGACCGCGGCGCGCAGCGCCTCGTAGCCCATCACCGAGCAGTGCATCTTCTCCGGCGGCAGGCCGCCGAGAAAATCGGCGATGTCCTGGTTGGTGATCTTCAGCGCCTCGTCGAGGGTCTTGCCGATGATCAGCTCGGTCAGCGCCGACGACGACGCGATCGCCGAGCCGCAGCCGAAGGTCTGGAAGCGCGCGTCGGTGATGATCTGGGTGTCCGGATCGACCTTGATCGACAGCCGCAATGCGTCACCGCAGGCGATCGCGCCGACATCGCCGACGCCGTCGGCGCCCTCTAGCGCGCCGACGTTCTTCGGATTGAAAAAGTAGTCTTTGACCTTTTCCGAGTATTCCCACATGACGGCGATCTCCGTTTGCAGTTGCGGCCTGTACAAGACCTGTTTAGCAACCGCCATGCCATCCTTATATGATTGTTTTTATGTGGCTTTTTAAGATGTCCCGGAATCGTCTCGGCGCACTTGCAGGAAATGTCGCGTTTGCGACAGGACAGAATCCACAGCGCGCGGCGCTCAGGCCACCGCCGCGGCGCCGATGCGCTCGAGCATCCGCTCGGCGAACGTCGCCAGCGGCAGCTCGATGCGGCTGATGTTCTGCTCGGCCAGGAAGCGCGCCTCCATGCGCGTCAGCGGCTCCGGCAGGACCGCCCAGTGGCGGTCGGACGAACGCTTCATGATCTGCCGGGCGAATCCGCGTGTGAGCTGATCGTCGAAGCGGCAGCCGATGAACAGGAAGCTGCGGGAACTGCGCAGGCGCTGCACCGCGTCCGGAATCGGCGTCTGGATATCGATCTCGGTCAGCACCTCGACGAAGTCGGTGTCGGAGACCAGATAGTTGGCCGCCGGCGCGTGTCCGCCCAGCGGCTTGTACAGCAGCGTGCGCCAGTCCGGTCGGGCGTCCTCGGCCAGCGCGTGTCCGCGCGCGTCGTAACGCCCGGTCCATTGCCCGAAGTGCTCGGACTGCGACAGGCCCTGCACCTGCCCCCAGGCGTCGCGCTCGCCGTCGGCCGCGTGGACCCGGTCGAGCGCATCGCCCATCGCGTCGTCGTACCAGGTATCGACAATCAGCGGCGGCTTCAGCGCCGCCAGCGCAAGGTGCAGCTCCGACGCCACCGGCGGCGCCGTGAACGCCTGGTCCATCAGATGGACCAGTGTCTTGCGGTGCTTGAAGTTCTCGATGAACTGCGCGCTGCGGGTCAGGTTGTTGCGGATCTTGCCCGGCACCGACGCCCTGGCCGTCAGCGACTGCACCAGGGCCTCCGGCGTTTCCGGCACGGCGTAGCCGTCGCACAGCTGCAGCATGCGCGGGCCCAGGTACGGGATCAGGCGGCCTTCGGCGAGCATCCCGGCAAGGGCATCGATCAGGGTGGATTCAGGCATGGGGCGATCTCCGCGGAATCGGGTCAGAGGTAGATGGCGGCGCCGGCGCCGACATTGGTGCAGGCGTCCTTGAGCGTCTTGACCACGAAGCGCACGTGGTCCTCGCCGAGGCCGCCGTGAAACGGCAACGCCAGGGCGCGATCGGCGATGCGATCGGTGTTGGGCAGCACACCGCGCCGCAACCCGAGCTGTTGATAGTGGAAATCCATCGTCAGCGGCGCGCAGTACGCGGCGCACTCGATGCCGCTGGCCTCGAGATCGTCGACGATCTGGTTGCGGGCGCTGCCGGTGAAACGCTTGCCGAGGTGCACGACGTAGAGCATCCAGTTCACCGATTCGACCTCCGGTGCCTGATACGGTGGCTTGATGCCCTCGAAGCTCTGCATCTGCTCGTGGTACCAGGCCTCGACCTGGCGTCGCCGCGCCAGGATCGCGTCGACCCGTTCGAGCTGGGCGAGTCCGACCGCGGCGGTCAGCTCGCTGATGTCGCAGCGCAGCGGGATCCGCGACCCCACCGACAGCGACTGGCGGTCCCGCATGCGCCGCGCGCGCCGGTACCGGATCTCGGCGGCCAGATGCGCATCGTCGGTGACGACCATGCCGCCCTCGCCGCAGCTCAGCGCGCCGGGCTGGGCGAAGTCGAACACCGACACGTCGCCGAAGCAGCCGACCTTGACGCCGCCCACCGTCGATCCAAGCGCCTCGCTCGAATCCTCGAGCAGCACCAGGCCGTGCGCCTGCGCCAGCGCACGCAACGAATCCCACGCCGCCGGATGGCCGTTGCTGTTGCCGGCCAGGATCGCGCGCGTCCGCGGCCCGATCCGCTCGGCGACCCGCGCCGGCGCGAGCGTGCCCGACCAGTAGTCGATGTCCGCCGCGACCGGCCGCAGTCCGGCCAGGGTCACGGCATGCGCCAGATGGTGCCAGGCGTAGGCCGGGACCACGACCTCATCGCCGGGGTCGAAACCCAGCGCCTGGAGCGTCGCCAGCAGACCCAGCGTACCGCTGGCGACGGCGACGGCGTGACGGCGGCCGACCCATTCGGCGAAGCGCGCCTCGAAGGCCTCGACCAGTCCCGCCGCCGACCACTCCCCCGCATGCAACGCCGCCAGCAGCAGCGTTTCCTCACGGTCGCCGACATCCGGTTGCGACAGCGCGATCCAGTCGTGGTCCATGGCCCCGTCAGCCTTCGGCCAGCAACAGGCCGTCGGCGCGTTCGGCCGAGGCGGTCACGCGCCGGCAATGCCCGTCGGACTCGACCCAGTAGACGCTGCGCCCGGCAACGCTCCGGGCCGGGGTTTCATCGCGCACATCCAGCGCGTCGACCGGCGTCGCGCGCAGCCGCGGAAACGCGCCACGCACCGCGGCAACGGCGTCGCGCGTGCTGGCCGCGGCACCGACCAGCTCGACGATCCGTGCTTCCTCCGCCGCGCTGATCCCGTTCATCCGGCGACCTTGCGCGCTTCGACGGTGATCGGCAGGCGCGTGTCCTCGGCCATCGCCGGCAGCTCCAGCTCCCAGCCGTTGCCCAGGGTGATCGTGCCGCCCCACATCGACGGTTGCTGCATCGAGACGATCGGCTCTTCGAGATCCTTCTTCGGCACATAGGCCGACAGCGCGCCGGTCTGGGTCTTGCGGATCATCACTTTCATCGCGTCTTACTCGGTTCGTCCATCAAAAAGTCCGTGGCCTCGCATGTGCCGCGGCCGCGAGCACCGTCAGCCCTGATCGCCAGCGCGTCACGCCGCATCCGCCAGACGCGGCAGCAGCTCCGCGCACAGCGCGTCGACCGTGGCGTCGAGTTCTCCGGCGGTGGTCTCGCGCGACAGCGAAAACCGGATTGCCGCCAGCGCCTCCGGCGCGGCGACGCCCATCGCCCGCAGGACATGCGACGGCGCCTGCCCGCCGCTGCTGCACGCCGCCCCGGACGCACACCAGATCCCGTTGCGTTCGAGACGGTTGAGCACCAGGTCGGCGTCGAGGTCGGCGATGCGCAGATAGCTGGTGTTGGGCAGACGGGACGCAGCGGCGCCGAAGACCCGCACCGGCAGTCTCGCCGCGAGTGCCTGCTCGAAGCGGTCCCTGAGCGCGGCGATGCGCGTCCGCTCCCGCTCCAGGTCGACGGCGGCAAGTGCCGCGGCGACACCGAACCCGGCGATCCCGAACAGGTTCTCGGTGCCGCCGCGGCGCCCGCGCTCCTGCGTGCCCGGAATCAGCTCCGGCCAGCTCAGTCCCTTGCGCTGCAACAGCGCGCCACAGCCCTTGGGGCCATGCAGCTTGTGCGCGGAGACCGAGGCCAGATCGATGCCGAGCCGCGAAAAATCGAAAGGGACGCGTCCGGCGACCTGGGTAGCGTCCACGTGCATCGGGACGCCGGCGGCGCGTGCCCGCGCCGCGATCGCCGCGACCGGTTGCAGCACCCCGGTTTCGTTGTTGGCGGCCATCACCGAAACCAGCGCCGCGCCCGGCTCGATCAGCGCGCCGGCACGGTCGGGGTCGACGCGACCGGCCGGGTCCACCGGCAGCAGCCGCAGGCGCGCGCGTCCCTCGGCCGCCAGGCGCCGCGCCGCCCGCAACATGCCCGCGTGCTCGATCGCGCTGAGGATCAGCAGCGGCGCGACGTCGCCGTCCGCGGACCGGCGCCGCAGGGCACCCTCCAGCACCGCGCAGTTGGCTTCGGTCGCACCGCTGGTGAACAGCACCTCGGTCGGCGCCGCCCCGAGCAGGCCGGCCACCGCCCTGCGCGCCTGCGCCATCAGGCGCTTGGCCGCCTGCCCGCCCGGATGCGCGGACGCCGGATTGCCCCAGCAGGACCGCATCGCCTCGGCGACTGCCTCGACCACCTGCGGTGCCGGCCGGGTCGTGGCGTTGTTGTCCAGATAGATCGCCGCGCCGTTCATGGCCAGAACTCGCGCAGCGGATCGAGACGCAGGCGCTGCAGCAGCTCGCCGAGCGCGCCCTCCTGCACCAGCCGCCAGGACGCCAGCGCATGCTCGCGCGCATACAGGCGCCAGCGTCGCACGTCGACCGGCTGCAGCCGGGCGATGTCGATCTCGCCGCCTTCGGCGTCGATCCGGCGGGAGCAGCAGGGGCTGCGCACCCGCCAGCCGCTGTCCTCGTACTGCAGCCGCGGATGCACGTAGCGGTAGCGTTCGCGATCGCGCAGGGCGCGTTCGATGCAGCGCCGCTCGAACGTCTCCGAATCGCGCCGCGGCGGTGCGCCGTCGGTTGCGACGTTCATCGGCGCGCCCCGGCCGGCGGCATCGGCTCCGAGACCCCGGGCAACAGCGCCTCGAGTTCGTCCTCGAGGCAGCCGACCACGCCGACCGCGAACTCGACCAGATACAGCGGCGTCCGGCTCTGCTCGTGCATGCCGACCTGCACGATCTCGCCGTGCTCGCCGGCCTGCACCAGTCGCGCGTCGGGCGGCTGGTCCGGGAAACCGCCGTCGTTGTAGAGATCGGCACGCGCGCTGACGCGCTGCCCCCACTCGAATCGCGGTTCCTGCAGATCGATCATGACGCGCCTCCACCCGACGGATCGGCCGCCGCCGCGCCGCGCCCGATCCGATCGAGCTGCCGCACCTTGTCCGGACCGAGCGCCGCGAGGATGTCCTCCGGCAGATCGTCCAGGCTCATCAACTCCTTGGCGCGCATCCCGACCCGATAGCCGCGGTCGACGAATTCGACGGCGTAGATGTAGTACTGCTGAAGGAAGCTGCCGATCGACGTGACGTAGCCGACGTCGCCCTTTCGCACCAGCTCGTCGCCGATCTCGCGTCCCGGAAACGTCCCGTCGTTGCGGACCGTGCTCCGGCTGACGACACGCTCGCCGATGGCGTAGCGCGGCGGCAGCGCCAGTTCGACCACGTCGTCGTCGCGGCGGATGTCAGTCATGGCCGCCTGCCTCCGCCCCGATACCGGCGTCGAGCGCAGCCAGCCGCTGCTCCGCCGCGGCCACGACCTCCGGCTCCGGATCGGCGCTCAATGCGGCGGCCAGCGCCCGGCCGGCATGCAGGGCCACCTCGCGGCGGACTTCCCAGGCCGGATCGGCCGCGAGCGCCTGCTGCAACGGTGGCAAGGCACGGGCGGCGACGATGCGCCGCACGCCCACTTCCCCGTCCTGCGCCATACGTCCGAGCGCCGCCGGATCGAGGCGCAGCGCGACGGTGCGTCGCACCTGCGGATCGGGATCGGCCGCCATCCGCGCCAGCAGCGCAACAGGCAGGCGCCGTGCCACCTGCAGGCGCACGTAGTAATCGTCGTCGTCGCACATCTTCGTCAAAGCATCCGGATCGAGCCGGCCGGCGACACGGATCCGCACCTCGCGATGCGGGTCGTTCATCAGCTTGCGCAGCTGACGCTGCGGCAGACGCATCGCCACCGACAGGCGCACGGTCTCGTCCGGGTCCGCCATCATTTCGGGCAGGCGGAAGACGCTGGCGTGGCGCACCGCGATCGCGCGGACCTCGAAATACGGATGGGTCAACCAGCGGTCTGCGGTCTGCGGGTTCCAGTTGAAGTAGCGATCGATGCGCCGTGCGTAACGGTCGTGCACGCAGGCGCGACCGCGCTCGCAGCGCAGGCCCGCCGCGCCTCCGGCGTCGCAGTGCCCGCAGTCGACCGGCCGGCCGCACCAGTCGACGGCGGCGATGGCCGCCTCCGCCACGTCCGGTGCCGACGGGAGCAGACTCACCGGACCGTGCCTCCGTCCACGCACATCGCGTCTTCGCAGGCGTCGTCGTCGAGTCCGGATTCGGCCCGCGCCAGCACCTCTCCAAGCAACGCGCCGCCGACGCGATCGTCCGGGTCCAGCGCCTTGAGCAGCGTCAGCGCCGGACGCGCGGCGTCGGTATCGCCGATGCGCAGGCTCAGGTAGGCATAGCCCTTCAGCGCGAACAGGAAGAATCGGGTCGCCGGATCGAAGCGCGCACCGCCCATCGGCACCGGCGGCGTGTCCCGCCAATGTCCGCCCAGCCCCAGGGTCTGCGCGCCCAGCGCCAGCGACCGCTCGGCGACGGACCGCGCCTCGCGCAGGCGGTGGCCGTAGAAGTGGAAGCGGTACAGCGCGATCAGCGTCGCCGGATGCTGCGGCGCCAGTGTCCGGGCCTGCTCGAGGAGAAGCAGCGCGGCCTGCGGATCGCTGCCGCGCAGGCGCCCGGCATCCTGCAGGCGCCGTTGCGCGGCTTCGGGCAGACCGCCGCCGAAAACCGCGTCCTCGAAATCGGCCAGGTCCATGCTCACGCCCGCATCCGACCTTCGACCTAGGCCGAGATCTGAACCAGATCCGAGGTGTCGGCGCTCGCCGAGGACGACTCGCAGCCGCAGCCGCTGGCCTTGGGATCCACGAAGCTCAGCCCACTCTGTGTCGGCGTGTCGACGAAGTCGATCGTCACGCCGTCGAGCAGCAGCCGACTCTCGGCCGGCAGGAACAGGCGCACGCCAGCGACGTCAAAGACCTGGTCCCCGGCCAGAGGCTCGGCCTCGACACTGAACTCGGCGTTGAGACCCGAACAGCCGCCGGCCGACACCGACAGGCGGAAGCCCGCCGCTGCGCCCTTGCCGCCGAAGCGGATCATGCGGCCGATGAATTTGCCCGCCGCCGGCGTCACCTGAAATGCAGTCATGGTCCGGTTCCGGTGCGCGCGGCTCAGGCCGCCTTCTTGATGCAGCCATCGACCGGGCACACCGCGATGCATTGCGGCGCGTCGAAGTGCCCTTCGCACTCGGTGCACTTCTTCGGGTCGATGATGAAGGTGCCGTTCTTCTCGCGAATGGCGACGTTCGGGCATTCCGGCTCGCAAGCCGAGCAGCCGGTGCACATCGAGGCGATGATCTTCAGAGCCATGGGTCTTCTCCTGTGGAGCTGTGGAAGGAACGAAAAGCGGTCAGGCGGCCGCGGTGTAGGCGCCCTGACGGATGGCGGCGTCGCCGCGCGCCTGATGCGTCAGCTCGCCGCGGGCGACACGCGCCCGGTAGTCGGCGAACCAGCTCAGCGCCGCGTGTTCGATGAAATCGTGGGCGTAGGCATCGACCGGCTCGATGCCGGCACGCTCGAGTTCCTCGCGCGGGCAGGCGCCGATCTTCGCGACCAGGACCGCGTGGCAGTCGTTGATCGCGTCGACGATCGACGGCAGCTGCTCGTCCTCGCCGTAGCCGCCCTGGCAGTAGAGATCGACGCGGCGGTGGCCGACGAACACCGCCGCGGCCGCCGACACCTCGAAGATCTGGAATTCGGTGGCGTGTCCGAAATGCTGATTGACGCGTCCCTGACCCTGGGTGGCGACCGCCACCAGCAGCTTGATCGCGTCGGTGTCCGCGGCGGCGTCCGGCGACTGCACCGCCAGCGCATGCGCCTTGGCCGCGCGCTGCGCCTGACGTTCGGATTCGACGCTGGCCTGGTACGCGCGCCGCTTGTCGATGTCGTAGACGACCTCCATCTGCTCGATCTTTTCGAGCGTGAACTCGTCGCTGCGATCCTCGCCGAGCAGGCCCACCGCATCGGCCCGGCACTGCCGGCAGTGGCGCATCAGATTGGCACCGCCCGAGCAGGCGTCCTGTACCGCCTTGAGTTCCTGCGCGGTCGGCCCGCGCTGGCCGTTGAGTCCGTAATAGGTGCCGTGCTCGGCCTCGGAGATCAGCGGCATGATGTTGTGCAGGAACGCACCACGCGCCTTGACCGCCCTGTTGACCTCGATCAGGTGCTCGTCGTTGACGCCGGGAATCAGCACCGAGTTGATCTTGGTCAGGATGCCCCTCGCGGTCAGCTTCTCCAGTCCCTCGAGCTGACGCTCGGTGAGAATCTTCGCGGCATCGCGCCCGGTCCAGCGCTTGTGCCTGTAGAAGATCCACGGATAGATCTTCTCGCCGATCTCGGGGTCGACCATGTTGATCGTGATCGTCACGTGATCGATGTTGTATCTGGCGATCTCGTCGACCATGTCCGGCAGCGCCAGGCCGTTGGTCGACATGCACAGCTTGATGTCCGGCGCCTGCTCCTGCAGCAGCCGGAAGGTCTCGAAGGTCCTGGACGGACTCGCCAGCGAGTCGCCGGGGCCGGCGATGCCGAGCACGGTCATCTGCGGAATCTCGCTGGCGACGGCGACGACCTTCTTCACCGCCTGTTCCGGCGTCAGCTTCTGCGACACCACGCCGGGCCGCGATTCGTTGCTGCAGTCGTACTTGCGATTGCAGTAGTTGCACTGGATGTTGCAGGCCGGCGCCACCGCCACGTGCATGCGCGCGTAGTGGTGATGGGCTTCCTCCGAATAGCAGGGATGGTTCTTGACCTTCTCCCAGATCTCCGGCGGCATGTCGGCAGGCCCGTCGGACGAGCCGCAGCTCGCCTTGCCGTCGCCGCCGCTGGTGGAGCAGCCCCCGCCGCCACTGTCGGTGACGGCCTTGCCGAACTTCAGCAGATCGTCCAGCGAGATATAGCTGGACGCAGACGCAGCGGGCGTACGGGTAAGGGACATCGCGGCACTCCTGAACGCGTGCAAGGCGGATTCAGGGTCTTGCTTTGCGAAGGTCGTGCCATCTTTTATGTATTGTTTTTATTTGTTTTTTTATAGTCGTCGCGATGTGATTTTCCCGACATTTGCGACATCCCGTCCGATCCCGGACGCCCGCGGGCGCAGGTCCGGCTACAGATGCGGAACGACGATCAGGCGCTCGACCGGGAGCCCTTCGACGAAGTGCGACTGCACGATCTCGTCGATATCCGCCGCTGTGCGCGGCTGGTACCAGATGCCTTCGGGATACACGACCATCAACGGGCCGGCCTGGCAGAATCCGAGACAGCCGCTGGCGGTGACGCCGACATCCGCGAGCTGGCGCGACTGCACCTGCTCGCTCAGGCGCCCCCACAGCGGATGCGCACCCGATGTCGCGCAGCTGCCGTGTGGATGGCCCGGCGGGCGTTGCTGTGCGCAGCAGATGGCGTGATGGCGATAGACCTGGGGAAGTTCGAGGCTCATGAGGCTCTCCCTAAAACGTCAAGGGGAATGGACCGGCGCGACGTTCCGCTCGCGCCGAGGTAAGCGCACCGGCGCTGTCAGCGGCGCGGCCGCTCGTGTGGGGCGTAATGGCTGAAGTGGCCCTCTTGCGCCGCGCGGCGGCGCGCCTGCTTGATGATCTGCGCCGAGCGCCCCGGTGCGGCCGGCGCCGACATCAGCCGCTCAAGCTTGCGCCCCCCGCAGTGCGGACAGCGCGGTTTGGTCGAGGCGCTGACCAGCAGTTCGAATACTTCCTGGCAGCGCGGGCAGCGATAGTCGTAGAGCGGCATGACGGGTTTGTCCTGATTGCGACACGGGGAAGGCCGATATCCCCCTGGGCAGCAAGAAGGATGCCCCCGAAGCGCCGCATCGATTGATCCAGATCAATGCACGCGAAACACACTGGCGCCGACGTCGAAAACTGGCGCGGCATTCGCATGCTGACATCGCCCACCTGAACGGAACTCGCAACATGAAACTCAGCGCACGCAACGCCCTCAAGGGCAAGATCGAGAAGATCACCAAGGGCGCGGTCACGACGACCGTGCACATCGACGTCGGCCACGGGATCCATCTGACCTCGTCGATCACCAACGACGCGGCCGAGGACCTCGACCTGAAGGTCGGCGACACCGTCACCGCCATCGTCAAATCCTCGGACGTGATCGTCGGCAAATGAGGCCGTTCCGGGCGGCGCCGCCGGATGAAGGCGCCGCCCGGTCCGCACCCTCCCGCTGCTAGCGCGTCTCCAACCAGCGCAGCAGCAGCGCACGCTGCCCGGGCGTCGACGCGACAAAGCGCGCCTGCGCCGCGGCTGCCTCGCCGCCGTGCCAGAGGATCGCCTCCTCGACCGAGCGGGCGCGGCCGTCGTGCAGCAGGCCTAGCGCGCCGCCGCGCTGCACGGCGTAGCCCAAGCCCCACAGCGGCGCGGTTCGCCAGGCGCCGGGAACCGCCTGCCCGCGCAGATCGCGATCGGCCAGTCCGGACCCGAGGTCGTGCACCAGCAGGTCCGAGTACGCGGGCAGCTGCGCCGGGCCGGCGCCATCGATCTCGACCGGCAGCGCCGGCACGTGGCAGTCGGCACAGCCGGTGGCCGTGAACAGCGCCGCTCCGTCCGCCTCGATCCCGCCGTCGCGCGCGACCGCCGGTACCGCGAGCCAGCGCTGGAAGGCCTCGACCGCGGCAAACAACTGCGGATCGACTTCGGGGCTGCCGCCGGATGCGGCCTTCCGGCACGCCGCCTGCGTCGCGGTGCAGTCGTCGGCGGGCTGCAGCGGATTGCTCAGGCCCATTTCCCGCGCGAACGCACGCCCGGTCTGGTTAGCGACCGAGACCGCGTCGCCCTGCCAGTCGAAGCGTCCCGGCATCTTCCGCCCGTCGAATTCGCGCCAGGCGATCCGCCCGCGTACGCCGTCGGTCCGCTCGGCATTGCGCGCCTCGCGCCGCCGCAGCCAGTCGACCGGCACGCGCTCGAGCAGGCCGGCACCGAACAGCGCCGGCGCAAGCCGCGGCTTGAGCACGGTATCGTCCGCGAGTGCGCCATAGCCCGGCGCCTCGACGAGATACCGCGGATCCCGCAGCTGCCACCGGGCGCCGTCCGGATAGCGCCCCTCCAGCATGCGATAGCGCACCCGCAGCTGCGCCTCGGCCGGAACCCGATCCAGGCCCGACGGGTTGAGCACATGGCCGTAGCGCGGATGAGGCCCCGCCGACCCAGCCGGCGACACCGCGATCACCAGGCCGATCGGCAGCGCACCATCCCCCTCGGGACCACGGCCGCGCGCACCGCTGTTGTGGCAGGCGTCACAGGACGGCGCGTTGTGCAGCGGACCGACACCGTCGATGCGCGCGGCCTGCGCGGTCCCGGCGGCGACCCAATGCGTGTTGAAGACCGCCAGACCGAGCGCGTAGCGCCGCTGCTGGTCGCCGTCGAGCGCGGCATACGCCACCGGCTCGAACCGGGTCTGTGCCGCGACGCGGACCGCCGCGAACGACACATCGCCCGGTCCTTCCGCGGATCCGCCGGCGGCGGCCGCCGACACCGACAGCAGACACGCGGCCGCCGACGCCCACCGTGACCGGTGCCGGGCACGGGCCGCCGTCATGGCGTCGCGGCCTTGATCAGCAGGCGCGTCGCATCCGTCGGGCTGCCGCTGAACTGCAACACCAGCTCGCGGCCGGCGGGCAGTTCGTAGACCACGACCTTGTGCGGGGCCGAGCACCCGAACACTCCCTGAAAATCCCTGGACGCGATCAGCGTCCCGGAGTCGACGATGTCGATCCAGTGATTGCTGCCGATCGCGACGTGATAGCCACCCGCTTCCGGCACTTCGAACCGCACCATGCCGCCGGCGGCACCGTCGGGCAGCATCGGCTTGCCCGGCGCAGCCGCCAGCGTCACCCCGGACAGCGGCGACAGCGCCAGCGCATAAGGCCGCCCGGGCATGACCGTCGGCGCCGACTCGACGTCGCTCCCCGCCTGCAACGTCTGCGCGTCACCGGCGTACTGCGTCCGCGTCGACGCGAACTCGGCACGAAAGCCGTCACAGGCATCATCGGCCAGCGCCGGCGCGCCATGGAGGCAGCACCCGACGACGACGGCAACCGCGCTGCGGCGAATGGACAAGGGGAATCGGATCGGCACGGCATCACTCCTGAGGGGGTCTCGACTCGGCTCGGAACACGCGGCACGAAGCCACGTTTATATATATTACGCTATATAGCGCTTATCGCACGGAGCATGCCAGGACCGACCCGATCTTCAGGATATTGTTTTTGTTAGATTAATCGGATGACGGCAGAATCGGTCCGGCTCACGGCGCGTGATCCGATGTCGGCTTTGTCGGAAGCCCGTCACATAACGATATCTGGGAAAGCCGCCGTCACGCGGCCGGCGCCGACCTCAGGCCGGAACGCCGACGATGACCGACGCCGTCGAGAAGCGCAGCCAGACCTGCTGTCCGATACCGATAGGCGGCATCTCGGCAGTCGCCGCCACCGCGACCGCGCTCAGATCCGCACCGATGTCGACCAGCACCTCGGTGTAGCAGTCATCCCGGCTCATGCTGCGGACCACGCCGTCCAGGGCGTTGACCTCGCCGCCGACGGACTGCGGCGGCTGCGCCTGGCCCTCCGCGCTCACGACCCGCATCGACGGCGCCTTGATCAGCGCCACCACGTCGATGCCGGGCCCGAGTGCGAGCGCCTCGACGCTGCTGCGCGTGATCAGCGCGACGATGCGATGTCCGCTCGGCAGGCGCAGGACGACGTGGTCCTGCAGGGCCCCTCCGGACAGCGTCTCGACCCGCGCGAAGAACTGGTTGCGGGCACTGGTCCTGACGGTGACGCGGTCGAGCAGACGCAGGTCGTCGGCGAAGCTGCCGCCGAACTCCTCGAGCAGCCGGGCCTCCGCTTCGCGCACCACGCTCAGGGCCACCGACAGCCGGCGTCCGCGGGCGGTCAGGCGGATTCCGCAGCCGATGTCGCCTTCGAGCCATTCGGCCAGCGGCTCACCGGCGAGGTTGTTCATCTCCTGCACCGCGCCGCGCGCCGACGCGGCTTCGTGCTCGCGAACCGGCAGGACGTCGAAACCGGCCGCGTCGAACAGCCAGCGCAGACGCTGGTGACCGATCCAATCGTCTCCGCTGCGCAGCGGGTCGCGCGGCTGCGGCCTGTTGCATTCCTGGCTCACGATGCCCCTCTGGGTTTCTAGAACTTGCGCACTTCGATGTTGTGCTTCTGCAGCGCGTACGCGAGCTGGCGCGGCGTGATCCGCAGCAGGCGCGCGGCCTTGGCCTGGACCCACCCGCACTGCTCCAGCGCCCAGATCAGGCGGTCGCGCTGATCCTGTGGCGGCTCGCCGGCATCCGCGAACTGGCGCGACGGCGCCGACGGCAGATTGACGGTCGGACCGACGTAGACCGGCTCGCCGTCGTCTCCGGACAGGTCGGCTTCGGCCGGGCGTCGCGACGGACCCGGCAGCGGCGGCATCGGCACCCGCGCCTCGCTCGGCAGGCCCTGCTCGGCGGCCGCCGCGACCGCATCCTCCTTGTCGACGTGGTGCAGGATCTGGGTCAGGCAGCGGTTGTTCCGGCACGGGAAGTTCAGCGCGCTGATGACCTCGCCCTGGCTCATCGTCGCGGTCCGCTCGATGCAGTTTTCGAGTTCGCGAACGTTGCCGGGCCAGTAACAGTTCATCAGGACCTTCATCGCCTCGTTCGAGACCTTCAGCTCGCGGCGGTTTTCCTTGTTGAAGCGCTCGACGAAATGGTTGACCAGCAGCGGAATGTCCTCGCGACGATCCCGTAACGGCGGCAGGAACACCGAAACGACGTTGATGCGGTAATAGAGGTCGGCGCGGAATTCGCCGCGCCGGACCATCGCCTCGAGATTGCGGTTGGTCGCACAGACCAGGCGCACGTCGACCTTGATCGACCGGGTGCCACCGACGCGCTCGAACTGGCGCTCCTGCAGGATCCGCAGCAGCTTGGCCTGGAACGCCGGGGAGATGTCGCCGATCTCGTCGAGGAACAGGGTGCCACCGTTGGCGAGTTCGAACCGCCCCTTGCGCTCGCTGGTGGCGCCGGTGAAGGCGCCGCGCTCGTGACCGAACAGCTCCGACTCGAGCAGCGATTCCGACAACGCCGCGCAGTTGACCGTAATGAACGGCGCGCTCTTGCGCGGCGACAGATAGTGCAGCGCGCGCGCGATCGCCTCCTTGCCGGTGCCGCTCTCGCCTCGGATCAGTACGGTCGAGCGCGACGGCGCGACCATGTGGACCTCCGCGAAGACCTCCTGCATCTGCTTCGACGCACCGACGACGTTGTCGATCGAATAACGGCGCCGCACCGCCTTCTGCAGGCGCCGCGTCTCGTCACGCAGCCGCGCATGTTCCTCACTGATGCTGCGGCTGAGCACCAGCGCCTGGGCCATCAGCCCGGCCACCATCGTCAGCATCCTCAGATCGTCGTTGAGGCGCGACTTGGCGCCGACCACCCGCTGCCCGACCAGAACCCCGAGCACCTCGTCGTGGGTCTTGATCGGCACCGCGATGAAGGCATTGCGCTGCCCCTCGCTGGCACCGAATGCACCGGTGCGATCGATGAACTCCGGCTCCTCGGCCACGTCGGGGACGATGATCGGCGCACCGCGCGCGAACACGCGGCCGGTGATCCCCTCGCCGCTGGACCAGCGACTGCGCCTGATCTGCTCGCCGGTCATGCCCAGCGAACTGTGCAGGCTCAGCGCTCCGCCCTCGCCGGCGAGGACGATCATCGCCCGGTTGAAGCCCATATGGACCGACAGCACGTTGAGCGCGACCCGGAACGTGCGGTCCACGTCCAGCGATGAACTCAGCAGCTTGCTGATTTCGTAAACCGTCACGAGTTCGACGTGCTCGCGACTGACCATCTGGAACTGCGGACTCATCGCACTCTCCACCTCGTCATGCCCCGCCGCCGCTTCGGCCCCGGAACGGGCACCGCGCCGACGGGGCGCATCCGCGATATGTCGAAGCAAACACCGTTCCATCCGGACGGCGTTGCCGCGCGATCCGGCACACAACTTGCGCCTCAGCTCCCGAACGGGCCGAAACGGCCCCGTTGCCCGGTGCAATTGTCCGTTATGGAGGGTTCCCGACATGTCCGCAGTTCCCGACCCGTTGCCGGAGATCGCCACGACGCCCCTGCTCCGGCATGCGCGCGACCCGGATGCACTGGAAACGCTCGCGATTGCCGGCACCATCGCCACCGCCGAGGCCCACGCCCTTCCTCCTGCGCTGTGGCTGCGCGGACTCGATCCGGATGAGTGCGCCCGCATGCTCGACACGCTGTTTCCCGGCTCACGCGCCGCGACCGGCGGACCGATGCCCGCGGCCACCCCACCCGACGACGAGCTGGGCACCGAATTCGACGACCTGCTGCAGTTGCTGCTGGAGGCCGCCGAACCGCGTACACCCGAAAGCCGCTGGCTGGCCTGCGCCGTCGCCACCGCGGCCCTGTTCGACAATCACCTCTGGCAGGAC
This sequence comes from Nevskiales bacterium, assembly GCA_028698335.1. Classification (GTDB taxonomy): domain Bacteria; phylum Pseudomonadota; class Gammaproteobacteria; order Nevskiales; family Nevskiaceae; genus Solimonas. The sequence continues at coordinate 51,939 of JAQVDP010000017.1, read as the reverse complement.
CTGCGCCTGCCCGACCGCCGCGCGCTGTCCGCGCTGCTGCAGCAGCGCTTCCCGGCGCTGGCCGCGCGCAACACCGGCAACATGCGCTGGAAGGCGTTTTTCTACAAACAGCTGTGCGAGCGTGCCGGCATGGTCTGCCGGGCGCCGTCATGCGGCGCCTGCGACGACTACGAGGAGTGCTTCGGTCCCGAATAGCCGGTGGCTGCCCGGCTAGGGGCCGCCACGCGTCCCCCGCCGCGGAAACGCGGCGTCGGCCAGCGCCGCGACGACGTCGCCGCCGACGCTGTCGCCGGGGTCGAGCACGCGCAGGCGGGCCAGCATCGCACGCGCCTCGTGGCCCCCGCCGGCGCGCAGGCGCAGGAACGCCAGCGCCTTGAGCGTGAACAGCCAGAAGCGCGCCGGCCCGGGCCGGTCGAACGCCGCCTGCCGCGGCAGGACCCGCTTCCAGTCGGCGTCGAGTCCGGCCTGCCGCGCCGCCTCGGCGAGTCCCGCACGCGCCGCGCGCTCGGCCTCGACCAGATTGCGCTGCGTCGCATAGTGCTTGTAGAGCAGGTAACAGACCGCCAGCGACTCCGGCGCGGATGCGCGCGCGGTCCACAGCAGCGCCTCGCGCTGGTTCGGCGGCGCCGACTGCGCCAGATCCACCAGCCGCCGCACCGACGCCGGCATCGCACCGTCGCCGAACAGCGCCCGCGAAACCTCGCCGGTGAGCAGATTCACGAGGCCCCGCCGCGTCAGGCTTCGAGCAGGCGCTGCTGCCAGGCCTCGAGTTGCTCGACGTGCTCGGCTTCCTCGCCGGCAAACACCAGCGCCATGTGGCGCACCTCGGCATCGGTGCTCGATGCCGCCAGCGCCCGGTAGTAGCTCAGGCCGCGGCGCTCGGAGTCCAGCGCGATCCCGATCGCGGCCTGCGCGTCGATCAGGCCGTCCACCCCTTCCCACGCGGCGGCCTCGGGACTGCTTCCGTCCGGCCACTGCCACTGGTCCGCCGCCAGTGCCGGCAACATGTGGAAGCCACCGCGCTGCATCGCCTCCTTGAGGTGACGCCGGGAGAAATGCGCCATCTGCTTAAAGAAGGCCTCGACCTCGGCATTGCCCGCGGTACGCATCGCCTCGGTCAGCTCCTCGTATCGCCGCGCGGCGTCGCGCTCCAGCTCGATGGCGTGCGCCAGAAACAGCTGCAGGTTGTCCATGATCATCATCCTGGTATCGCGGGCGCCCCGCCGCCTCCGGCCGGGCGCCCGTCGCGGTGCGGCGAATCAGCCGAACTTGAACAGCACGCCGTGTCCGCCGCGCGGATACTCCCAGGCCACGTTCTCGTGCTCGGTGCAGATGATCCGGCAGCTGCCGCATTCGAGGCAGCCGTCGGTGATCAGGGTGACGGCACCGTTGCCCTCGGCCTTGTAGCAGGACGCCGGGCAGACGAAGGTGCAGGCCTTGTTCTCGCACTGCGACTGGCAGATCCGCGCGTCCTTGATCTGGATATGCGGCCGGCCGTGATCGACGCGGTAGCGGTTCTGGAACAGCTTCTCTTCGACGTTGACGATCGGAAACGTTGCGGTACTCACCGGACAGCCCTCCAGAACTTGAATGCATCACCGAACATGCCGGGCAGTCCGCGCGCCTTGCGGAAGCTCGACATGACCGCCTTCTCCTTGGTCTTCTTGTCGACGCCGTCGACCGTCAGCATCGTGCGGGCGGCGTCGTTGACCAGATCCGGATAGGTCGTGAAGAACTGTTTGTTGTGGTGGAAGATCTGCGGCATGTCGCGATACTTGTGCAGATCCTTCATCACGAAGCTGTTCTTGAGCTTTTCCGGATAGGCCCTGAGCGTCGCCTCGGTCATCGGCTTGCCGGCGGCGCGTGCCTCGATGTATGTCTCCGCGGCGACGCGGCCCGTGGTCATCGCCAGGTTGGAGCCTTCGCGATGCACCGCATTGACGAAGCCGCCCGAGTCGCCGGCGATCATCCAGCCGTTGCCGGCCACCTTCGGCACCGCCCGGTAGCCGCCCTCGGGAATCAGGTGCGCGCAGTATTCCTTCATCTCGCCGCCGGCGATCAGCGGCGCGATCGACGGATGGCGCTTCATCTGTTCGAGCATCGCGTACGGCGAGGTGCGGTTCGGGCTGGTCTTGAAATCGGACAGCATGCAGCCGACGCCGATCGTCAGCGATTCCTTGTTGGTGTAGAGGAAGCCGGTGCCCATCATGCCGTCGGTGATCGAGCCGATCATCTCGATGACGACGCCCTCCTCCTCGCCGATGTTGAAGCGCTCCTGGATCGTCTCCTCGGGCATGAACAGGATTTCCTTGACCGCGAGCGCGACGTTCGCGGCCTCGATCTCGCCATGGAACCCGGCCTTGCGCGCCAGCACCGAATTGACGCCGTCGGCGAGGATCACCACGTCGGCGTAGACGTCTCCGTGCTCGCGATCGCACTGCACGCCGACGACCTGCTCGCCGTCCATGATCAGGTGATCGACCGTGGTTTCGCAGATCACCAGGGCGCCGGCCTCGCGCACCTTCGACGAGAACCACTTGTCGAACTGCGCGCGGATGATCGTGTAGCGGTTGTACGGCTCGTGGTTGAACGCGTCCGAGCGGTAGTGCGCGCCGACGTAGGAGTCCTTGCTCAGCACCCACTGGCGCTGCTCGATGACGTGGCGCTCGAGCGGCGCGTCCTCCCTGAAGTCCGGAATCATCTTCTCCAGCGCATCCGAGTACAGGATCGCGCCCTGCACGTTCTTCGAACCCGGATATTCGCCGCGCTCGATCTGCAGGACCGACAGGCCGGCCTTGGCCAGTGTGTAGGCGGCGGCGTTACCGGCGGGGCCGGCGCCGACGACGATGGCGTCAAACTTTTCCTTCATGACTGTTCCCCTAGGCTGCAACCACGCCGCCGGCCGAGCGCGCCGCGAGATGCGCGCGGAAGGCCTCGGTCAGCGCCGGCAGGACCGTCATCGCGTTGCCGACGATGCCGTAATGCGCGAAGTCGAAGATCGGCGCGTTCGGGTCGCTGTTGATCGCGACGATCGCGTCCGCGCCCTCCATGCCGACACGATGCTGGATCGCGCCGGAGATGCCGGCGGCGATGTAGAGCTTGGGCCGCACCGTCTTGCCGGTCTGGCCGACCTGGCGCTCGGCCTCGACCCATCCGGCCTGCACCACCGGCCGGGTGGCGCCGACCTCGGCGCCGAGCACCCGCGCCAGGTTCCAGATCAGCTCGAAGTTCTCGGGCTTTTTCATGCCCTTGCCGCCGGACACGATGATGTCGGCATAGGCCAGGTTGATCTTGTTGCTGCTCGCGTCCGGAATGAAGTCGAGCAGCTTGGTGACGATCTCGCTCTCGGCCAAGTCGAGCGTGCCTTCGATGATCCGGCCGCTGCGGGTGGCGTCCTTCTTCGGCATCGGCATCACGCGCGGACGCACCGTCGCCATCTGCGGCCGGTACGCCAGCGTCATGATCGTGCACAGCAGCGAGCCGCCGAAGGTCGGCCGCGTCGCCGCGAGCGCACGCGAGGTCGGGTCGATGTTGAGTTCGGTGCAGTCCGCGGTCAGTCCGGTCTGCAGCGTCGTCGCCACCGATCCGGCGAGGTCACGCCCCATCGTCGTCGCGCCGAGCAGCATGATCTCCGGCTGGTAGGTATTGACCAGTTCGGTGAGGCCGCGCGTGAACGGTTCGTTGCGGTACCCGGCCAGTACCGGCGCGCGCGTGACGTAGCAGAGATCCGCTCCGTAGCCGAACGCCTCCTGGGCGAAGGTCTCCAGCGGCTCGTCCGGTCCACCCATCAGCACGCCGGCAACCTCCGCGCCCAGCGTGTCGGCGAGCTGGCGCGCCGCGCCCATCAGCTCCCACGACACCTGATGCACGTGCCCGCGGTCGTGTTCGATGAACACCCAGACGCCCTTGTAGCGCTTCAGATGCTCGGGCAGTTCCAGATTGCGGCCACCGCGACCGGCGGGCCTCTTGACTGTGGCTTGATTCATGGCGTCCAGCTCCTCAGGCGTCGGACCGTTCGAGCAGCTGCTGCTCGAGTCCGGGGTGGCGGGTGAACAGGCGCTGGATCAGGTTCAGGGACACGTCGCGCAGCGACGATTCCTCGACCGCCAGCATCTCGGCCTTCTCGGTGCGCGGCGTCGGCCCGAAGACCTTGCTGACGACGGTCGGCGATCCCTTCAGGCCGATCTTCTCGATGTCCTCGATGCCGGCGTCGTCCTTGTTCCAGCGCCGGATCGGCACGCGGGCGGCGTTGATCATGCTCGGCATGCTCGCGAAGCGCAGTTCGTTGGTGTTCTCGAGCATCGTGATCAGGCACGGTACCGCGGTGCGCAGCACCTGCACGCCGCCTTCGGCGCGCCGCTCGATCACGATCTTCTTCGCGTCCATGTCGAGTTCGACGATGCGCGACACGTAGGTCAGCAGTTGCAGGCCCAGGCGCTTGGCGATACCGGGCCCGACCTGGGCGGTATCGCCGTCGACGGTCTGCTTGCCGGTGAACACCAGGTCGACCGCCTGCTCGCGCCCGATCTGGCGGATCGCCGACGCCAGCGCGTACGAGGTCGCCAGCGTGTCGGCGCCGGCGAAGGCGCGGTCGGTGACGAGGATCGCGTCGTCGGCGCCGAAGGACACGCACTTGCGCAGCGAGTCCTCGGCCTGCGGCGGCCCCATGCACAGCACCGTGACCCGCCCGCCGAAGCGGTCCTTGAGGCGCAGGGCCTCCTCCAGCGCGAACAGGTCGTAGGGATTGACGATGGCCGGCACGCCCTGCCGCATGATGGTGTTGGTGACCGGATGGACACGGATCTGCGCCGAGTCCGGAACCTGCTTGATGCAAACGACGATATGCATGATCGATGCGCTCCTATGAATTCACGACGCGGCCATCGGCCGGTTCGCCGCGCTGCGACGGCAGCGTGGCCCTGACCGCGTCCAGCGACACGCTGCGGCCGTCGGCGTCCTGGAAGACCTTGAACACCTTCTCCTGCGCCGGACTGGAGCGGACGAAGTCCTCGTAGGCCCGACACAGCAGGCCGCGGTAATGCGCCACCCGGGCTTCGGCGTCGAGCTGCTCGCCGCGCCCGTCGCGCCGCAGGTACTGGTTGAAGCGTTTGAGGATGTGCAGCCGGTTGACGTTGACGACCGACTGCTCGAAGGGCACGCCGAGAAAGTGGAAGAACTCCTCGGCCGCGGACAGATGCGACAGCTGGCGATCGAACTCATCCATGCGCGCGGACTCCATCGTGGGGATTCGTGGACGGCTGGCGGGTCTGCCGGCCGAACGGCGGTTCGGTGCAGGCATCTGCGCAGGCGACGCAGGCGTCGTCCGTCTCCGCGCCGGCGGGCACCGCGCCCTGCATCCGCGCCAGCTCCAGCTCGAGATCGGCGATCCGCTCCAGCAGGCAGCCGATCGCCTTGCCGACCGGATCCGGCATCAGGTGATGGTCGAGATCGATCCCCGGCGCGGCGATGCGGCGGTGCTCGACCGGCACGACCACACGCCCCGGGATGCCGACCACGGTCATGCCGTCCGGCACGTCGTCGATCACCACCGAATTGGCGGCGACGCGGACGGCGGCGCCCACCGTGATCGCACCGAGGATCTTGGCGCCGGCGCCGACGACGACCCCGTCGCCCAGGGTCGGGTGGCGCTTGCCCGGGTTCCAGGTGGTGCCGCCGAGCGTGACGCCGTGATACAGGGTGACGTCGTCGCCGATCTCGGCGGTCTCGCCGATGACGACGCCGGCACCGTGATCGATGAAGAAACGCCGTCCGATCTTCGCGGCCGGATGGATCTCGACGTTGGTCCAGAGCCGTGCCAGATACGACAGCAGCCTTGCGGTATAGCGCAGCCGGCGCTGCCACAGCGCGTGGGCGATCCGGTACACGACCACCGCCTGCACCCCCGGATAGATCGTCAGGATCTCGAGCCGGCCACGCGCCGCCGGATCGCGGTCGGCGACGCAGCGCAGATCCTCGCGCAGGCGGCCGAACAGTCCCGGCGCGACCGCCGCGGACACCTGCGCATCCACGCAGCTTCCGGTCGCACTCATGACAGCGCTCCGGCGGGTTCGGCCACTTCCAGGTAGAAGCCGCGCAGCTCGTCGGGCGTCGGCGCGCGCTTGCAGGCCGTCGCGTGCGTGCGCACCCGCGCCAGGATCGCCTCGACATCGCCCTCGCCGATCGTCAGCCCCAGCTCCGCGAGCGCCGCGGCGACCGCGTGCGAGCCTGAATGCTTGCCGAGCACCATCCGGTGCGCGCGCCCGAGTTCGGCGGGATCGAAGGGCTGGTAGTTGCGCGGGTTCTTCAGCAGGCCGTCGACGTGCAGACCGGATTCGTGCGTGAACACCGCCTCGCCGACGACGCTCTTGCCGGCTTCGACGCGACGGCCGGACGCGGCCGCGACCAGCGCCGAGATGTCGGTCAGACAACGTGAATCGACGCCGATGTCGATGCCGTGCAGATGCCGCAGGCCCATGACCACCTCCTCCAGCGCCGCGTTGCCGGCGCGTTCGCCGAGACCGTTGACCGTGGTATTGGCATGCGTCGCGCCGGCGCGCAGTGCCGCCAGCGTGTTCGCGGTCGCCAGCCCGAGGTCGTCATGGGCGTGGATCTCGATGTCGATGTCGATCGCCTCGCGCAGCGCGGCGATCTGCACGTAGGTCGTGAGCGGATCGAGCACGCCGAGAGTGTCGGCGAAGCGCACCCGCTGCGCGCCGGCGCGCTCCGCGGCCCGTGCCGCCTCGATCAGAAAATCGGTATCGGCGCGCGACGCGTCCTCGAAGCCGACGCTGATCGCGTGGCCGGCGCTCTGCCCCATGCCCACGTAGTGGCGGATCTGCTCGAGCACCCATGCGCGGCTGCGCCGGAGCTTGTGCTCGATATGCAGATCGGAAACCGGGATCGACAGATTGAGGATGTCGACCGGGCAGCACAGCGCGGCGCGCAGATCGGCGTCGCACATCCGCGCCCACACCATCAGCCGCACCGGCAGCCCCAGCGCCGCGACCTGCTCGATCTGCCCGATCTCGGCCGCGCCCATGACCGGGATGCCGATCTCCATTTCCGGAACGCCGGCCGCGGCCAGGGCCCCGGCGATCGCACACTTCTCGACCGCGCTGAACGCAACCCCGGCGGCTTGCTCGCCGTCGCGCAGGGTGGTGTCGTTGATGGTGATGGACTGGCTCATATCGACCTCTCTAAAGGCCTCTACCGCAAGGCCCGTGCCATCACGTTATGTATTGTTTTTAAGACGTTTTTACAGAACACCCTGCCTGTCCGGGAAGGGCTGTCCGACGCCGCTGTTTGGATTGTCGCCTTTGCAACAGCACGCCCTTGCGTGCTCGCAGCGGCGCAGCGTCGCGGCACCCGGGCCGGTGCCGCGCGGGCGTGGGAAGGCGATTCGAAAACGAAGGTCAGGATCCGGCGCAGGTGGCGCCGGTGCTGCGCGCGGCGCAGCCCTCCAGGTCGCTCCGCGGCGCGTCGGCGGACAAGCCGATCCAGGCGTCCACCGCGGCGGCGTCGAAGCCGACGCAATGACGACCCTCGCATTCCATCAGCGGCCGCCGGATCAGCAGCGGATCGGCGAGCAGCAACGACAATGCCCATGGGCGATCGACGGCGTCGGGATCGATCTCGCCGGACTTGATTCGCGGCGAGGCGCGATTGAACCACTGCGCGGTGGGCAGCGGCTGCAGAAACGCCATCAGTCGCTCCGCGGTCCAGGGCCAGCGCAGCAGATCGCGAACCTCGACGTCGTGCCCGGCCTTTCTCAGCAGCGCCCGCTGCCGTGCGTTACCGGCGCAACCGGGCTTCTCGTAGAACACGACGCGGGCCACGGCGGCCCGCCTCAGACGGCGAAGCTGCTGCCGCAGCCGCAGGTGCCGGTGGCGTTCGGATTGTGGAACCTGAAGCCTTCGTTCAGGCCCTCGCGCACGAAGTCGATCTCCACCCCCTGCAGCATCGCCAGGCTGTTGGCATCGACCACCAGCTTGACGCCCTGGCTGTCGTAGCAGGTATCGGCGGCGCCGATCTCGTCGGCGATCGCGATCACATACGACAGACCCGAACAGCCCGCGGCCTTGACCGCAAGGCGCAGGCCGATACCGCTGCCGCGCTGGTCGATGGTCCGGCGGATCTGCCGCGCCGCGGCTTCAGTGACAAGAACCGACATTGCAGCCTCCTTCCGGCAACGGGGACGCCTGGCCATCGATCGAGAACGAACTGCCGCAGCCGCAGGTGCTGACCGCATTCGGATTGCGGATCACGAAGCGTGCGCCCTCGAGTCCGTCCTCGAAGTCGATCTCCGCGCCGCCGAGGTACTGCAGGCTCATCGGATCGACCAGCAGGATGACGCCGTTGCGTTCGACCCGGACATCGTCCGGGTTGGCGCTGCCTTCGAAGGAAAAGCCGTACTGGAATCCGGAGCAACCGCCGCCGGTGACGTAGACCCGTAGCATCAATCCCGGGGAATCACTCTCCTCGATCAGCTCCGCCACCTTCGCCACCGCCGCGTCGCAGAACGCCAGCGGCGCATCGCCTTGTGCCATTTCCGTCATGCCGCTCTCCTAGGTTGGATCGGCCGCCATGGCCGCCATCGCCATGCGCGCCCGCCGGCGGCGCAGACGTTTCATCGGGCAATCCCTGTCTTCGCCGCCACCGCTCCGCGACGCGGCGTGGCGCACGCCACGCAGGGCCTGCGCGGTCAGCTCGACGGCGCGGTCGATGTCCTCGTCGCGGGTGAACCGGCCCAGCGAATAACGCAGCGACGCCAACGCCTGCGCATCGCTGCGTCCCATCGCGCGCAGGACTGGCGACGGCGCCACCCGGGTCGACGCGCAGGCGGCGCCGGTGGACAGCGCCAGATCCGGTGCCAGGCGCTCGACCAGCGCCAGGGCCTCGACCCCGTCGAAGCCGACGTTGAGGGTGTTGGCGACGCAATGCTCGGCGCTGCCGTTGCGGAACGCGCCCGGCAACGCCGACAGCCCGTCCCAGAGCCGGTCACGCAGCAGGCGGATGCGCTGGCGTTCCACCGGCATCTCGGCGCGCGCGAGCCGGCAGGCCGCGCCGAAGCCGACGATCTGGTGCACCGCGAGCGTTCCCGCGCGCAGTCCACGCTCCTGGGCACCGCCGAGCTGCTGCGGCTCGATGCGATGGCGCCCGGACGTCCGCAGGAACAGCGCGCCGACCCCCTTGGGTCCGTGAAGCTTGTGGGCCGACAGCGACAGCGCCGTCACCGGCAGCGCCGACAACTCGATCCCGAGCTTGCCCGCCGCCTGCGCCGCATCGACATGCAGGGCGACGCCGCTGGCGGCGCATACCGCCGCGATGGCCGCAATGTCCTGGACCACACCGGTCTCGTTGTTCACCCACATCACCGACACCAGCGCGGTGCGACCGGTGATCGCATCGACGACGGCGCGCGGATCGAGACGGCCGTCCGCCGCCACGTCGAGCACGGTCAGCTCGATCGCGCCGTCGGCGCGCAACTGGCGCAGCGGCGCCAGAACGGCGGCGTGCTCGGTGCGCTGGGTGACGACGTGCGGCCGCCGTCCCTGGGTCTGCGCGGGCGTCAGACCGCCGATCAGGCCGCGCAGTGCCAGCGTGTTGCTCTCGGTGGCGCCGGAGGTCCAGATCAGCTCCGCGGCGTCACAGCCGATCAGCGCGGCGACCTCGGCCCGCGCGTGTTCGACCGCGGCTTCCGCCGCCCAGCCATAGGCATGCGTCGCCGACGCCGGATTGCCGTAGTGCTCGCGCAGATACGGCAGCATCACATCGACGACGCGATCGTCGACACGCGTGGTCGCGGCATTGTCGAGATAGATCGGCATCGGTCCGTTCATGCCGGAAGCCCGCCTATACCACCGCCGGTGCGTGCGTGTAGCACTTCTTCGGACAGATGCGCGCGCAGGCCGTACAGCCGATGCACAGCTGCCGGTGCGCGATCGTCATCACCTTCTTCTCGTACTCCTCGTCATCGTCGTCGTCCGGATCCAGCGCGATCGGCTGGCCATCCTCGTCGAGTCCGATCAGCTCGAGCACCCCGCGCGGACAGACCTTGTAGCAACGCCCGCAGCCGATGCAGGTCTCCTGGTTGAGGCTCTCGACGTACGTCGGCGTCCAGCTTTCGCCGGACGGAAGCGTGATCGTGAATTCGCCCATCGCCGCGGTCCTCAGGCCTCTACCGCGGCCAGGGTCCGGCGCGCGGCCAGCAGCTCCTGATACGCCGTATGCGCACGCGCCGCGACGTCCGGAATCTGTTCCCAGTTGGTCGGCAGCTCCTCGGACAGATCGTGCAGATCCATCTTCGCCTGGGTGGCGCGGGCATTGAGTTTCCTGATCCGGGCTTTGAGTTCTTCGACGCTTTCCATGTGCGGGTCGATCCTCGTGGGTGAACGATCGGTCGCAGCCCCGGCTCAGCCGTAGCGTGCGGCCTCGGGAAACTGCTCGATCATCGCGACCGCGTCGGCGACCAGTTTGCCGCCGGTGTCGGCGAGCTTGGCGAGGCTGGGATAGCCGTAGCGATGAACGTCGCGCAGATGCTTGTTGACGACGACCAGCCGCCCCGCGATCAGCACCATGCGGCCGAAGCCCTCGTGGTGCATCTTCAGCATCGGCGAGGCGATGACCCCGGTCTGGCGCTCGATCGACAGGCCGACGGCGTTGTAGAACAGCTCGAGCCGCCACAGCGTGTCGGGATCGGGATCGCCCATCATCGGCAGCGCCCGGCGCTGCTCGGCGCTGAGGATGTAGGGCCCGAGCAGCGCCATGTCGGACTTGCCGTCCCACACGCCATGCGTGTCCTGGGCCCGGATCTGCTTGATCAGCTCGCGCACGAACGGGGTTGCCAGCAGTTCGGCCTCGCTGCGCTCGATCTTCGGCGCGACCTCCGTTGCCAGCTCAGACATGGGCGGCCTCGTCTTCGAAGTCGGACCGGGCCGGCTGCCCCTTCAACAATGCCTTGCGCAACCATGGCGGCGGGGTGCCCCTGAGGACGTCCTGCAGCTTGACGAGGATCCCGTCGATCGCCTCGGGCTGGGCGACCTTGATCGGATGGATCTTCGCCGCGACCACGCGTGCCGCCGCCGAGCCACCGATTGCCGCGCAGTACATGATCGCGCAGTCGCCGATCGCCGCCAGCTTCGGCGCGAGCTTGTCCTCGTTGCCGTCCTCTTCGAGCTCGCCGTCGAAATCGAAAGTCTCGACGAATGCCGTGTCGTCGGGAGTGACGTCGTAGACGACGATGTGCTTGGCCCAGCCGAAATGCGCATCGACATGCGCCAGATCCTGCGTCGAGAAAGCGACCTTCATGCGCGATCCTCCCGAATCGGTCATTGCGCCAATGCGGGCCCCGCCCGCTGCGCGGCCCACCGTAGCGGACCCGCCACAGCGGGCCCTCAGCGTCTCGGGAGCAGGATCAATGCCAACTTTTTTCTATTTTTTTATCAATTACTTGCGAAATCCCAGCCCGGAGCCGAGCGGCGGCTTCGGCGGGTTTGAGAGGTTTGCGACACGGCTGTCGACGCCTGTCGCACGCGTCCGTTCCCAATCCCATTATCAGCTTCGCTGACGATCGGCATTGATCCAGGTCAACGCCGGGACCCGGCCCGACCCTCAGACTGCCCCGCTTGTTCGCGACCCGATCTTCCCGCCTTCCACCCGCCGCCTCCCTTCATCCCGACTTAGTGAGACAGACCCTGCTGCCGATCGCCGTTGTCGACGACCGCATCGTGCCGAACGACGCCGCGCCGTCCCGGGCCACGCCCCGCGCGGTCGACCCGGATGCGCTGCGCGAGCTGATCGGAGAGTTGGAGGTCGGCGCATTGATCGTGGATGCCGCCGGACGGATGGTGTGCGCCAACCGGGCCGCGCAGCAGCTGTTCGGCGAGCGCGTCCTCGAGGGGCGGATGATCGAGGAGCTGCTGCCGCCGAACCTGCGGGACGCGCACCGGGTGTACCGCGCCGTATACGGGACCATGCCCACGGCACGCCCGATGGGCCGCTATCCCTATCTGCTGGCGCAGCACGACAGCGGCGAGGCGTTCTGCGTCCAGATCGAACTGACCCCGTTCACAACCGACAGCGGCCTGTGGACGGCCGCGCTGATCGAACCGGCCGCGCCGGAAGACTGCTGAGCGATGCTCCGGCGCCACGGCGGCGCCGACCGGCCGGTTGCCCCCGCGCTTCCTCAGGCGTTGGCGATGCGCGCGCACAACGCGCGGGTGAACGTGCGGGTGTCGGCGCTGCCGCCGAGATCGCGCGTGCGGACCTGATCGAGGTTGAGCGTGGCGTCGATCGCCGTGCGCAGACGCGTCGCGTCGTCCGCGCGGCCGATGTAGTCGAGCATCATCGCCGCGGCCAGCATCAGCGCGACCGGATTGGCGACGCCGCGGCCGGCGATGTCCGGGGCAGATCCGTGCACCGCCTCGAAGATCGCCGCGTCCTGGCCGATGTTGGCGCCCGGCACCATGCCGAGCCCGCCGACCAGGCCGGCCATCAGGTCCGACAGGATGTCCCCGAACAGGTTGGTGGTGACCAGCACGTCGAACTGCCAGGGATCGAGCACCAGCTTCATCGCGCAGGCGTCGACGATGACCTCGTCCATCTCGACATGCTGGCTGTAACCCTTCTCGGCATAGAGCTGCCGGGCGGTCTCCAGGAAGATGCCGGTCAGCGCCTTCATGATGTTGGCCTTGTGCACCACCGTCACCTTGCGCCGGCCCTGGGCGATGGCGTACTCGAACGCGTACTCCAGAATGCGCCGGCAGCCCTGGCGCGTGTTGATGCCGGTGGACATGCCGATGGCGCGCGGATCGCCGTCGATGGGCACGAAGTGTTCGTGCCCCATGTACAGCCCCTCGATGTTCTCGCGGACGATGACCAGATCGATATTCTCGTAGCGCCCGCCGGGCATGATGCTGCGCGCCGGACGCAGGTTGGCGTAGAGATTGAACGCCTCGCGCAGACGGACGTTGCTGGAGCGGTACCCGCCGCCGGACGGCGTCTCCAGCGGCCCCTTCAGGGCCAGCCGCGTGCGCCGGATGCTGTCGAGCGTCGCGTCCGGCAGCGGGTCGCCCGCCGCCTCGATGCCGGCGAGTCCGGCCTGCTGGACGTCCCAGTCGAACGGCACGCCGAGCGCCTCGATCGCCGCGAGGGTCGCCTCGACGATTTCCGGGCCGATTCCGTCGCCGGGGATCAGGGTAGCGGGGATGACATCCGACATGGGCAGTGCGTCCTGTGGCTGGGTGGAAGAAAACTCGCAGCCCGAGCTTACAAGCAAAGCCTGTACCGAAGCCTGAGGAGCTGCCCTGCACGCGGCGGAACCGGCCCGGCCGGCACGCGATCAGCAGCCGCCACGTCGGACTTCCGACAAACCGGACGCAGCCGCCCCGGCGGCGGCAGGACCGGCCCGGCTCAGTCCTGCCAGTCCTCGACCAGCATGCCGAGCTTGGCCGCGAGCCATGGCGTGGTCGTCGCCTGCAGCAGGATCGTCGCCAGGATCGCGACGAAGGTCACCGACGCGATGATCTCGGCACCGGGCGCCTTCATGCCGACCAGCAGTCCCGCCAGCGCCGCCGGGATCACGCCGGTCTCGCGCGTCCAGCACATGAACAGGCGTTCCTTGAAGGTCCAGCGCGCACGCCGGTCCGGCCAGGTGCAGATGAACACCGTCAGCGGCCGGCCGATGAACATCAGGATCGCGACCAGCGCGAGGCCCTGCGCCCAGTAGCGCTCCATCAGGCCGAAGTCGACCTGCGAACCGAGCAGCACGAAGATCATCAGGCGCATGATCAGCGCCATCTCGGCGACGAAGTTCTCCATCTTCTCGGCTTCGGACGGCTGCATCCGCAGGCCGAGCGATTCCTTGTTGCCGATCAGGATGCCGAACACGAACACCGCCATGAAGCCGGACGCATGGTAGTTGTCGGCGGCGAGGTAGGCCCCGGCCACCGCCATCAGCGTCACGATCGGCCCGAACTCGCCGAGAAAGGCGTAGCGCTCGTGCCCGAGCAGCAGCGCCGCCGCATAGCCGACCACGCTGCCGATCAGGATGCCCAGGCTCGCCTGCTTGAGCAGTTCCAGCAGCGATCCGGACAGCGAGAACGAGCCGTGCCCCATCGCCAGCGCCAGCACCGTGAAGGTCAGGATCGCGCCGATGGCGTCGTTGAACGCCGACTCCGACATCACCGTCTGCGAGATGCGTTCCTTGATCGGGATCTGCTTGAAGATCGGCACCAGCGTCGCCGGGTCGGTCGACGACGTCGCCGCTCCGAGCAGCGCAGCAACGACCAGTGGCAGGCCGAGAATCCAGTGTGCCGCCAGCGTCGTGATCGACGCGGTGATCAGCACGCCGACGGTGGCGATGATCGCGATCGTCACCCACACCTCACGCAGTACGCGGAAGCGCAGCGAGGCGCCGCCGTCGAACAGGATGTAGCAGGACCCGAAGATCAGGATGATCTGGTTGAGCGCACCGCCGGCGGAAATGTCGATCATCCCCAGCGCGTGCGGCCCCAGCGCGATGCCGATCAGCAGGAAGATCGCGACATCCGGAACCTTCAGCCGTTTGGCGATGACGCCGCCGAGAGATCCGGCGGCCAGGATGATGCCGAAAGCCTGCAGCAGGGCTTTCGCCGCTTCCAGTGAAGGCGAGGTTTCCATGAATCTCTTTGCAGTCGGGGGGCGGCACGGGGCCGTATGCGGCGCGTAGTGTAGCGATCCGGCGTCAGCACGCAACGATTCCGGTCAATCCATGACCAGCCCGCCATTCCGCGGTCGACGAACGTGAGCGCAGGCTCAACTCATCGCGTGTCCGGCGATCGGAAAGCTGACGGATTTGACCAGCGCATGGACCGGCAATCCGGCGCGGAGTTGCAGACGGTCGACGGAAAAATGGGTGACGCGCGCCAGCAGCGTCACGCCGCCGCAGTCCACCGCCACCATCGCGGTGCTCGGATCGGCATGGCCGATCGACGCGATCGTGCCGGTCAGCACGTTCAGCGCGCTGACCTCCCGCGGCGGTTGCAGCGCCAGCGTCACGTCCTGCGCGCGGACCCAGACCCGGACCGGGCTGCCCACGGCGTGCCCGAGCTGCGGCACCCACAGCGAACCCGCGGCACAGGCCAGTTCGGTCAGCCGGTATTCGGGATCGTGCCGCCGCACCGTCGCCGCGACCACGGCACCGGCATCCGGTCGCTGCGCGAACATCGTCAGGTCGGTGCGGGTCAGGACCTCCGCGGTCGGCCCGGCCGCGACGAAGCCGCCCTGAGACAGACAGACCAGGTGCCCCGCCAGGCGCACGACCTCGTCCAGCGCGTGGCTGACATAGACGATGGGGATCCGGAGTTCGTCACGCAGGCGTTCGATGTACGGCAGGATCTCGGCCTTGCGCACCGCATCGACCTGGCTCAGCGGTTCGTCCATCAGCAGCAGGCGCGGTGCGCTGAGCAGCGCGCGTCCGATCGCCACGCGCTGGCGTTCGCCGCCGGACAGGCGCCCGGGATAGCGCGCCAGCAGCGGCCCGATGTCGAGCAGATCGA
Source organism: Nevskiales bacterium (assembly GCA_028698335.1). Lineage (GTDB taxonomy): Bacteria > Pseudomonadota > Gammaproteobacteria > Nevskiales > Nevskiaceae > Solimonas. The sequence continues at coordinate 36,403 of JAQVDP010000017.1, read as the reverse complement.
TCAGCCGCGCATCGTCCGCCGCCTTTGCCTCACCCGCGAACCAGCGTCCGTAGCCGAGGTTCTGGCGCACGGTGAAATGCGGAAACAGGCGCGGCTCCTGGAACACATAGCCGATGCGGCGCCGGTGTGCCGGCAGGCACAGGCCGGCGGCGGTATCGACGAGCACCGCGCCGTCCACCGCGATGCGGGCCTGCTGCGGTTTCAGCAGTCCGGCGATCGCACGGACCAGGGTGGTCTTGCCTGAACCCGACGGACCGAACAGTGCCGTCAGCCCCTGAGGCGCATCGAAGCCGCCGCGCAGCTCGAAGCTGCCCTGACGGTGGACGATCTCGACCTGCAGGCTCATAGCCCCGCCACCCGGCGGCGACCGCGGCGCGCCAGCCACTCGGACGCCACCAGCGCGACCATCGACACCGCGACCGCAACCGCGGTCAGGCGCAGCGCCTGCGCGTCGGCGCCGGGAACCTGGGTGTAGGTGTAGATGGCGCTGGCCAGCGTCTGCGTCTCACCCGGAATGTTGGACACGAAGGTGATGGTGGCGCCGAACTCGCCCATCGCCCGCGCAAACGCCAGGATCATCCCCGAAACGATGCCCGGCCCGATCAGCGGCAGCGTCACCGTCGCGAACACCCACAACGGCCGCGCACCGAGTGTCGCCGCCGCTTCCTCCAGTCGCGGGTCGACCGCCTCCAGCGACAGGCGGATCGATCGCACCATCAGCGGAAACCCCATCACCGCCGCGGCCAGCGCCGCGCCGGTCCAGCGAAACGCGAGCACCACGCCAAGCTGTTCCGACAGAAAGCGTCCGAGCGGCCCCTGCGTGCCGAACAGCAGCAGCAGCAGATAACCGGTGACCACCGGCGGCAGCGTCAACGGCAGATGGATCAGCCCGTCGACGATCGCGATACCGGGGAAGCGCCAGCGCGCCAGCAGATACGCCGCCAGCACCGCCAGCGGAAGGCTTGCCAGCACCGCCACCGCCGCGACCCGCAACGACAGCGCCAGCGCGGTCCACTCGTCCGGACTCAGCACCGGGCGTCCACTGTCAGCGCGCCGCCGCGGGGGCGAAGCCCCAGCGCTCGAATACCGCCTGCGCGCTCGCGCCGCCAAGGTAATCGAGCAGCGCCCGCGCCTGCGGATGGCGGGATCCGTCGATCAGCGCCGCGGGATAGACGATGGCCTCGTGGCTGTCCTGCGGAAACACGTCGACGACGCGGACCTGCGGATCGGCGACGGCATCCGAGGCGTAGACCACGCCCAGCGGCATTTCACCCCGCGACACCAGCCGCAGCGCCGCGCGTACGTTCTCGGCCAGCACCACATGGGTCCGGAGCGCATCCCAGACCCCGAGGGATTGCAGCGCCTGGCGGCCGTAGCTGCCCGCCGGCACCGCCGGGTTGCAGATCGCCAGTCGGCCGCCACCGAGGGCGCCGAGCAGGTCGAAGCCCGGCGCGATCTCCAGTGCCGTCGCCGAATCCGCCGGCGCGACCAGCACCAGCGCGTTGCGGAGCAACGGCCGGATGCTGTCCGCCCGGACCCGTTTGCGTTCGGCGACATAGTCCATCCAGCGCTGGTTCGCCGACACGAACAGATCCACCGGCGCGCCCTGCTCGATCTGGCGCGCCAGCGTGCTGGTCGCCGCGTAGGTGACCAGCGCGCGCTGGCCGCTGGCGTCGGCCCAGGCCGCGGCCACCTCGTCCATGGCGTCCTTGAGGCTGGCGGCGGCGAACACGCGCACCGGCGCTTCGGCCGACGCCGCCCAGGCCATCCCCAGCCCCAGCAGCAACGTCGCCAGCCGCAGCAGCGGCGACCGTCGCCGCCCCCGCACCTCGGTCCGACCTTCACGAATGCTCGATATCATGTTGACTACATAACGGTTGACGGTACCGACGTCAACGCAAGGACGGTGCCAGCGCCGCACCGCCGACGCTGCGGCGCGCGCCGCGACGGATCACCGGCCGGAAGTGTGCGAATTGTCCGCTTTGCGACATACACCGCGCCGAGGCGGCTCTATTCGCGCGGCCATCGCGACTCCCGGCGATCGTCCGGTCACGGCGGCGGCCCCGCATCGCGCCCGACCGGAAAGGCTTTTTCGGAATCCGGAGCACACACCCCGCCCCCTTCGCCGCCGATTGGCACCATGGTTGCTTGAGCATCTATCTATATAGTTGACTATATATATTCTGATCGATCCGCCTTCCCATCCAGGACTTCCGACATGAGATCCATGCACGCTCCATCCCCGATGCACCGGCCGCAGACTTCGGCGCGACGCCCCCTCCGCCTCCACGCCGCCGCGATACTGGCAGCCGCCTCGGCCCTGGCGCATGCGGACGCCCGCGCCGACGATGCCGCCGATCCGGTGTTCACGCTCGGCAGCATCGAGGTCGAGGGCACCCGTCCCGACCTCGACACCGACAGCCAGGTTCAGCTCGGCATCGATCAGATCCGCGCCGAGGACCGGCAGACCGTCGGCGCCGCGGTCAGCCTCGCGCCCGGCGTCTACGTGGGGCGCGTCGGTGCGCGCAACGAGGAAGTCGCCTACATCCGCGGCTTCGACCTGCGTCAGGTCCCGCTGTTCATCGACGGCCTCCCGGTCTACGTCCCCTATGACGGCTATGTCGACCTCGGCCGCTTCACCACCGCCGATCTCGCGCGCATCGACATCGCCCGCGGCTTCGGCTCGCTGATCTACGGCGCCAATACGCTGGGCGGCGCGATCAACCTGATCAGCCGCCGGCCGACCGCGGCGCTCGAGATCGACGCCGGCGCGCAACAGGATTTCAGCGACGACGGCGACGCGATCCGCCACAACCTCTACGCCAACCTCGGCAGCCGCCAGGGCCAGTGGTACGGCCAGCTCGGCGTCGCCTATCGCGACCAGGATCACTACGACCTGCCCGGCGACTACGCGCCGACCGCCGTCGAGGACGGGGACGATCGCGACAACAGCGACTCGACCGACCGTCGCATCTCGCTGAAGCTCGGCTGGACCCCGCGCGACGGCGATGAATACGTACTCGGCTACAACCGCCAGGATGGCGACAAGGGCACACCGCCCTACGCCGGCAGTGTCGACGGCGTGCGTGCGCGCTACTGGCGCTGGCCGTATTGGGACAAGCAGAGTGCGTATCTGATGACCCGCACCGTCTTCGGCGCGCACGAGTTGAAGGTCCGTGCCTACCACGACACCTTCGAGAACTCGCTGTACTCCTACGACGACGCGACCTACACCAGCATCACCCGGCCGTACGCGTTCCGCAGCTGGTACGACGACTACAGCAACGGCGCGGCGGTGGAGGCCGGACTTCAGGTCACCGCCGGCAACCGCCTGCGCCTGGCCGCGACCTGGAAGGAGGACGTGCACCGCGAGCACGACGCCGGCGAGCCGATCCGCCACTTCAAGGACCGCACCTGGACGCTCGCGGCCGAGGACACGCAGGTTCTGGCACCGGGCTGGTCGCTGGTCAGCGGACTGGCCCACGAAGCGCGCCAGAGCCTGCAGGCCGAGGACTACGACGACGGCAGCGGCGCGATCGTCGACTTCGCGCGCAGCGACAACGACGCGCTCAGCGGACAGCTCGGCGTGTTCTACGAACCGGCAGCCGACACGCGGCTGCGGGCGACCTATTCACATCGCAACCGCTTCCCGACGATCAAGGACCGCTACTCGTACCGGCTCGGCACCGCGATCCCGAACGAAGCCCTGAGCAGCGAGACCGCCGATCATTTCGAGCTCGGCTACATGACCCAGATCGGCGACACGCTGCATGCCGACATCGCGGTCTACTACAGCAATATCGACGACCTGATCCAGCAGGTCCGGATCAGCGACGATGCCTGCAGCAGCCCGCCGTGTTCGCAACAGCAGAATGTGGGCAAGGTCCGCGCGCAGGGCGTGGATATGGGGCTGCACGGCGGCTGGCAGACACTCGACTACGTCCTGAACTACAGCTATCTGGACCGCAGCAACCGCTCCGACCCCGGCATCCGGCTGACCGACGCACCGCGCCACCAGGGCTTCGCGTCGCTGCGCTGGCACGCGACCCCGAGCTGGTCGCTCAGCGCCAACGCCGATGCGATGTCCGGACGCTATTCGTCGAGCGACGGGTCGCAGCGGGCCGCCGGCTTCGCCGTATTCGGCGTTTCCACGCGCTACCGTTTCGGCCAGGCCTACAGCCTCAGCCTCGGCGCGCACAACCTGACCGACCGGCGCTACGCCTACAGCGAGGGCTATCCGGAACCGGGGCGCAGCTACTCCCTGCGCATCGAGGCGGCGTTGTAGCGCCGCCGCGTGACGGTGCGATCGCATGCGGATTTCGGCAACAATGACGGATGCCTCGCAAACCGACTCCGAAACCGCCTGCCCGCCCGGCCCGCAAGGCCGCGGCGCGCACCCGTCCCGCCGGCAACACCGCCGGCGGGGCGCCGTCGACCTATCGCGGCAGCCTGCTGGTCGAAAAGAACGGCGCGCCGTTCCTCGTCGCCGGGCGCATCGACCTGCTCGAAGCGGTCGATCTTCACGGCTCGATCAGCCAGGCCGCCAAGGCCGTCGGCATGAGCTACAAGGGCGCCTGGGATGCGATCGACACCATGAACAACCAGGCCGACGAGGCCCTGGTCGCCCGCACCCCGGGCGGCCGCCGGGGCGGCGGCACGCATCTGACCGACTACGGCAAGCGCGTGGTCGCGCTGGTCCGCGCGATCGAACAGGAATACCAGCAGGCGCTGACGCTGCTCAACGAGAAGGTCGGCGGCAGCGGCACGGCGCTGGCCGAGTATCAGCGCCTGCTGCAGCGCTTCTCGCTGCAGACCAGCGCGCGCAACCACTGGGTCGGTACGATCAGCGCCGTCCGCGCCGACCGCGTGCGCACCGAGGTCGAGATCGCGCTGGACGCCCGGCTGCATATCGTCGCCCACATCACCACTGACAGCGCGCGACGCCTGGGCGTGCAACCGGGCATCGACGTCGCCGTGCTGGTCAAGGCCGTCGCGGTGCGCGTCGAAGCCGACACCCGCGGCAGCGACGACGCGCCGAACCGGCTGGCCGGCACGATCGCGCGCTGCAGCCAGGAAGGCGGACGCAGCGAGGTCATCATCGATCTGCCCGGCGGCCGCTCGATCACCGCGGTCGTCGACGACACCGCGGCGTCCACCCTGCGCGCCGGGCGCAAGGCCATCGCCCGCTTCGAACCCAAGAGCGTCCTGCTGGTGCGACTCCCCGGCGCGCACTGACGCGTCGCCGGACCGACGATGAAGTTCCGTCGCCTACCGCCGCTGCACAGCCTCGAAGCCTTCGAAGCGGCCGCCCGGCGTGGCGCATTCAAGCTGGCCGCGCAGGAGCTGCACCTGACGCCGTCGGCGATCAGTCACCAGATCAAGGCACTCGAAACCTTCCTCGGCTTCGAGCTGTTCCGGCGCGGCAACCGCTCGCTGGAGCTGACCGACGGCGGCCGCGCGTACCTGGCCGTGGTGCGCGACACCCTGTCGCGGCTGCGCAGCGGCAGCGCCCGCGTCTCGCAGCAATACGCCCGGGCGTCGCTGAAGATCAGCGCCGGTCCGTTCATCGCCAGCGAGCTGATCGTCCCCGCGCTGCCATCGTTCCAGGAAGCCCACCCGGACATCGACGTACGCATCGACACCGATCTGCGCACCGTCGACCTCCTGCACGAGGACACCGACATCGCCCTGCGTTTCGGCGGCGGCCACTGGAAACACCTCGGCGCCGACCGTCTGATGCGCGTCGCCGCGGTGCCGGTGTGCACGCCGGCGCTGGCACGCCGCCTGCGCCGCAGCGGCCCGCAACGCCTCGACGACGTCGTGCTGATTCACTCGTCGCCGATGCCGGAAGGCTGGCCGATGTGGGCCGCCGCCGCGGGCGTCGAACTCGGCACGCCGAAACGCGACATCTGGCTGGACAGCTACCTCGCGATCCTGCGCGCGGCCGAACAGGGCGTCGGTCTCGCGCTCGGGCTGGTGCCGATGGTCCAGGCCCTGCTCGACGCCGGCAAGCTCACGGCGCCGTGGCCGGAGCTGCGGATGCAGGTCCCGCAGGCCTACTACCTGCTGTACCGGGCCAGCGAGGGCGATCGCCCCGAAATCCTCGCGTTCCGCCGCTGGCTCAAGGCGATCCTCGACCAGGCGGGCATCGGCGAGACCTGAGCCGCCGTCTTCGGATGAATTGATTTCACCCGAAGGCGGCGCCGATTTCGTTTGTCCGCACCCGGCGCCTTGCCTAGGCTCGACACGAGCCCTTTTCGGAGCGCGGCATGCGCGAAATCCACCTGACCCTGTCGGCGACCGACGACCACCCGCTGGCGGCGACACTGTTCGAACCCCTACGTCCGCCGCTGGCGGCCGTGCAGATCAATTCCGCGACCGGCGTCCCGCGACGTTATTACCGGACCTATGCCCGATTCCTCGCCGAACGCGGCTTTGCCGTGATCTGCTACGACTATCGCGGCATCGGCGATTCGCGCTTCATGCCGTCGCGGCGGCCGCACCTGTCGATGCGCGCCTAGGGCGAGCGCGACTACGCGGCGGTCCTCGACCATCTGCACGCCCGCTATCCGCGCCTGCCGCTGCTCGCGGTCGGACATTCGGTCGGCGGACAACTGCTCGGTCTGGCGCCCAACAACCACAAGCTCAGTGCCGCGCTCGGCATCGCATCGCAGGCCGGCTACTGGGGGCACTGGCCCCGGCACCTGCAGCCGGCGATGCTGGCGATCTGGTATCTGGCCGTGCCGGTGGCGACGCGCCTGACCGATCCGACACCGGCGCGCCTGCTCGGCGCGGAACTGCCTCGTGACATCGCGCGCGAATGGGCGCGCTGGTGCCGCCATCCGGACTTCATCGTCGACGCGCGCGGCAGGGCACTGCGCGCGGGGTTCGAACGCTACCGGGGCCGCATGCGCCTGATCGCGATCGCGGACGATGCGTTCTACGCGCCGCCGGACGCAGTCGCGGCGCTGGCGCGCATGTACACCCACGCCGACGTCGAGCTGGACACGATCAGCCCGGCGGACGCCGGCGTCGAAAGCATCGGCCACTTCGGGTTCTTCCGCAGCGCGATGCCGCGGCGACTGTGGCAGAGCAGTGCCGACTGGCTCGTCGAGGCCTTGCCCGGCAACCGGCGTGAGGCGGCCTGAACATGGCGAATCCGGCTGAAATCTTCGCCCGCATGCGGCGCTACCCGCTCGGCGCGCGCCTGTTTTCCAGGGTGGTCACCGCCCGCGCGCCCTACTTCGCCTCGATCGCGCCGCGCTTCGTCGAGCTGGAGGCGGGACGCTGCGAGGTTGCGATCCGCGACCGCCGCGCGGTCCACAATCACCTGGGAACGGTCAACGCGATCGCGATGTGCGCGATGTGCGAACTGGCCGCCGGTACGATGCTGGAGTCCTCGCTGCCGCCGGGGCTGCGCTGGATTCCGCGCGGCATGACCGTGCGCTACCTGCAGAAGGCCGACACCGACCTGAGCGCACGGGCGACGCTGGCGACGCCGATCGCCGACGACTACACGGGGGATCTGCGGGTCCCGGTGCGGGTGCGCAACCGTCGCGACGAGATCGTGATGGAGGCCGACATCACCATGTACCTGTCGCCGCGTCGCACCGGCGCACCCGCGGCGACGACCGGCTCCGCCGACCGCGACCGCAAGCGCGGGGGATCACGCTAGAATCCAACGCCCCCCTCAACAATTCATTAGAAAATCCAAAGATGAGCAGCGAACACATCCTGACCGAACTGGTCGACAGCGTGATGGTGGTCCGCCTCAATCGCGGCGAGAAGAAGAACGCCCTGACCCAGGCGATGTACACGGCGCTGACCGACGCACTGAAACAGGCCGACGAAGACCCGCAGGTGCGCAGCATCCTGCTCACCGGCACCCCGGACTGCTTCTGCAGCGGCAACGACATTGCCGACTTCCTGCAGATGAAGACGATCACGCCGTCCGACGATGTGCCGGTGCTGCGCTTCATGAAGACGCTGGCGCACGTCACCAAGCCGGTGGTCGCCGCGATCAACGGCCCGGCGATCGGCGTCGGCACCACGGTGCTGCTGCATGTCGATCTTGCCTACGCCGGCGAGAAGGCACGCTTCCAGATGCCCTTCGTCAATATCGGCATCTGCCCGGAATACGCGTCGACCTACCTGCTGCCGCGCATGATCGGCCACGTCAAGGCGGCCGAGCTGATGCTGCTGGGCGAAGCCTTCACCGCCGCCGATGCGGTCGACTACCGCCTGATCAACGCGGTGCTGCCCGACGCCGAGGTCTACGAGCACGCGCTGGCCAAGGCACGCCGCCTCGCCGAGCAGCCGCCGGCCGCGCTGCGCACGTCCAAGGAGCTGCTCAAGCGCTGGCGCCGCGATCTGATCGACGAAATCATCCCGGCCGAGGCGGTGCACTTCATGTCGATGCTGCAGGGCGAGGAAGCCAAGGAAGCGCTGACCGCGTTCATGCAGAAGCGCAAGCCGGACTTCAGCAACTTCAGCTGAAGCCGGACGTCCGGGCTCGGCGAGCGTGGTGGTCCGCCCCGGTCCAGCTGCGGGTGACGGCGCGAACGACATGTCGTTGCGCCTCGACAGCCTGCGCAACTTCCGCAGTCTTGCGGGGATGCCGGCGGCCGACGGCCGCCGCATCCGCGCCCATCGCCTGCTGCGGTCCGGACGCCTGAGCGAGGTCAGCGACGACGACTGGCGGCAGCTCGCACGGATCGGCCTGCGCACGGTCTGCGACCTGCGCAGCGATAACGAACGCCGGCGCCGGCCGAACCGGATTCCGATTCATGTCGGCGCCGATCAGCTGTGGCTGGAGCTGCGCAACGACCTGCAGGGCAATCCGCGCTACGCCCGCACCCTCGCCGAGGATCCGACGCCGGCGGGCGCAGAACGCCTGATGCTGCGGATCTACGCGGACTTCGCCGACGCCTTCGCGCCGCAGCTGCCCGCCCTGTTCCGCGCAATCGACCGCCGCGACGACGCCCTGCTGATCCACTGCGCGGCCGGCAAGGACCGCACCGGCTTCGTGGTGGCGCTGCTGCTGCACGCGCTCGGCGTCGCGCCCGGGCGGATCGAGGCCGACTATCTGCGATCGGCACCGCGGGAACCCTATCCGCATCTCGCCGAAATGCGCGAAGCCTTCGCGACGATGTTCGGCCTGGACGTCGATGCCGACACGCTGGCGCCGATCCTCGATGCCCGCCCGGCGTATCTGCGCGCGGCCTTCGCCGCCATCGAGCGCCGCTACGATTCAGTCGAGGGATATCTGCGGCGGCACGCCGGCATTGATGCGGCCGCGCTCGAACGGCTGCGCGACCGCTGGCTGGCGCCGGAAACTTGACGCCGGCACCGCGGTTGCGCAGGATCGCCCCTAACGCACTGATTGCGAAAGCCGATTTTCCGATCCAGCAGATGACAGACCTGATCCCCCGGGGCCCCCATTCCGGTTTGGACGCACACCGCACCGGAGACTGCGGATGTCGCTGAGCAAGCGTGAGCGCAACAAGATCGCCAATCGCTCGGCCATCCTCGATGCGGCGCGGCGCTGCTTCCTCGACCAGGGTTACGAAGCCGTCACCATCCGCGACGTGATCCGCCATTCGGGACTCGCCGCCGGCACCTTCTACAACTACTTCCCCGACAAGGAAAGTCTGTTCCGGGCGCTGGCCGAAACGCAGCTGACGACGCTGCAGGACGAGATCCACGCGGCGCGCGAGCACGCGGCCGATTTCGATTCGTTCTTCTACGAATCGTTCCTCGCGACGTTCCGGCAGGTCCGGGCCAATCCGGACTTCTTCCAGCTGATGTTCCAGAACGAACGCGCGGTGCGCTCGTTCTACAGCGACAATCTGCTGAGTCTGCTGATGCAGTCGCTGCGGGCCGACATGCAGAACGCCATCGTGCGCGGCCTGCTGCCGGAACTCGACGTGGACATGATGACCGCGATCACCTTCGGCGCGGCCTACGAGATGGCACGCCTGATCGCCTCGCAACCCCGGCGCAGCCCCGAGGACTGCGCCGCGTTCGTGACCCGGGTATTCATCCGCGGATTCGCGCCGGAACAGGAGGTCGAGACCCGCCTGATCCGCGCCGGTTCGCGCCTGCTGCAGGGCGCGGCGCGCTAGGCGTCCGCGCCCCCGTCGGGCTAGAACAGTTCGACCGCGCCGGAATCCATCGACACCTGCGCCACCGGCTTGTGCTGCGCCTCGCGCCAGTCCTCGCGCGGCCGGTTCGGCAGCGCGCTCGGCGCCTCGCCGCCACCCGCCTCGATGACCTCGGCGTTGATCGCCTCGATCCGGTGTGCGTGCTTCTCGGCCGATGCCAGCGCCTGGGTCGAGATGTCCTCGAACTGCAGGCAGCGCACCGCGCGGCCGACCGCGACACTGATCGACTCACGCGCCGTCGAGACCTCGCGAATGCCCTCGGCGAGCTTGGAATTGATGCCGTCGACCTGCTGCAGCAGCCCGTGGGCCTCGTCGCGCGCGCCCTCGGCCAGGCTGACATCGCGGGACGCCATCTCGCCGACGGTCTCGCGCACCGCCGCCACCGCTTCCTTCGAGCTCGACACCAGCGAGCGGATCTGCTCGTTGAAGCTGGTGGAGCGCTCGGACAGGTTGCGCACTTCCTCGGCCACCACCGCGAAGCCGCGACCGGCCTCCCCGGCGCGCGCCGCCTCGATCGCGGCATTGAGCGCGAGCAGATTGGTCTGGTCGGCGATCGACTTGACGTCGCCAAGCAGATCGAAGATCGCGTCCATCTGCTTGACCATCTCGTCGATCTGACGAACGGTGGCCGAACTTTCGCGACTGACCTGCGCCAGCGACTCGACCAGGCTGTTCATCAGCTTGGACGCGGTGTCGGTGAAGCGGCGCACGTCGATGCCGCCGCCGTCGCCGCCGGTATGCGTCAGGATCTGCGACACCGCCTTTTCCTGCGACTTGGAATAGCGCGTCATTTCATCGAAGGCCTGCCCGAGTTCCTGCACCGCCTCGGCGATCAGCCTGCGCACGCGCCCGACCTCGGTCTCGACGCCGCCAATCTCGGCGACGAAGCCCTCGCGCAGTTCACTGAGCGCCTTGCGGCGGTTGCGCGCCTGCTCCTCGTGACGGGCCAGCGCCGCCTCGGCCGCGCCGAGCAGACGATGCTGGCGCCAGGCCACCCAGGCCCAGGCCGCAGCGGCGACGATGCCGCTGAGCCAGACGATGCCGCTACCGGCACCGCTGAGCAGCACCAGAACATGAGCGAGCGTGACCCCGGCGGGTACGATCAGCGGTTTCCATTGTGTAGCTTGCATTTGGGGGCTCCAGCGAACCTGAAATCTCTAGAACGGAATATCGACCGGCACGGGCAGACCTTTAGCCCGGTCGTCGACGATCAACGCGTCCATGCCAGCAGCTGTCCGGCTATCTGGTCCAGAGGCAAGATGCGTTCCGCGGCGCCGATGCGCGCGGCGGCGCCCGGCATGCCCCAGACCACGCTGCTGGCCTCGTCCTGGACCAGCGTATGGGCGCCCAGCTGCCGCAGCTCCAGCAACTGGCGCGCGCCGTCATCGCCCATCCCGGTGAGGATCGCGGCGACGGCGTTGGTGCCGACGTTGTCGGCGACCGACCGGAACATCGTGTCGACGCTCGGCCGGTGGCGGTTTTCCGGCGGCGCGTCGGAGAGCCGGCAGAGGTAGCGCGCACCGCTGCGCTCGATCAGCAGATGGTGGCTGCCGGGCGCGATGTAGGCGTGACCCGGCACGATCTGCTGGCCGTCCTGCGCCTCGCACACCGACATTGCCGACGACCGGTTCATGCGCTCGGCGAAGGGCCCGCTGAACATCGGCGGAATGTGCTGGGTGATGACGATCGCCGGACAGTCCGGTGGCATCGCGGTCAGCACCGCCTTGATCGCCTCGGTCCCGCCGGTCGACGCGCCGATGGCAATGATCTTCTCGGTGGTCAGGAAGCGCCGTGGCCGCTTCGGCGCGGCCGCCACGGCGGGCGCGGCCGGTCGCGGCAACGGCGCACCGCTGCGCGGATGCGAGCCCGCAACCGCCTTGACCTTCTCGCAAAGCATCTGCGCATAGCCCTCGAGCCCGGCCTTGACGTCGAGCGACGGCTTGGTCACGAAATCCACCGCCCCGAGTTCGAGGGCCTGCAACGTCACTTCCGCGCCCTTGGCGGTCAACGACGACACCATCAGCACCGGCATCGGCCGCAGGCGCATCAGGTTCTCGAGGAAGGTCAGCCCGTCCATGCGCGGCATCTCGACATCCAGCGTCAGGACGTCGGGATTGAGCTGCTTGATCTTCTGCCGTGCGATCAGCGGGTCGGACGCGGTGCCGACCACCTCCAGCTCCGGATCCTCGGACAGGATTTCGGACAGCACGCCGCGCACCAGCGCGGAGTCGTCCACGATGAGAACCTTGATCGCCATCAGTCGAACAACTCCACGTCGCCGTCCACGGGCTGCTGTTTGAGCTCGCGCTCGTAGGCCTGCTCGGCGGCCAGATCGGCGGCGGTTGCCGCCATCGGCAGGTGGCGGACCAGCACGCGGCCGGTGCGGACCCAGAACGCGACCTTGCGGGCGTAGGCGTCGCCCAGGTCCTGGGCGACGACCGGAATCTGTTCTCTTTCGAGGTACTCGAGGACGAACTGGGCGTTGCGGTCGCCGACGCGGTTCTGGGTGAAGCCGCGCATGACGTTGCCGCCGCCGAAGACCTTGGCCTCCAGTCGCCGACGCTGGGCGCCGCGCTTGATCAGTTCGTTGATCAGAACCTCCATGGCGTAGGCGCCGTAGCGGGCGTTGGCGGTGCCGCCACCGCGCTCGTCGTCGGGCAGCATGAAATGGTTCATGCCACCGAGCCCGAGCGCCGGATCACGCACGCAGGCCGCCACGCAGGACCCCAGCAGGGTCACCAGCGCGTCCTCGCCGTCGGTCACCTCGTATTCCCCGGGCATGACCTTGATGACGTCGCAGCGCAACTGCCGGTCGTGGTAACGCGGCGCGATCCCCTGCCCGACGCGGGCATCCCATGCATGTCGCAGCGCTGCGGTCATGCCGGGACACCGGTCCGCCTTCTCGCGCGGGGCCGGTACGCGGTCCGTCCCGCCATGGTCAGCAGCTCGGCGACGTTGAACAGGCTCTCCGAATGTCCGGTGAACAGCAGCCCGTCATCCGCCAGCAGCGGCACCAGCTTGCCGAGCAGGCGCTGCTGGGTCGGCTTGTCGAAGTAGATCATCACATTGCGGCAGAAGATCGCCTCGAACGGCCCCTTCAGGCCCCAGCTCGCGTCGAGCAGATTCAGGCGCCGGAACGTGATCAGGCCGCGCAGCTCGTCGACGACGCGGCATTTTCCCTCGTTGGCACCGGTGCCGCGCCGGAAGAACTTCTTGACGCGTTCGGGCGACAACCCGGCGATGCGATCGAGTGCATAGATGCCCTGCTGGCCGGTCGCCAGTACGTTGGTGTCGATATCCGTGGCCAGGATCGAGACCGGCGGATTGAGGCTGCCGAAGACCTCGGCCGCGACCATCGCGATCGAGTACGGTTCCTCCCCGGTCGACGCGGCGCAGGACCAGATCAGCGCGCGCTGCCCCCGGGGCAACCTGAGCAGCTGATCCCGGAGCATGTCGAAATGATGGGCCTCACGGAAGAACGACGTGAGGTTGGTGGTCAGGGCATTGGTGAACGCCTCCCACTCGGGACTGGCCGCATCGGCTTCCAGCGCATCGAGATAGTCGGCGAAGACGCCGTGCCGCGTCGCCCGAAGGCGACGCGCCAGGCGGCTGTAGACAAGATCCTGCTTGCCGTCGGCCAGGGAGATCCCGGCGCGCTCGTAGATCAGCCCCCGGACCCGCTGGAAATCGCGCGGAGTGAAGCTGAATTCCCGATCGGCGTTGATGGCCTTGTCGCGGCTCAAGCACCGTCTCCGGCAGCAGTCCCCGCGACCGGCACCCATCCGAAGCCGGCAATGCTCAGGCCGAAGTCACCGAACCAGCGCAGATAGCGATTCATCGATCGTCTCCTTGTCGTCTCGTGCCGGCGCCAGGCCCGGGCTCAGAACTCGACCCAGTGGTCGTCACCGCCGCTGGCCGCCGCTGCCGCCGGCTTGGCCTTCGGCGCCGGAGCCGCCTTCGCGGGCCGGGGCGCGGCAACCGCGGCACCATTTCCGGCCGGCTTCTGCGCGACGGAAGCGCCTGCCGGGACGGCGATGCGGGCCGCGGGCGAGCCGCCGACATCGAGCCGGAACACCGACACCGACTCGCTGAGGCCACCAGCCTGTTCCTCGAGCGAGCGCGCCGCCGCCGAGGCTTCCTCGACCAGCGCCGCGTTCTGCTGGGTGACCTCGTCCATCGACGTGATCGCCTGGTTGACCTGCTCGATGCCCTGGCTCTGCTCCTGCGAAGCCGCGGTGATCTCGGCCATGATGTCGGTGACCCGCTTCACGCTGGTCACGATCTCGTTCATCGTGTCGCCGGCCTGTTCGACCAGCTTGCTGCCGTTCTCGACCTTTTCGACCGAATCGCCGATCAGGGTCTTGATCTCCTTGGCCGCGGCCGCCGAGCGCTGCGCCAGCGAGCGCACCTCGGAGGCCACCACCGCGAAGCCGCGGCCCTGCTCGCCGGCACGCGCGGCCTCGACCGCGGCGTTGAGGGCGAGGATGTTGGTCTGGAAGGCGATGCCGTCGATGACGCTGATGATGTCGACGATCTTCTTCGACGACTCGGTGATCGCCTCCATCGTGTCGACCACCTCGGACACCACCGATCCGCCCTTGCCGGCGACGTCGGCCGCGCCGATCGCGAGCTGGTTGGCCTGCTTGGCGTTCTCGGCGTTCTGCTTCACCGTCGAGGTCAGCTCCTCCATGCTGGAGGCGGTCTCCTCGAGGCTGGCCGCCTGCTGCTCGGTGCGCGACGCCAGGTCCGTGTTGCCGGACGCGATCTCGCGAGCCGCGGTGTTGATCGTGTCGGTCGCCTGCTTGATCTGGCCGACGATCGACTTGAGCTGTTCGACGGTGCCGTTGGCGTCGTCGCGCAGCTTGCCGAAGGTGCCCTTGAACTCGCCCGACACGTGCTGCGTCAGATCGCCCTTGGCCAGCGCCGCCAGCACGCGGGCGATCTCGTTGAGACCGACCTCGCTGGTCTCAAGCAGCTTGTTGATGTTGACCGCGAGCTGTTCGAAGAAGCCTTCCTTGCCTTCCATCGTGATGCGCTGCGTGAAGTCGCCGTCCGCCGCGGCCTGCACGATCCCGCCCACCTCGGCCTCGACCGCGACTTCGGCGGTGCGATCGGCCCACTCGACGACCGACCCCAGACGCTCACCCTGTTCGTTGAAGATCGGCGCGGCAATCAGCGCGAACGTCCGCGGGCCCACCTTGATCTGGGTCCTGTACGGCTCACGAAAAGTTGACAGCAACTTGGCCTGATGCTCCGGATTCTTGTGAAACACGTCGATGTTGCGTCCAACCAGATTACGCGCCTCGAAGCTCGGCAGCGTCTTCCTCAGATCGTCCTCGGCCTTGACCATCGTTTCCATGACCGAGCGGTTCATGTAGATGATGTTGCGATCGCCGTCGGCGATCATCACGTTGGTGGTGACGTTATCGAGCGCGTTGCGGATCCGCAGGTTCTCGTCGGCAAGCCGCTTTTCGACGTCCAGACGCTCCTGCTCCGCCTTTTCGGCCGCCAGCTGAGCGGTCATGTCCTTCCACTCGACGACGATGCCCAGACGTTCGGAATGGTCTCCGATAATCGGGTTGAGGATCAGTGAGAACGTGCGTCCGCCGATCTTCAGATTGGCCCGATGGGTGCCGGCGAGCTTGTTCAGCAATCCTCGCTGATGCTCCGGATTCTTGTGGAACACATCGATGTTGGAGCCGAGTGCCTTGTCGGCCCGGAACTCCGGCAGATCCTTGCGGATGTCGTCCTCGGCCTCGCGCAGCATCTCGCGCACCGAATCATTCAGGTAGACGATGTTGTAATCCGAGTCGGCGACCATGACGTTGGTCGCAACCACGTCGAGCCCCTGCTTGATACGAGCGGTCTCGTCCGCCTGACGTTTGCCCTCGGCCATGTCGAAGCCGAGCTTGATCTGCATCGTGCGTGCCGCATTGAGCAGCTGACCGACTTCATCCTCACTGCTGACTTCGATCCGTTGATTGAGTTTGCCTTCGCTCATCCCCTGCAGATGGACGTAAGCGCGCTGCACCGGATCGGTGACGCTGCGTACGAAGGCCCAGCAAAGCCCGAATGCAGCACCGAGGCCGATGAGCATCGCCGCACCGGCCGGTACCGCCCCCAGGTGTTCGGCCTGACCGACCACCAGCATGATCACCTGAAGTGCCGCGAACAGCGCCGCCAGACCGAGTCCGCGCGCCTTGATCGACGTTTGCGAAAAGCGGCGCTGCAGCCTGGCCAGGACGTTATTGCGCACCACCTTGCCACGGTGGATGGCCAGCCCCTTGGCGTTGCCCTCGCGGAACTGGCGGTAGGCCAGCTCGGCTGCCTCGACCTGTTCGCGCGTCGCCCGGCGTCGGACCGACATGTAGCCGGACAGCGATCCGTTTTCGTGGATTGGGGTCGCATTGGCCTCGACCCAGTAGTGATCGCCGTTCTTGCAGCGGTTCTTCACCATTCCGGTCCACGGCTTGCCCGCCTTGAGGGTGCCCCAGAAGTCCGCGAAGGCCTCGACCGGCATATCCGGGTGCCGCACGATGTTGTGCGGCGATCCGATGAGTTCGGCTTCGGTGAATCCGCTGATCTCGATGAAATCGCGGTTGATGTACTGGATGATTCCCTTGGCGTCGGTGCGCGACACGATCATCGTCGTATCGCTGAGCTGAACCTCTTTGCCCGTCACCGGTTGATTATTTCGCATCGTTAGACTCCATTGCGTTGGCGCGGACGGCCTGATTAATGAATTTCGACAAGTTGCAGATTCGGGTCTGAAACCAGCTTCTCGATGTCCAGCAGGATCAGCATTCGGGAGTCGACGGTACCCAGGCCGATGATGTTGCGGGCGTTGACCGCGGCGCTGAATTCGGGCGCCGGACGGATCTGCCCGGCTTCGAGCTGGATCACGTCGGAGACGCCGTCGACGACGATGCCGACGACGCGGTTGAGCACGTTGAGCACGATCATCACGGTGAAGTCGTTGTAGACGACCTCGGGCAGATCGAACTTCAAGCGCAGATCGACGATCGGCACGATCGTGCCGCGCAGGTTGATCACGCCCTTGATGAACTCCGGCGCACCGGGAATGCGGGTGACGGTGTCGTAGCCCCGGATCTCCTGGACCTTGAGGATGTCGACACCGTATTCCTCGCTGCCGAGCCTGAAGGTCAGGAACTCGCCCGCCGGACCGGCGGCCTCGTCGGCGGGAATGCCGTTGCGGACTTCGAGCTGCTCTTCGATCGTTTCCATCATTTCGAATTCCTTGTTGCCTTACGCCGCGTTGGCGCGTGCGCCCTGCCGGACGATTTCGGCGGCGTCGATGATCAGCGCGACCTGGCCGTTGCCGAGGATCGTGGCGCCCGAGACGCAGGGAACCCTGCGGTAATTACTTTCCAGCGATTTGATGACCACCTGCTGCTGGCCGACCAGCTCGTCGACCAGCGCGGCGATCTTGCGCCCGCCGGACTCGAGTACCACCACGATCCCCTGCTGCGGATCGCGCACCGCGTCGTGCACGCCGAACAGCTCCTGCAGCCTGACCAGCGGCACGTACTCGGCGCGCAGGCGAATCACCTGCGCCTGGTTGACCAGCGACTTGAGCTGCTCGGCCTGTGGCTGCAGCGACTCGATGACGTTGTTCAGCGGCACGATGAAGATCTCGCCGCCGATGCGGACCGACATGCCGTCGAGGATCGCCAGGGTCAGCGGCAGACGGATCAGGATGCGCGAGCCGCGTCCGGATTCGGAGCTGATCTCGATGCTGCCGCTGAGCGCTTCGATGTTGCGCTTGACCACGTCCATGCCGACGCCACGGCCGGACACGTCGGTGATCTGTTCGGCTGTCGAGAATCCCGGCTCGAAGATGAGCTGCCAGACGTCCTCGTCGGCCATGCCGTCGCTGGTCGCGATTCCGCGCTCGCGCGCCTTGGACAGAATGCGCTCGCGGTCGAGTCCGGCGCCGTCGTCGGACACCTCGATGACGATGTGCCCGCCCTGATGCGACGCCGACAGACGGATCGTGCCGGTCGCCGGCTTGCCGGCCGCGGTACGCCGCTCCGGCGACTCGATGCCGTGGTCCAGCGAGTTGCGGACCAGGTGCGTCAGCGGATCGGCGATGCGCTCGATCACGCTCTTGTCCAGTTCGGTCTTCTCGCCGACGGTCTGCAGCTGCACCTGCTTGCCGAGTTTCGAGGCCAGATCCCGCACCACGCGCGGGAAGCGGCTGAACACGAACTCGACCGGCAGCATGCGCGTCGACATCACCGCCTCCTGCAGCACGCGGGTATTGCGGTTGAGCTGGTTGAGACCGTTGAACAGTTCTTCGTGGGTGACCGGATCGAGATGCTGCGCCGTCTGCTGCAGCATCGCCTGGGTGATCACCAGCTCGCCGACCAGATTGATCAACGCGTCGATTTTCTCGGTCGAGACCCGAATCGATCCGCCCTCGCCGCTGCGCTCGGCACTCGTCGCGGGGCGGCTCGCGGCCACCGCCGGGCGACCGCCCTTGATCACGGTCAGCTCGGGCTTGCCGCTTGCGGCGGCAGGCGGGTCCTGAGCCGGCGGCGTGGATGGAGTGTCGACATCCGCGCCCGGCGCCTGCTCGCCGCCGTCGGACGCGGTCCCGGTCACCGCAGCCGCATCGACCGTCGGTTCCGCAACGTCGCCATCCAGCGGCTCGATGCTCAGATCGCATTCGTCCTCGACCCAGGCGAAGACGTCGGCGATGGCGTCCCGACCGCAATCGGCATGCAGGTCGATCCGCCAGCTCAGGTAGCAGGCCTCCGGCATCGCCTCGGTCAGCATCGGCAGGGCGTCGGTATCGCAGATGACTTCGGCGCGGCCGAGCAGCGTCAGCTCGCGGATGATCCGCAGCGGGTCGTTGCCGCTGGCGAACAGCTCCGGCTTCGGGATGAATTCGATCCGCCAGCCCCGCGGGGCCGCCGCCACGGGCGCATCCGCCTGAGCCGGCGCGGGTGCCTCGACAGTCGCCGCGGGAGCGGCGAGAAGCGCGCCGAGTTCCTCACTGACCATCTGCGCGGTGGCCGTATCCGCCTCGCTGCCGTCGCGTGCGGCCGTCAGCAGGCTACGCAGCACGTCGACCGAGCGCAGCAGCACGTCGACGTCCTTGCATGTCACCGGACGATTGCCGGAACGCATCTGGTCGAGCAGGGTCTCGAGCAGATGCGTGAACTCCGCAACCGTCGCAAACCCGAAGGTGCCGGCACCGCCCTTGATCGAATGCGCGGCGCGGAAGATCGCGTTGATCGTCTCGTCGTCGGGTGCGTCGGGGTCCAGGCGCAGCAACCCGGACTCCATCACGTCGAGCCCCTCGAAGCTCTCGTCGAAGAAGGTCTGGTGAAACCGGGTGATGTCGATCGGAGGCATGACGGCGGCGCGGTCAGCTCAGGACGCGCTGGATCGTCGTCACCAGCTGTTCGGGATTGAAGGGCTTGACCAGCCAGCCGGTCGCACCGGCCTGCTTGCCTTCCTGCTTCTTTTCCGGACCGGCCTCGGTCGTCAGCATCAGCAGCGGCGTGAACTTGTAGTCCGGCAGCTGGCGCAACGCCTTGACCAGGGAGATCCCGTCCATGTTCGGCATGTTCACGTCGCACAGGACGAGATTGAATTTCTCCTTCTTCGCCATCTCCAGCGCCTCGGCACCGTCCGGCGCCTCGGCCACGTCATAGCCGGCGGATTTGAGGGTGAATGCGACCATCTGGCGCATCGACGCCGAGTCGTCTACGGCAAGGATTCTGCTCATGCGCCCTCCCGGGCAAGCTCAAGGAGTGTGGAGACACCCAGCAGCGACGCCGCGCTGCGCAGGGTGTCGGAAGGTTGACGCCACTGCGTCTGCCGCCCCGCATTCCGCCGGTCCTGGCAGAAGATGCAGAGCAGCTGGATGGCTGCGGTGTGGATACGGGACACTTCCCGCGCGTCGAGCACGATCGTGCGTGCGTCTTCGACCCGGCCCGCCAGCTTCTCCTGGAAGTCGCGCGCGTGCTCGACGCCCAGATCGGCCGGCAGCTTCAGCACGCCGCGGCGCGGCGCCGGCTTCGTCGCTGTCTTCGGTGATTTGGACATCTCGACTCCTCAATCGCGATTCAAACAGGTGCCGGAATCCGCGTTCGGAATTCATCCCGGCTCGATCGGCTTCGAGCAACTTCCGTTCCCGCCACCCCCGTCAGCGGGCCCGGCCACTCCAGCCTGAGGCGACCCCCGACGAGCGCCCCACCCGACCCGTCAAGCGGCACCTTTGCGCAACCGCCCGACGGCAATCCGTCGTCACGGCAGGAAGCGCGCGTTGTCGATCAGCGCCGCCGGATCGAGCAGCGTCAACAAATCGCCGTCGCGGACATAGACGCCGGAGACTCCGGACTGACCCGGCGCCGGCCCCACCGACGGGGCGGCCTTCACCGCCAGGTCGATGACCTTGCGCACGTCGGCGACGCGGTCGACCATCAGCCCGTAGCTCTCGCCGTCGTGGTCGACGATGACGATGCGCGACTCGGGGCCGCGCGGCACCGGCTCCAGACTCAGGCGACGACGCAGATCGAGCACGGTGACCACATTGCCGCGCAGGTTGATCACGCCCAGCACCTGCTCGCTGGTCCCGGGCACCGGCTCGATCTCGGCATCGCGCAGGACTTCCTGCACGCTCAGGATCGGCAGGCCGTAGTGCTGCCCCGCGGTCTCGAAACACACCCAGCGGGAAATGGTGTCGTCCTTGCGACGTGTGGCAACGGCGGTCACGGCGCGGCCCCTCCTTGCAGTTGATCGAGTGTTCCGGCAGGCACCTCGACGGAGCCCGTCGGTGGATGCGGCGCCGGCGCAGCCGCGGTCACGTCCGCGCCGGCGAGCTGGCGGCTGTTTTCGTCGGCGACGACGACAACGACGACGCGACGGTTGCGGTTGCGGCCTTCGGCGGTATCGTTGCTGGCGACCGGGTGGTACTCGCCCATGCCGACCACCGTCATCCGGCCGGCATCGACGCCCTGCTGGGCGAACAGGTGCACGACGCTGGCGGCACGGGCCGCGGACAGCTCCCAGTTCGACGGGTACGCGACCGTGGAGATCGGCTGGTTGTCGGTATGCCCCTCGATGCGCAGCTTGCTGTCGAAGGGCTGCATGATCCCGGCCAGTTGCGTCAGCACCGGGCGGGCGCGCTCGGAGACCCCGGCGACGCCGCTGGCGAACAGGATGTCGGTGTTGATCTCGATCTCCAGGCTCTGCTCGGTGCGACGCACCATCACCAGCTTGCGGTCGATCAGATCCTTCATCGCCGCCTGCACCTCCGCGGCGACCTGGCGCAGTTGGCGCGCACCGGCGGTCTCGCCCTTGTTGTCCTCGCGTCCGGGCTCGAGCTCCTCGCCACCCATGCGGGCGCCGGGCGCGTCGGCCACCAGACCGCTGCGCTCCTGCTCGAAGCCGCGCAGCGTCACCGTGTTGAACAGCGATTCGGTCTGGGTGCCCTTTTCGGGGCGGTTGCCGACCTGGATCGGCTTGAGCGTGCGCGGCGGCCCGCCCAGCGCGGACGACAGCGAGTCGGCCAGCACCCGGTACTTGCCCTCGTTGACCGACGAGACGGCATACATCACGACGAAGAACGCGAGCAGCAGCGTGATCAGATCGCCATACGGAATCGCCCAGGCCTCGTGGTTGGCGTGCTCCTCGTGTTTATGCTTGCGCGCCATCGCCGCCTCAGTGCAGGTAGCCCTTGAGCTTGGACTCGATGTTGCGCGGGTTCTCACCCTGCGAGATCGAGATCAGACCTTCGATGGTCATCTCGCGAACCCGGGTCTGATCCGCGATCGCGGCCTTGAGCTTGTTGGCAATCGGCAGGAAGAACAGGTTGGCCGAGGCGATGCCGTAGATGGTCGCGGTGAACGCGGCGGCGATGCCGTGCCCGAGCTTGCTCGGATCGGCCAGGTTCTTCATCACCGCCATCAGTCCGAGCACGGCGCCGATGATGCCCAGCGTCGGCGCGTAGATGCCCATGCCCTCGAACACCTTCGCGCCCTGCTGGTCGAAGTGCTCGTGGGTCTGCAGTTCCACCTCGAGGATGCTGCGGATCGCCTCCGGCTCGGCGCCGTCGACCAGCATCTGCAGGCCCTTCCTCACGAACGGGTCGGGCTCGGACTCGACCGTGCCTTCCAGCGCCAGCAGACCCTGCTTGCGCGCGATGCCGCTCCACTCGACGACCCGCGAAATCAGCTGCTCGGGATCGTGCTGCGGCGGCTTGAATGCCCAGCGCAGGATCTTCAGCGCGTGCCGGAAGGTCGCCATCGGCGTGTGCAGCATGATCGCCGCGAGGGTCCCGACCAGCACGATCACGAACGCCGCGGGATTGACCAGACCGCCGACGCCGGCACCCTTGAGGATGCTGCCGCCGACGATCGCGAACAGCGCCAGCACCACCCCGATGACCGAGAGCTTATCCATCGACGGGCTCCACCGGCGCGCCGCGCAGCAGCGTCTTGCGATAGGCCTCGACCAGCCCCGCGAAATCCAGGATCAGCGCGACCCGGCCATCCGGCAGCACCGTGGCCGCGCCGACTCCGGCGAGACCGCGCAGCGCGCTGCCGAGCGGCTTGATCACGATTTCCTCGCGACCGAACACCTTGCTGACCACGAAACCGTAGCGCTCGTCGCCAACCTGGGTGACGACGACGTGGCGCAGCTCGCCGCGCTCCTCGCCCGACAGCCACGGATCCAGATAGACCAGCCGCAGGTTGTCGCGCCGGGTCATCACCACGTCCCAGCGGTCGAGCTGGGTGATCCGGTCCGGATCGAGTTCGAAGATATCGAGCACCGGCGCCAGCGGCAGGGCGAACTGGCGGCCATCCGCCTCGATCATCAGCGCCGACAGGATAGCCAGGGTCAACGGCACGCGGATATGGATCGACGAGCCCAGGCCGATGCGCGACTCGATCCGCACCTGGCCGTTGAGCGCCTTGATCCGCGACATCACCACGTCCATGCCGACGCCGCGCCCGGACAGATCGGACACCTGCTCCTTGGTCGAGAAGCCCGGCAGGAACACCAGCTGCAGGCACTCGTCCGGCGTCATCGCGTCGGCCTCGTCGGTGCCGATCAGCCCTTTCTCCACCGCCTTGGCACGGATCCGGTCGGCGTCCATTCCGGCGCCGTCGTCGCGGACCGTGATCAGGATATGGTCACCTTCCTGGCGCGCGATCAGCTGCAGCTTGCCGGCCGGCGGCTTGCCGCGGCGCACGCGCTCGTCGGGCATCTCGATGCCGTGATCGACGCTGTTGCGCACCATGTGCACCAGCGGATCGGCCAGCGCCTCGACCAGATTCTTGTCCAGATCCGTGTCCTCGCCCTGCAGCTCGACCTCGACCTGCTTGCCCAGGCCGCGCGCGACGTCGCGCGCGATCTTCGGGAAGCGCGAGAACACCTTGCGGATCGGCTGCATGCGGATCTGCATCACCGCGTTCTGCAGGCCACGGGTGATGAAGTCCAGTTCGCCGACCGCTCGCGCCATCTGCTCGACGGTGGCGTTGCGCGAGCGCAGATCCTTGAGGCGATTGCGCACCAGCACCAGCTCGCCGACCAGATTCATCATCTTGTCGAGGCGGACGGTGTCGACGCGCACCGACGTCTCCACGGCGGGCGCAGGCGTGGCGGGCGGCGCCGGACGTGGCACCGGCCTGGGCGCCGGTGTGGGCGCGGCCGCGGCGGCCGGCGCCGGGGTCGGCTCCGGCGTGGCCGCAGCTTCGATGGCGGTGGGCGCCTTGCCCTTGCCGTGCAGCTCATCCAGCAGGGCCTCGAACTCGTCCTCGCTGATGCTGTCGTCGGAGGCGGCCGCGGGACCCGGCGTGGCCGCCGCCTTCGGGGCCTTGCCCCTGCCGTGCAGCTCGTCCAGCAGGGCCTCGAATTCGTCCTCGCTGATGCTGTTGTCGTCCACGGCCGTGGCGGTCGCCTCGGGCGATGTCGACTTGCCGCTGGCGCGCTTGCGCCCGCCGGTCTTGCGCCTGGGTTTGGCCGGCGCCACCGCAGGCTCCGGCACCTCCGGCGTCGCCGGCTGCGGCGGCACCACGTCCGCCGCCTGCTGCGGCGCCGGCGCCACCTCGCCGCGCGCATGGCGCCGCAGCGTTTCGATCAATTCCGCCGGCGCCGGCTCGGGCGCCAGATTCCGGGCGACCGCGCCCATCATCGCCTGCACCCAGTCGACGGCCTGCAGGACCGCGTCCATCAGTTCGGCATTGACCGCGGCCTGTCCCGAGCGCAGGACGTTGAACACGTCCTCGGCGGCATGACACAGCTCGACCAGCGGGGTCAGCTCGAGAAAACCCGCGCCACCCTTGACCGTGTGGAACGCCCGGAAGATGTCGTTGAGCAACGCGCGATCGTCCGGACGTGCCTCGAGCGCGACCAGCTGCTCGCCCAGATTCTGGACCAGCTCACCGGCCTCGGTGAGGAAATCGGCACGGATGTCGTCGTCTTCGAAGCTCATGGGCTCAAGGTCGTTATTCAGAATCCAAGACTGGCGAGCAGATCGTCCGCGTCTTCCTGGCTGGCGGCCGCCGGGCCGTTCCCGGGCACCGCCGGACCGGGCAGCTCGCCGTTCAGCGCCTGTATCGGCCGCTCGCTGCGCTGCTGAAGCCCGGCACCGCTGGCACGCAGCAATTCCAGAAGAGCGGTCTCAACATTCCGGACGAGCGTGATCACCCGCTTGATGATCTGCCCCGCGATGTCCTGGTATTCCTGAGCCTGCGCCAGCTCCGACAGCGTGCTGCGCAGATGCCCGGACTGGTCGGAGAGGGTCTCGCGGACCTCGCCCAGCATCACCGCGACCGAGGCATGGTCGGCCTCGCGCAGCAGCGCGCCGGCCTCGTCGAGGCGCTCGACCGCGGCCTGCATGCCGACAGTGACGGTGCGCGCCTGGTCGACCAGATCGAGCGTGCGGTGGGCGGCCTTCTCGGTCACCTGCATCACGTAGTCGAGCCGGTGGCGCGCATCGGGGATCTCGTCGCCGGCGACCTGCGCGAGACGCTCGTCGAGCCGCAGCTCCAGCACCGCCTTGTGCAGCTCGCGGGTCAGGCGCGCGACATTGGCGAACAGACCCTCCTCGCGCGCGCGCAGCAACGCGTCGAGACCGGCTTCGAAGCGGCCGTCGTCGCCCGCCTCCAGCGCGGCGATCAGCCCGCGCAGCGTCTCGGCGACCTCCTTGCGGTGCGCCGCCGTGGCGTTCACGCGGTTTCCTCGATGCGCTGGAAGATCTTGTCGAGCTTCTCCTTCAGCGTCTGCGCGGTGAACGGCTTGATGATGTAGCCGTTGACGCCGGCCTGGGCCGCCTCGATGATCTGATCGCGCTGCGCCTCTGCGGTCACCATCAGCACCGGCGTCTTGCCGATGCGGGCGTCCGCGCGGATCTTGCGCAGCAGGTCGATGCCGGTCATGCCGGGCATGTTCCAGTCGGTGACGACGAAATCGAAGCCGCCGGCCTCCAGCATCGGCCACGCGGTATTGCCGTCGTCGGCCTCCGCCACGTTGGTGAATCCCAGATCGGCGAGCAGATTCTTGACGATGCGTCGCATCGTCGAGAAGTCGTCCACCACCAGTATCCGCATGTTCTTGTCCATCAGTCCTCCGTGAGCGCCCCTCGGCGCAACTAGGCGTTCAACCAAAATCCGGCTGCGGCGTCGGACTCACGCCGCCGCACCCATTTCCTTCCACTCTTCGAGCCGCGCACGCAGCCGCACCAGGGCCTGGCCGTGGATCTGGCAGACCCGGCTCTCGCTGACCCCGAGGACCGCGCCGATCTCGCGCAGATTCAGTTCGTCGTCGTAGTACAGCGACATCACCATGCGTTCGCGTTCGGGAAGCTCGTCGATCGCGTCGGCCAGCGCGCCCTGGAACTCGTCGTGCTGCAGATGCTCGACCGGTCCGGCGTCCTGATCCGGGGTATCCATGGTCTCATCACCGCTCTCACCGCCGGCGTCTAGGCTCAGCACCTGGCAGCGGGCGCCGTCGGCGACGATCGCGCGATATTCCTCGAGGGTGATCCCCATGCGCTCGGCGACCTCGCGCTCCGGCGCGTCGCGACCGGTTTCCTGCTCGATCTGACGGATCGTCTCCGACACCTCGCGCAGCCGGCGATGCACCGAACGCGGCGCCCAGTCGGTATGCCGCAACTCGTCGAGCATCGCGCCGCGGATGCGGATGCCGGCGTAGGTTTCGAACGAAGCGCCGCGATCGCCGCTGTAATTGCGGCTGGCCTCGATCAGGCCGATGATGCCGGCCTGGATCAGGTCGTCGACCTCGACACTCGACGGCAGACGGGCCGCGAGGTGATGGGCGATCCGCTTGACCAGGTCGGCGTGGCGCAGGACCAGATCGTCTTCCGAAATGCCCGCGGGACTGCCGTGGAGTTGCCCTGTCATGCCGGTACCTCCATTGCCGCCGGCCGGCCCTGACGGACCAGGCGTTCGACGAAGAATTCGAGATTGCCGCGCGCGCCCTCGGGCAGCGCCCATCCGGCGGCGCGCTTGGCCAGCTGCCGGTAAGCCTGCGCCGCCGGCGAGCTGGGATAGGCCTCGACCACCGCGCGCTGGCGGCGCACGGCGCGCTTGAGCCATTCGTCGTGGGGCACCGTGCCCATGTTGTTGAGGGTGACGTCGAGGAAGCGTTCCGACACGCGCCGCAGGTTCTCGAAGATTTCCCTGGCTTCGTGCGGACTGTGGGTCTGGTTGGTCAGGACATGGACACGCTTGAGGCCATGGTCGCGGGTCAGCACCTTGATCAGCGCGTAGGCGTCGGTCAGCGACTGCGGATCGTTGGTGACGACCACGATCACTTCCTGCGAAGCCTGGCTGAAGGTGATCACGCTGTCGGCGATGCCGGCGGCGGTATCGACGATCAGGGTGTCGAGCGGACTGTGCAGATCGGAGAATGCCCGCACCAGACCGGCATGCTCGGCCCCCGACAGCTCGGCCATGTTGCGCTTGCCGCTCGATGCCGGCACGACCATGATCCCGGCCGGCCCTTCGAGCAGGGTGTCGTCGAGACTGCAGGTGCCTTCGAGCACGTGCGACAGGTTGTAGGTCGGTTGCAGGCCGAGCATGACATCGACGTTGGCCAGGCCGAGGTCGCCGTCGAGCAGCATCACGCGGCGCCCGTCGAGCGCCATCGCCACGGCCAGGTTGACCGAGGTCGTGGTCTTGCCGACGCCGCCCTTGCCGCTGGTGACCGCGATCACCTGCACCGGATGATGGTTGCGCAGGCGCCGCAGGCCGGTGGCCTGCAGACCGCCACCCGGGGAGGAACCGGACGAACCCGCGTTAGATGCCTGCATGTGCGACTCCGAACTGCAAAGCCAGGGTGCTGTCGTCGACGACCGCCGGGGCCTGCCGCGACAGCTGCATCGCTCTGAGCACGAGCTGATCGCTGCGCGCCTGCTGCATGTCCTCGGGGACACGCTGGCCGTCGCAGACGTACTGGATCGGAAGCTGGTGGCGGATCGTCGCGGACAGCGCGCCGCCGATGCGCGACGCTTCGTCGAGCTTGGTCAGGATGCAGGCTTCCGGCTCGATCGCGCCGAAGCGGCGCAGGATCTCGTCCTGGTCACAGGCCTGCGCATTGGCGGCGAGGACCAGCCAGCTGCGGATCGGCCGCCGAGCCGCCTTGAGTTCCGAGAACTGAGCGACCAGCTTGCGGTCACGCGGCGCCATGCCGGCGGTATCGATCAGCACCAGCTTGCGGTCCGCCAGGCGGGAGAGGATGCCGCGCAGCTCGTTGGCATTGGACGCCGTATGCACCGGCACACCGAGCAGGCGCCCGTAGGTGAACAACTGCTCCTGCGCACCGACGCGGTAATGGTCGGTCGTGACCAGCGCCAGATCGCGGGTGCCATGCTTGGCGGCGAAGCGCGCCGCGAGCTTGGCAATCGTGGTCGTCTTGCCGACCCCGGTCGGGCCGATCAGCGCGATCACGCCGCCGTCGAGAATCACGTCGGACTTGGCCACCGGAATCCGCCGCGCCAGCAGGCCCAGCGGCAGGAACCTCGCCCGCTCGGCATCGGTGCCGTTGGGCAGCTCGGCGGCGATCTCGCGGGCCAGTTTCGGTTCGAGCCCGAGATTGACCATGGTCCGCAACGCGGCCATGCGCTCGGGCTGGCGCTCGTTCATGTCGCGCCAGACCAGCCCCGCCATCTGCTGTTCGAGCATCTTGCGCATGCCGCCCAGCTCGCGCCGCAGCTGCTGGACCTCCGGCGACGGCAGTACCGGCTCGGCAGCGGGCGCGGCCTTGCGGGCGGCCGGTCTGGGGGCCGCGGCGGACGCCGACGCGGTCTTCGCGGCCGGCGCGGGCGCCTCGGCCCGTGCCGCCTCGGCCTCGGCCGCTGACGGCTCTTCGGCTGCCGGCGCCGGCGGCGCCGGCTCACGGCGGCTCGCGGCCTGGATCAGCGCGGCGTCGTAGTCGGTCGCCGCGACGACTTCGACGCCGCCGCTGACCCGCCGGTTGGAGAGGATGACGGCGTCAGCCCCCTGCTCTTCGCGCACCATGCGGATCGCCTCCCGCATGCTGCCTGCCAGAAATCTCTTGATCTTCATATCCGTGCACGCTCCTTAGCGCGACCGCCTATGCCACTGCTCCAACCATCCGGATCTGTTTGGTATCCGGCACCTCGTCGTAGGCCAGCACGTGCAGTCCGGGAATGGTCTGCCGGGTGAACCTCGCAAGCAGCGGCCGCAATGGCGGCGGAACCAACAGCACGGCCGGCTGACCCGAGGTCTCCTGCTTGTGCGTCTGCTCCGACAGCGACCGGTGCATGCGTTCCGCCAGCCCCGGTTCGATTGCAGCGCCACCGCTCTGAAGGCTGTCCTGCAACACCTGTTCCAGCGACGGCGACAGCGTGATGACGGGAAGATCAGGGCTCAAACCATTGATTTCCTGAACGATCTGGCGACCCAGCGCGACGCGGACGAGGCCCGACAGCACGACGGGATCCTGACTCTTGCCGGCATGGGCAGCCAGACATTCGGCGATCACGCGCAGATTGCGGATCGGCACGCGCTCGGACAGCAGGTTCTGCAGCACCTTGACGAAGGCCGACAGCGGCAGCAGCTTCGGCACCAGGTCCTCGACCAGTTTCGGCGCCGACTTGCCGAGCTGCTGCAGCAGCGCCTGCGCCTCGTCATGGCCGAGCAGCTCGTGCGCATGGGTCTTGATCACATGGGACAGATGGGTCGCGACGACGGTCGAGCAGTCGACCACGGTGTAGCCCAGCGACTGCGCGTGCTCGCGCGCGCCCTTGTCGATCCACACCGCCTCCAGTCCGAAGGCCGGATCCTTGGTCGGAATGCCCTCGACCTTGCCGAACACACGCCCCGGGTTCAGCGCCATCTCGCGATCCGGATACACGGTGCCCTCGGCCACCGGCACCCCGTGCACCAGCAGGCGGTAGGCACCGGGCTGCAATTCGAGGTTGTCGCGGATGTGCACCGACGGAATCAGGAAGCCCAGCTCCTGCGTCAGCTTCTTGCGCACACCCTTGATCCGCCCCATCAACTCGCCGCCCTGGCGCGTGTCGACCATCGGGATCAGGCGGTAACCGACCTGCAGGCCGAGGATGTCGTCGCCGGGCACGTCCTCCCAGGACAGCTCGGCCGGCGGTTCCGGCGCCTGCTCGGCGTCCTCCGGGGCCTCCTCGGCCCGGGCCCTGGCGCGCCGCGCCATCAGCCACGCCGCGCCACCGCAGATCGAGGCGAGCAGCAGGAACACCAGGTTCGGCATGCCGGGAATCATGCCGACGACGCCGAGCACGCCGGCGGTCACCGCCAGCACGCGCGGCTGATTGAAGAGCTGGCCGAGCACCTGGCTCGACATGTCGCCGGCCCGCGACATGCGGGTGACCAGCACCGCGACCGCGGTCGACAGCAGCAGCGCCGGCACCTGGGCGACCAGACCGTCGCCGATCGTCAGCAGCACGTAGTTGCGCAGTGCGTCGCCCAGCGCCATGTCGTGCTGCATCGTGCCGATCAGCAGACCGCCGATGATGTTGATCAGCAGGATCAGGATGCCGGCCAGGGCATCGCCGCGGACGAACTTGCTCGCGCCGTCCATCGAGCCGTAGAAGTCGGCCTCGGAGCGGACTTCCTCGCGGCGATGCTTGGCCTCCTCGCGCGTCAATAATCCGGCGTTGAGGTCGGCGTCGATCGCCATCTGCCGGCCCGGCAGGGCATCCAGCACGAAGCGCGCGGACACTTCCGACACGCGTTCGGCACCCTTGGTGACGACCATGAAGTTGACGATCGTCAAAATCACGAACACCACGAGGCCGACCGCGTAGTTGCCGCCGATGACGAATTCGCCAAAGGCCTCGATCACCCGACCGGCGGCACCGCTGCCCTCGTGGCCGTTGATGAGGACCACGCGGGTCGACGCCACGTTCAGCGACAGCCGCAGCAGGGTCGCGAACAGCAGCACGGTCGGAAAGGCGCTGAATTCCAGCGGCCGCATCACGTAGATCACCGCCAGCAGGATGGTGATCGACAGGGTGATGTTCATCGTGAACATCAGATCCAGCACCGCTGGCGCCAGCGGAATCACCATCATCGCCAGGATCAGCATCAGCAGCAGCGGCGCCGCCAGGCCGCTGCGGCCGAGTTCACGGATGCGGTTCAGAAGATCGTTGAGATTCATGTCGGGTCGGGTTCGCCACCGGGGACGTCGTCGATCACCGGGGGTGCAGGCGGCGTGCCAGCCGTCCTGCCGGCCTTGATGTCCCGCAACTGGTAGACGTAGATCAGCACCTGGGCCACCGCCGCATACAGCGCCGCCGGAATTTCGTCGCCGAGTTCGGCGCCGCGGTACAGCGCGCGCGCCAGCGGCGGCGCCGAGACCAGCGGCACCTTGTTCTGCTCGGCCAGCTCGCGGATCGTCTGCGCGATCAGGTCGCGGCCCTTGGCCACCACCCGCGGCGCGCGCATCTTCTGGGTGTCGTACTTCAGCGCCACGGCGTAATGCGTCGGGTTGACGACGACGACATCGGCGGTCGGCACGTCCTGCATCATCCGCCGCTGCGCGACCTCCTGCTGCAGGCGCCGCAGGCGTCCCTTGACCTCCGGGCTGCCCTCGGACTCCTTGAACTCCTGCTTGACCTCCTGCTTGGTCATCTTCAGCTTCTTGGCGTAGGACCAGAGCTGGTACGGCGCGTCGATCGCCGCGATCAGCAGCAGGCCGCCGCACATCCACATCAGGCAGCCGATCGCGAGCTGCAGGCCGTGCGCCATCGCCTGCCCCACCGGCTCGCGGCCGAGGGCCATCAGTTCGTCGAGGTGCGAATAGACGTAGGCGGCGGCGATCGCGCCGAGCGCGCCGGCCTTGAGCAGCGCCTTGGCCAGTTCGACCAGGGCGTTGCTGGAGAACACGCGCCCGAGCCCCTTGATCGGATCGATGCGCTCGAGCTTCGGCTGCAGTGCCTCGGCCGACAGGTTCCAGCCGCCGAGCATCAGCGGCGCCGCAAACCCGGCGAGGAAGCCGACGCCGAGAACCGGCAGCACCAGCCCGAACGCCTGTCCGGTGAGCCGGCCCAGCGCACCGATCAGGCTGTCGGGCTGCGCCAGCACCTCCGGATCGATGTTCAGCGCGGCGCGCATCCAGTCCGCCGCGCCACCCGCCAGATTCGCCGAGATCGCCAGCAGCGTCATCAGCCCGCTGGTCACGACGACGAACGACGCCAGCTCGCGCGAACGCGGCACCTCGCCGCGCTTGCGCGCGTCGCGCAGGCGTTTGGGTGTGGCACGTTCGGTCTTGTCCTGCGCGCTGTCCGCCATCAGGGCGTCCTCAGCACCTGATCGAGGATCAGCCAGGCGTCGTCGAACAGCGTGGTGACGCCGTCGAGCAGCGCCGGCAGTCCGGCATGGATCAGCACCAGGCCGGCGATCAGCGTCATCGGAAAGCCGACCGCGAACAGGTTCAGCGTCGGCGCGCTGCGGCTGATCACGCCCATCGCCAGATTGACGACCAGCAACGCGATCACCACCGGCAGCGCCAGTTGCAGACCGCCGATGAACACGATGCTGCCGAACTGCAGCAGCATCACCAGCGCGCGGGCGTCGAAGCCGACGCTGCCGACCGGCAGCGTGTGGAACGAGCGCACCATCGTCTCGATCAGCAGCAGATGGCCGCCGAGCGCGATGAACAGCAACGTCGTGACGATGGTCAGGAACGTGCCGAGCACCGGCGTGGTCACGCCGCGCAGGGGATCGGCAAGCTGGGCGAAGCCGAGCCCCATGCTGTACGAGATCAGTTCGGCGCCGAGGACCGTGGCCTCGAACACCAGCAGCAGCACGAAGCCGGCGGACACGCCGATCAGCAACTGCTGCGCCAGCGCCACCAGCCAGCTGGCGCCGAACAGTTCCACTTTCGCCGGCTCGGGCAGCAGCGGCGCCACCAGCAGGGTCAGCAGCAGCGCGAGCAGGATGCGGATCGGCGGGGCGACCGAGCGCGCGCCGAGCACCGGCGCGATCGCCATGACGCCGCCCATGCGCACGAACACCCAGAAGTACTGCTGCAGCCAGACGATCAGCTGGTCCTCGCTGAACGTCATGGTCAGCTCAGCATGCCGGGGATGCTGTCGACCAGGCGGCGGGTGAACTCGGTGAGCATGCGCAGCATCCACGGTCCGGCGAGCACGCCGACCGCCGCCATCGCCAGCAGCTTCGGAATGAAGCTCAGCGTCATCTCGTTGATCTGCGTAGCCGCCTGGAAGATGCCGACGAGCACGCCGACGGCCAGCGCCGTCAGCAGCAGCGGCGCGCCGATCAGGATACCGAGCCAGAGCGCCTCGCGCCCCAGCGTCAGCACGCTTTCCGGACTCATGGGCTCACCGCCCGGAACGATGCCGCCAGCGTGCCGGTGATCAGCGACCAGCCGTCGACCAGCACGAACAGCATCAGTTTGAACGGCAGCGAGATCAGCATCGGCGACAGCATCATCATGCCCATGCTCATCAGCACGCTGGCGACCACCATGTCGATGATCACGAAGGGGATGAACAGCATGAAGCCGATCTGGAACGCGGTCGTCAGCTCCGAGGTCAGGAACGACGCCGCCAGCACCGTGAACGGCACCTCGTCATCGGACTGGAACGGCCCGACGTTGGCGATCTTGGCGAAGGTCATCAGATCGGTGTCGCGGGTCTGCGCCAGCATGAAGCCGCGCACCGGCCGGGCGGCCGCCTGCACCGCAGGCTCGAACGCCAGCTCGCCGGCCATGTACGGCTGCACCGCATCCGTATAGACCTTGTCGATCACCGGCGTCATCACGAAGAAGGTCAGGAACAGCGCCAGCCCGATCAGCACCTGATTGGTCGGCGTCTGCCCGGTCCCCAGCGCCTGGCGCAGCAGGCCGAGCACGATGATCACGCGGGTGAACGCGGTCATCGCCAGCAGCGCGGCCGGCAGCAGGGTCAGCGCCGTCATCAGCAGCAGCACCTGGATGCTGAGGCTGTATTCGGTGCCGCCGTCGGCGCCCGCCGTCGCGGTCACCGCCGGCAGGCCCGGCACGTCGGCGGCGAAGACCGGCATGCCGATCAGCAGCGCCGCCAGGCCCAGCAGCGTCGCCGCCGGGCGCATCCGGCGGATCCGGTCGTTCATGCGCGCTGCCCTCCGAGCGCCTCGCGCAGGCGTTCGGCGAAGCCCGGCTCGACCGGGCCGGACTCATCGACGTCGACCGCGGCCGTATCCACCGGCGCGTCGAACTTGTGCAGCAAGCGGACCGAACCGGGAGCGACGCCGACGAGGAACTGCTGGCCGCCGGCATCGACGATGACGACACGCTCCTTGGCGCCGACCTGGATGCCGCTGTGCAGCCGCAGCGCGGACGTCCGCGAGAAATGCGCGCCCTGCAGCCGCCGCGCGACGAAGGCCAGCGCGAAGATCAC
Organism: Nevskiales bacterium; assembly: GCA_028698335.1. GTDB lineage: Bacteria > Pseudomonadota > Gammaproteobacteria > Nevskiales > Nevskiaceae > Solimonas. The sequence continues at coordinate 2,338 of JAQVDP010000017.1, read as the reverse complement.
GACCAGCACCAGCATCAGGCTGCCGATCATCTCCAGCACGCTGCCGCCGCCGGACAGACCCGCGGCCCCGGTCGCGGCGGCGGATACGGTTCCCGGATCGGTGGCGATGTTGGCGATCTGGGCCATCGTCTCAGCGCAGCTTGTTGATGCGTTCGCTCAGGCTGACCACGTCGGTCAGCCGGATGCCGAACTTCTCGTTGACCACGACCACTTCGCCGTGCGCGATCAGGGTGCCGTTGGCGTAGACGTCCAGCGGCTCGCCGGCACCGCGCTCGAGTTCGACGACCGAACCCTGGTTGAGCTGCAGCAGGTTGCGGATCGGAATGCGCGCACGCCCCACCTCCATCGACAGGGTCACCGGCACGTCGAGAATCACATCGAGATTGACGTCGCCGTCGGTCATCTCCGGACCCCGGTCCTCGAGGGTTTCGAAATTCGCGCGCGACGCTTCGGTCGCCGGCTTCTCGGCAGTGCTGTTCATGCGGCTTCTCGGTTGGAGGGCTTTGATTGACGCTTGATCACTTCGGTGATGCGCACGGCGTTCTTGCCGCCGGACACGCCGAAGGTGCCGCGGAACAGCGGCAGTTTCTCGACGCACAGGTCGATGGTCTTGGGCAGCTTGATCGGGATCACGTCACCGGGCTTGAGCCTGGCCAGTTCCCGCAGCGAGATCGTCGCCTGGGCCAGCTCGCTCTCGACCTCGACCTCGGTGTCCCGGATCTGGTCGCGCAGCGCGTGGACCCAGCGCTCGTCCTTGTCGGCGCGATCGGACTGGATGCCGGCGTCGAGCAGGTCGCGGATCGGCTCGATCATCGAGTACGGGAAGGTCACGTGCAGGTGACCGCCGCCGCCCTCGAGTTCGATCTTGAACTTGGACACCACGACGATCTCGCTCGGCGAGACGATGTTCGCGAAATGCGGATTGACCTCGGAATTCAGATATTCGAAATCCAGGTTCATCACCGGGCTCCAGGCTTCCTGCAGATCCTGGAACGCCTGCTTGAGCATGAGCTGGATCACGCGCATCTCGGTCGGCGTGAACTCGCGCCCCTCGATCTTGGTGTTGAGCCGGCCGTCACCGCCGAAGAAATTCTCGACCACGGTGAACACCAGGCGCGGCTCGAACACGAACAGCGCGGTGCCGCGCAGCGGCTTGACCCGGATCAGATTCAGGTTGGTCGGCACGAACAGCGAGTGCGTGTATTCGTTGAACTTCGCGGTCTCGATCCCGACCACGGTCAGCTCCGGCGAGCGCCGCAGCATGTTGAACAGCGAGATGCGGAACAGGCGCGCGAAGCGCTCGTTGACCATCTCCAGGGTCGGCATGCGCCCGCGGACGATGCGATCCTGAGAAGTGAAGTCGAACGGGCGCGCCTCCCCGGGCGCGGCCGGCGGCGGCGTGGTGTCCACATCGCCACTGTCGACGCCGTGCAGCAGCGCGTCGATTTCGTCCTGGGACAGCAGATCGTTGGAAGAACTCATGGCCGGGCCTACTGCATGACGAAGCTGGTGAAGTAGACCGCCTCGATACCGTCCTCGCCGGTCTCCTCCTTGATGATCCGCTGCACTTCGGCCAGCACATCGGCCTGCAGCTGCTCCTTGCCGGCTCGCGACACGAGGTTCTCGGCCTTCTGCTGGCCGAACAGCAGCAGCAGCGCGCTGCGGATGCGCGGCGCATGCCGCTCGATCTCCTCGAGCAGCGCCTCGTTGCGCGTCATCACCTGCACCTGTACCTGGAGGAAACGCTGCGCGTGCTCGTCGTCGAGATTGACGACGAACGCCGGCTCGAGCGCGAAGTAGTGCGCCGGATCCTTGGGCGCGGCCTCCTCCTCGGCGGCCTCGCCGTCTTCGCCTTCGACCGCGGGCTTGAGTTCGTTCATGAAATGCTGGGCCACGAACCAGCTGACGCCACCGGCGGCCCCGGCCGACAGGATCACCGCCAGAACGACGACCAGCAGCCCACCCCCCTTCTTCGCCGGAGCGGCCGTGGGGGTTGCGTCGTCGGAATCGTCTTGTGCCATTGCGGACCGCTCCATGGATCGGGAATCGATGCCCGGTCCGAGCAAGTCCTGTTCCACGAATGCCGCTTGCGGCAGAAGGCGATCAACGCGGCCCCGAACGGGGATGGACGGTTTTCCGACGCCGGTTTTCGCAACGCGGGTGACGGAAATCCGTCAGCGCCGTCGGCCCTCGAGGGCGTCGATCCGACGCCGGTGCTTGTATGTTCAGAGCAGACCATCACGGTAGAGTCTGAGCGTCGATAAGACGGCCAGACCGGCCCGTGCAGCTTGGTACGTGCTGGGGTGATCGAACCCGTTTCTGAGTAGAGAGCGCACGG
>JAQVDP010000031.1 GCA_028698335.1 Nevskiales bacterium | reverse complement strand
GGCCTTGAACGCCGGGGTGTGATTCCTTCGGGGCCTTCTCATCTGCTCTTCCTTTGGCGCCTCAGGCGCCGTCTGATTAGAGCAGAACATCACTTATCCGGCTGTCCGATTTCGCGGGTCCACTTCTAACCTTGCGAACGCAGCTCTGTGTGGCAGTGGATTGTGATCATGCGTGCGCAGTCTCCTCTTTATATATTTGAGTCTCGCATCGATCCGTTTCGCGAACCCAACTCCGTTTGTCCGGAGCGCATTCGGGACGTACCGCGCGAGCCCTTTAAATCCTTGATCTATATTTATTCAAGGCTCGATGAGGGGAACACCCACCGAAAGTGGGGGTTTGGGACCGAATAGGCGGGGATGGACTGGCCAAACCGGCTTCGGAGCGCCCGACACCACAGATCCGGACCCCGGGTCAGGGGACGAGGACGACCGAAAACGTCATGCGGCGGCAGGCCGCGGACACCGCCGTCAGTGCCCGAGCAGGCGCACCATCGCGGTGCCGATCCCGGCCAGGCTTTCACCCGCGACGAGGCCCGCCGCCACGGCCAGGGCGAAGCGGGCGGCCAGCCCCGGCACCCAGGCCCGTGCGGCGGCGGCGCACATCGCGCCGGCGAACAGCGATATCGAGATCCACGCCGGAATCACGAACGCCAGGCCCATCGCCGCGCCGCTCGGCAGGTATCGCGCGGCCCGCCGCGGCAACAGGATCTCGCCGGCCGGCAATGCGAGGCCGAGCGCCGCGGCCAGCAGCATCGCCACCGGACTCGCCGGCGGCAGTGCGGAGAAGCCATCGGCCAGCACCTCCGCCACGACCTTCCAGGTCGCCACCGCAGGCGCGGGCCATTCACTGGTCAGCAGCATCGCCGCCGGATCGGGAATCAGCACCAGGTAGACCGCGCTGCCGACCAGCGCGCCCACCAGCACGCCGAAACACTGCGCGAGGATCTGGTACCGCGGCGTGGCCCCCAGCATTGCGCCGGCCCGGAGATCGTTGAGCAGATCGGCGCACTGCCCGGCCGCACCGCCGGTCACGTTCGCCCCCATCAGATTGGCGGTCACGTTTCCCGGCGCGACGACGCCGAAACTCAGCTGCGCCACCTTGCCGATCGCGCCGATCGGCGGAATCCCGGTTTCGCCGACGACACGCGCCGCCACCACCGCGAGGAACAGGCTCAGTGTCACCGCGACGCCACTGGCGAACCAGCCGGTGCCGAACAGCACCGACTGCAGCCCGACCGCCAGCATCACGACCAGCGCGCCGCCGATGAGAAACGGGCGCAGGGGCACCTGCAGACGCTCGCCCAGGGTGGCCCGCACCACGCCGGACGACGGGGCGGCCCGCGACACATCCGGGTTCCGGCGCCGGCCCAGCAGCGCCAACCCAAAGCCGGTCAACGACGACACCGCCATCAGCGTGACACCCGGCCAGATCAGCCACTCGACCATCGGCCCGAACCAGACCGCGCCGGCCTCGCCCGGCTGCGCCCAACCCTGCGCCAACGCCCAGGGGCCGATCGCCAGCCAGGCGACGATCGCGCCCAGCAGCAGCGAGACACCGGCACGCGTGCCGATGATCGCGCCGAAACCGATCATCAGCAGCGAGGGATCCAGCGACAGCCCCAGGCTCTTGAAGCTCGCCGCTGCGGGTCCGCCGGCGCCGAGGGCACCGCGCACCGGCACGCCCAGCGGCGGCGACCAGCGTGTCCAGCCGACGCCGAAATCCCCGACCAGCTTCAGCAGCGCCGCGATGCCGGCGGCGCCGAACAGCGTGCGGATCCGCAGCGCCGCCTCCGCGCTGCGACCGTAGATCTCGCGGACCGTTTCCGCGGTCGCGACCCCGGACGGAAACACCAGCCCCTGGCCCTCGATCATCGGCCGCCGCATCAGCACGGCGACGACGATCCCCAGCGCGCTGACCGCGAACACCCACAGCGACAGCACCGCGTAGCCCATCTGCTGTCCGGTCAGCAGCGCCAGCGCCGGAATCGGCGCGACCAGCCCACCGGAGATGATCGACGCCGCCGACGAGGCGGTGGTCTGGTTGATGTTGTTTTCCAGCAGCCCCCAGGGCCGCGCATCGAACAGGTCTTCGGCCAGACGCCAGAACGCAAGGCTGATCAGCGCCGCCGCGATCGACATGTTGAACGACCAGCCGATCTTCAGTCCGCTGTAGACGTTGCAGGGGGTGAGCACGGCACCGATGGCCATGCCGGTGAGAATGCTGCGGCGCGTCAGCTCCGGTTGGGTCGGCGTGTTCAACTGGCTTCCGATGGCAACTGGCGTGCCCAAGGCTAAACGCTGGAGGCGCGTTTCGCGACCGCCACCGGCTGGCGATCACGTCCGGCGCAGATACTCCGTTCGCGGCTTGACGCCCCCTGCGGCCTGCCGCATAAGGAGCAGACCCATGCCGGAAAGGTGACGCATGACCCCGCCAACACCCGATCCGTCCCCGCCCCCGAATCCGCCGGAATCCGCGCCGCTGCCCTTCGTCGCGCCGTGCCGGACGCTACCGCCCGGCGCCGCATTCGAATGGCTCCGGCTCGGCTGGCGCGACCTCTGCCAGGCCCCGCGGCAGAGCCTGAGCTACGGCGTGGTCATGCTGCTGATGAGCTACGGCATCAGCGCGCTGACCTGGTACTGGGGCGATCTGGGCCTGTATCTGGGCGTGATCACCGGCTTCGTCTTCGTCGGCCCCTGGCTGGCGCTGACGCTGTACTCGATCAGCATCCACGTCGAACGCAAGGAGCCGGCATCGCTGCGCCGCAGCATCGGCGACGCCCGCCAGCAGCTCGGCAACGCCATGGTGTTCGCGGTCATCCTGACCGTGGTGTTCCTGGTCTGGGCGCGGGCCGCGACCATCATCCATGTGTTCTTCCCGGACAACGGCTCGCCCGAGCTGAGGGATCTGCTGTGGTTCCTCGGCATCGGCAGCAGCGTCGGCGCGCTGTTCAGCGCCATCGTGTTCGCGGTCAGCGCGTTCTCGCTGCCGATGCTGATGGACCGGCGGATCGACACCGTCACCGCGGTGGTCACCAGCGTCAACGCGGTCCTGCGCAACAAGCCGGCGATGCTGGTGTGGGCGACGCTGATCGTGGGCTGCGTCCTGCTCGGTGTCGCCACCGCGTATCTGGCGTACGTCGTCCTGCTGCCGCTGCTCGGCCACGCGACCTGGCATGCGTATCGCCGGACCATCGACGCCAGCCTGTTTCCGCCGATCGCACGCGACTGACGCACCGCCCGCCGGGACCGATCTGGCGCGGAAGCCTGCGGCGTCCCGCCCCGGTTCGCCGCCGGGGCGGGCTGCGTGCTAGTTCACCGGACGGGCCCGCAGCAGGATCACGACCGCGATCATCAGCGTCACCGCGCCGACCAGTGCCGGCGCGAAGGCCAGCGCGCCGGCCAGATTGCCCTCACCGAGACGGTTGCCCAGCAGCGTGACACCGCGATTGGGCGCGAACATCGCGAACAGGTAGAAGCAGAAGTTGCCCCACACGGCGACGATCGTGCCCCAGCTGACCCAGGCCGCGGCGGTGGCACCGACCGCGAACCAGCGCAGGCAGGCGCCGAGCAGGATCGCCATCAGGCCGTTCATCATCATCCCGATATGCACCGCGCGCCAGCCGGCCACGGTGCCCGGCAGATCGGCCTCGATCAACACCGGCACCGGTGACAGCGAGATGCCGCCGACCATGACGAACACCAGCATGAAGCCGCCGAGCAACGCGACGAGCATGCCGGCCAGGCCGTTCTTGATCATCCGATTCGAATACGTCTGCAACATTCTGAGGCTCCCCCGGTCATGGTCGTGATCCTGCGATCCTACGGTTCCCGCGATCACGGTCCCCCATCGAAAGGTGGGCTTGTCGGGGTTGGGGCGGGGCTAGGATGGGACTGCCGCCATTGCGTCGGCACCGAACAAGGACGCGTTCGGCCCCCAGGGCCAGAATGCCGCCGCGAGGAGACCAGACGATGCCCCAAGCCAGAGCCAGACGATCGAGCCGCCCGCTGCCCGAGAGCCTGATCACGACCAAGCTCAACCCGCCCGAGCTGGATCCGCGGGTGATCTGGCGCAACAGCCTGTTCGAACGCACGCCCCGGCATCCGGGGCGCAAGGCGGTGACCAGCATCGTCGCGGCGGCGGGCTCGGGCAAGTCGACGCTGATGGCGCAGATGTGCGCGGCGTTCGGTCGCCAGGGCGTGAGTACCTGCTGGATCAGTCTCGACCGCGACGACGACAGCCCGGCGGCGTTTGCCGCCTACTTCATCTCCGCGCTCGGCAGCCTCGACCTGCCCGGCGCCGAGCGCGAACTGTCCCTGCAGCGCGCCAACCCCGCGCGCGATTTCGAGGCCCTGTTCGACAATCTGGTCGCGCGCATCACCGCGCTGCCCCACCCGGCATCGATCTTTCTCGACGACTTCCAGTGCATCAACGCGCCGCAGATCATCCGCTTCCTGAACAAGCTGATCGCCCATGCGCCGGCTACGGTGCAGCTGGTGATCGCCAGCCGCACCGAGCTGCCGCTGGATCTGGCGCGGCTGCGGGTCGCCGACGAACTGGTCGAGATCACCCAGACCGATCTGAATTTCGATCCCGACCAGGCCAGCGTGTTTCTGGAACGCGCGCACGACCTGAAACTGGAACCCGCCGATCTGGAGACGCTGCTGAGCACGACCGAGGGCTGGCCCACCGGCCTGCAGCTCGCGGGCCTGGCGCTGCGGCGACACCAGGGCCCGGCACGTGACCTGATCGGTTCGTTCTCCGGCCGGGACAAGGATCTGACCCGCTATCTGGTCGAGACCGTACTCTCCAGCCAGCCGCCGAACGTCCGCCAGTTCCTGCTGCGCACCGCGCCGTTGCGGCGCATGTCGCCGCAGCTGTGCGAGGCCGCATCCGGACACCACGACGCCGACGAGATGCTGACCTATCTGGCGCGCAGCAATCTGTTCGTCATCGCGCTCGACCGCAACGGCCAGTGGTACCGCTACCATCATCTGTTCGCCGAATTCCTGCAGAACGAGCTGCGCCGCGGCGATCCGCGGACCTACGAGCAGGTCTGCGAGCAGGCCGCGCAATGGTGCGAAGCCAACGGCCACACCACCGAGGCGATCCAGTACGCGCTCGACAGCCGCAACTTCGAGAAGGCCGCTGACCTGATCGCCGAACGCGCACCGATGGTGTCGCAGGCGCACGGCGACCATTACACGATCCTCGACTGGATGCGCCGGCTGCCCGAGCCGTACCACGAGCGCCGGCCGCAGATCCTGCTCAGCCACGCGTGGTCGCGCGCCTTCTCGCGTGATGCCGAACAGGCGATCGGCCTGACCGACCGCGTGCTGCAACGCCTGCGCGGCAACGACGACAGCTGGGCACTCGACGAGCGGGAGCGCCGCCACTCGCAGCTGCTGGCGTACGTGATCCAGGCGATCTCCAAGGCCTGCTCCGACGAGATCGAGAACTGCATCGAGCGCTCGGTCGATCTGCGCAACCGCATCCCCGACGACGAGCCGTTCCTGATCGCATCGATCTGCAACTGCCTGAGCTACGCGTACATGGCGCGACGCCAGTTCGACGACGCCGTGCGCACCGCCGCGGACGGCTATCTCTACGGACATCGCGCCAACGCCGCCTACGCGACGGTCTGGGCCGATTTCCTGCACGGCCTCGCCGACGTCGAGCTCGGCCGCCTGCGTACCGCACAGGAACACGGCCGGCGCGCCGAGCGGGCCGCCGGCGCCGAGCACGGCGCCGCACGCAGCTACTCGGCATCGCTCGCCGCCCTGCTCAACGCCGAGATCGCCGCGCAACGTTGCGAGTTCGAGCAGGTCCAGGCACAGATGGACATCGCGCGCTCGTTCACCGCGCTGTTCGGACCGGTCGAGCCGCTGCTGATCGCGATCCGCAACGAGGCCCGCATCCATGCCTGGGCGGGGCGGCCGGACGCCGCCCGCAAGGTCCTGATGCAGGGCCAGGACATGGCCCTGAGCACCGGGCAGCCGCGCCTGTTCCTGAACCTCGCGGCGGAGGAGGCGACGCTGCGCCTGTGGAGCGGCGACGTCGATGGTGCTCTCGAGTCCACACAGCGCACCGGTCTGTTCGAACGCTGCGTCGCCGCCGGCAGCGCCGACGGCACCAAGGACGCCTGCGACGCGATCCAGCTGCTGTCGATCCGCCTGCTGCTGGCGCAGGGCGATACCGCGGGCGTGATCCGCAAGGTCAACCTGCTGCAGCAGTCGCCCCGCCTCCATCCCAACGGCAGCTTCGGGCTGATGCTCAGATCCCTGCGCGCGGCGGCGCTGTGGCAGAGCGGTCGTCAGGGCGAAGCGGTGCGTGAATTCGACCGCGTGCTGGCCTGTGCCGCGCCCGAGTTCCACGCCTATCCGATCGCGGTCACCGGCTCGGCGCTGCTCCCGGTGCTGCGCGCGATCGAGTCGCGGCGCGGAGACACCGCCCAGGGCGGCGACCTCGCCCTCAAGCGGCGCCTCGAACAATGGCTGCTGAGCCTGATGACGGGCGATCCCGGCGAACGCAGCGCCCCGCATCCGACCGATGCCAACCTCGATACCCCGATCGAAGCGCTCACCGAACGCGAGGCCGAACTGCTGCGGCTGGTCGAGGCCGGGTTTCCGAACCGCCAGCTCGCCGACGCCCTGCTGATCACCGAGGCGACGGTCAAATGGCACCTGCACAACATCTACGGCAAGATCGGCGTGCGCAACCGCACCGCGGCCGCCGCCCGCGCCCGCGAACTCATGCTCATCTGACCCCCCGCCTATCGATGGGGGTGCCGGCGGCACCCCCGGCGGACACTCAGCCTCGGATTCAATGGGTCCCAACCCGAGGAGATGCGCATGAAGACCCTGTCAGACCACCCGATGGACGACTTCCCGGTCCGTCCACTGCATTTCGAAGTCGAGAAGCTGCGCCCGCAGGAGATGCTCTGGAGCCGGACCTGTCCGGAGTTCTCGATGTTCATCAACGCGCTCGGGCTGCACGTGCCGTACTTCGAACGCTATCTGATCCGTGCCCTGACCAAGGTTCGCGGCCGGATCAAGGACGAACGGCTGCTGCGCGACGTCTCGGCGATCATCGGACAGGAGGCGCACCACGCCAAGAACTTCGTCCGGCTCAATCAGGCGCTGGCCACACGCTACCCCAAGGTGCCGAAGCTTGAAGCCGGCGCCCGCGACTATTTCGCCGAACACGCCAAGCACGATTCGCTCAAGCGCCTGGTCGGCTATACCGCCGGCTACGAGACCTTCACGTTCCTGGCCGGCATGATCGTCCTGCAGAACCACGACCGCTGGTTCGCCGACGCCGACCCGGTCGTCAAGGCGCTGTGGGTCTGGCATCAGGTCGAGGAGGTCGAGCACGGCGCGGTCGCCTTCGAGGTCTACCAGCACCTGTACGGCGACGACGAGTGGTACCGCAAGCGCATGGTGCTCGAGGCCCTGACCCACATCGCCACCGAGACGATCAAGACCTACACCCACATGGCCCGGGTCGAAGGCTGGCTGCGCAATCCGTTTCGCGCCGTCAGACGGCTGGGCTTCTGTGGCCTGATGTTGTTGCGCCTGCTCAAGAGCGCCCTGCCGGTGTTCCGCAAGGGTTACCACCCACGGCGCCACCCGATGGCCACCACCCGGCAGGACCCGATCCAGATCGCCTGGCGCCGCTACGAGCATAGCGGCGGCGACGTCCTCGAAATCGACCACGCGAGAATGGCCGAGATCATGGCGGTGCGTCACGGCGGCACCTCGGCGCCAGCTGCATAAGGTCCTCTGTTCCGAAAGCGCCGTGAGCGCGTCCGCATGCGGGCGCGCTCACGGCCCATGGCGGCATCCGCGTTGCAAGCGGCGGTCCGCTTCCCCGGCACGGGTCCATCAAGAGACCGGCCGAAACCCGAGAGGAACCCGTGCACAAGGAGAAACCACATGATCAACCCGAACGAGGCCACCCCGATTCCGCGCCGGATTCCGTTCGAGTTTCCTGAAGACATCGACCCGTGCTGGATTCCGGGCGACCCCGAAATGTCCGCGATGGTCAACGGGGCGTCGCTGGGCATGCCGTATCTGGAGCCCTTTCTGATCCGGACGATCCGCGAGTCGATGGAGCATGTCGACGACCCCAAGCTCCGGGCCGACATGGCGGCGTTCAATGCCCAGGAGGGTCAGCATTTCCGGGCACACCGGCGCTTCAACGACCTGATCAAGGCCAAGGGGTATCCGTAACTCGGGGACATCGAGGCGCGCATGGAGGCCTCTTACGCAAGGCTGTCCAGACGACCGCTGAAAACCCGCCTCGCCTATACCGCCGGGTTCGAAGCCATGACGCTGGGCCTGACCAAGTGGCTGGTCGAGGACCGCGTGCGCCTGTTCGCCGGCGCGGATTCCCGGGTGGTCTCGCTGGTGCTGTGGCACATGGTCGAGGAAACCGAACACAAGCGCGTGGCCCACGATGCCTACGAGGCGGTGTTTGGCAGCACGCTGTTCGGAGGCTACTTCGCCCGCATGATCGGCGTTTTCCACGGTTCTTTTCACCTGCTCGGATTCTCGATGCAGGCGTACAGGACCATCCTGCGCAAGGACGGGCTGTGGTACGACCTGCGTTCACGAATCAGGCTCGCATCCCGACTGTGGCGTTTCGTACGCCACGTCGGCCCGTACCTGCTGCGCGCAACCGTGCCGGGGCACAACCCGCGCCACGAGCGCGATCCGGAATGGGTGATCGCCTGGATCAACGGCTATACGCGGACGCAGGCCCCAGGCGTGCCTCTGCTCGACACCGGATCCCCCGACATGCCGGTGCCATTCCCCGTCATGTCCGAAGGAGCCGCCGCATGAATCTCAAGGATCAGTTGCTGGATGTGCGGCGTCGCCTGATCGGCCACGGCGCGCTGGTCCTGCTGTTCGGTAGCGCAGTGGGGTTCGGCTTCCTGTTTTTCCTGCTCGGCGAGATCACGCTTCGGCTTCCTGTTTTTCCTGCTCGGCGAGATCACGCTGTGGCCGATTCCGGGAGCCATCGACTACCAGATGCCGGGAACCTACGACGCATGGCGCATGGCGCACGTCGAAGGGATGATCAACGGTTTCGCGCTGTGGCTGGCAGCGGCGATTCTGCCGATGGTGCCCGCGTCCCTGAAGGCATTGCGACGCATCGGCAACGGCATGATCGTGGTGGCCTGGACCATCGTCATCGCGTCCGCATTCGATCCCCTGCTGCCCGCCAGTCGCGGCCTGGCCTTTGGAGGATCGCTGACCAACACAATCGCGTTCCTCCTGTTCGTGGTGGGCATCGGCATCTTCCTGGCCGCGATGGTCACGATTGCCTGGAAGTCCCTGCGCGCGCCGGCCTCGTCACCGAACTGACGCGCCCCGAACCCGAGGCCCCTGCGGGTTTCCGCAGGCCCGCCCGGCACGCTCAATCATCAGGAGCCATTGATGTCCCAAGCAACAAACACGCAGCCGACCAAACGCTATCTGCAGGTCAACGGCAAGCGCATGGCCTATGTCGAAATGGGCACGGGTGATCCGATCGTGCTCCAGCACGGCAATCCGACATCGTCTTACCTGTGGCGCAACATCATGCCGGCCCTCTCGGGATACGGCCGCTGTATCGCGGTCGATCTGATCGGCATGGGCGATTCCGAGAAGCTCGCGGATTCGGGTCCGGATCGCTACAGCTTCGCCGAGCACAGCCGGTATCTGGATGCCGCCTGGGACGCACTGGGAATCACCGGCAATGTAACCCTGGTCCTGCACGACTGGGGCTCGGCGCTCGGCTTCGACTGGGCCAATCGTCATCGCGATGCGGTGAAACGCATCGCCTACATGGAGGGCTTCGTCAAACCGCTGCGCTGGAGCGACTGGCCCGACGCCTTGAAGCCGGCGTTCACCGCGCTGCGATCGGAGGCCGGCGAGCAGATGGTGCTGAACGACAACGTATTCGTCGAAAGCATCCTGCCGGGCGCCATTCTCCGTAAGCTCGACGAAGCCGAGATGAACGAATATCGCCGCCCCTTCGCCGAACCGGGCGAATCCCGCCGTCCGACATTGACCTGGCCTCGCCAGATTCCCTTTGACGGGTCTCCAGAAGACGTTGCGCAGCGCATCGAGGCGTATTCCCGCTGGATGGCGGGCAACGACATCCCCAAGCTCTTCATCAACGCCGAACCCGGAGCGATCCTCGTTGGCGAACCCCGGGCGTTCTGCCGGACCTGGAAAAATCAGCGTGAGGTGACGGTCGCCGGCATTCACTTCATCCAGGAGGATTCGCCTGGGCAGATCGCGCGCGCACTCTCCGACTGGCTGGCGTGACGGCCACGGGTGGCGCCCCCTGGGGCGCCACCCGTGGCGGTGGTATCAGACGACCGGAGGATCGTCCTACTCGGCCTCCGCAACCGCGACCGTCGCGCCGTCGAACGCGCTCGTCACCACCAGTTGGCAACCCAGGCGCAGGGCCGGGTCGTCGTCCCCCAGAAAGCCGAGCAGCTCCTGCTCGGTCGCGTCCGGCGCCTGCACGATGGCGGCGATCGTCGCATCGACCCGGATCCTGCAGGTCCCGCAGGCACAGCAGCCCCCGCAGTCGCCTCCGATCCCGGCGATCAGATTCTCGGTCGCAACCGCCATCAGGGTGGCGCCTTCGCGCGCCGCGATGTCGTGGGGATTGCCGTCACGGTCGACGTACCGGATCAGAACCGCGCCATCGTTTGCCGCTTCGCTCATCGATTCACTCGTTTCAGGTGGGTGGGATCAGGGACTGCACACGGCGCCGCCGGATATGGCCGGCGCCGCAGTCCGGCCCCATTGAAGCGGGGATCGGGCGCGAATCACCCCATCAACAGTTTGGGGCCGGAGGTTCCCGGTCGCGCACCGGTGTGACCGTCAGCATCGCCCACCGGTGAGTTGCGCCTGCGCGCTGCGGATCGCGGCCTCGGCCGCCGCGACCACGTCGCCGGAGGACCGCCCCTCCGGGTCGATCGCGGGCAACACGTTCCAGCTGAGGTGTTCGCCGAACGACATCGGAAAACTGCCGTAGCGGTTGACCTTCCAGGTATCGTGAATGTAGATCGGCACCACGATGGCGTCGGGCGCATTCTTGAGCAGGATCTTGACCCCTGCGGACTGGAACGGTGCGATGACGCCGCTGGTCGAACGCGTTCCCTCCGGAAAGATCGCCGCAGCCCCCTGGGTGGCCTCGATCCGGCTGCCGAGGCGCCCGATTTCCCGCAACGCCTGTCGCGGATCGCTGCGGTCGATCAACGCCGCTCCGCTGTGTCGCAGGTTGTACGACACGCTCGGAATGCCGGAAGCCAGCTCGATCTTCGACACGAAGATCGGCTGATGCCGCCGCAGGTACCAGCTGATCCCGACGATATCGAGTTTGTTCTGATGGTTGGCCACGAAAATCAGCGGCCGCCCGCGCGGCAGCGGCCCGGCAAAGCGGACCGAGCAGTGCGTCCCCAGCAGCGCGAGCGAATGGATCAGACAGCCATTCAACCCGTCGACCACCTTGCGGTGCGCAGCCCCGCCCAACGTATTTCGCGCCACAACCTGGAGCACGTGGAACAGGTTGAGCAACACGAACCAGACCAACAGAAACGGAAGCGTGAAACAGTACCCAAGCAGCTTTTTCATCGAAGACGTGGATCACCCTGGCACCGCATCGAAGCGGCGGCACCCTGACCGACGCGTCCCTTGACTCAATGCGGGACCCGGTACCGCCGGACCCGCGACCCCGCATGGCGTTCGACCGGCGGACTACGGCCCGGCGCGCGCACCCAGCAGGATCGCACGGGCATCTCCCCTGGCCCGGTAGGTTTCGACCAGAAGATAGGGGAAGGTGAACATGCCGCCCCAGAATATGCTGAAGAACCCGAACACGAAACCGATACCCGAAAAACGGTGGCGCCAGGCGATCCACAACGCCAGCAGGAACAGATGGATCAGGAAGTCCGTGTTGAACTGGCTGCGCCAGTCTGCGGCGATCAGATCCCCGAAATAGACCGCCGGCCAGTTGTAGCCCTGCGCCTCCACCGCGATGAAGGTGACCCCGAAAATGGCAACCGTCGCCAGCAGCAGAAACGCGCGCAACATCGACATGGTGGAAGCTTCCCGTGGGAACAGACCCTCACGGTAAGGGGCGGTGCGCTTCATCGCCCCCGCCGGAAGATAGGGTCGCGCAGCGACGGTCCTGAGCCCCGGTGCGGTCAGGCAGGAAAAAGGCGGCACCCGATTGCGGGTACCGCCTTCTGCATGCCGGTGCGCGCAGCGATCTAGCGCGCCGCGACCCTCAGGCGATTGTCGACCTTGGTCACGCCTCGGACGTTCGAGGCGATCGCCTCGGCCAGTTCGGACTCCTCGGACGAGTCCACCTCGCCATCGAGGCTCACGACGTTGCCGCGGGTGCTGACGTCGATCTTCAGGCCGTCGGTGCTGGCGTTGGCCAGCAGCTTGGACTTGACCGCGGCCGTCGTCGACACATCGTCGAACCACTGGCGGAAGTCGCGCGCCTGCTCGCCGGCGTTGGCTTTCATGATCGCCATCTTGCTGCGCTTGCCGTCGACCGTCAGCTCGTTGTTGACCGACTTGACGCCGCGCACACCCTTGGCGATCTCAACCGCAAGGTCGCGGTCGACATCGGTCTCGACCGCACCGGACAGCGTGACGACACCGTCCTTGACGTCGGTCTGGATTTCGAAGTTGTTCAGATGGGAGTTGAACATCAGCGCGGTTTCGACACTGCCGTCGACCCACGCGTCACTCACGGCATCCTTGGCGTCCTGCACGCTGGCAAACGCCGGCATGCTCAGGGCACTTGCCGTCACCACGATCGCAAGGCCGCGTTTGAACGTATTCATTGGATCTCTCCTTGTTCGATGAATGGACTTGCTCAGTGCAACGGTGCGTTGTCCCGCGACACGTCGCAGGGCCATCGTGGCACCCCGCACTGAATCGAACATGAACTGCGCCCCGGAGTTCAGGCGCAATTCAGCGCGGCTGCTCCAGCCTGATCTCGCAACGAAACGTCGCGGCATGACCCCGACGTCATTCCACCGACATCCACCGCAGGAGCGATCACGATGAACGCAAGACGGACTTCCTCACTGACGGCGCTCGGGCTCGGCCTGTGCGGCATGGCCATGTTCATCCCCGCCACCGCCAGCGCTCAGGGCGACGGCTCGGGGATCTACCTGGGCGGCGGCATCGGCTACAACAGGATCGACAGCCAGGACTTCCCCAGCAACGACGACGACATCGAGGACAGCCGGGTCAGCTACAAGGGGATGGCCGGCATTCGCCTGAGCGAACTGCTCGCCATCGAGGGGCAGTACATCGATTTCGGAACGGCCGAGGACGGCAACAACAACGTCAAGGCCGACGGCTGGACTGCCGGCGCCGTCCTGACCCTGCCGGTTTCGCCGGGCATCCGCCCCTACGCGAAGGCCGGCGCGCTGTTCTGGGAGGCCGACGGCAAGTCCGGCAGCGGCCTGAGTCTGGTCCGCGATTCGGCGGACGGGACCGACTTCACCTACGGCGTCGGCGTCAGCTTCCGCCTGGCCCCGGCACTGGAACTCCGCACCGAGTACGAACGCTTCGAGATGAGCGACGTCGACGTCGACATGGCCTCCGCCAACCTGCTGTTCAACTTCTAGCGACGCGGGCGGGCCGGTCCCGCCGACGCCGCTCCCGACTCACGCCCGCCGCCGGTCCCCCGGGCGACTGTCCGACGGTACCGGCGGCGGCACCATCAGTTCTTCATCACGAACGCGCCCATCGCCGCCGCCCAGCGGATCGGCAGCAGGCGCATCGAGAATGCGCTGATCGCGTTGATCCAGCCGGTCACGATGCTGGCGCGGCCCTGCAGCGTCGCGCGCACGCCCAGCGCCGCCACCCGCGCGCTGGTCATCATCGTGCTGTTGTGGAACCAGTTGCGGCGCTGCCCGGACACCTGCAGGAACTCGGTCGCGGTCACGCCCGGCGACACCACCGTGCAGCTGACGCCGCTGCCGGCGAGTTCGTGATTGAGCGCGACCCCGAACGACAGCACATAGGCCTTGGCGGCACCGTAGGCGGTATAGGTCGGCGACGGCTGGTAGGACGCCGTCGAGGCGACCTGCAGAATGCGCCCGTAGCCGCGCTGGCGCATCGGCCCGACGAACAGGTGGGTCAGGTGCGTCAGCGCGACGACGTCGAGCTGCAGCATCTGGTTCATCGCCGGCCACTCCATGCGGCCGAAGTCGCCGTACAGCCCGAAGCCGGCGTTGTTGACCAGAATGTCGACGGCGACGCCCTGCTCCTGCAGCGACTGCGCCAGGCGCTCACGCGCGCCGGCATCGGCCAGGTCGACCGTTTCGATCCGGACCTGCACGCCGTGACGCGATCGCAGCTCCTCGGCCAGCGTCTGCATCGGCGCCTCGCGTCGCGCGGCCAGGACCAGGTCGGCGCCGCGCGCCGCCAGTTCGCGGGCGAAGTCCACGCCCAGCCCGCTCGACGCGCCGGTGACCAGCGCGGTTTTTCCCTTCAGTTCGCTCATGCCGCCTCCTCCTTGTGAATGTGAATGTGGATGTGGTGGATATCTGGTTGATACGGCGCCGCCCGCCTCAGCGGGCCGATGCGTCCGCCTGCGCGGCCGCCTGCAGTCCAAGCAGATGGGTCTGCAGCGCGCCACGCAGGGCCGGCGCAAACTCGACGCGAAAGATCGCCATGTCCGGATGCTCGAGAATCCCGACCAGCACCGGTGCCGGTTCGGCCATGTGCTGCAGCCCGACCACCAGGGCGTGCAGAAACGCCAGCACCGCGGCACCGCCCCCCTCCGGCAGATAGCGGAGGCGGCTCTCGAGCAGGGCGCCGACACCGACGACCCGGCGCTGCAGCGCCCGCTTGAAGGCCCAGGCGGTTTCCAGATCGATGTTCTGTTCGAGCAGCGTCGCCAGCACCGCCATCAGGCGGGGCAGATACGGTTGCTCGGTGAGTGCCGCAACCGCGATGTCGGCGAAGGCGCTGGCTGACAGCCGCCCTGGAGCCACCGCCGTGAGTCCGGCTTCGACGACGTCGAAGCAGCGCTGGTAGTCGCGCTCGAGCAGCGCCAGGAACACCGCCTCCTTGGTCGCGAAGTACAGATACACCGTGCCCTTGGCGACGCCGGCCGCGGACGCCAGCTCGGCCATGCTGATGGCCGTCAGCGCACGATGCTCGAACAGGCGTGCGGCCGCGGCGAGGATGTCCTCGCGCCGCGCATCCTTCTGTTCGGCGCGCACCGCGCGACGCCCGCGCGCCAGACCCTGCCCCGCGCGGGGCGCCGGCCCGGCAGCGGCCGGCGCGGACGGATCGTTCTTCTTAATGACCATGGGTCATTTGTAACTGACCCGCGGTCATTCGTCAAAACACCGAATGCTCAAGCACGAGATTAGACGCTTGTCTAATGACTGACGTTATGTCAGTCTCGGCGCATGGACGCCATACAGAAGCGTCGCGCGGAGGAGAAGGAGCAGCGTCGGGAAGCGATCATCGACGCCGCCGAACAGGTCTTCGCCGACACCGGATTCGACCGCGCCACGATCGACGAAGTGGCGCGCCAGGCACGCGTGTCGCGCGCGCTGGTCTACCTGTATTTCAAGAACCGCGACGAACTGCAGCTGGCCGTCGGCGTGCGCGCGCTGCGCCTGCTGCGCGAACACTTCCTCGCGGCGGTGGCGGCCGAAGACAGCGGATACGACAAGGTCGCCGCCTGCGGTCACACCTATCTGCGCTTCGCCGCCGAACACCCCACCTATTTCGCGGCGCTCTCGCACTTCGAGTCCCGCCCCGCCACCGAAGCCCTGACGCCGACCGAATCCGAGATGTTCGCGGCCGGTCGTGCCGTTCACGAGGTGATGATCGCCGCGCTCGAAACCGGCATCGCCGACGGCTCGTTGCGGTCGGACATTGACGATCTCTGGCTCACGTCACTGAGCCTGTGGGCCTTCACCCACGGCCTGATCCAGCTCGGACGCACCAAGGCGCGGTTCATGTCCGAGCTCGACGTCGCCACCGACACCTTCTTCGACTACGCCATCGACATGGCGATGCGCGGCCTGCAGCCGCCCAAACCGGCGCCCGGCGCCTGAACCGCTGGAGTTCGCGATGCCCAAGCACCCGTTCGCCCATCCCCTGATCCGTGCCGCCGCCGCGGTGCTGATCGCCTGCGCACCGCATGCCCCGGTGTCGGCCGCGGCCACGACCGAGGCCACCCTGGACGCCTACATCGGCGAGGCGCTGGCCGCGAATCCCGACCTGATCGCCGCGAACCTCGGCGTCGAGGCCAGCCGCGAGGCCGCCCACGCCGCGGCGGCCCAGCAATGGCCGAGTCTCGCCCTCAACGCGCGCTACACCCGCGCCGACGGCGGGCGCACGATCGACTTCCCGGCCGGCGATCTGCTCAACGGCGTGTATCAGACCCTCAACGCCGATCTCGAGGCGCAGGGCCAGCCGGCAGCCTTCCCGACCATCGAGAACCAGTCGATCGCGCTGCTGCGCGAGCGGGAGCAGGAGACCAAACTGAGCCTGACCGCGCCGCTGTTCGCGCCGTCGCTGTGGGCACAGGCGGATGCCGCCGAGGCCCTGGCGCAGGCCGCCAGCGCCGGACGCGAAGCCTACGCCCGCATCCTCGTGCGCGAGGTCAAGCGCGCGTACTACGGTGCCACCCAGGCCGAAGCCGCCGTCCAGATCCTCGAGGCCAGCGAGGCACTGCTGGCCGAGAACGTCCGCGTTTCCGAGGCGCTGGTCCGGACCGGCAAGGCGACGCGCGATCGCGCGCTGCGCGCGGAGGCCGAACGACTGGCGGTGGTGCAGCGCCTCGATGCCGCCCGCGCGCTCGCGGCCCAGACCCGCCGCCTGCTCAACGCGCTGCGCGATCAGCCCGCCGAGGCGCCGATCGAGCTGCCCGAGCCGGCCCGGCTCGAAGCCCCGCGGCCCGAGCCCGGCGAGGGCGCGACGCGTCCGGAGCTGCTGCAGATCGACCGGTCGATCCATGCCGCCGCCGCACAGCGCCGCGCCGCGACCGGCACGCTGCTGCCGACGCTGGCACTGGCCGCCGACTACGGCGTCGAAGGCACCCGTTACGGCTTCGGCGCCGACGACGATTTCAATACCGTGTCGCTGGTGCTGTCGTGGAGCCTGTGGGACTTCGGCTCGCGCAGCGCGCAGCGCCGCCAGGCCATCGCCCGTACCGACCAGCTCAAGGAACAGCGCCGTTCGCTAGAGCGGCAGCTGGAACTGGCGCGCCGGGCGGCCGACGACGACCTGCAGACCGCGCTGCGCTCGATCACCGCCGCTCAGGCGCGCGTGGTCGCCGCCGAAGAGGCCTTCCGCATCGCGCAGCGCAAGCGCAGCGCCGCCAGTCTCAGCCAGGTCGAGTTTCTGGATTCCGAACGCGCCGTCACCGAGGCGCGGCTGAATCTCGCCGTCGCCCGCTGCACCGCCCTGGATCGCGCCGCCGCAGTCGAACTGACGCGCGCCAGTTTCCCGCTCCCGTCGCGCCTGGCCACCTCGGAGTAAGCCATGCCTCGTTCCACCGTTCTGATCGCCATTGCCTGCACCGCCCTGCTCAGCGCCTGCTCGAGCGCCGAGCCCCCGCCGACACCGGAGCGCCTGCGCGCCATCCGCATCGCGGCCGTCGAGCACGGCCCGGCGATTCCACCGATCGTCGGCACCGGCGTGCTCGCCCCGCAGGACGAAGCGCGCCTGGCATTCAAGGTCGGCGGCATCATCCGCGAACTCAACGTGCGCGACGGCGACAGCGTGCGCAGCGGCCAGGTGCTGGCGACACTGGAAACCGCCGAAATCGACGCGTCCGTGTCGCAGGCCGAAGAGGGCTACGGCAAGGCCAGGCGCGATCTCGAGCGCGGACGCCGGCTGTTCGAGGACGACGTCATCACCCAGGAACAGCTCGACGACCTCGGCACCGCCGCGGCGGTCGCCGAAGCGCAGCTGCGCGCGGCCCGCTTCAACCGGCGCTACGCCGAGATCCGCGCACCGTCCGACGGCATCGTGCTGCAACGTCTGTCGGAGCCGCGTGAACTGGTCGCCGCCGGACAGCCGGTCGTCCGCGTCAGTCGTCAGAGCAGCGGCTGGGTGCTCAAGCTCGGCCTGCCCGACCGCGACTTCGTCCGCGTCAGCCTCGGCGATCCGGCCGAACTGCATTTCGACGCCTATCCGGAGCGGACCCTCGCCGGCCGCGTCAGCCAGCTCGGGGCCGCGACCGACCCGCGCACCGGGACCTTCCCGGTCGAGATCGAGATCGACGCCGGCGACATCCGTCTGGCCAGCGGCCTGATCGGCAAGGCCGAGATCAAGGTCAGCAGTGACAGCACGCTCGACTACGTCCCGCTGACCGCGCTGGTGGAGGGGGACGCGACCGCCACGCTGCTGTTCACCTACGACGCCGAGCAGCAGACCGTCACCGCGATGCAGCGCCCGGTCCGCTTCGTCAACGCCGAATACGCGGCGCTCGGCGAACCGCTGCCGCCCGGCAGCCGGGTCGTCACCGAGGGCGCCGCCTATCTGCACGACGGCGAACGCGTTCGCGTGATCGACTGAGGAGGGATCGCGGCCATGCGCATTTCCGACTTCGCCGTCCACCACGTGCCGTTCATGATCGTGGTGTTCCTGCTGCTGATCGCGGTGGGCATCTCGTCGTGGAACAGCATTCCCCGTAACGAGGATCCGCACGTCGACATCACCGCGTTGACGATCAACGTGCTGTATCCCGGCGCCGACCCGGTCGAGATCGAGCGCCAGGTCGTCGAGCCGATCGAGGACGCGATCAACACGCTCGACGACGTCAAGAAGATGAACTCGGCGTCCGACGACTCGCTGGCCGCACTGCGCATCGAGTTCGAAGGCTGGGTCGATATCGACGAAAAGTACGACGAGGTGACCCGCGAGATCGCGGCGCTGCAGCCGAGCTTTCCGGAGGGCGTGATCTCGATCGACGTGCGCGAGGTCAACCCGGGTTACGTCAACATCGTGCAGATCGCGCTGGCATCGCCGACCGCCCCGTGGCCCGCGCTCGAGGACGCCGCCGAGGAGCTGGTCGACCGGCTCGAACGCGTCAAGGGCGTCCGCGAGGCCGAAAGCTGGGCCTACCCGCAGCGCGAACTGCGGGTCGAACTCGACCTGGCGCGGATGGCCGAGCTCAAACTGCGCGCCACCCAGGTCCTTGCCGCGATCGCCGGCGAGAACACCAACATCCCCGGCGGCGCGATCGAACTCGGCGATCGCCGTTTCAATCTCAAGACCACCGGCAGCTATCGTTCGCCGGAGCAGATTCTCGACACCGTCGTCAGCGGCAGCGGCAGCGATCTGGTGCGCGTCCGCGACATCGCCGAGGTCCGCTGGGACCACGGCCCTCTGAACTACACCGCCCGCATCGACGGCCAGCGCGCGGTCTGGGTCACCGCCAACCAGAAGACCGGACACAACATCTTCGAAACCCAGGCGGCGATCGAGAAAGTGCTCGACGCGTTCGACACCGAGCTGCCCGCCGGCGTGACGATGATCCGCGGCTTCGACCAGTCCAAGAACGTCGAACACCGCCTGGGCCGTCTCGGCCTCGACTTCAGCATCGCGATCGTGCTGGTCGCGCTGACCCTGCTGCCGCTGGGCCTGCGCGCCGCGGGCATCGTCATGGTCTCGATTCCGCTGTCGCTGTTCACCGGCCTGGCCGCGCTCTATTTCGCCGGCTTCTCGCTCAACCAGATGTCGATCGCCGGCTTCGTCGTCGCGCTGGGGCTGCTGGTCGACGACTCGATCGTGGTCACCGAGAACATCTCGCGCTTCCTGCGCATGGGCTACACGCGCAACCAGTCGGCGATGCTGGCGACGCGCCAGATCTCGCTGGCGGTGCTGGGCTGCACCGCGACGCTGCTGTTCGCGTTCCTGCCCCTGCTGATGCTGCCCGGCAATGCCGGCAAGTTCATCCGCTCGTTGCCGACCTCGGTCGTGCTGACGGTCACGGCATCGCTGTTCGTCGCCCTGACGATCATTCCGTTTCTCGCCTCCCGCGTGCTGCCCAAGGACGCCTCGCACGAAGGCAACCGTTTCCTGCAGGCACTGATGGGACTGATCCAGCGGGTGTATGCGCCGCTGCTGAAGCGCGCGCTGGCGCGTCCGAAAACCACCGTGGTGTTCTCGACCGCCGCGGTCGTCGCCACCTTCGCGCTGGTGCCGGCGATCGGCCTGTCGATGTTCCCGAAGGCCGACACGCCGCAGTTCCTGGTCCAGATCAGCCTGCCCAACGGCAGCAGCGTCGAGGCCACCGACCGCGTCCTGACCCAGGTCGAATCGGTGCTGCAGGAACGCCCCGAGGTCAAGCACATCATGTCCAACCTCGGACGCGGCAACCCCCGCATCTACTACAACGTGTTCCAGCAGGAATACGCCGCCAACATCGCCGACGTGTTCGTGCAGCTGCATCGCTTCGAGGGCGACAGGACGCGGCGCATGTTCGATGAGCTGCGCGACCGCTTCGCCGACATCGCCGGCGCCGAGATCATCGTCAAGGAGTTCGAGAACGGCCCGCCGATGGACGCGCCGATCGTGATCCGCCTGATCGGTCCGGACATCGACACGCTGCGGGAGATCGCCGCGCAGACCGAGACGATGATGCGCGAGACACCGGGAACCCGCGACGTGATCAACCCGCAGCGTCGCGCGCGCATCGACCTGTCGCTGAACATCGACACCACCAAGGCCGGCCTGCTCGGGGTCTCGCCGCTGGAGCTGGACCAGACCGTGCGCCTCGCCGTGGCGGGGCTGGAGGCCGGTGAGTTCCGCGAGGCCGACGGCGACAGCTATCCGATCGTGCTGCGCGCGCCGTTCTCCGACCGGCCGACGCTCGACGCCCTCAGCGGCCTGCACGTCGCCACCGCCAGCGGCGCGCAGGTTCCGCTCGGACAGCTGACGCGCTCCGAACTGAGCGCGTCGCCGACGACGATCCACCGCTTCAACCGTGAGCGTGCGGTGCTGATGACCGCCTACACCGAAACCGGCTACAACACCGAGCGGGTGACCAACCGCATCCTCGAGCAGCTGGAACAGCAGGACTGGCCGCCGGGATACCGCTACGAGGCCGCCGGTGAAGTCGAATCCCGGCAGGACAGCTTCGCCGGCTTCGGCACCGCGATCCTGATCGCCGCGTTCGGCATCATGGCGGTGCTGGTGCTCGAGTTCGGCAGCTTCAAGTCGACGCTGATCGTCGCCACGGTCGTTCCGCTGGGCATCATGGGCGGCATCCTGATGCTGTGGCTGACCGGCTACTCGATCAGCTTCACCGGCATGATCGGCTTCATCGCGCTGACCGGCATCGAGATCAAGAACTCGATCCTGCTGGTGGACTTCACCAATCAGCTGCGCCAGCAGGGCAAGGATCTCGACGCGGCGATCGCCGAGGCCGGCGAGATCCGCTTCCTGCCGATCCTGCTGACCTCGGTGACCGCGATCGGCGGCCTGATGCCGCTGGCGGTGCAGAACTCCGCGCTCTACTCGCCGATGGCGTGGGTCATCATCGGCGGCCTGATCACCTCGACGCTGATCGGACGCCTGGTGACGCCGGTGATGTACAAGCTGCTGCCGCCGCAGCTCGACTTCGAGCGGGGCGGCGATGTCGCGGTGCCGGAACCGCATCACCCGGCAATGCCCGGCTGACCCGCCGCCGGAACGTGTCCTCGGCAGCCCGTGGAAACCGGATGAAACAGCACAGCGCCATCGTCACCGGCGGGGCCCAGGGCATCGGCAAGGCCATCGGCCTGGCGCTGCTGCAGGCCGGAATGCCGGTGGTGATCCTCGACAGCGACGACGCCGCCGGGCGCGAGACCGAGACCGAACTGTCGGCACACGGCACCGTCCGTTTCGTCCACGGCAGCGCTGGCGACGAGCGCGCCGTGGCGACGGCGGTCGACGCCGCCGATGCCCTGGGCGACGGTCTGGGCGCGGCAGTCGCCAATGCCGGAATCAGCATCCCGAAGCCGCTGGAGGCGCTGACCCTGGACGAATGGAACGAGGTCCTCGGCGTGAATCTGACCGGCGCGTTCCTGCTCGCGCGCGCCGCGGCGCCGAAGCTGCGCACGCATCGCGGGGCGATGGTCCTGATCGGATCGACCCGCGCGCTGCAGTCGGAGCCGGGCTGGGAAGCCTACGCAGCCAGCAAGGGCGGCATCGTCGCCCTGACCCACGCGCTGGCGCTGAGCCTCGGGCCGGAGATCCGCGTCAACTGCGTCAGCCCCGGCTGGATCGCAACCGAGGCCTGGCAGCACAGCGAGCGCCGGCAGGCGCCGGTCCTGACCGCCGACGACCATGCCCAGCATCCGGCCGGCCGCGTCGGGCGGCCCGAGGACGTCGCGGCCATGGTGCGCTTCCTGCTCTCGCCCGAGGCGGGATTCATCACCGGTGCCCACCATGTCGTCGACGGCGGCATGACGCGCAAGATGATCTACCGCTGAACCGCCGCTGCGCGCCTGCCGATGCGCGCGCCGGTCATCGCCTCACTCGGGACGCCACGACGGCAGCAGGTCGGCGACCATCGGAGTCAGTGCCTCCGACGCCAGCAGCTCGCCGGCCGCGGCGATGTCGTCGGCCAGCACCCGGTCCTCGACCAGAAAGGCGACGCGCTCGCGCAACATCAGCAGCACCGCCTGCAGCGGCTCCGATGTCGTCAGCGGCGCCAGCAGCTCGACGCCCTGCGCCGCCGCCAGCAGCTCGATCGCCACGATCGTCCGCGTGTTGGCGCACATCTGCAGCAGCCGGCGCGCGGCGAACGTCGCCATGCTGACGTGATCCTCCTGATTGGCCGAGGTCGGCAGGCTGTCGACGCTCGCCGGATGCGCCAGCGACTTGTTCTCCGATGCCAGCGCCGCCGCGGTGACGTGCGCCATCATGAACCCGGAATTGAGGCCGGCGTCGCGGACCAGGAACGGCGGCAGGCCGGACAGGCCGGCGTCGATCAGCAGCGCGATGCGGCGCTCCGACAGCGCGCCGGTCTCGGCGATCGCCAGCGCCATCGCGTCCGCGGCCAGCGCCACCGGCTCGGCGTGGAAGTTGCCGCCGGAGAGGATCTCGACGCGCCCGTCCTCGCAGAACACGAGCGGATTGTCGGTGACGGCGTTGGCCTCGCTCAGCAGCGTCCGCGCCGAGCAGCGCAGCTGGTCGAGACAGGCCCCCATCACCTGCGGCTGGCAGCGCAGGCTGTACGGATCCTGCACCCGGTCGTCGGCGCTCAGATGCGAGGCGCGAATCCCGCTGCCGTCGAGCAGCCGCCGGTACACCGCGGCGACGTCGATCTGCGCAGGTTGCCCGCGCAGCGCGTGGATCCTCGGGTCGAAAGGCACATCGGAGCCGCGTGCGGCGTCGACGCTGAGACTGCCCACCACCACCGCGGCCGCGAAGGCGTCCTCGGCCTCGAACAGCGCCCGGATCGCCAGCGCCGTCGACACCTGCGTGCCGTTGAGCAACGCCAGCCCTTCCTTGGCCGCCAGCCGCAGCGGCGCCAGCCCCGCCCGCTTCAGGCCCTCGTAGGCCGGCATCCGCTCGCCATCGACACGCACCGTGCCCTCGCCCAGCAGCGCCAGGGTCAGGTGCGCCAGCGGCGCCAGATCGCCCGACGCCCCCACTGAACCCTGGGACGGGATGCACGGCAGCACATCGGCGTTGTACAGCGCCAGCAGCGCATCGATCACGCAGCGGCGCACACCGGAATACCCCCGCGCCAGGCTCGCCGCCTTCAGGGCCAGCACCAGGCGCACGGTGGCATCGTCGAGGTGCACCCCGGTCCCCACCGCGTGCGAGCGGACCAGATTCTGTTGCAGCTCCTCGAGCCGCGCCTCCGGAATCTGCGTCGCCGCGAGCTTGCCGAAACCGGTGTTGATGCCATAGGCCGGCGCACCGCGTTGCACCACCGCGGTGACGGCGGCGGCACTCGCGTCCACCCGGTCCCAGGCGGTGCCGTCCAGATACAGCCGGACGCGGCCAGCCAGCAGATGCCGGAGTTCCGACAACGTCAGTTGCCCCGGGCGCAGATGCCACTCGGCCATGTTGCTCGCTCCCACGATGTGCGTATCCGTCGGCCGCTGATCCCGGCACGACTGTTGCGGGATGAACGACGCCTGCGCGCCGTGCCGGGCGTCGCCGGCCACCGACTGATCTTTCACCGCATTTCCCCTCTGCCGTCCCACGGCCGCCGCAGCGACCCCCTGTCGGCGCCACGGCCCGGCACAGCGCACGCCCCCACGTGCAGGCCGATCCGCGTCCGGCTAGCATGAGCCGCCGTGCGCCAAGACCCGCATTCAAGCTGAGCGACTCGCCGCTGTCATGAGTACCTACCCCCTGTTCGACGCGTTTCCGAAATTGCAGGCACTGCCGCGTGCCGGGCTGTTCGAGGGCGTCACGCCGGTGGCCCGGCTGGGCGACGCGCAGGACGTCTGGGTCAAGCGCGACGATCTCTCGGCCAGCGACTACGGCGGCAACAAGATCCGCAAGCTCGACCTGCTGCTGGCCGATGCCGCCGCACGCGGCTGCCGCGATCTGGTCACCTTCGGCTATTCGGGCTCCAACTTCGTCGCCGCCACCGCTTGGCACGGCCGCAAGCTCGGGCTCGACACGCATGCGTTCCTGCTGCCGCAGGCCGCCGCCCCGTACATCGGTGACAACCTCGCCACCGCGCTGCACGCCAGGGCACGCCTGCAGGTCGCCCCGACCGAGCGCGCCGTCGCCACCGCCGCGGCCTTGCGCAGCGCGCGGTTGCTGATGCGCCACCGGCGCTGGCCGCAATGGATTCCCCCCGGCGGCTCGACCGCGCTCGGCGCGATCGGCTTCGTCAACGCCGCCTTCGAGCTGCGCCACCAGGTCGAAGCCGGGCTGCTGCCGCCGCCCGAACAGCTCTACGTGGCCTTCAGCAGCATGGGCAGTGTCGCCGGCCTCGCGATCGGCCTGGCCCTGGCCGGATTGCCGACCCGGATCCAGGCGGTCCAGGTGGTCGGCCCGCAGTTCGCCAGCCGCGCCAGGCTCGACCGGCTGGTCGCCCGAACCCTGCGCCTGCTCGCGCGGCACGACCCCGCCGCGGCCCCCAATACGGTTGCGCCGGTCGACATCCGCACCGAGTTCTTCGGCCGCACCTACGCGGTTCCGACGCCGGCCACGCGCCAGGCGATGCAACGCTTCGAGGCCGCCACCGGGGCACGCAGCGACAGCGCCTACTCGGGCAAGGCACTGGCCTGTCTGTATGCCGACGTCGACGCCGGCATCCCGCGCGGCCCGGCCCTGTACTGGCACACCTTCAACGCCCACGGCCGCCCGGAGGGCGTGGCGCCACTGCCCGCCAAGCGGCTGGAAGGCTTCATCGCATCCGATGCCGACTGAGACTCAGGCGATCGCTCCGGATCGCGGAGCTCGCACAAACGGGGGTCAGCGCGCGCCTTCCATGGGCATCGACGACGAGCGCGTCTTGTTGATCTCGTTCTGATTGGCGGCCGCAAGATCATCCCGCTGCGCCTGGGTCAGGCAGACCAGCCGCGGGAAATGCGTCCCCGTCGGCGTTTCGCGGCGACAGATCAACCGCTCTCGATCGTCACCGGAATCCGCCACAGCTGCGCCGACGCCCGCTGGGGTCTGTGGCGACGGTGACGCGCATGCAGTCAGCGCACAACAAACGACAACTGCAAACAGAGCTGCTCTATCCACCGTTCCCCCCTTGGGATTCAGATTGTTGTCCACCCAGACATGCTGGCCTGGGCCGGCACATCGATGCTCTCCCACCAATCCCGAAAGACGATGCCGGAAAAAGTCGACCGACATCGCAGGCGGATGCCGACTCCGCGCACACGGGCCGCGACGACCGGCCGGTTCCGGTGCCCGACGAACCCGCGCGGTCACGCTCCGGGTTCGCGCTCGCGCAGCTGACGCGCGCGCGCGCAGGCCGCATCGGCGTCCTCGCGCAGGATCGCGGCGAGGCGCCGCACCGCCTTGCCGGGGTTGTCCGGCTCGGCAAAGATCAGGTTCATGTGGCCGAAGCGCTCGCCGCCCTCGCGCATCGGCAGGGGCTTGAGCAGGCCGGCGTCGAGTTCGTGCCGGATCGTATGTTCGGAGAACCACGCGAAGCCGAGGCCCATGCAGGCCGCCGCGATCTGGGTGGCCTTGTGCGAGACGGTCCAGCGCTGCTCGGCACCGAGCCAGCCGCCCGATTCGCGCACCCGCTGCAGCGCGCTGTCGCGCACCACCAGCTGCCGGTGCTCGCGCAGGTCGTCGAGCGTTGCCGGCCGCCCGAGATGATGCAGCGGGTGATCCGGATGCGCGGCGGCGATGAAGCGCACCGGCAGCAGCGGGTCGCCAGCGAAGCCCGCCGGCACGTGTCCGGATACGGCCAGATCGACACGGCGGTCGAACAACACCTCGTCGGTGCCGCCGAGCACGGTCTCGTAGAGCTGGACACGGATCTCCGGCCGCTCGCGCGCGAAGCGCTCCAGCGAATGCAGCAACAGCCAGGTCGGATAGATGATCTCCACGGCAAGCCGCACCTCCGGCTCCCAGCCGTCGGCGAAGCTCGCCGCGCCGCGCTCGATGGTCTCGGCCCGCTCCAGCAGGGTCTGCGCGCGGCGGAACAGCACCTGCCCGGTCGGGGTCAGCACCGCCTTGCGCCCCTGCAGCTCGAACAGTTTCACGTCCAGCAGCTGTTCGATCTTCTGCACCGCATAGGTCACGGTCGACTGGGTCTTGTGCAGCAGCTCGGCAGCCTGCGCGTAGCCGCCGGCCTCGACCACCGCGACCAGCGCCCGCCATTGCTCCAGGGTGATTCTGGGCCCAGTCATATCGAACAATTAGATCAAATACGCCGAAATATTCTGCTTTTTTATCGAATCCAGCAATCGTTTAATGGCGTCACACCATTCGCTACACCGGAGTCCTGCCATGACCACATTGCTGCAGATCAATACCAGCCTCTTCGCCGAGGGCGGCACCTCGTCCAAGCTGGCCCAGCGCTTCGTCGATACCTGGCGCGAACAGCATCCGGACAGCCGGGTGGTCACCCGCGACCTCGGCCGCGAGCCGCTGCCGCATCTGAGCGCCGAACGTTTCCAGGCCTTCCTGACCGCTCCGGACCAGCGCGACGCGAGCCAGCAGGCGCACGTCGCGGCGTCGGATGAGCTGATCGACGAGCTGAAGGCGGCGGACGTCATCGTCCTCGGCCTGCCGATGTAC
This sequence comes from Nevskiales bacterium, assembly GCA_028698335.1. Classification (GTDB taxonomy): domain Bacteria; phylum Pseudomonadota; class Gammaproteobacteria; order Nevskiales; family Nevskiaceae; genus Solimonas. The sequence continues at coordinate 3,207 of JAQVDP010000031.1, read as the reverse complement.
AACTTCGGCATTCCCTCGACCCTGAAGGCCTACTTCGACCACATCGCCCGCGCCGGCGTGACCTTCCGCTACACCGCCAACGGCCCGGAAGGCCTGTTGCCGGACCGCAAGGTCTACGTGTTCGCCGCCCGTGGCGGCCAGTACCAGGGCACGCCGCGCGACACGCAGACGCGTTACGTCATCGACTTCCTGAATTTCGTCGGCCTGAAGGACATCGAGTTCGTCTACGCCGAAGGCCTGAATCTCGGCGACGCGTCCCGCCAGGCCGCGCTCGACAACGCCGAAGCCCGCATCGATCAGCTCGCGGCCTGAACCCCCGCAGCCCGTTTCCCCATCACACCCGGAGTCCCGACATGAACACCCTCTTCAACACCCTCAAGCCCTGGACCGACCTCGCCGGCCGCATCCTGATCGCGGCGATCTTCATCACCGCCGGATGGAGCAAGATCGGCGGCTACGCCGGCACCCAGGGCTACATGGAATCCGTCGGCGTGCCCGGCGCGCTGCTGCCGCTGGTGATCCTGCTCGAACTCGGCGGCGGTCTGGCGATCGTCGCGGGCCTGCTGACCCGGGTCACCGCGCTGGCGCTGGCCGGCTTCAGCATCGTCTCGGCCGTGCTGTTCCACGGCGGCGCCGACCAGATGCAGCAGATCATGTTCATGAAGAACATCGCGATGGCCGGCGGCTTCCTGTTCCTGGTCGCCAACGGCGCCGGCCGGATCAGCGTCGACGCCTGGCTCGCCGCGCGCCGCGGCGCGCCGGTGACGACCGCGGCCATCGCCTGAGCCCCGACCGCCCCCGCCCCGCACGCCCCCCCTGCGTGCCCCCCCCTGGTGCAGTCCGGGCGCCCCCGGCCTGGACTGCACCCTCCCCCCGACACGACACTGTGCCCCCGACACGGTGCCCCCAACCGGAGTCCGATCATGAGCACGCGCACCCTGCAGCAGATCATCCGCGGCGTCGCCACCTCCGACGGCGCCGGCGTCAAGCTGCGTCGCAGCATCGGCGCCCAGCCCGGCCTGCGTCTGGACCCGTTCCTGATGCTGGATGAGTTCGGCACCGAAAACCCGGACGACTACATCGCCGGCTTCCCGCCACATCCGCACCGCGGCTTCGAGACCGTCACCTACATGATCGACGGCCACATGCGCCACGAGGATCACATGGGCAACGTCGGTGAACTCAAGAGCGGCGGCGTGCAGTGGATGACCGCCGGACGCGGGGTGATCCACTCCGAGATGCCGCAGCAGGAATCCGGGCGCATGCGCGGCTTCCAGCTGTGGATCAACCTGCCGGCGAACGAGAAGATGAAGCCGGCGGCGTACCGCGACATCCCGGCGGCCGAGATTCCGCAGGTCGATCTGCCTGACGGCGGCAGCGTCAAGGTCATCGCCGGCAGCGTGCAGATCGGCGGGCAGCGCACGGCCGGACCGATCAACCCGACACCGGACACGCTGGCGACCGATCCGCTGTACCTGGACATCACCCTGCCCGCCGGCGGTAGCTTCACGCAGCCGGTGCACGCTGGTTACAACGCCTTCGCCTACGTTTACGAAGGCAGCGTGACGATCGACGGCAAGGCGGTGCCGCAGTACAGCGCCGGCGTGCTCGGCGACGGCGAGCAGGTCACGCTGCAAGCCGGTGATGCCGGCGTGCGCGCGGTGCTGATCGCGGCGCGCCCGCTGCACGAGCCGGTGGTGCAGTACGGCCCGTTCGTGATGAACACGCGCGAGGAAATCGAACAGGCGCTAGCCGACTATCGCAACGGCACGCTGGCCGCCTGAAGTCCGCAAACCAGAGAAGGAACCTGCCATGACCCAGCCCGCTGAAGCTCAGGCCATTGCCACGCGCGACAGCGTGCTGGGCGAAGGCATGCAGATCCGCCGGGCGCTGCCGGCGCGCCAGAAGCGCACCGTCGGCGCCTGGTGCTTCCTCGACCACTTCGGTCCGCTCGATGTCAGCGAAAGCAAAGGTCTGCGCGTCGGCCCGCATCCGCACATCGGCCTGCAGACCTTCACCTGGCCCATCGCCGGCGAGATCCTGCATCGCGACAGCCTCGGCTACGAACAGATCATCCGGCCAGGTCAGGTCAACCTGATGACCGCCGGCCGCGGCATCGCGCATTCCGAAGAATCCCCGGTCGAGCGCTCGCCGCTGATCCACGGCGCGCAGCTGTGGATCGCGCTGCCCGAATCGCATCGCCACATCGAACCGGCGTTCGAACACTACCCCGCCGTACCGAGTGTCGAACGCGACGGCATGCGCGTGACCGTGATGACCGGCGAGCTGCTGGGCGAACGCTCCCCGGTGCACCTGTACACCCCGTCGATCGGGCTGGAAGTCCACAGCACCGGCGGCGGCGAAATCCAGCTGCCGCTGCGCGCGGACTTTGAACACGCCGTGCTGATGCTCGACGCCACCGCGCAGATCGACGGTGAAGCGCTGGCGATCGGCACGCTGCTCTATCTGCCGCCCGGCCGCAACCGCATCAACATCCGCAGCCACGGCCCGATGCGCCTGCTGCTGATCGGCGGCGAACCATTCCCGGAAGAACCGCTGCTGTGGTGGAACTTCGTCGCCCGCACCAAAGACGAGATCACCCAGGCCACACGCGACTGGAACGCCGGCGTCGCTTTCGGCGAAGTGCACGGCTACGACGGCGAGCGCCTGCACGCTCCGCCGCCGCCGTGGATGAGCTGAACCCGGTAATCCCCCCACAGGATAGTGCCAGCTGAAAGTGGAATTTTCTCGTACCCTGACCCGAGGAGGTTCCCTTGAAGAAGTCCCGTTTCACTGACAGCCAGATCATTGCGATCCTGAAGCAGGCGGAGGCCGGCACGCCGGTGCCGCAGTTGTGCCGCGAACACGGCATGAGCTCGGCCACGTTCTACAAGTGGCGCAGCAAATACGGCGGCATGGATGCGTCGCTGATGGCCCGCGTCAAGGAGTTGGAGGAGGAAAATCGGCGCCTGAAGAAGATGTATGCCGAAGAGCGCCTCAAGGCCGAGATCGTCCAGGAGGCGCTCACAAAAAAGTGGTAAGGCCATCTCGCCGGCGCGAGATGGCCAAGGCCGCTGTTGAGGGGCGTGTCCCAGATTTTGTGTAAACGGTCATGAGGCAGGAGACTGCCTCGCTCCAAGGAGTAGCGATGACCGTAAAGAAGAAGAATGCGGCTGTGCCGTCTGCGTTGCTGGATAGCCTGCTGGC
>JAQVDP010000030.1 GCA_028698335.1 Nevskiales bacterium | reverse complement strand
CTGGGCAGAAAATGCCCGGTAACGGCGAAATTCAGCACAGGTGCGCGCCCAAAATCGTCAGAACTATCAAAAATCAAATCAACGCGTCTACACGCGCCAATATTCCGCAGTTACGCAGCGGTCTCAAATCGCGAATCTGTTTGATTTATCTGATTCAGAACATCCCTCGACATCACGGATGCCTATTGCCCGGCGGTCGAGACGCAGCAGATCACAGCGGCGGAATTCCGCAACGCAACATCATCATCCGATGCCGCAGCCGGACAACGGCCGCGGCAGGCGCGTTCAGGCGCAACGATCAACTCGCAACATCTGGCAACTTCAGACAACGTCAGTGGAAATCTCCGCGCGGTGCGCCCCCCGGATCACCAGACAACGGTAGCGGGCACGCCGCTTGAGTTCCCGGATCCAAAACCGATCGATCATGCCGTCCCTCGAAGGGGGCACTTGTGAGACCGCGGCCGAGGCGCACGCGAATCCCCGGCGACCGAATGCCGCAGCCGCCGGCGCCGCACGGGATGTACCTGGCCCGGGGCACGCCCCGCCCGCCTTCGGCGCTCCACCCCCGCCGCGGCCGGCGGTTGTGGCGCCGCAGGCTGGATCCGGGTGACGAGGGCATGCAATACGAAGGAGGAAGCCGCAAATGCCGAACATCGTGCGCGTCTATTGGCTACTGGCCCTGGCACTGACACTGGCGGGAATGACGGCTGCGGTCGCACTGCTCCATTGGGGTCCGGCCATTCAGACCACCGACGCCCGGTACGCAGCCCCACCGGCACCTGCTGGCACCTGCGAATCAACCGCTACGGGTGGACCTGCCGGACGTTTCGAGAGACGCACTGACGACGGCGTGCCCTACGTCCTGGTCACACCCCGTAACTACCAGCCGACTCGCATGCACCCACTGCTGCTGGTGTATGCCCCTGCAGGATTTGGTCCGGACCTTTCCGAACGCTATGCGGGACTCACACGCCTCGCCACATCTGCGGGCTTCCTCGTCGCCTATGCCGGCAGTCTGCCGTTGGGGCTGGAAGCCGTCCGCAAGTTGTCCGGCGTGGCAGACGCAGTCGTTGCCCGATGGTGCGTCGACCCCGAGCGCATCTATGCAACCGGTCACTCCGACGGGGGAACGGTCTCCATGGCTCTGGCCACCCTGCCGGAGTATCGCGGCAAGGTCCGGTCAGTCGCGGTCAGCGGCGTCGGCTGGAAGGGAGAGGACTTCGGCGACCAGGAATGTCCACCTCCCTTTCCGATACTGATCTCGCATGGCGCCAATGACACCCACTTTCCCGGGTTTGGACGCCAGGCGGCGCAGTGGTGGGCCGCCTGCAACGGATGCGCGCCCGACGCACGCGAGGTCGACGCTGAAGGCTGCCGCAGCTACCAGGGCTGCGCGGCCGAGACCGTTTACTGCGAGACGGACCGCAGCCACTGGCGCTGGGCCACCGAGCCCGGGACCATCATGAATTTTCTACGACGACAGGATCGAGCGGACTTGGCAATCCGTTGACGGCCGTGGAAAGCCGGCAGCCATTCGGGGGCCGCGACACGCCCAATTGACGCTTACTGTGCAGTCGCAACCCCGCTGTACAGATACGTCAGCAAGCGCGGGCCGCGGTGGTAACGCTCGTCAAGTTCGTCGAGTTCGAAGCCGGCGTCGCGGACCAGATCCGGAATCTGGCGGTTCAGATGGCAGCCCCCCGCCACCGGCTTCCAATAGGGCGTGATCCGGTCCTGCCAGCGGCGGACGCCCGGTTCGGGCGACGCGCCGTGCTCCAGAAACAGAAGCTTTCCGCCCGGAACCAGAACGCGGTGCATTTCCTTCAACGCCGCGTTCACATCCGGAATCGTACAAAGCGTGAACGTCGACAGCACGCAGTCGAAGCTGTCGTCGTCAGCCGGGATTTTCTCCGCCGACAGGGGCATCGGCGTGACATCGAGGCCGGCGGCCTGGGCACGTCTGGTGGCTCTGGGGTGCAGGCCCGGATCGATTCCGCACAGACAATCGAGCGAATCGGCCTCGTAGTAAGGAAGGTTGCGCCCGGTGCCGATACCAACCTCGAGCACGCGCCCGGCCGCCTTTGGCACCAGCGCCTTGCGGCCATTCTCGAAGGTCGGCAGGCCGCAGATGAAATCTATGACATGAGGGAGAATGCGTTCATCGTAGATATTTCTCATTGCAGGAAATCCTCACTGATCTGTCTGCAGGCTGGACCAAAATCGGAAGCCTTTCCGGATTGCGCTCGTCACCATTTCCGGTTCGCGGATCTGTCCTGTGGTCTGAGCGAGATGAATGAATGCGGGAGCCGGCCGCGGGCCGATCTACCCTCACGTTCCCGAGAACCCATCGGGCGGCGGAATGGCCGAATCGAAATGGAACGCGCGAAATGACACGCCATCCTCAGTGATTCAAGTCGAGCCTGAACCCGACCAGAACCGTCCTGCCGGGCCCGGGCTCGTAATATCGGCCGTTGCCGTCGTTGACGATGACCGAGCCGACATAGTCATCGTCCAGAAGGTTGTCCACCGACACGAAGCCACGGATGCGCGTGCGCGCCACGTCTACGACATACGCACCGCTGACGCCGACCAGATGATACGAGGGCGCGCTCTCGCTGTTGATGTCGTTGACCGGCACGGCAGAGACGTGGGTCGCATCCAGCGTTGCCTGCCATCCGGTGTCATTGCCCCAGCGGAGCGCGCCGTACAGACTCGATTCCGGCACGCCCGGCAGTCGATTCCCTTCCCGGATCAGAGTCACCGCATCGGCGCACGGCCGGCCGGTGCAGGCGAGATAGTCCTCATCAACCTCGGCCTTGATCCAGCTGTATGCCAGCACCGCATGCAAACGACTGCCAAGGTTGGCGTTCAGGCTTGCCTCGGCACCCTGGCGTCGCGTGCGCCCCGCGTTCTGGTAAGTGGCACGGCCACCGGAATTGGTCGCCACGACGAGTTCGTCACGCGTCTGCGCCTGGAACACAGCAAGTTCCGCACGCACATACGGCAGCACCATGAACTTGGCGCCGATCTCGGCGTTGTTGGTACGCGCCGCATCGAGATCGAGATTGAGCCCTGAACCGCCGTCGGGACGATAGGCGAGCTCTACCAGCGTCGGCGTCTCGAAGCCGCTGCCATACGCCGCATAGAGATGCAGCACCGGGCTATGCCGGTACAGCAGCCCCGCAACCGGCGTCGTCTCCGAATAGGTGGCGCTGCCGCTGTCGTTCGGGTTCTCGTCGGTGACGTAACGATCGCTCGACTCGAACTTGACGCGGCTGTGACGCACACCGGCGAGCAGACTCCACTGCTCCGCGAACGACCAGTTCGCCTGCAGATACTGGTCGAAATCATAGACATCGTTGATCTCGTCGCGACGCTTGTCGCCTCGCACGCCGAGCTGATCGCCGACGAAATTCTCGTACCCGCGCCGATGCTGGCTCAGATCGTCATAGCTGGTGCCCAGCACCAGCGTGAACGGACGCCGGGCGAGCCGTGACCGCCAGCTCCACCGGGCATCCAGTCCCCAAAAGTCATTGTTGAGATCGATCACGCCACCAGAGTGCGTTGAGCTATTCTGCGGGCCGGTCGGAATCGCAAGAAACTGCTCGATCTGGCGGTTTCCGCCATAACCGAGCACTCGCAGCTTGTGCGCATCACCCCATTGGTGTTCGTAGACCGCGCCGACCTGGGTCTGGTCGATGCTCTTGCGAGTATCGAACTGCTCAGCGACGGCATCCGCCTGACTGGGATCCTGATCGACCTGTTCGCGGGTGAGGCCAAGCGGGTCCTGAGTGTCCGGCGAAGAAAGCGAGTTGAGCATCAGGGTCAGCTTGCCGCCCGAACCCACTTTCAGGTTCACCTTGCCGTTGACCGAATCGCGCTGAGCTTCACTGTGGTCGCGAAAGCCGTCGGTCTCGAAGCGCATGTATCCGAGGTTGTAGTCCAGCTGATGCCCGGCAACGGCCATTGCGCCGCTCACTCCGAGATTTGCACGCCAGGTATTGAAGCTACCGGCTGCGGCGGCGAACGACAGCTTTTCCGGATCAGCTCCGTCAGCCGTAAATATCTCGAGAACGCCGCCGGATGAATTTCCGTACAGGGCGGAGAACGGCCCGCGTACGACTTCGACGCGATCGGCGGTGGCAAGGTTGAAGTGAGAAACCTGACCCTGGCCGTCCGGTTGTGTGGCCGGTATGCCGTCCGCGTACAGGCGTACGCCACGAATACCGAACGCCGACCGCGCACCAAACGCGCGGATTGAAATCTGCAGGTCCTGCGCGTAGTTCTGTCGATTGCGCGCAACCAGTCCGGGAACGGCGGACAACCCCTCTGACAGGTTCACCCCGAGCGTGTCGACGTTGAACTCCGAGCCGGGCACTACCGCAATCGAGGCCGGCACCTCGAATGAAGACTCGTCGACGCGCGTCGCGGTCACGGTCACGGTCCCGAGTTCGGTCGGTGACACCGCAACTGCCGCACCGGAACCAGCCAGTACTGCAACGCCAATTGCAGCGCGTTCGATCGCGCGGATACGCAGCATCTCTCCTCCAGAATTCGGCTGTTTTTCAAGCTCGTATATTGAGCGGCCCTTGAACAGCGGCCGGAGCGCGCGATCGGCTACTGACTTGCACGCGCAGTGACGTTTACATCATCCAATCAATAAGGTCTGATCCGTTACCGTGATGCGCCAGAAAAGGGGCTCGTCGGTTTCAGATGAGGCCTGCGGCGCCATGCCGATCAAGGCAGGTGGCGCCGCAGGCCGAACGCTCACGACGACTGCGACGTCGACCTCCACGCGAACCCGGCACACCGATACGCGCCTCGGCGGTGGTCGTGACCGATCGATGCATTCGGCTGTCACCTTGCAGCGCCCCGATCTGAAGCCCTATCGGCCGGCCCGCATCACCCGACCATCGCAGCGGGCGCGGCGACAACACCCTGCTTCTACAGCCCCCGAGTCCGCGACCAACGGCAGAGTCGATGCCGCATCCGCCTCGCGTCACCTTCGGCTACGGCCCAAGCCGCTCCCACATCGCCATCAGCGCAACATCTGTTGTTCGGCTAGATCATCATGAACACGGACTTCGACTCGAGATAAGCGTCCATCGACATCCGCCCCATATCACGACCGAAGCCCGAAAGCTTGTACCCGCCAAACGGCACCGCGCAGTCCAGCATATTGTGGCAATTCACCCAGACCGTTCCCGCCTTGATCTTCGGAATCAGACGCTGCACGCGCGACAGGTTGTTGGACCAGATACTGGCACCGAGCCCGTAAGGCGTGTCGTTGGCCTGCTTGGCAATATCATCGAGATCGGAATACGGCATCGCGACGATCACCGGACCGAAGATCTCTTCCTGAACGATTTTCATCGAGTCGTTGCTGGTCGCAAAGACGGTCGGCTTGACGAAATAGCCACTCCGGTCGACTCGTCCGCCACCGCTGAGAACCTCGGCGCCCTGCTCTCTTCCCAGATCGATGTAGCCGCAGACCCGATCCAATTGCTCCCGCGACACCAGAGGTCCGAGCTGCATTCCGGGCTCGAAGCCGTGGCCGATCTTCAGCGAGTCGGCAATGCTCGCGAGCTCTCCGACGACGCGATCAAACTGCTTCTCGTGCACGTAAAGGCGTGAGCCCGCACAGCACACCTGCCCCTGATTGAAGAAAATCGCCTGCGCCGCTCCCTGCGCCGCGGCGCTCGGATCGTAGTCGTCCAGAACAATCATCGGCGACTTACCGCCGAGCTCCAAAGTGACGCGGGACATATTGTCCATCGCGGCCTTGCCGACCAATCGGCCCACTTCAGTAGATCCGGTAAAGCTGATCTTGTTGATGCCGGGGTGCCGCACCAGCGGCTCACCGACCGTGCCGTCGCCGGTCACGACGTTCACGACCCCGTCGGGGAAGTCGGCCTCCTGAATCAGTCTTCCGAGATACAACGCGGACAACGGAGTCTGCTCGGCCGGCTTCAGAACCACCGTACATCCGGCCGCGAGTGCGGGCGCGAGCTTCCAGACCGCGATCAGCAGAGGAAAATTCCATGGCACGACTGCCGCCACGACGCCGACCGGCTCACGCCTGGTGTATGCGAAAAACTCGGTTTCGAGCGGCGCAAACGGCACCGAGACATCCAACGTCAACCCCTCCACTTTCGTGGCGCAGCCGGCCATGAATCTGAAGAATTCGATCGCCAACGCCACGTCGACCGCACGCGCCATTTCAACGGACTTGCCGTTATCCAGCGACTCAATCTCCGCCAGGATCTGGGCATCCCGCTCGATCAGGTCAGCGAGCTTCAGCATCAGGCGCTGTCTTGTAGCCGGCCTCATCCGCGCCCACTCACCCTCTTCGAGAGCCTTTCGCGCGGCCTGCACCGCACCATCCACGTCCGACTCACGCGCAGCCGGAACGCTTGCGATCACTTCCTCGTTTGCAGGGTTGACGACATCGAAACTGTCACCGCCCGCGGCTTCGATCCATTTGCCGCCGACAAACATGTTGTGCTTTCCGGATGACAGAAAGTCCTTCGTCTTCCCGCTGATCAGCTCTGAAAAATCCTGCGGCATATTCATTTGCTCTCTCGCTCCATTCGGCAACTAGAGATAGCGGATATACAAAAGCGGCATCCCCGCAATATCCGCTCAGTCGTTTGCCATTTTCGAATCCGACCACTGCGCCGTTCTTGGACTAGTCACCGGAGCCTTTAGCCACGGCCTCCGCGGTCGCCTGGATGAACGCCTTGATCTTGTTGACGTTGTCACCGGTCAGCTTGCCGGTGAAATCAGGCATCCCCTGAGATGCCATCGGCCCCTTGAAAACAAACTTGTCCAGGTTCTCGATCGTGCCCTTCCCGACGTATCCCAGATTCCTGATGTTGCCGCCGCGATCAACCCCCGGCACACCGTGACAGAACAGGCAGTTGCTTACGTACAGAGCGGTACCCTCTTCGACATCCGCCGGATCGTATTTCACGCCGGAGAGCAGATCCGACATCGGGTACTGGGTGAATTCCGGAAGCTTCTGGCTGGCGTCGAGCGCGTACGTATAAATCGCGCCGGGCGTTGCGTAGTCGGTCGCACGTTGGAACTTGCCGTACACGCCGCCCCATCCCACCGCAATCGACACGTACTGCTTGCCGTCGATCTCATAGGTCATCGGCGCGGCCACCACGCCGGTCCCGGTCTCCGACTCCCATAACTTCTTGCCGTTGGCAGCATCGTAGGCGACAAATCGACCATCTGCGGTGCCCTGGAACACAAGGTTGCCAGCGGTTGTCAGCGTGCCGCCGTTCCATGGGGAGTCATAGTCCTGGCGCCAGACTTCTTTCTGCTGTACCGGGTCCCACGCGACCAGCCGGCCAAAAGCCTTTGAGGTCGGCGGAACCGAGTTCAACAATCGGGCCGTATTCCAACCCGTTCCGGCCATGACCTGGCCAACTTCGTCGTGACTGTCCGGCGTCCAGGTGTCGTCTTCGGCCAGGGTCAGCGGAACATTCTGGGCAGGAATGTATGCCAGTCCCAGATCCGTATTGAATGACATCGAGTGCCAGTTATGCCCACCGAATGGGCCCGGAACGATGTCATACGCTTTGTCGATGCTGCGGGTTTCCGGATTCTCGATCGGCCGGCCCTTGTCGTCATATCCGGTTGCCCAATTCACATCGACAAAGTTCTTGGCCGAGATGAACTCGCCATTGGTTCGATCGACAACAAAGAAGAATCCATTCTTGGGGGCATGCAGGATCACCTTTCTCTTTTTTCCGCCGATCTTGAGATCGGCAAGAATCAGATCCTGCGTGGACGTATAGTCCCAGTTGTCCCCCGGCGTCTCCTGATAATGCCAGACGTATTCGCCGGTATCCGGCTTGAGCGCGACGATCGAGGCCAGATACAGATTGTCACCACCCTTGGGGCTTCTCTTGTGGTGCGACCAGGGCGAGCCGTTTCCGGTTCCGAAATACATCAGGTCCAGTTCAGGATCGAAAACGATGGAGTTCCATACGGTTCCGCCTCCGCCCAGCTCCCAGTATCGACCTGAGGGATCCCAGGTCTTGGCCGCTTCTTTCATGGCCTCGTTCTCGTACGGCTTATCGGGATCTCCCGGAACCGTGTACCAGCGCCACGCCTTCTTTCCTGTCTCCGCGTCGTATGCGGTGATATAGCCGCGGACCCCATACTCGGCGCCGCCGTTGCCAATGATGACTTTGCCCTTGATGACCCGGGGAGCGCCGGTGATCGTATAGGAATGGTCCGCGCCCGCACCGCTGTCGCTGATCGTGTCGACCTCCCAGAGCTTCTTGCCCGAACCGGCGTCGAGCGCAACCAGCCGTCCATCGTAAGTTCCGACGAAGACCTTGCCCTTATGGAGGGCGACACCCCGGTTGACGACGTCACAACACCCCTTGAAACCATGACTGCGCGGGACCTCCGGATCGTACGTCCAGAGCTTCTTGCCGGTGCGTGCGTCGAGCGCGTGGACGATGCTCCAGGACGCTGTCACATACATGACGCCATCGACGACCAGAGGCGTCACCTCGACACCTGCTTGCGAATTCAGGTTATACGACCAAAGCGGCCCGATCTTATTGACGTTCTTGTCATTGATCTGATTCAGTCGGCTGAATCTGGTTTCCGCGTAGTCGAGGCCGTGGCTTGGCCATTCCTTGGTGTTCTTGGCGTTCTTCAGAATATAGCTTTCATCGACAGCAGAGGCGGCCGCCGTTTTACCGTCCTTTGCCAGTGAGGGCGCTGTCACACCGATGAGTATCGCTGCAGCCATCCATGCGGCCGAGGACAGACCCGACCCTCCGGGCCCATTTTTGTTGTTATCCGCCCGAGACAACCTGTTGTGTTCGGAAAAATCGGATCCAGACCGACCGCAGCTCTTGTTGATCAGCACTTCCCGCTCCTCTTTATTTTATGAAATCTGCTTCATACGGTTTCACCGCTGATCTTCTGTATATGATGAGATCTTCACGGCTGCGCATTTACATTTTGAGAACCGAAGCGTGAACGGGGACACCCCTCGAAAGTAAGGGGTTCATCTGAAAAGATAGGGAGAGCACACCCCTCCCGAAATCGATCTGATTCTCCCGGATCGACGCGTCATTTAAAGCTTCAATGGGCACGAACGGCCGAGAGACGGCACTCTCCTGGCGAGCCATGGCACGACCGATCGGGCGGCTCACGATCTCGGCACCGGAGAACTGGCAAAGCAGAGGGGTCATCCAATCCGGAACATGCTTCTCGGCACCCCGGATCAGTCAGACAAACGCGATTCCAGATCCAGGTCTGCCGGCACATGGATTTCTGGAATCGTCCGGACATGACCGCGCGAGCGCATCGAATGAAACGGGATGCACGGCCAATGCACACCGTGCCTCGACAGATTGCGGGCGACCAGGGGCTGCAGGAACCCGCAATGACTGCAGGCCACGCGGCACCGACCGAATACGGTCGCGGCGCACCGCCCGCCGGAATCACCCCGCACTAGCGACCGACCCGGGGCATCCGGCCCCGATCAGTCCGGCGCCCGCCCGCCGCGACCGACGCCGGCATCGAGGCGCTCGATGAAGGCCAGCATCGTCTTGCGATGCAAAGCCCCGATCAGCTGCTCGATATGTGGCATTGCGCGCCGCACGACTTCCGAGGGGTCGGCGTCGCGCACGTCGCTGTAGCGTTCCGAGAACAGCTCGATCTCGGCCCGCACCATCCGCTTGATCGCCTTGAGATACAGCGAAGCATGCGCGGGCTCGAAACCGCGCTCGCGCGAGATGCCGGCCTCGGTCATGCGCGTCCAGGCCTCCAGGATCTCGGCATCGTCGCGCTCGAGCAGCGGCTGGCCGCCGTTCCAGCGCGGCGAGATGACCCCCGCCCGTTCCAGCCCCCGCACTTCCTCGATCGAGATCCGGCCCTGCTGCACCGACTGCGCCGCGCCCGCGGTGGAATGGTCGAGCAGGTTCGTGCGGAACGATTCGACGACCTTGTGGATCAGCTCGCGCTGCGCCGCCGTGAAGTCATGGCTGGCATCGCCGCCCTCCTCAAGCACCGCACGGATCGCCTTGAGCGGCAGGAAATGGCGATCGCGCAGATCCTGGATCTTGCGCAGACGCTCCAGGTGCTGCTCGGTGTACAGAGCGGTGTTGCGCCCCGTCTTGATCGCCGGCGGCAGCAGCCCCTCGCTCAGGTAGTAGTGAATCGTCTCGCGCGTGAGCCCGGTCTGCTCGACCAGATCACGCATTCGGAATCGGCCCGCGCCCATCTCTGGACTGCGGCCGCCCGCGGTTCGGCCTCGGATCGCCACGAATGCCTTCTTCCTGTTGATTGTTTTGAATATGCGCCTGTATCGCTGCCGGCGCCGGCACGATCCACGACTACCACCCGGCGGGTCCGCGCCCTGAGGCGGGCTGGCGCCCGGCGCCCTCGCGATGCCGCCGGCGTGGCAGCGCCCGGAGCTTAGGACAATCAACAGCTTGGAGCAATGCTTAACGCTCAACACTTAGCAAACTCACAGACGCCTTGACACCTTCACGCCGCTTCGGGCATTTTGCATAGTGTTTAGTACCGCTATACAGTTTTCACTCAACACTCATGGAGGAGCGGTCGATGGCCAACGTCGTGTCCGTGATACTGAAAAATTGGTTCGGCGCTTCCGAACCTCCCGTCAAGAACCGCCTGCCCAGCCCGCGCTGGAGCGGCACCGCGGCCAGTGCCTGGGCCGGCTCGGCCAGCCCGGCATCGACCCGCTCCGGTGGCCACCGCCCCGGTCCGGTCAGCATCCGCACACCGAGCGCCCGCTGGGGCACGCAACGGGGCGTGCAGCGCCGGGACCACTTCGACCTGGAAGTGGCCGGCATCGTCGACGAAACGCCGAGTACCCGCACGTTTATCCTCAAAGCCGACGACAGCGCCCTGCTGCGCTACCGCGCCGGCCAGCATGTCACGGTCCAGCTGGACATCGACGGGCTGCCGTACCGGCGCTGCTACTCGCTGTCCGCGGCGCCGCAGCGCGACACGACGGATGGCGGCACGCTGCCGATCACGGTCAAGCGCATCGACGGCGGCAGGGTCACCACGCACCTGTTCGAGACCCTCAAGCCCGGCGACCACCTGCGGGTCGGCGCCCCCGCCGGCGGCTTCACCGTCGTACCCGAAGCCGACCGGCAGCGCAGCTATCTGATGATCGCCGGCGGCGTCGGCATCACGCCGATCATCAGCATGATCGAGGCTCTGCTCGAGGGCGAGCCGGGCAGCCGTGTAACCCTGATCTACGGCAGCCGCAACCAGGGCGAGATCATCTTCCGCGAGCGCCTCGAAAAGCTGGCCCAGGCCTATCCGGAGACGTTGACGGTGCAGCTCGCGATCGACCAGCCCGAGACCGGATGGAGCGGCCCGACCGGCCCGCTGACCGCGGATCGCGTACGCGACGCGCTGGATCCGGCCGAGACCTACGACGCCGCATACCTGTGCGGACCGGCGCCGATGATGGATGCCTTGATCCCGGCGCTGGCCGAAGGCGGCATTCCGCGCGAGGCGATTCATACCGAACATTTCGCCTATGCCGATCCGACCCGCGTGACCCATCCGACGCAGAGCTACAAAGTGCGCTTCGCGCGCAGTGGCAGAAGCGTCGCCAGCAAACCCGGCGAAGCGCTGTTGCATACCGCTCTCGCCGCTGGCGTCGACCTCGCCTACAGCTGCCAGATGGGCGGCTGCGGCCAGTGCAAGGTGCAGACCTCGAGCGGCAGCGCGGTGATGGACGAGCCCAACTGCCTGAACGCCGCCGAGCGCGAAGCCGGTTACATCCTCACCTGCTGTGCCTACCCCTCTTCGGATCTGGTCATCGCTGACCGCTGAGATCCGACGCATTCACCCCCCCGACTGGACGGAGAAACACGATGACGATGATGGAGAAGATGATCGAAGGCATGCCGCTGGGCTTTCGGCGACAGTTGCTCAACTCGCGCGACGCGTTCGACATCGCGCGACGCGTGCGCAACCCCAAGGTCCTGACCAGCATGGCCGGATCGGTCGGCCGCGGCCTGATCCTCAAGTCCAACAAGCAGGGCGAGCCGGTCGACGTGCCGGCGGCGCATTCGGCGCATTTCGATTTCGAGTACCGCAGCGACTATCCGGAGATGTACGAGCTGTACCGGCGCGCGCTGGAGAATCAGTGGAACGGCGACACCTCGCTGGACTGGAGCATCGACGTCGACCCGGAAAACCCCAACACCGCGGTGCTGCCGATGGAACTGGTGCCGCTCGAAGGCCTGGCCGAGAACGGCATCAAGCTCAACCGCAAGGAACAGATCGACTTCACCTATTCGTTCGCATCCTGGCTGCTGTCGCAGTTCCTCCACGGCGAACAGGGCGCGCTGTACGCCTCGGCGCAGGTCACCGAGAGCGTGCACTGGATCGACGGCAAGTTCTACGGCTCGACCCAGGTCATCGACGAGGGCCGCCACGTCGAGGTGTTCTTCCGCTACATCGAGACCAAGCTCGGCGGCAAGCTGTACCAGTGCAACGACAATCTCTACGTGATCCTCGACGCGCTGCTGCGCGATTCGCGCTGGGACATGAAGTTCCTCGGCATGCAGATCATGGTCGAGGGCCTGGCGCTTGGCGCGTTCAGCCAGATGTACAGCGCCACGCGCGAGCCGCTACTCGCCAACATGCTCAAGTACGTGATCCAGGACGAGGCGCGGCACGTGCACTACGGGGTGCTTGCGCTCAAGCGCCATTTTGCCGAGATCTCGGAGAAGGAGCGCCAGGAACGCGAGGACTGGGCGTTCGAGGTCGCGCTGCTGATGAAGAACCGCTTCCTCGCCCACGAGATGTACGAGGAATGGTTCGAGCACAGGATGAGCCGCCGCAAGTGGGATCACGTCATCCACAACTCGGCGTTCATGTCGAACTTCAGCAAGCTGATGTTCAAGCGCCTGATCCCCAACCTCGAGTACATCGGCATCCTCTCGCCGCGCATCCAGAAGCACTACGCGGCAGCGGGGCTGATGGAATTCGCCGGCGGCAAGAACGCCAGCCAGCTCAGCGGCGACGATCTGATCAACGATCTGGCGGCCTGATCCCACCGGGGGATGTCGCGACCGGGCCGACGCAGCCCGCGCCGCACGCACGAGGGCCGATCCGCAAGGGTCGGCCCTTTTGTCATGCCCACCTTCGCCCCCGCGCATGCCCCGGTAGCGGCCACGAAAAAGGGCGGTGCCTCTCGGCCCCGCCCTGGATCGATACCGCGATGACGCGTTCGGATCAGGCCGCCTGCGACATCCCGACGACCACTTCCTCGCGCTGCTGCAGGATCATCTGCGCCGCCTTCTCGCCGATCACCATCGACGGCGCGTTGGTGTTGCCGCCGATCAGGGTCGGCATGATCGACGCGTCGGCGACCCGCAGGCCGTCGATGCCGCGCACGCGCAGCTTCGCATCCACCACCGCCATCTCGTCCTGGCCCATCTTGCAGGTGCCGACCGGGTGATAGATCGTCTCCGCGCGCTTGCGGATGTCGGCCATGATCTGCTCGTCGGTCTGCGCCGCCGCGCCCGGCTCGGTCTCGCCGCCGTTGCTGCTGGCGAAGGCCGGCGCTGCGAAGATCTTGCGCACCAGCTTGACCGACTCGACCAGCACGCGGCGGTCGTCCGGATGCTCCAGGTAGTTCGGCTGGATCAGCGGATCGGCGAGCGGGTCGGCGCTCTTCAGGCCGATGTAGCCGCGGCTCTTCGGGCGCAGCTGGCAGACGTGTATGGTGCAGCCGTAGCCCGGCACCAGCTTGCGGCCGTGATCCTTCAGGAAGCTCGGCAGGAAATGCAGCTGCACGTCCGGACGCTCCGAATCCTTGTCGATCTTGATGAAGCCGCCACTCTCGGCGACGTTGCTGGCGAGGAAGCCGCGACGGCCGAAGATGTAGCGGAAGAAGCCGGCGATCGCGCGCGGAATGAACGAGAACGCCAGGCCGATCGCACGCTTGCTGCGATCGCGGATCATCACCGTCATGTCGAGATGATCCTGCATGTTCTGGCCGACGCCGGGCAGTTCGTGCTGCACCGGGATGCCGTGCTTGCTCAACTCCTGCTTCGGACCGATGCCCGACAGCATCAGCAGCTGCGGCGAATTCACCGCACCGCCGGACAGCACGACCTCGTGCTTGCAGCGCAGGTTGCGGCGCGAACCGTTGTGCAGGACCTCGACACCGACGGCGCGCTTGCCGTCGAGCAGCACACGGGTGGCCCGCGCGCCGGTGAGGATCGTCAGGTTCGGACGCGAACGCGCGTTCTCGAGGAACGCGCGCGCGCTGCTCCAGCGGCGGCCGTCCTTCTGCGTGACCTGATAGAACCCGGCACCTTCCTGATCGGTGCCGTTGAAGTCCTGGTTGTGCTTGATGCCGACCTGCTTGCAGGCCTCGATGAACACGCTGGACAGCGGGTTGGCGTCACGCACGTCGGCGACGTTCAGCGGACCGCCGCTGCCGTGCATGCGCGAAGGACCGCGCTCGTTGTTCTCGTGCGCCTTGAAGATCGGCAGCAGGTCGTCGTAGCTCCAGCCGTCGTTGCCCAGCGCGGCCCAGTCGTCGTAGTCCTTGGCATGGCCACGGATGTAGACCATCGCGTTGATCGAGCTGCTGCCGCCGAGCGTCTTGCCACGCGGCCAGAACAGACGACGGTTGTCGAGATGCTCCTGCGGCTCGGTGTCGAAGCACCAGTTGAACTTGGGGCTGCCGATCAGGCCGACGAGGCCCAGCGGCGTGTGAATCAGGGCGCTGTTGTCCGGCGGACCGGCCTCGATCAGACACACCTTGAACTTCGAACTCGCGCTCAGGCGATCCGCCAGAACGCAACCGGCCGAGCCCGCGCCGACGACGATATAGTCGAATTCTTCCAATGTACTGCCCTCCAGGTTACGCACTCACCGCCGAGCATGCGGGTGTCCGCACATTCGACACTCACGCCGACGATGCCCAGCCCGCACGAAGCCGAACTTTGCGACGTCACCGCGCCCGGCATTTCCGATGCCTGGGCGCGACGGGCCACTCTATATATGGCGTCCAACCTGGATGATGGCGGGGCGGTTTGCCGGTTGTCCCCTATCGAACGTTTAGGTCTGGGGGTCGGATTGTGGACGCAGCGCCTTCCAGGCCACCGTCGCCGAGATCACCATGATCAGCACGACCCCGACGTAAAACAGGAAAAACGCGACCAGATTCGTCGCCGGGCCACCGAATGCGAGGCCGCGACTGTCCGGAAACAGCGGATCCAGCGCCGATGCCACCACAAAGGTCCAGGCGACCACGATCAGGCCGTGGGCGGTGCGCTTGAGCGCCTTGGCCGACAGCGGCACGATCGGCAGCACCGCGGCCGCCAGCCACAGCGCGAAGCCGTTGAGAATGCCCTCGAGATGGGCCATCCGCCACGCGTCGTAGGTCCCCGGCAGCTGATACTCGATCGCCCCGGGGATCGGCCACAGGGTGATCTTTCCGAGCAGGAAGAACAGGAAGCCGAAGCCGATCACGCCGCCGAGAAACACCAGCAGCGCGCCATGCCCCACCAGCAGGCGCCGCGTGGTCCTGAACGCCGGATTCTGCGGATCGGTGCTCATGCGGCGCTCCTCAGGCCGTGGACGGGAAATGGAACCGGCATGCGCGGATCGTGCGTGTCGACGATCGGCACCATCGGCACCGCGTCGGCGTTGCCGGCCACCGGTTCGCCGTAGGCGCGGGCATACCCCGCCAGCCAGTCCTGCACCCACTGCGGATCGCGCTCCTGCCGCGGGTTGTGGCCCGGCAGCGCGGCACGCAGCAGATACGGCCCGACATTGCGCACGAACCACCACAGGCGCCGCACCAGGCGCAGGCGCTAGCG
Source organism: Nevskiales bacterium (assembly GCA_028698335.1). Classification (GTDB taxonomy): domain Bacteria; phylum Pseudomonadota; class Gammaproteobacteria; order Nevskiales; family Nevskiaceae; genus Solimonas. The sequence continues at coordinate 15,097 of JAQVDP010000030.1, read as the reverse complement.
CGGACTGCGCCACAGCCCGTCCTTCTTCAGCAGCGCCTTGTAGCCCTTCATCGAGTAGCGCATCACGTCCAGCGAGCCGTGGAACACGCCGACCATGCGACACCAGTAGCCGCGCAGCCCGCCACTGAACAGGGCCTGGTAGACGTCGTAGGCCACGCGCTTGTGCTCGGTCTCCTCGACCATGTGCCACAGCACCATCGACACCACGCGCGGATCGCCGTTGGCGAACAGGCGCACGCGATCCTCGACCAGCCAGCGCGTCACCCCCATCGTCATCGACTCGAAACCCGCGGTGTAGGCCAGCCGCACCTGCAGCGAGCGCTGCGACAGGCGCGCGTACGAAGCCTCCATCTGCGCCTCGATCGCGGCCAGCTCCGCGTAACCCTTGGCCTTGATCGTCTCGTTGAAGCGCCGGTGCGCGCGATAGTGCTGCCCTTCCTGGCCGATGAAGCCGAGCCCGTCCTCGCGCAGCTGCGCGTCGTCGACCCGCTCGATCGCCTCGCGCATCGTGCGCATCAGGAACGGCTCCAGGTACGGCATCGTCAAGGACGCGCCGATCATCATCGCCGAAAGCTCCGGCTCGCCCGGAATCCAGTTGCGCTCGATGTCCTCGGGGAACTCGAACGGTATACGCCGCGCGGCCAGCACCGGGGCATTGTCTGCCTGATTCATGTTTTGTCTCCTCACGCCCAACCCATCGCCGTGCGCCGCTGCCGGCGCCGGCCCCACAGATTTTCTATCCGGCGCGGTCCGGCTGCGTCGTCGGCGCCTCGACCTCGGCGACCGGCTGCGCCAGCCCCGCCATCAGCGTCCGGATCATCGTCGGCACCAGCGTGTCGATCGACCGTCCCATCACGAACTGGCCGGATACCTGCAGCGACACCAGCCCGTGCGCCCCCGCCCAGAACAGGTGGCTCGCGGTCAGCGGATCGGTCGCCAGCGGCAGTTCACCGACGGCATTGGCCTCGGTCACGACCTCGGTGCAGATCCCCAGCGCATCGCGCTTGGCGACGGCGAGCTCCAGCGAACGCTGGCCCAGATCCGAGCCTTGCAGCTCGAAGAACATCAGCGCATAGCGCGTCGGCCGCTCGAGGCCGGCGCGGATGTAGGCGTCGGCCAATGCGTTGAGCTTGTCGAGCGGGCGCGACAGCGGCGCGATCGCCTCGCGCATCGCCTCCTCGATCCAGCGGTATGCCCGCGCGCGGAGCGCCGTGAGCAGCTCTTCCTTGCTGGCGAAATAGCGATACGGCGCCGAGTAGCTGCAGCCGAGCACGGCCGCGACCTTGCGGAAACTGACGGCGTCGATGCCGCCGTCCTCGAACACCGTCATCGCCGCATCGAGGATCGCCTCGCGGCGATCCGCGACCTGCTGTTTGGAATAGGAACGTCGTGCCATGCAGAACAGTTAACGGTATTAATTTAATACTGTCAACTTTTATTCCGTCGGCGCTCTCGGAGCCGATGCAGCCCCCCCGTGACGGGGATGCGGAAGGCGTATTCAGTCCGGCGCGATGCGCAGGATGCGCCCCGAGTGCCCGACCACCAGCGCGTCCCCGTCGCTGATCCGGACCGCCTGGTACCAGGCAGTGCCGAGGTCGAGCGCGTCGAGCGCGCGCCAGGTGCGGCCGCCGTCGCCGCTTTCGAGAAAGCGGCGGATGCCGGCCACGTAGATCCGGTTGCCGTCGGAGACGTCGACGCCCATCAGGCTGTCACCGAACCCGCTGTCGAGCTCGCGCCAGTGCCGACCGCCATCGTCGGTCAGCAGCATCCGCCCCTGCTGGCCGACGGCCACACCCAGGCCCCGGGCATTGATGTCGATCGCCCACAGCTCGGCGCCCTCCTCGCCCTCGGCCGACTGCGGCGCGTGCACCGCCCGCCAGCTCTGCCCGCCGTCGTCCGACGCCAGGATCATTCCGAACTCGCCGACCAGCAGCGCCCTGCCGTCGGCGGTGAACATCACGTCGTAGAGCTGCGGGTCGAAGCCCTCCGGCACCAGCGCGCGCCAGTCGACCGCCACCGGCTGCCAGGCCTGCCCCGGCGCGGCGGACCGCAGCACCGTGCCGAACTGGCCAACCGCGAGCGCGACACCGTCGGGGCGCTGCGCGACCGCGAGCAACCGCTTGTCCGTCGGCGACGCGACCGCCGTCCACCGCGCGCGATCGGTGCTTTCGAGGATCGCCCCCATCTGCCCCACCGCGATCGAACGGCGTGGGCCGAGCGCGACATCGAGCAGGCTCAGCGCACTGTCCGGCGCGGCATCGGCCTGCCACGACGCACCGCCGTCGAGGCTGCGCAGGATCAGCCCGTCCGATCCGACCGCCACCGCCTCTTCGTCGGCGACGTCGACCGAGAACAAGGCGTCGTGGGTGATACCGGCGCGCAGCAGTTCGACCCGTGGCGCGTGATCCGCGGCCGCGGCCATGCCGCCGCAGGCCATCGCACACCCGACCAGCACGGCCGAAGCTGTCGTCTCACGGAACATCCGCACCCCCTCGCCACACCACCGAATGTGCCCACCGGCGTCGCCGCCGGGCCGGTTCGCCGCCCCCAGCATGCCTGCGCGGCGACCGCCTGCGCACCCTACCCTAACCAAACCCTACCCCCCCACCCCTAGACGGGGGCCGGTCGAGCACCGAACATGGCCCGCGAGGGGCACGACAACGACAATGGGAACGCCGATTCCATGCATATCCGCAAGTTCGACCGCGCGTACTCGCGCCGCAAGTTCCTGGGCGACGCCGCCAAGGGCGTCCTCGCCACCGGAGTGCTGTCGCCGCTGTGGAGCGCGATCGCGGCGGACGGCGACCCGAGCAAGGCCTATCCCGACGAACTCAACTCGATCGAGGCCTACACCCAGGGCAGGATCAAGACCGGCGACCTGATCGACGCCAGCAACGTCGAGCACGTCAAGGACCTGCTCGAACCGATCCGCTACGAGCAGATCCTCAAGCTCGGGCGTGTGCTCAAGGTCGCACCGACGACCACCGACATCATGCGGCTGTCGCCGTGGGAATACATCGAGGCGACCGTACGCAACGCCGGGCGCGCCCGCTTCGACGAGCGCGGCAACGTCGTCGACGAAACCGGCAAGCCCTGGATCGGCGGCAATCCGTTCCCGGACCCGAAGACCGGTGTCGAGCTGTTCGCCGCCCAGACCCTGAGCTGGGGCCGTCACGACGCATCGTTCTACGCGGTCGAGGTCTACGACCTCACCCATGCCGGCGACGTGAAGTTCCGCTACTCCGGCGGCTGGGCGGAACTGTCGCCGATTGGCCGCGTGTCGATGGACCCGATGCCGTACTGGGAAGAGCACATGGACATGCTGCGCTTCCAGTCGGTGTTCTTCCTGTCGCCGCAGCAGTTCCGCGGCACCTCGTTCCTCAACATCTGGCCATACGATCACAGCACCTTCCCGCATCTGTACGGCTACATCCCGGAGTTCCGTCGCATCCGCCAGTTTCCGACCTCACAGCGCTTCGAACCGTTGCTGCCGGGCACCACGCTGTACCTCTCCGACGCCTGGGCCGCGGGCGATCCGCTGCACACCTGGAGCAACTACAAGATCGTCGGCCGCGGCCCGTTTCTGGCCGGCGTGTCGAACAGCTGGAACGGATCGGACCCGGACTGGAAGCACGGCACCCACGGCGGCCCCAAGGGCCAGACCTTCTGGGACACCACCGTCGAGCTGATCCCCGAAGCGATCATCGTCGAGGCCGAGCCGACCAAGTTCCCGCGCGCGCCGGTGTCGAAGAAACGCGTGTGGTTCGACGCACGCAACCAGGTCGTCGTCGGCATGGTCACCTTCGACCGCAAGGGCCAGCCGTTCCGCTCCTTCGACGGCGCCTACAGCGTCTACGACGATGGCACCAACCGCTTCATGGACGGCGCCCATCCGTACTGGAGCTGGACCCACGTCACCGCGTCGGACATCCAGACCGGAGACGTGACCCGGCTCGAACAGGTGCGCCAGGTCGAGCAGGATCACAAGAGCGGCGCCAACGATCCGAAGATCTACGAGAACTACCTGACGCGCAACGCGCTGATGCGCATCGGCGGCGTCTGATCCCGCCCGGAGCCGGAACGTGTCTTCGACCCCAGGCGGTCTGCGCTACCGCATCGCGGACTGGACGCTGAACCACCGGCGCGCGCTGTCGGTGCTGTTCGTGCTGATCACGCTGGGCTTCGCCGCCGGCCTGCCGGGCGTGCGCCTGCAGACGATCTTCTCGGACCTGCTGCCGCGGGACGATCCCTTCGTGCAGGTATTCCAGGACCATCCCAACTTCGGCAGCCCGCTGACGATGCTGGTCGTGGTGCGCCGGCTCGACGGCGACATCTACAACGCCGAGACGATCCAGAAGGTCTGGAAGCTCACGCGCGACATCGACCTCGCACCGGGCGTCAATCACGACCAGATCCTTTCGATCACCACCACCAAGGCGCGCTACGCCGAGGCCACGCAGTTCGGCATCGACATGCGCCCGCTGATGGGCGACGTGCCGCCCGCCGACGCCGCCAGCATCGAGCGGTTTCGCGACCGCGTGCGCAAGGCGCCCAAGGTCGCCCGGTTCCTGATTTCGGAGGACGAGCACGCGACCCTGATCGGCGCCGCCTTCATCGAGCACCGCATCGACTACGGCGAGACCTTCGAATACGTGCAGAACCTCGTCGAGAACGCGCGCGACGCCCACCACGAGGTCTACCTGGCCGGGCAGCCCGCGCTGATCGGCTGGGTCTACCGCTACGAGCATCAGATGATCGCGATCTTCGCGGTCACGCTGGTGGCGCTGTTCCTGGCGCTGATCGTCTACATGCGCTCGACGGTCGCGATCCTGACGCCGCTGATCTCCGGCTCGGTCGCGGCGATCTGGGCCTTCGGCTTCGTCGGCTGGCTCGACATCTCGATCGAGCCGCTGCTGATGGTGGTGCCGCTGCTGCTGGCGGCACGCTCGTTCTCGCACTGCGTGCAGTTCGTCGAACGCTACAACGAGATCCGCAGCAGCCGGCAGCTCGAACCGGTCGAGGCCGCCAAGCAGGCGATGGCGGTGATGATGTCGCCGAGCATCGTCAGCATCCTGACCGACTTCATGGGCATCGTCGTGGTCGCCGCGGCGCCGATCGAGTCGATGGTGCGCCACGCGATCTTCTGCGGCATGTGGGCGCTGTGGCTGATCCCCACCGGCATCTTCCTGATCCCGATCCTGCTGACGGTCTTTCCGCAGGCGCTGGTGACGACCGGCGGGACCGACACGCGCCGGCACGTCGTGCGCGACGCGATGGCCGCGGCGCTGGAGCGCCTCGCCCGCCTCGTGACCGGCCGCCACGCCGTCGCGGTCGCGGTCGCGCTGGGGATCGTGTCGGCGTTCGTGATCCACACCGCCAACCAGGTCAAGATCGGCAACCCGGTCGAGGGCAGTTCGCTGTTCTGGCCGGACGCCGAGTTCAACCGCGCCGTGCACGCGATCAATCGCGACTTCCCCGGCGTCAACACGCTGGAGATCGTGCTGGAGGCCAAGGACGGCCATGGCGACGAACGCGAGTGGATCGTGCAGAAGGTCGACACGGTGATGACCATGCTGCGCCTGCAGAAGCTGATGGAACGCTCGCCCGATCCGCCCGAGGCCAGCCTGTCGTATGCCGACTACCTCGAGGAATCCAATCGCCTGTTCCAGGGCGGCAACCACAAGTGGCAGTCGCTGGACCCGGTGCAGCGTTCCGTCAGCGCCACCTCCATCGGCACGATGATGGGCTCCAGCGCCGACGCCTACGGCCACGTCATCAGCCGCGACATGCGCCACGCCACCGTGTCGTTCTGGTTCCGCGACAACAAGCAGGCCACCGTCGACACCGCGCTGCGCAACGCCCAGGCCGCGGTCGACGCGGTCGGCACCGACCACCCCGAGTTCACCGTGCGCCTGGGCACCGGCACCATCGCCTTGCAGGAGGCTGTCAACCGCGTGGTCGAGCGCTATCACTGGACCGTGCTCGGCCTGCTCAACCTGACCATCCTGCTGATGTGCGGCCTCGCCTATCGCTCGGTGATCGCCGGCCTGCTGCTGCTGATCCCGGTGAACCTGTCCAACTTCACCCTGATCGCGGCGATGGAGGCGATCGGCGTCGGCCTCGACGTCAACTCGCTGATCGTCGCGGCGATCGGCCTCGGTGTCGGCATCGACTACGGCATCTACCTGCTGTCGCGTATCTGCGAAAAGATGCGCGAGCCCGGCGCGCGCTGGGAGCACGCGATCCGCGACGCGCTGACGAGCACCGGCCAGGCGATCATGTTCACCGCCTCGGTGATGGCGATCGCGATCTTCCCCTGGTACCTGATGTCCGGACTCAAGTTCGTCGCCGACATGGGCCTGCTGCTGGTCGTGGTGATGGCGATCAACATGTTCCTGTCGCTGATCCTGCTGCCGCTCGAGGTCTATCTGGTGAAGCCGCGCTTCGTGCTCGGCCGCCAGCGGCCGGCCACCGCCGCCGCCACGGCGTGACCGCGGCGCGGGGCCCGGCGACGCCGCTAGGGACAGGGGCCGTAGGTATCGCCGTGGTTCAGGTGCGCGGTGACCGCATCGTCCGGCAGTACCAGGGTCTGTTTCTGCTTGTGGCAGATCGTGATCGTCTGCGGTGAGCGCATGTCCGGCTCGTAGCGGGTCGAGACCGCACAGCCGCACAGCCCGGCGACCAGGACCAGCAGCACCAGCAACATCGGCTTGATCATCTGCGCATCCTCCCGGCCGGCGGTGACGGCGCCGGCACCCTCGCAGCATCGCACGCCGCGTCCGGTCCCATCACCATCTGCCCGGCACCACGGCCAGGTGGCACAATCGCTCCCAGCCGCAGCCGGCGCCCCGCCGGCACCGGCTTTCGGTCCAGGGAGAACAGCATCCGATCCTCACGCACCGCCATGATCCTGGCGCAACCGGGCGCATTCGCGCTGCGCACGCTCAGGGCCTTCCGCGCCAACCAGGGCCTGCTGCTCGCCGGCGCCGTGGCCTACTACGCGCTGCTGTCGCTGGTGCCGATGCTGATCGTGATCGTCATCGCGCTGTCGCACGTGGTCGACGCGCAGGTGCTGATGGACGCGCTCGGCCGCTATCTGGAATGGGTGGTGCCGGGACAGTCCGGCGCGATCCTGTCCGAACTGCAGCGCTTCCTCGATCACCGCACCGTGCTCGGCTGGGTGCTGCTCGGCACCATGTTCTTCTTCAGCTCGCTGGCGTTCACCGTGCTCGAGAACGCGATGTCGATCATCTTCGTGCACCGCGTGGCAATCCGGCGCCGGCACTTCCTGGTATCGGCGCTGCTGCCCTACTGCTACATCCTGTTCCTCGGCTTCGGCCTGCTGATCGTCACGCTGATCTCGGCGAGCCTGGAAGCGATGGGCCAGAACGGCATCGACCTGCTCGGACGCCACTGGGCCTTCGGCGACACCTCCGGCGTGCTGCTGTACCTGCTCGGCGTCGGCGGCGAGGCCCTGCTGCTGACCTCGATCTACCTGGTGATGCCGGTCGGCAGCCTGTCGGTCCGCCACGCCGCGCTCGGCGGCGTGACCGCGACGCTGCTGTGGGAGATCAGCCGCCACGTGCTGGTCTGGTATTTCGCGACGCTGTCGCAGGTGACCGTGGTCTACGGCTCGCTGACCAGCGCGATCGCCGCGCTGCTGAGCATGGAAATCGCCGCCACCTTCCTGCTGTTCGGCGCCCAGGTCATCGCCGAATACGAACGCCTCGGGCTCGAGGCGCGCAGCGCGTCGCCCGAACCCCTGCACACGGATTGAAGCCCATGCCCATCGTCGAATTCCCGCTCGAAGGCGAGTACATCGAACTCAATCAGCTGCTGAAGCTGGCCGGGGCCTGCGACAGCGGCGGCGCCGGCAAGGCGCTGGTGGCCGAGGGTCGCGTCAGCGTCGACGGCCACCCCGAGTCCCGCAAGACCGCCAAGATCCGCGCCGGCCAGCAGGTCGTCTGCGACGGACTGCGGATCCGTGTCGTCGCCGGCGGCGCAAGCTGACGAAGACGTTTCAGAACAGCGGCAACGCGATCTCACCGCGCAGCCGCACGCTGACGACCGGCGTCGTCGCAATGCCGGGATACTGGTTGTCATTGGCGCCGTAGACCATCAGACCCAGCTCGTCACCGGGACCCAGAGGTTCGAGCACGCCGCTCAGTTCAATCCTGTGGGTCCCCAGGCCGCAGATGGCAGTCAGCTGGTTGTCCACCAGATCCCAGGACAGCAGGCCGGCACGACGATGTCCGACACCCACGTAGACGATCACCTCATCCGCAGACAGCGCGTCGACCGCATCGTCCGGCGATAGCGTGACGTTCAGCAACGGAATGCCGGCCAGCGCGCCACGCCCGATCCCCTGCACATAGAGCGCCTGCGTCTGGGCCACCGCGTCATCGCTGCCCAGCTGCACGGGGATGCCCGCATCCGGCAGGCTCAGCGACATACCCCCACGCTGCACCTGCTCAGCCGTCAACGAGTCGATCGCCGTCAGGCTCAGGCACACCGGGCCCGGAATGGCACTTGCGGCACCGCTCTGCCCTTTGAGGTGCTCGTCGAAGAAGGCCGTGATTGCCGCAATCGACGTCATGCCACCGCAGATGAAGCCGGTCGAGGTGATGTCCGGCTGATAGACGATGCCCGGATCGGTTGGCGAGTCGCTCAAGCCCAGCACCGTCAGCAGGCCCGTGGAGTTGTGCCCGATCTGCACTGTGAACAGGCGGACGTCGCCGCCGTTGCCGACGAGGCATTCCGCACTGCGCGTCGCCTCGTTCAGATCGAACAGGGTGTCGCGCGACGACTGCAGGATCAGCGCGTTGACAGCCGGCAGCGGCCGACGCGGATAGGCCCGCCCGGGCAGCGCTCCGCTCCCGGATGCGGCATCGCACCAGTACGCGAGGCTGCGGTATTCCAACTCGGCGTCCAGCGCCGCGCCGAGACGATGCTGTGCCTCTGACGCCTGCAGTGCCTGCACCAGCGCGGGACTCATGCTGTCTTCGCGTCCATCGAACAGCGCGTCCACCCACCGCTGTTTGATCACGTCGCCCTGAAACAGGCTGTATCGCATGTCGTAGGTGGTGACCGACGGCACGATGGCATCCAGCCGGTTCTGTGGATCGATGCCCAGCAACATGTACTGGTACATGCCACCGTATGACGGACCGATGGCACCGAGCTTGAGGTTGTCCGTTTCGCCGCCGGCGCCGCTGCCGTAAGCCAGCCAGTCCAGGTTCGCCTCGGCCCAGTCGACCACGCGCAGTACGCTCTGCCCCTCGCGCTCGGGATCCTGCAGCCCGATCAGACCTGCAGTTTCGCCATGACCGATGTGGTCAAAGCTCAGAACGCCGTAGCCCGCCGCAACCAGCGCGGCGACCGGGGCGAACGGCAGAAACGCCAGCGTATCGGGATCGGTCGGGACCAGGGTGCGGGCGCGCTTCGAGCCGAAGCCCGCGCCCGACAGAACCAGCGGATAGGACTCGCAACCAGTCAGAAACGCCGGCTCGAACACCGTTGCGCCAATCGGCGCACCCGCATCCAGTGGGGACGGAATCGAAACGTCGTAAACTCGGCCGGCCCTGCGCTCACCACACTCTACCGGCGAGGCCAACGCCTGCCCGTCCCGCGCGACCGGTGCCGGGCCGGTCGGGAATGTGCCTGACGGATCGGACGACTGGCACGCGCTCAGCGCGAGCAGCAACACGGCGCCGGACAGCCACCGGACATGGTTCGAATGGCGGGGATTCACGTGCATCGCAACCCTGCGAGTCAATGAGCGAAAGCCCAGACTAACCCGCCGGAGCGCTCCGCAGCAGCCGGTAAATTCGGCCCTTGCAGCCCCCCGCCCGCGGCCTCAGGCGACCGCGGCGTCCTGCGGCGCGTCGACCGTCAGCACCGCCTCGCGGCGCGGCCGGCTCGGCAGCGAATGGCGCAGGATGCGCCAGACCACCTGGCCGAACTGCCGCGGCAGCGAGCCGGTGTTGTAGTTCTGGCCGTAGCGCGCGCAGATCTCGCGCACCACCGGCGCCATCTCCGCGTAGCGACGGGCCGGCAGGTCCGGGAACATGTGGTGCTCGATCTGGTGGCTGAGGTTGCCGGACATGATGTGCAGCAGCGTACCGCCGCTGATGTTCGACGACCCGCGCAACTGGCGCAGGTACCAGTGGCCGCGCGACTCGTTGCGCAGCACGCTCTTGGGGAAGGTCTCGACATCCGCGGTGAAGTGGCCGCAGAAGATGATCATGTATGTCCACAGATTGCGCAGGATGTTGGCGACGATGTTGCCGGTCAGCACCGGCAGGAAGAACGGGCCGGCCAGCAGCGGGAACGCGACGTAGTCCTTGATGATCTGGCGGCGGATCTTGCGCCCCACCGGCGCGAATTCCTTGCGCAACTGCGCCCCCGACATCTTGCCCTTCAGCCAGCGCCCCAGACGCACGTCCTGGATCGCGACACCCCACTCGAACAGCAGCGCGAAGATCACCGCGAACAGCGGCTGCGCCAGGTAAAGCGGCTTCCACTTCTGCTCGGGAAAGATCCGCAGCACGCCGTAGCCGATATCGTCGTCCAGGCCGCGGATGTTGGTGTAGGTGTGGTGCTTGTAGTTGTGCGTCTTGCGCCAGTTCTCGCTGGTGCCGACGATGTCCCACTCGTAGGTCTTGCCATTGAGCGTGGGGTCGTTCATCCAGTCGTACTGGCCGTGGATCACGTTGTGACCCAGCTCCATGTTCTCGAGGATCTTCGACAGGCCCAGCAGCAGCGTGCCGAGAATCCACGCCGGCGGAAACAGGCCGGCGAACAGCAGCGCGCGGCCGGCGGCTTCGGTGTAGCGAACGGCCTTGACGATGCGGCGGATGTAGCGCGCGTCCTCGTCGCCGACCTTGGCGACGGTCCGCGCGCGCAGCGCGTCGAGTTCGGCGCCGAAGCGGTCAAGTTCCTCGGACGACAGCGGGCGGTTGAGCTTGGCTTGAGTCATGTGGGGTGAAGATTTGAAGAGTCGGGAATTGGGGGGATGGGCGTCAGAGATCGAGCGTCAGGTCGCTGCAGGCGCGGTTGACGCAGATGCGCAGCGCGCTGTTCGGCTCGGCGTCGCGATCGCCGGTGTTCAGATCCTGCGTGGTGCCGGACAGCTTGCCGCAGGCGCAGGTGTTGCAGATGCCCATGCGGCAGCCATGCGCCGGATGCACGCCCTGCGCCTCCAGCGCCGCGAGCAGCGACTGCCCGGCCGGCAGCTCCAGCGTGCGACCGCTGGCGCGCAGCTCCACGCGTACGGTCCCGGCGACGTCGTCGACCAGCGCCGGCGGCGTGAACGCCTCGGCGTGGAACCGCGCCGCCCGGTTGCCGGCGATCTGCCGGGCCGAGTCGACGAAGCCCGCCGGCCCGCAGGCATAGACGGTATGCGCGGCCAGCTCCGGCACCCGCTGCTGCAGCCAGTCCGCGTCCAGGCGGCCGCCGCGCTCGGTGTACGGCGCGCCGGCGAAGGCGTCGGATTCGCGCGTCAGCAACAGATGCAGATGGAAGCGCGGCTCGCGCGCCGCCAGCTCGCGCAGCTCCGCGGCAAAGCACAGCTCGGCCTGCGTACGCGCCGTGTAGACCAGGGTCAGCTCGCCCGGCATGCAGGCCGCGGCCCATGCGCGGACCAGGCTCATCATCGGGGTGATGCCACTGCCCGCCGCGAGCAGCAACCAGCGGCCGTCGGCCGCCTCCGGCCAGGTCATCTCGCCGAACGCCGGACCCAGCTCAAGCACGTCGCCGACCTGCGTATGCCCAATCAGATGCGTGCTCATGCGGCCGCCGTCGATCTGCTTCACGGTCAGTTCGACGCGCCGGTCCGCGGCGGGAATGTTGGTGGGACTGTAGCTGCGCGTGACGCGTACGCCGTCGATCTCGGCGGTCACGTTGATGTGCTGCCCCGGCACGAAACCGGCGAAGTGCCGGTTCGGCTGCAGCACCAGCGTCACCGCGCCGTGCGCTTCCGGCCGACGCGCCACGATCCGCGCGAGCGGACGTTCCCACGACCACGTCGAGTTGACTTTCGACGCCCAGAAATCGAACACGTCCGGGGCGATCAGGGGGTTCAGCAGACGCCGCATGGCGCCGGGGGCGGGATGCGTCACGGGAAGATCCGGGAGAAGGGCAATGCGGACGATTATACGGTCGTCTGCACATTTGTCTATACAGTTGTATATTAATTCGAACCCGGTATCATGGCGACTGCCCTTCTGGATACCCGCCGCCGTGACTCCACCCCGCCCGCAATCGGCGTCCGACACCCGCGTCGCGGCAGGCCGCAAGCCGGCCATCTCGCGGGACGACATCATCGCCGCCGCGCTCAAGCTGGTCGGCCCCCACCGCAGCGTCTCCACCCTGAGCCTGCGCGAAGTCGCGCGCGAGGCCGGCATCGCCCCCAACAGCTTCTACCGGCACTTCCACGACATCGACGAACTGGCGATCGCGCTGATCGACCTCGCCGGCCGCTCGCTGCGCCAGATCATCGGCTCCGCGCGCCAGCGCGCCACCACCGAACGCAGCGTGGTACGCAGCTCGGTCGAGACCTTCATGGAACAGCTCGGCGCGGACGAACGGCTGCTGCACATGCTGCTGCGCGAAGGCACCGTCGGCTCCGACGCGTTCAAGCAGGCGGTCGAACGCGAACTGCAGTTCTTCGAGGACGAACTGCGCGTCGACCTGATCCGCCTCGCCGAGGCCAATGGCACCGGCCTCTACGAGCCGGCGCTGACCGCCAAGGCCATCACCCGCCTGGTCTTCGCCATCGGCACCACCGCGATGGACCTGCCGCGCGAGCAGCACCCTCAGATCACCGAGCAGCTCGTGCGCATGGTGCGCATGATCATCGTCGGCACCCAGACCATGGCCAAGGGCGGCATCATCGACGCCTGAGCGCGGGGCCTTCCCGCCCCACTCCGCGCGTGTCGGATATTTCCGATTCGTGCCCGCGAACCGCCTGTACAGCGACGCTCTACTCCGTTTCGGGGGTTGTCGGCTCCCGCGCCATGCGCAATGCTCCGTGAAAAGCGGGGAAACCGCATAGGGAGGTGTGACCATGGCAGTTCTTCTGCCGGCACTGGGAGCCAGTACCGGGCGCATGACGTCCGGCGAGCGGCGCTTTGCCGAACGCATCCTGCAGAAGCTCGAGGACGACTACAGCGTCTGGTACAACGTGCCGGTCGGCCCCAAACAGCTCCACCCCGATTTCATCATCCTGCATCCCCTGCGGGGATTCGTCGTGTTGGAGGTCAAGGACTGGAAGCTCGATACGATTAAGAGCCTCACGCTCAGCACCGCCACCCTGTTGACGGATCGAGGCCTCGTGAACGAGGCCAATCCCATGACCCAGGCGCGTATCTATGCGCTGGAGGTGGCGACGGCGTTGGAACGCGACCCTGCACTACGTCGGCCCGCCGGTCAGCCGTACGCTGGCAAGCTGATCATGCCGTATGGCTGGGGCGTGGTCCTGGCAAACATCACCCGCAAGCAGTTTGAATCCACCAACCTGGGAGAGGTACTCCCACCGGGCAAGGTCATCTGCCAGGACGAGATGACCGAGTCGGTCGACCCTGAAGCGTTCCAGAAGCGCCTATGGGACATGTTCACCCAGGTCTTCCCGTGCAAGCTCAGCCTGCCGCAGGTCGAGCGTGTGCGCTGGCACTTGTTCCCCGAGCTACGTATCTCGTCCGACAGCGGTCAGTTCGGTCTGTTCGACGAGGACGGCAACAAACAATCCATCGCGATCCCCGACCTGATCAAGGTGATGGACATGCAGCAGGAACTTCTGGCGCGTTCACTCGGCAGCGGCCATCGCGTCATTCACGGTGTCGCCGGTTCAGGCAAGACGATGATTCTCGGCTATCGCTGCCTGCACCTCGCCCGCACGCTGAGCAAACCGATTCTCGTGCTCTGTTACAACGTCACCCTGGCCGCACGGCTGCAACAGCTTCTGAAAGAACGCGGCGCATCAGATCAGGTCTCCGTCCGTAACTTTCACGACTGGTGCGGAGATATGCTGACCACTTATCAGGTCAGCATTCCGGATGACTACCGAGACCTGCCGAGGTATGAGTCCAAAATTCTCGCCACCATCCGCGGCCTAGACAACGGGCAGATCCCCAGGGCTCAGTACGGCGCCGTGCTGATTGATGAGGGACATGACTTCGAGCCCGAGTGGTTCAAGCTGGTCGTGCAGATGGTCGATCCCGACAGCAACGCCATGCTCGTCCTCTACGACGACGCGCAGTCCATCTACGCCAAGCGAAAGCGCCGCAAGTTCAGCTTTGCCAGCGTCGGCATCCAGGCCCAGGGCCGCACCACCATCCTCAAGCTCAACTATCGCAACACACTGGAGATCCTGTCCGTCGCCAAAGCCTTCGCGGAAGACCTGCTCAACCCGACCGAATCAGACGATGACGCGATGCCGATCATCGCGCCTGAAAGTGCCGGCCGCCGCGGCCCCGTCCCCGAACTGCTGCGATGCAGGACCCCATTCGAAGAAGCGCAACTGATCGCCGAACAAATCGACGAGGAACGCGCCCACGGCCGCGCGCTGTCCGATATCGGCGTGCTGTGCCGCAAGTGGAACCAGATGGACGCCATCGCATCGCAACTCCAGAAGCGCGGCATCCCGTTTCGCGTCGCCCGTGACCAAAAAGACAAGCGCGCGCTGTTCGAAGGCGAACCCTCGGTCAAGATCGTCACCCTGCACAGCAGCAAAGGTCTGGAGTTCGGTGCGACCTTCATTCCCCGCATCTGCGAAATGCCGGTCAAGAATGAGGATGAGTCGGATGAAGCACGGCTGCTCTATGTGGGAATGACGCGGGCGACGGAGCGGTTGGTGATGACGCGAGTCGGAGAGTCTGGATTCTCGCAACGATTGGAGCGGTCGATTGGCCAAGTGGGGTCACTAGCCTAGGCCAGTTGTGAGTCTGCAGGGCGCGTTTCTCTAGCTGGAAGTCGAGGGTGTCCCGATTTTTGTGTAAACGGCGGGTGGGTTAACGGACAGGCATCCGGTCTTCGAACTGGATGGTAAAGCGGGTGAGCGCGGCCTTCCAATCGCGGATGGGCATCGTCCATCGCTGAC
>JAQVDP010000029.1 GCA_028698335.1 Nevskiales bacterium | reverse complement strand
TCTGGGCAGAAAATGCCCGGAAACGGCGAAATTCAGCACAGGTGCGCGCCCAGAATCGTCAGAACCATCAAAAATCAAATCAACGCGCCTACGCGCGCCAATATTCCGCAGTTACGCAGCGGTCTCCAGATAGGCGTTGGCGCCGGCGAGAATCATCGACAGGACGATGCCGAGCACGATGGCACGCGCCGTCAGCTGCGGCAGGACGGTTGGCTGTTGCATGGAATTCCCCAGGATTTGTCCCGGAGCTTACGCACTGCCCGGAGGGGCCGCAAAGGTGGTAATCCCCATGCGCCGCGGTGTCGGCAGGGGCTGTCGGCGGGACGTCAGCGCAGCGGCAGGTAGACGTCGGTGATGGCGTCCGCGTCGCGCAGCTTCGGTCCGACGTTGACGTAGTGGAAGATCAGCGGCTCGCCGGACCAGGCCTCGCCGCTGCGGGGCAGCCACTCGCGGACGAGAAAGGCGGCCGCGCGATTGTCGGCGCGCGAGCCGATATCACGCGCCCGTGCGCAGCGCAGGCTCGGGATCACGCCGGCAACGATGCCGTAGGGGTTGGGTGCCACGTCTCCTTCGATGGAGAGGCAGAAGTCCACGCGGTGCATATCGGCAGCGGTGTGTTTCGGGTCGCCGTAGTGCAGCCCGTAGCTGCGATGCCGGAGCGGATCGGTCAGACCCTGCGCCAGCTTCCACGCGATCATCCGCTGTACCGTTTCATGTTCGCGTTCCGGAGGCCCCAGGTGGGTGAGGACGGCGACCCGGGTTTCCGGAAACTGCAGGATCTCGACATCCATCAGGGGGTCCGGTCTCAGCGACCGGCCGTCGGCATCGGGCCCGCGGCAGCGGCACTCCGGGCGCGGGCGCGATGTATCCCCAGATGCAGCGTGCCCGCACCGAGCAGCATGCACAGGCCGGACCCGATGAAGACCGTCAGGAAGACCTGGATCTGCGCCAGCAGGCCCGACTGGAAGAAGGCGATCGCGATCGTCAGCGACAGCACCATGCAGGTGAGGAATCCGGTGCCGTAGAGAACCCGGATCCGGTGTTGCGAATCGAGTGCGCTGCGCAGCAGGCGCAGATGGTAGGCCAGCGATACCGCCAGGATCGGCCACAGGAAGAACACCAGGAAGATCGCCGCGCCGCCGCCGGTCCCGCCGCTGTCCGGATTCATCGGCGGGCCGGACAGGATCGTCCATCCCGCCACGGCGATGGGGATGGCCAGGCTCATCGTGGCGGCCGCGATGGCGATGACGAAGGATTGGATCTTGCTCATGGTCGATGCGAGGGGCGCTGTCGGTTCCGGATCGCGAGCACGCCGTCGCCGATCACCTCGGTCGAGAAGCCCGCGCGCTGCAGGCGCGCGCTGACCTCCCGGGGGACGTCGCGGCCGCTGGTGAGTTTGTTCGGCGTGCCGGTGTAGTGGAACAGCCGCGCGTGCGGTTTGAGCACGCGGGCGAGCTGGTCGTAGAAGGCCTGCGAATACAGCTCGCCGGCGATGCCGAAGCGCGGCGGGTCGTGCAGGGCGGCGTCGTAGGCGGCGTCGGGCAGTTCGGCGATGCATTCGGCGACGTCGCCGTGAGTCAGATGCAGGCGGCCCTGCGTCGCCTGCGGATCGCGATGGTCCGGCGACCACGGATTGAGCGTGCGCAGCCAGATCACGTCCGCGTTCTTCTCGAAGGAGTCGATGCGCAGCGCGCCGCCGTCGAGACAGCAGGCGGCGAAGTAGCCGAGGCCGCCGCAGGTGTCGAGGATGCGCTTGCCCCGCGGCTGGATCAGCTCGACCTTGCGCCGCGCGTCCTCGTACGGCGAGACGCGTGCGGTCGGCAGCATCTTGATGCCGTCGATCTCGAAGGTCGGCGCGCCCCATTCGGTCGGGACCAGCTTGATCAGCGCATCGCCGTAGCGCGAGACCGGGGCGAAACGACCTGCTTCCGCGTCCCAGTGGTAGAGGGTGCGGTCCTTGCACTTCTCCGGGTATGGGTAGCGCTGTCCGCCGAGGCCCCAGGTGTCGGCGCCGATCTCGACGGTCACGCTGCTGCGGCCGAGGTCCATGGAGCATTCGAGCTGCGGCAAGCCGCGGTCGCGCGCCCGGCACAGGGCCTGGTGGATCGGGAGGCTCAGCAGGGGTGCGCGCGAACTCAAGACGGTCGGTCGGTGAACGGATGGGCGGCGCAGTCTAGCAACTGGCGCATCAGGGTTTCGCGCGGTGCAGCGCGGCGTAGGCACGCGGACTCATGCCGCTGTCGCGGCGGAACGCGCGGCTGAAGTTGCCGGGATCGCTGTAGCCGAGCTGGTAGGCGACCTGCGTGGCCTGCATGCCGGTGGCGAGCAGCTCGCAGGCGCGTTCGTGGCGGATGCGCTTGGACAGATCGAGAAAGCGCGTGCCTTCGCGGCCCAGATGACGATCGAGCGTCCGCGGCGAGAGGTTCAGCAGGCGCGCCAGTTCGTCGAGCGTGGGAAAGCCCATCTGTGATTCGCGCAGCATCATCGCGACCCATTCGCCGACGCCGGCCGCTTCGGCGGTCTGTTGCATCAGCGCTTCGCAGCGTGCCTCGGCCATCTGCAGCGTGGCGCGATCGGCCATCGGCAACGGCAGCGCCATCAACCCGGCATCGAACACGAGGCGGCCGCCCGGCAGCGGCTGCGCCTCGAAGTGGAAGCGCGCCGGCTGCAGCAGCGTGCGGTACTGCTGGAGGTGTGGCGGTTCGGGATACGAGACGTGGACGTCGTAGGGGCCCAGCCGGTCCTGCAGCAGCGACTTGATCTGTTCGTGCGCGCTGACGATGACGATCTCCAGCAGCGCGTGCATCGCCTGCGAGGACATCCGCATCGTCGGCTGGAACTCGAGTTCGGCGTTGACCGGTCCGCGCCGGTACAGCAGGCGCAGCCACGGCGTCATCAGACGGTAGTAGCGCGCGGTCAGCGAGATCGCGTAGTCGAGCGTGGGGCTGGTGAGGATGCCGTAGCCGAGGATCTCGTGACTGCTGAGCTTGATCTGGCGGCCCAGCAGAAAGCCCAGGTCCCGGCGTCCGCTGGCGCGTCCGGCGGCGTCGAGCAGGGCCTCGTACTGCGCGACCGACAGCCCCGCGTTGGCGCCGTAGATCTGGGGCCGGGTCAGGCCGGCGTCGCCGAGCATCGCGCTCACGTCCACGCCCTGCTCGGCGAGGCGGTCGCAGAGCAGGCCGAAGTAGCGCGCGGGCATGCGCGGCGCGCCGGGGGGAACGGCTTTCGATGCGGGGGGCTGTGTCATCTGCGGACAATACATTGTCAGAAAATGACAAGTCGATCCAGCGGTGCCGGGGCAGGATGCGGGCATGCGGTGGCGGTGCCGAAGCGCAAGCCGTCGCCCGAACACAAGAAGCGCACGGTCTGGAGGAGAGCGCATGAAAGCGGTGGTCTGCCAGCACGCCGAACTGGGCGTGGTCGACATCCCCGATCCGGTGCCGGGCCCGGGACAGGTCCTGCTCGAAGTCGAGCGCTGCGGGATCTGCGGGTCCGACCTGCATCTGCGTCATCACTGTGATCCGATGAAGGCGCTGCTCGATCGCGTCGGTCTGAGCCGGGTGGTGCCGGCGAGCGCCGATCCGGTGGTGTTCGGTCACGAGCTGTGCGGACGGGTGCTCGAGTACGGGCCGGACTGCGGGCGCAAGCTGCCGCTGGGCACGCGCGTGGTCGGGCAGCCGCTGCTGCGCGTCGGCGGCGACATTCATCTGGCGGGCCTGTCGCCGGTCGCGACCGGGGGGTATGCCGAGCGCATGCTGCTGCAGGCTTCGGCCCTGGTGCCGGTTCCGAACGGACTGTCGGCGGAGATGGCGGCGCTGACCGAGCCGATGGCGGTGGCCTGGCATGCGCTGCGACGCAGTCAGATCGTCCGCCGCGACACGGCGATCGTGATCGGCTGTGGTCCGGTCGGGCTGGCGGTGATCTGCCTGCTCAAGGCCCGCGGCGTCGGTACCGTGATCGCCAGCGATTTCTCGGCCGGGCGCCGCGCGCTGGCGCGGCGCTGCGGCGCCGATGCCGTGGTCGATCCGGCCGAGGCGTCGCCGTTCGCGCCGCGCGGCAACGACGGCTTCTATCGCGATCTGCCGTCGCTGCTGGAGCTGTCGGTCGGCACGCGTGAACAGCTCGGCAAGCTGCCGCTGCCGTGGCACGCGGTGTGGCGCGCGGTGGAGACCCTCGGCATCGGCGCGCCGAAGCGGCCGGTGATCTTCGAGTGCGTCGGCGTGCCCGGCATCGTGCAGCAGGTGATCGACGGCGCGCCGCTGCTGTCGCGCATCGTCGTCGCCGGCGTGTGCATGCAGGTCGACCGGTACGAGCCGGCGCTAGCGATCCACAAGGAAGTCGATCTGCGTTTCGTGTTCGGGCATTCGCCGCTGGAATACCACGACACGCTGCGGATGATCGCGGAGGGCAAGGTCAACTGCGCGCCAATGATCACCGGCATCGTCGGGCTCGAAGGTGTCGCCAACGCCTTCGACGCACTGGCCGATCCCGAAACCCACGCCAAGATCCTGATCGACCCGACCAGCTCCGCGACGGCACCGGTGCCGGTCGCCGTGGCCTGATGTCCTTCGCGCAAACGGAGTCCGCCATGCATGTTCTGAAAACCCTGGGTGCCGGCCTGACGCTGGGCCTGTTGCTGCTGGCGGTCGTGATCGCCGCCGGCCACGCGATTTCCTGTCTGTTGGGGTGACGCTCGATGAAAATCAATCCGGGAACGCGATTCCGCATGCAGGCCGCCGCGGTCGCGCTGGCGGTAGCCGTGGTATCTGCGCAGTCCGAGGCGGCGACGCTGAGCGGCAACGTGGTCACCGGGCACGGACAGCCGATCGCCGGCGCGCTGGTGACGCTGTGGAACGCCGGGCACAACCGCAAGGAGACGGTCTATACCGATGAGGCCGGCCGCTATGTGCTGCAGACCGATTTCAGCGGGGCATTGATCCTGCGCGGACGCGCGCCGATGCATCGCGACTTCAACGTCAATCTGGCCGTGGCGGGCGAGGACCGGCAGCAGCACACGCTGGTGCTGGAGCGTCTCACCGATCCGCAGGCGATCTCGGATCAGCTCACGGCGTCGGCCCATGCCGCCGCGCTGCCGTTCCCCGACCAGCAGACCAAGGATGCGTTCATCAGCCAGTGCAGTTACTGCCACCAGCAGGGCAACTCGCTGACGCGCGTGCCGAGGCCTGCCGAGGCCTGGTCCGAGGCGATCTGGCGGATGGAAGGCTACGGCGCCTACATCACCTACGCCGAGCACAACAGCATCAAGCGGACGCTCAGCGCCGGCTTCAACGGCGAGCCGCTGAACGTGGTGCAGACCGCGCCGTACAGCCCGGAGATGGCGCGGGAGCGGGTCGAGGAGTGGCTGGTGGGGGATGCGCTCTCGTTCCTGCACGACACCATGGTCGGGCGTGACGGCCGTCTCTACGGCATCGACGAAGGCAAGGATCTGATCTTCATCCTGGACCGCAGCACCGGCGCGATCGAGCAGGCGGTGATGCCGCCGGACGGCGAGCAGACCGGTGGACGTTTCCGCGGCATCCGCCTGCCGATCGGGGTCTTCACCGGCAGCCACGGTCCGCACAGCGCGGCGCAGCTCAGCGATGGCCGCATCTTCATCACCGGGGCGCTGTCCGGAAAGCTGCTGGAGTTCCATCCGGACACTCGCGAATGGAAGACGTACGAGATCCCGGCGGGCTTCCTGTGGCGCAAGGGGCTGTACCCGCACACGATCCGCGCGGATCGTGAGGAGAACCTGTGGTTCACCACGACGTTCTCGAATCGCGTGGTGAAGTTCGATCCGCGAACCGGCACCTTCACCGACATCGCGCTGCCGCACGACGGCGCGCTGCGCTGGATGTCCGATACCTTCATGGGGCTGGTGCTCAAGATCATCGAGTGGTTCCCGGAGCGGAACCTGCATCTGGTGCTGTCGCACCACAAGTGGCTCAACGGCGGGCGGCAGTCGCTCAACTGGCCGTACGGAATCGACGTGAATCCCGTCGACGACCAGGTCTGGTACGCCAAGCTGCTCGGCAACAAGATCGGCACCGTCGACCGCGACACGCTCGAGGTCACCGAGTACGCCACGCCGCATGCCGGTCCGCGCCGGATGCGATTCGGCCCCGACGGGATGTTGTGGATTCCGAGTTTCGACGAGGGCAAGTTGATGCGCTTCGATCCACGCACGCGCCAGTTCGAGTCGATCGATCTGCCGGTGCTGTCGGAAGGAGAGTACGAGATGCCGTACGCGCTCAACGTGCATCCGAAGACCGGCGACGTCTGGATCGCCGCCAACAACACCGATCGCGTGCTGCGGTATATCCCCGCCGAGCGGCGCTTCATCGCCTATCCGATGCCCAATCGCGTGATCTGGTTCCGCGATCTCGACTTCACCGAGGACGGGCGGGTGTGTTCGTCCAACTCCAATCTGCCGGCCTATGCCCACGAGGACGGCGTGCCGGCCTTCATCTGCATCGAACCGGAACCCGACGGCCGGTATGGGCGCTGAGCGGCTCCGGTTCCCGGGACAAGGAACGAGCATGAATGATCGAGTGACGCATCCGCCGAGCCGGACGGTGCAGGTCAACGGATTGGCGATGAACGTGATCGACGTGGGCCAGGGCGAGCCGGTGCTGCTTCTGCACGGCTTTCCCGATACCCATGCGGTGTGGCGCGAGCAGATTCCCGCACTGGTCGATGCCGGCTATCGCGTGATCGCGCCGGACACGCGTGGTTGCGGGCTCAGCCAGATGCCGCCAAAGACCGCCGACTATCACCTCGACCATCTGGTGGCGGACGTGATCGCGCTGCTGGATGCGCTGGGGCTGGACAGGGTCCGCCTGGTCGCGCACGACTGGGGCGCGGTGATCGGATGGCAGGTGGCGATCCGGCATCCGCAGCGGGTCGAACGCTACGTGGCGCTGTCGGTCGGCCATCCGACCGCCTATGCGCGCGGCGGACTGATGCAGAAGCTCAAGGGCTGGTACGTGCTGATGTTCCAGCTGCGCGGGTTCGCCGAGTGGTGGCTGACGCGGCGTGACTGGGCGTTGTTCCGCTGGTTCACCGGCTTTCCGGACGAGATGCCGCAGTGGCGCGCGGTGCTGTCGCGGCCGGGACGCCTGACCGCCGGCATCCGCTACTACCGCGCCAACCTCGGCCTGGTCGTGCCGCGGCGGCTGCCGCCGGTGCAGGTCCCGGTCATCGGCTTCTACAGCGACGGCGACCGCTTCCTCACCGAAGGGCAGATGATCGACAGCGCGCGCTACTGCGAGGCGGGCTTCCGTTACCGCCGCATCGCCGGCGCCAACCATTGGATGCAGCTCGACGCGCCGCAGCGCGTCAACGCGCATCTGCTCGACGCCCTGCGCTAGGGCCTGTCAACGCCATGGACGATCGCCATCGTGTTCAATCGTGTTAACAGGCCCCAGGAGGCTCTGCGCATGTTCAAACGCTACCGTCCCGAACTGATGCTGGCTGCAGTGCTGCTCGCGCTGGTGCTCGCGGTGTGCCACTGGCAGGCGCCCGGCACGCGCCTGAGCGCCGCCGAGGTCGAAGCCTACCTGGCGCAGATCGAGCGCCTGGCGCCGATGCCGGACGACGACAAGGCCGAGCTGCTGCGCCGGATGCGCGTCTGGGGCATGGCCGACGACGGCCGGCCGGTCTACATGCTCAACCTGATGCGCTACCACGACCGGCTCCGGCCGTGGCCGGGGCAGCGCATCGAAGCGGCGTCGCCGGAGGCCGCGAACCGTCACTACGAGGACGTTGCCGTCCGCATCGCGCTGCCCAAGGGGCTGTCGATGGCGTTCGCCGGCGCCACGCAGGGGCTTGGCGACCTGCCGGAAACGGACAACCTGATCGGGGGCGGTCCCGCCGTCGATCGCCTGGACCGCATCCTGGTCGTGCGTTACCCGAACCGGCGCGCGTTCTTCGAGCTGATCAGCGCGCCCGAGTATCTCAAGGTGATGCCGTACAAGTTCGCGGCGATGAGTCTGGTGCTGACGCCGATGTCCGGTCTGACGGTCACGCCCGATCTGCGCCTGCTGGCCGGGCTGGTGGCGGTGATCCTGCTGTTCGGCTTCGGCTGGTGGCGTGCGGCGGGTCAGCCCCAGGCGCCGTCCCAGCGCTCCTGAAGGTAGCTGATCAGTCCGCGCACGCGCGCGGCGAGGTGACGGTTGGGTGGATAGACCGCGAACACGCCGCCGTCGTCGCGTTCGTAGGCTTCGAGCAGGCTGACCAGTTCGCCGCTGCGCAGGAACGGCTCGATCGAGTAGTACGGACAGCGGGCGAGGCCGAGGCCGCGCCGCGCCAGATGCGCGAGCGCCAGTGGCGCGTTGGCCTGCACGCGGCCGGTGACGCGCACCTCGACGGTCTGGCCCTGGTCCACGAAGCGCCAGCGATGCGGATCGGGCAGGCCGGCGTTGAGCAGGCACTCGTGGCCGGCGACGTCCTGCGGGTGTTGCGGGCGGCCGTGTTTGCGCAGATACCCGGGCGCCGCGCAGACGACGATGCGCATGCGCGCCAGACGCCGGTACATCAGTGACGAGTCGCGCAAGGTGCCGAGGCGGATCGCCAGATCGAAGCCCTCGTCGATCAGCGACACGCGGCGATCGGTCAGGTCCAGGTCGACCGAGATGTCCGGGTGCCGTTGCAGGAAGCCGGGCAGCTCCGGTGCCAGTCGCGAGCTGCCGAAGCCGGTCGGCGCGGTCACGCGGATGCTGCCGGCGAGCCGCCCCTGCCGTTCCTGCACCACCGATTCGAGCTCGTCGAAGTCGCGCAGCAGCTGGCTGCACCGGCTCAGATACGCCTCGCCGGCCTCGGTCAGGCGTACCACGCGGGTCGTGCGGTTGAGCAGGCGGGTGTTCAGGCGCTGTTCGAGCTGGCGGATCGCGGCGCTGGCGACGCGGGTGCTCAGGTCCAGGCGGCGGGCGCCGGCGGTGAACGAGCGCTCCGCCGCGACCGCGGCAAACACCCGCATGCAGTCGAGCGTGTCCATGCGTGGATTATCGGCCTATTGTTACCAATCAGGTAAAAGTAATTCTCCAAAAACGGCGATTATTTTTCATTTCCGGCACAATACAGTGCAGCGACCATCCGCCGAGGAGATCGCTGTCATGCAACACGCCATCCGCATCCATCGCCACCGGCTGTCGGGGCACTGCCACCGGGTCGAGCTGTTCGCGAGCCTGGCCGGGATCGACCATGCCCTGGTCGACGTCGACCTCGCGGCCGGTGAGCACCGCCGTGAACCGTTTACGTCACTCAATCCGTTCGGGCAGGTTCCGGTGATCGAGGACGGCGATACCGTGCTGGCGGACTCCAACGCGATCCTGGTCTATCTGGCGCGCCGCTATGCGCCGGAATACCTGCCGGCCGATCCGGTCGCCGAAGCGCAGGTGCAGCGCTTCCTGTCGCTGGCTGCCAACGAACTCGCCAACGGTCCGGCCGCCGCGCGGCTGGTCACTGTGTTCGGCGCCGCGCTCGATGCGGCGCTGGCCCAGCGCAAGGCGACCGCCGTGTTCGAGAAGCTGGACCGTCACCTGGCGGGGCGGCAGTGGCTGGTCGGCGACCGCCCGACGATCGCGGACGTCGCGATCTACAGCTACAGCGCGCATGCGCCCGAAGGCGGCGTGTCGCTGCAGCCGTATCCGCAGCTGCGGGCCCTGCTCGCGCGTATCGAGGCCCTGCCGGGCTTCGTCGGGATGTCGAGGACGGCCGTCGGTCTGGCGGCCTGACGCCAGCATGTCCGCCGCCGATGCGCTGTTCCACGCCGGCGAACTGGCGGTGCAGACCCGCCTGGGCGTGCGTGAGCGCGTCGCGCAGTACGCGCCGCGCATGGTGCGGGATCACATGCCGGAGCAGCACCGGGCGTTCTATGCGCAGTTGCCGTTCCTGATCCTGGGCGGCGTCGATCCGGCCGGGTGGCCGTGGGCGTCGCTGTGCTGGGGCGCTCCCGGATTTCTGGAGACGCCGGATGCACGACATCTGCGCATGACGGCGCGGCCGGCTGCGGGCGATCCGTTGTGGGAGCTGCTGCGACCGGGTGCGGCCGTCGGCGGGCTCGGCATCGAGCTGGCGACGCGGCGGCGCAATCGCCTGTCGATGCACGTCGCGGCCGTCGACGCGGCAGGCGTCAGCTTTGCGGTGGACCAGGCCTACGGCAACTGCCCGCAGTACATCCACCCCCGCGCGCTGTCCGGGGCGTCGCCAGCGCCGCAGCCGGTGCGCCGCTTCCGCACGCTGGCCGCGGCCGATGCCGGCCTGATCGCGGCGGCGGATACCTGCTTCGTCGCCAGTGTCGCGCCCGGTGACGGCGCCGCGACGCCGTCGAGTGCGGACGTTTCCCACCGCGGTGGGGCCGCCGGATTCGTGCGGGTGTCGGGCTCGACGCTGACGGTGCCGGACTATCGGGGCAACCGTCACTACAACACGCTCGGCAATTTCGCGGTGTACCCGCGAGCCGGCCTGTGTTTCGTCGACTTTGTCCGCGGCGACCTGCTGCTGCTGACCGGGACGGTGGCGATGATCTGGGACGGCGACGCACGCCTGGACGGGCTCGACGGCGCCGAACGCGCGTGGACCTTCACCCTCGATCACGGACTGCGGCTGCCTGGCGTGCTGCCGCTGCGTTGGTACGATGTCGCGCCGGGCACGAGCCGGGGAGGCGAAGCGACGTCATGAAACTGAATGCGGATTTCGAACGGACGGCCTTCGTCGCGTACGCGACGGCCGAATGGCAGGCGTCGCCGGCGCCGGGCGTCGACCGCCGCATGCTCGACCGCATCGGTGACGAGGTCGCGCGGGCGACGTCGATCGTGCGTTACGCGCCCGGCAGCGCGTTCGCCGCGCATACCCACGATCTGGGCGAAGAGTTCTACGTGCTCGAAGGCGTGTTCCAGGACGAGCATGGCGACTATCCGCAAGGCAGTTACGTGCGCAATCCGCCGACCTCCCGGCATACGCCGCGCTCGGATGCCGGCTGCACGATCTTCGTGAAGCTGCGCCAGTTCGAGCCGGACGACCGCAGGACGGTGTGCCTGCGGCCGGACGACATCGTCTTCGCCGAGGTCGCGCCGGGGATCGGCGAGGCCGTGCTGTTCGACGACGCCCACGAACAGGTGCGCCTGCTGCGGCTGGCACCTGGCGCGCGGACCGAAATCGGCGCGGCCGGGATCAGCGAGCTGCTGCTGGTCGAGGGGCGGCTGCGTGCCGGTGCCCATGCAATGGGGGCGCGCGACTGGCTGCGCCTGCCCGCCGCCGCGTCCGTGACCGTGCAGGCCGATCCCGATGCCGGAGCGCTGGTCTGGATCAAGCGCCGGGTCTGAACAAAGCGGACCCGCCGCAGCGGGCCCGCGGATTCGGGGTGACGGCGCTTACAGCATGCCGAGCAGGCGCTGGCGGATGATCTGCTCGGCTTCGCTCATGATCCGGTCGATCAGTTCCTTGCAGGTCGGGATGTCGTGGATCAGGCCCGCGACCATGCCGCAGGACCACGCGCCGGCGCCGACGTCGCCCTGCTGCATCACGCGCGGATAGACACCGGCGACTTCCTTGGCGATGTCCGCGAATTCGAGCTGCGCGCCCTTTTCGCGCTCGGTCTGGAGGAGGCGTTCGACCGCGGGATTGTTGAGCACCCGTTCGGTGTTGCGCAGCGGGCGCATCACCAGGCGCGTATCGAGTTCGCTGGCCTGCACGATCGCCTGCTTGACGTTGTCGTGGACCGGCGCTTCGCGGGTGGCGAGGAAGCGCGTGCCCATGTTCATGCCGTCGGCGCCCATTGCCAGCGACGCGACCAGCGAGCGGGCGTCGGCCATGCCGCCCGACGCGACGAAGGGGATCTCCAGTTCGTCGGCGGCGCGCGGCAGCAGGATCATGTTGGGGACGTCGTCCTCGCCGGGATGGCCGCCGCATTCGAAACCGTCGACCGAGACCGCGTCGCAGCCGATCGACTGCGCCTTGAGCGCATGGCGCACCGAGGTGCACTTGTGGATGACCTTGATGCCGGCCTCGCGCAGGGCGGGCAGGTACTTGGACGGATTGTTGCCCGCGGTCTCCACGGCCTTGACCCCGCCGTCGATGATGACCTTGATCAGCCCGTCGTAATCGGGCGCCTCGATGACCGGCAGGAAGGTGAGATTGACGCCGAAGGGCTTGTCGGTCATCTCGCGGCAGCGCGCGATCTCGCGGGCGAGATTCTCCGGCGTCTTCTGGGTCAGTCCGGTGATGATGCCGAGACCGCCGGCGTTGGAGACCGCGGCGGCGAGTTCGGCGAATCCGACGAAGTGCATGCCGCCCTGGATGATGGGGTGCTGGATGCCGAACAGTTCGGTGATGCGGGTTTTCATGTTGGGGGTTCTTTCGGGAGGTGGGGGGATGCTAGGCCAGCGCGCGGAGCCAGTCCGCGACGGCGCGACCGATCTCGGGGCCGGAATCTTCCTGGATGAAGTGCAGACCCTTGACCGTGACTTCGGTCTGGTTGGGCCAGCTGCGGCAGAACTCGCGCTGGCGGCCGACCAGAATCGAACCGGGATCGGCGTTGATGAACAGCTTCGGCAGCGGGCTCGATGCCAGGTACTGCCCGTAGGCGTCGACCCATTCGACCATCTGCGCCGGCTCGCCCTCGATCGGGATATGCCGTGGCCAGTTCAGCATCGGCTGGCGGTCTTCGGGGTTCGGAAACGGCCGCCGGTATTCGTCCATCTCCGCGTCGCTGAGCTTGCGCAGGATCGAACTCGGCAGCACCGCCTCGATGAACATGTTGCGGTTGAGAATCAGGTCCTCGCCCTTGGCGGAGCGGAAGCCCTTGAAGATGCCCACCGCCGACTCGGGCCAGTCCGACCAGGTTACCGGCATCACGATCGCCTCCATGTAGGCGATCGCGCGGACCGCGTCGCGGTGCAGGTTGGCCCAGTGGAAGCCCAGGCCGCTGCCCCAGTCGTGCAGGACCAGGGTGACGTTGCGGGTCAGGCCCAGTGCCGACATCAGGCCGTCGAGATAGTCGTAGGCGACCTGGAACGAATAGCGCTGCGGTCCTTCGCTCGCCGGCAGTTTCTCCGAGTCGCCCTGGCCGATCAGGTCCGGCACGATCACGCGGCCGCTGCCGGCCAGCTCCGGCCAGACGTCGCGCCACAGATAGGACGAGGTCGGGTTGCCGTGCAGCAGCACGATCGGGGCGCCGGAGCCGACCTCCACATAGGCCAGCGACTTGCCGTTGACGGTGACGCGTTTCTTCTCGATGGGCTGGGTGGCGGACATCCTTGTTTCTCCTCCTGTATCAGGCGGCGTGCCGGCTCAGGCCGAGCAGTGCCAGGGTGTTCTCGACGGTGGACCACAACGTCTCGCGGGGGACCCGCTTGCGGCTCTGCACGCGCAGGCCCTGGTTCAGCGTCATCACGCAGCGCGCGAGGTCGCGCGCGCTGAGCAGCGACCGCAGGGTGCCGTTCGAGAGCGCCGCGTCGAATGCCTGCTCGAACGCGTCCTCGATATCGCCGAGGTGTTGCGCCGAAAGGCGGCTCAGCTCGGGGTCGGTGTCGGCCAGTTCCAGCACGCTGTTGACCAGCAGGCAGCCGTTGCGCAGACGGTCCGGCGCGACGTCGAGAATCGTCGCCGCGAAGAAGCCGCGCACCATCTCGCCGGCGTCGGCCGTATCGGTCGACCGGGGCTGTGCCGCGTGCGTGATCTCCAGCGTGCGTCGGCCGAAGCGCCGCAGGCATTCGGCGAACAGCGAGCGCTTGTCCCCGAACGCGGCGTAGAAGCTGCTGCGGGCGATGCCCATCGTCTCCAGCAGATCCGGCAGCGCGGTGGCGTGATAGCCGCGCGCCCAGAACAGCTTGGTCGCCTGGTTGAGCGCGCGCTCGCGATCGAATGCGGGAGGACGGGCCATGGATGTCGCCGTCTGCCGGCGCGGCTCCTGTTATGGACTGATTGGTCCAGAATAGGCGCACGATGAAGCGCAGGCAAGTTCTCCGCGCTTGCGCGCGGGGAGGACGCGGCTATGCCGGGGTGCGGTGGCTGCCTTCGAAGCGGACGTGCACGCGCAGGCCGCGGCCGTCGTCGCCGTCGTCGAACTGCAGCTGTGCGCCGTGCAGTTGCGCGACGCGCTGGGCGATCGACAGGCCCAGCCCGGTGCCGCTGGCATCGGCGCGGCCGAGGCGCTGGAAGCGCTGGCCGAGACGGTCGCGCAATTCGGCGGCGATTCCGGGCCCCTGATCGACGACTTCGAGCGTGACGTGATGGTCGCTGCGATGCAGGCCGATGCGTACGCGGGTGTGATCGGGGCTGTAGCGGATCGCGTTGTCGACGAGATTGCGCAGCAGGATCGCGAGCAGGTCGGTATGGCCGTCGATGCGCGCGTTGCCGCCGTCGACCGCCAGCTCGATGTCGCGTTGCAGGGCCTGCGGCGCCAGGTCGGCGGTCACGCTCGCGGCGAGCGCGCGCAGGTCGACCACGTCGGCATGGTGGCGCAGATGCGCCGGCTCCAGGCGCGCCAGCGTCAGCAGCTGGTCGATCAGCCGCGCGGCCCGGTCCCCGGCCTGCAGCACCTTGGCCAGCGCCGCGCCGCGCTCGGCCTCGGTCGCGGCGCGCTGCGCGACCTGGGCCTGCACCTTGAGCGCCGCCAGCGGCGTGCGCAGTTCGTGGGCGGCGTCGGCGGTGAAGCGCCGTTCGGCGTCGAACGACGCGGACAGTTGCGCGAGCAGGGCGTTGAGGCGGGTCAGCAGGGGCGCCAGCTCCGCCGGCAGATCACGCGGGATCGGCAGCGGCGCGAGATGATCGGGCGCCCGGCGTCCGACTTCGGCGGACAGGATGTTGAGTGGGCGCAGGTGCCGGCGCACGCTCCACGCGATCAGGAGCCCGAGCAGGGGCAGGCCGATGACCAGTGGCAGGATCAGGTTGCGGCTGACGCCGTGCGCGATCGCGGCGCGCGCGCGGTCCTCCTCGGCCACCTGGATCAGCAGGTCGTCGCTCCAGACGCTGTAGACACGCCAGCGCCGTCCGTCGATGCGTTCGTCCGCGAAGCCCCGGTCGCGCGGTGACAGGCGGACGTTCGGCGCGTTGGCCGAATGCAGCAGCAGCTCGCGGCCGTCCTCCCAGACCTGGAAGGCGACGCGGCGGCTGTACTTGTGCAGCAACGGGGCGTGTTCGGTGTCGATCTCGTCGAGCTCGCCGCCCTGCGCGACGAGCAGGGTGGCGGCCTGCGCGAGATGGGCGTCGAGCAGTTCGTCGATTTCGTGCAGGGCGTCGCGGTAGGCGAGGCCGGCGGCCGCCATCCAGATCAGCGCCGTGGTCGCCAGCAGCGACAGCAGCAGGCGTGCGCGGATCGAGCGCGGCAGCCACCCGCGTCGCGACGGGCGCGGCGGTTCGGCTTCGGATGTTGCCGCGGTGCTGGTCATGCCGGTCGACTGGGATCCGTCTCGGGGTTCATTCCGCCGCCATCATGTAGCCGACGCCGCGCACGGTGCGGATGGCGTCGGCCGACAGTTTGCGCCGCAAGTGATGAACATGCACTTCGAGGGCGTTGCTCTCGATCGCGTCGCCCCAGGTGTAGAGCTGGCTTTCGATCTGCTCACGGGTGAGCACGCGGCCGGCGTTGAGCATCAGCTCCTGCAGCAGCGCGAACTCGCGTGCACTCAGCTCCACCGGGGCGTCGTGGTGGCGCACCGTCCGCGCCGCCGGATCGAGGGTGATGGCGCCGACCTGCAGCAGCGGCTGCGCGCTGCCCTTGGCCCGGCGCACCAGCGCGCGCAGGCGCGCGGCCAGTTCGTCGAGGTCGACCGGCTTGACGACGTAGTCGTCGGCGCCGCTGTCGAGGCCACGCACGCGGTCGTCGACCGCGTCGCGCGCGGTCAGGATCAGCACCGGCGGTTGCCCGCTACGGCCACGCAGACGCCGCAGTACGTCGAGTCCGTCGACGCCGCCGGGAAGGCCGAGGTCGAGCACGACGGCGGCGAAGGTTTCGGTGTCGAGCGCCAGCGTCGCGGCGTGTCCGTCGCGGACCCAGTCGGCCTCGAAGCCGCGCTGCCGGAGGCCGGCCTGCAGGCCGTCCCCCAGCAGCGTGTCGTCCTCGACGATCAGGATGCGCACGGCGGACTCTCAGTCGTCGTCATCATCGTCATCGTAGCGCCCGGCGACGCCTGCGTCGTGCCCATGTCCGTTCTCCTGCGCGGCGACGTCGACCGGCGCGCCGACCAGGGATTCGCGGATGCCGAAGGCGTTGAGCCAGAACCCCAGGACCGCCGCGGCCAGCATCGCGCCGACGATCGCGCGCGACCCGCTGATGGCCTGCGAGGCTTCACCGTCCTTGTAGCCGGTGACCATGCTGCGCGGCAAGTTCTCGCGATGCAGGAAGCTGCTGATCAGGACGCCGGCGACGTGGATCACGACGATGCCGAGCACCAGATTGCCGAGCACTTCGTGGATTTCCTCGAAGGCCTCGCCGCCGATGTCGTTGTACAGGGCGTAGCCGCTCGCGCCGATGCCCAGGCCGAGCAGCAGGATTGCGTAGATCGCCCAGCTGCCGGCCGGGTTGTGGCCGACGTGATGCTCGGGCTCGCGGCTGAGCAGGCTGCGCAGATAGGCGACGACCCGTTTC
Source organism: Nevskiales bacterium (assembly GCA_028698335.1). Lineage (GTDB taxonomy): Bacteria > Pseudomonadota > Gammaproteobacteria > Nevskiales > Nevskiaceae > Solimonas. The sequence goes on along the minus strand of JAQVDP010000029.1, from coordinate 16,542 downwards.
GGCCCGAATGCGAAGTCGCTGAAGCGTGCGTGCCGCGTGCCGATCAGGCCCCAGACCAGACGGAACAGGATCAGCCCGGCAAAGCTGTAGCCCAGGGTGACGTGGACCAGGCGCCAGGATTCGGATTCGGCGGTGATGTAGGCGCCGGCGAAGCTGATCGCCAGCAGCCAGTGGAAGACGCGGGTGGGGATGTCCCAAACCAGGATGCGGGTGGTGCTCATCATCTGCTCCTATCGTGGAATCTTGATGCGACGCTCGCTGTAGTCGCCGCTGTCGGCGCCGCGATGGCAGGCGGCGCAATTGGCCGGACTGCCGATCGCGGGACGCTGCCACGTGGCCGGGCCGATCTCGTCGTGCTCATGCAGGAACCAGCGGGTGCGGGTGATGCGCAGCGTCGGCTCGCCGGCGGCGGTGCGCGCCGATGCATGCATCCGCGCATAGGCGAGCAGCTCTGCGGCGGTTGCCGGATCGAGCGAGGCATCGCTGCCGAAGTGGTTGCCGAGATCGCCCAGCAGAGCCTCCCAGGAGGCCGCGGGCAGCAGTTGCGGCGGGTAGGCGACGTGGCAGCTGCCGCACTCTTCGTTCCAGGTCGGATGGGTCATGGCGAAGCGCTCCTGGTCCGCCAGCGCGGCCGGGGTGGTGATGCCGGCGGCGAGCGTCGCGCCCACCAGCAGTATCTTGGATCGGTTCATCGGTGGGCCCTCATTGCAGGGACAGCAGGTAGGTGATGACGTCGCCTTTCTCGGCCGGGCTGCACTCGCGTTCGAGGACGTCCCTGCAGTTGCGCCGGAACCACTTGTCGACCTTGGCCGGATCGCTGAGGCGCTGCGGATTGGCGGCCGGTGCCAGTGGTTTGATCGGCCTGCCGGTGGCGGCGTGACGCCCGGCCTGCAGCGGATTGCGCGTATGGCAGGAGCTGCAGCTCCATTTGCCGCCGTGGGTGGCGTCGAAGAAGCTCTGGCCGCGGGCGGCCGAGAAGCCGGCGAAGCCGGGGTCGGTCGCACGGGCCGCGGATTCGAGCGGCGGCAGCAGGTCGGCACCGGCGGCAGCGGCGGTCGCCGTGGCCGCCGCAAGTACGAGTCCGATGACGGCGCTGACCGCGCCGATGCGGGCCGTGCGCCCGCGGGATGCGCCGGTTCGATGTTGACGCGCCATGTCGACCTCCGATGAGTGGGTTCGGAGGTCACGGTAGGCGAGGAGTCTTAAATGAGGCTTAAGCCTCCGGTCGGCCTTGCGTCAGATGGCGCCGGACAGCTGCAGCCCGAGCAGCAGCAGGCCGCCGAGTTCGGCCAGATAGGTGCCGCCGGCCCCGATGCGGCGCAGCTGGAACGCGTGGCCGAGCATGCCCCACGCGTGCAGCAGGCGGGCGATGCAGAAACCGCCGGCGACGACCGCCAGCGGCAGTGCGGTGATCTGCCGCAGCTCGAGCGCGAGCACGATCAGCCCCTGGATCGTGACGTGCTCGACGGCGTTGGCGTGGGCGCGGATCGCGCTCTTCATCAGCACGTTGCCGCCGTCGCCGTTGGCGATCCTGAGCCTGATGCGCATGCGCGAGACGTTGAGCGCCAGCAGCGTCACCAGCAGGCCGGTACACAGGACGTAGACGGCAAAGACGCTCATGCGCCGGAACCGCGGTCGACGGTCGGGCGCGGATCAGCTGTTTTCGATCCGGAACCCGACCTTGAGCGTGACCTGGTAATGCGCGACCTGTCCGTCGACGATGTGGCCGCGGGTGTCGATGACTTCGAACCACTCCAGGTGCTTGATGCTCTTGGCGCACTCGGCGATCGCATTGCGGATGGCGTCGTCGGTGCCGCTCTTCGACGAACCGACGACTTCGATCTTCTTGTAGGTGTGATGATCGGACATGCGCTGCTCCTCGTGCCGGTGACGGTGCGGATCAGCTTGATCCTCCACCTGCGCGCATGCAAGCGGACGACGGCATCGCTCAGGCCGACAGCGCCGCCGCGGTTGCGGCGTTGGCCGCGGCGGCGCGGCGACGCAGATGCCGCTCGCGCAGCAGCAGGAACAGCGGGAACGCGCAGGCGAACGCGACGCACAGGCCGAGCGCGACGAAGATCCAGCCGTGGCGCATGCCGAGGCGTCGCGCCTCGGCGATCACGAACACGCAGTACGCGGTGAAGGCCACGATCAGGTCCAGCGACAGCGACGCGGACGCCGGATTGACCATCGCCTGGCGCACGAACTCGAGCAGATCGAACAGCCCCGGCGTCGCGGCCATGAACTGCAGGTTGTAGTGCCACGGCAGCAGCAGGCCCAGCACCGCGAGCAGCGCGTACATCATTTCCCGGATCGACATCTGCTGTTCCTCCCCGTATCGGCGCCGCTGTTCAGCGGGCCTCGTCGATGATGCGCCGGGTCACGGTCTCGACCTCCTCGGCGATCTGCGTCAGCTCGGCGGAGCCGGACAGCGTCGACAGCATCGCCTTGGGACTGATCATGCCGATCCGGGTCGTGCCGTTGTCCTCGTACACCGAGATACGGCAGGGCAGCGCCATGTTCAGGCTCATGTCGCGGCTGAGCACGGCCTGGGCCTGCTTCGGATTGCAGACCTCGAAGATGCGGCAGGCATTGGGAAAGTCGAAGCCCTTGCTCTTGAGCGTGGCCTGCAGATCGTGAACGTGCAGCACGCCGAACTGGTTGCGGCTCACTGCGGCAGCCAGGTCCGCTGCGGCCTGTTCGAACGGCTTTTCGGTTTCGACGATGTATTCCATGTTCTGCATCGGCGGGTTCTCCAGGTGGATGGATCGGGCGCGATTGGCATTCTGACCCCTGACGGGGCCTCAGGGTTGCATGCGCCGCGTGTCATCGATAGGCGCTCGGCGGGACCCCCTTCCAGCGCTTGAACGCGTGGATGAAGCTCGAGGCCTCGGCATAGCCGAGCCGTTCGGCGATGTCCTCGATCGACAGTCGCGCGGTCCGCAGCAACTCCTCGGACAGGGTCTCGCGGACCTCGTCGACCAGCGCGCGGAAGCTGGTGCCCTCGTCGATCAGCTTGCGGCGCAGCGTACGCGTGGTGATGTGCATCTCGGCGGCGACCTGCGCCATGTCCGGCATGTGCCCCGGCTCGCGCAGCAGGCGGTCGCGGACGCGGCCGGCAAGGCCGCCGCGCGCGCGGCGTTCGGCCAGCAGGCGTCGGCACTGCTCCTCGCACATCTGCGCGGTGATCGGGTTGGCCTGCGGCAGGGCCTGATCGAGCCAGTCCGGGGTGAAGCCGGCTGCGTTGCGCGGTGCGTCGAATGCCGGCTCCACGCCGAACAGCGGTGCGAAGCGGTCGGCGTAGGCCGGGCGTGCGAACCGCAGCTGCAGGCTGTGCAGCGCGATCGGCCGGCCCAGCAGCTCGCGCTGGATCGTCAGCACCGCGGCGGTGTCGCGCTCGACGCAGAAGCGGCGGACATCTTCGGGGATCTCGTGGTCGTCGACGATCAGGCGCAGTTCGTCGGCCTCGATCTCGAACGACATGCGGGCGAACGCGAAGGTCAGGTCCAGATAGCGCAGCGCCGTGTTCATCGCGCTGCGCATCGTCGGGCTGGAGATCAGCGCGAAACCCCAGATGCCGTAGGCGGTCAGATGGTAGCGGGTGCCCGCGATCAACCCGAGGTCCGGGATCTGCGGCAGCGCGCGGACCACGTTGCGGATGACCTGCAGTTCCTGGCGGGCCTCGACCTCGGTGCTGGGTTGCTCCAGGGCGTCGGCGGCGATGCCCGAACCTTCCAGCGCGGTGCCCAGCGAGACGCCATGCTCGGCCGCCAGTTCGGACAGCAGGCGGACGCTGGCGATGCTGCGGCGGAAGTCCCAGGAGGCTTTCACGGGGTGTCGGTACGGCTCGGGCAGGGATGGATGTCCGAAAATATCAAATCATTGTCCGGGTGCGCCATCGAACCGGCAACCGGTGACCGGTAGGCTTGCCCACCTATGAATCCGTCCCCGGCCCCGGTGTCGGCGGGCGGGCGAGCGGCGTCGCCGGTGAAGGCGGACGCCGTTTCCCCCGATCCATCCAGCAGGTGCGAGAAATGACGCGTCAGACTTCCAGGCCCGCCAAGGGCGCGGCCCCGTATTCGGTTCTGATCATCGGCAGCGGCTTCGGTGGCCTCGGTATGGCCATCCGCCTGAAGCAGGCGGGCAACGACTCGTTCGCGATCCTCGAAAAGGAACAGGACGTCGGTGGCTGCTGGCGCGACAACACCTACCCGGGTGCGGCCTGCGACGTGCCGTCGCACCTGTACTCGTTCTCGTTCGAGCCGAAGACCGACTGGTCGCGCAAATATGCGCCGCAGCCGGAGATCCACGCGTACCTGCGCGGCTGCGCCGACAAGTACGGCCTGAACGAGCATATCCATTTCGGCACCGAGGTCGACTCGGCCGAATTCGACCAGGCCCGCGGCATCTGGGTGGTGCGGACCAAGAACCGCAAGCGTTTCGAGGCGCAGACCGTGGTGTCCGCCTGCGGCCAGCTCAACCGCCCGGCGTATCCGAACATCGCAGGGCTCGATCGCTTCCAGGGCGAGCAGTTCCACTCGGCCCGCTGGAACCATGACGTCGATCTGAGCGGCAAGACCGTCGCGGTGATCGGAACCGGCGCCAGCGCGATCCAGTTCGTGCCGCAGATCGCCGGCAAGGTCGACAAGCTCTACGTGTACCAGCGCAATGCGCCCTACGTCATTCCGAAGCCGGACCGCCGCTACAGCCGCGTCGAGCGCGAGCTGTTCAGCCGGGTGCCGGCGCTGCAGCGCGTCGACCGCGCGGCGCAGTACGTCGGCCACGAGGTCCGCGCGCTGGCGTTCACCCAGTTCTCGAGCCTGCTCAAGCCGTATGCGTGGTGGTCGCGCAAGTTCATGGAGCGCCACGTCGCCGATCCGGGCGTGCGCGAGAAGCTGCAGCCGAACTACCCGATCGGCTGCAAGCGCCTGCTGATCTCGAACGACTGGTTCGAGGCGATCGCCCGGCCCAACGTCGAGGTGATCGACGATCGCGTGCAGGAGGTGACCGCCGAGGGCGTGCGCACCGCCGACGGCATCGAGCGCAAGGTCGACGTGATCATCTTCGGCACCGGCTTCCAGGCCACCGATTTCCTCGCGCCGATGAAGATTCACGGTGTCGACGGGCTTGAACTCAACCAGGCGTGGCGCGACGGCGCCGAGGCCTATCTGGGCATGACCGTCGCCGGGTTCCCCAACCTGTTCATCCTGTACGGGCCGAACACCAATCTCGGTCACAGCTCGATCGTCTACATGCTCGAGAGTCAGATCAACTACGTGATGCAGGGTGTCGAACGCCTGCGCCAGGGCGACATCCGCTGGCTCGACGTCAAGCCCGGGGTGCAGCAGCGCTTCAACGAGAAACTGCAGCAGCGCATCAAGCACACCGTCTGGGATCAGGGCTGCACGAGCTGGTACCAGACCGCGGACGGCCGCAACACCAACAACTGGCCCGGCTTCACGTTCGAGTACCGGGCCCGGACGCGCGCGCTGGACTTCGGCGACTACCAGCTGCAGCCCGCCGCATGAGCGCCCGTAAAGGCGGCAAGGGCCGCAAGGCGGTTCTGATCACCGGGGCCGCGGCCGGCATCGGCCGCGCAATTGCGGAGCGCTTCGCCCGCGCCGGCTGGTTCGTGGGTCTGTACGACCGCGACGTCGCCGGCGTCGAGGCACTGGCGCAGTCGATCGGGGCGGATCACTGCCTGGCCGGCAGGCTCGACGTCACCGACCCCGCCCAATGGGCCGCCGCGCTGGAGACGTTTTTCGACGCGGCCGGTGGACGCCTCGACCTGCTGGTCAACAATGCCGGCATCCTCAGCGCCGGCGCCTTCGTCGATATCCCGCTCGAGGCTCACCACGCGATCGTCGACGTCAACATCAAGGGCGTGTTCACCGGCTGTCACGCGGCGTTTCCGTACCTGCGCCGGACGCGCGGTGCGCGCGTGATCAATCTCGCGTCGGCGTCGGCGACCTACGGCTCGCCGGGCCTGGCCAGCTACTCGGCAAGCAAGTTCGCGGTGCGGGGGATCAGCGAGGCGCTCGATGTCGAGTGGCAGGCATACGGGATCCGTGTGCTGGCGATCTGGCCGTTGTTCGTGAAGACGGCCATGGTCGACGAGGCCGGACCGCTGGTCAGCATCGACCGGCTCGGCGTGCGCCTGACGCCGGACGATGTCGCCGAGGTGGTGTGGAAGGCGGCGCACGCATCGGCGGCCGGCGCGCCGACGCACTGGCCGGTCGGGCAGCAGGCGCGCCTGTTGATGCAGGGGGTGAAGTTCGCGCCCGCGCGGATCAACCGCTGGATCGTCGGCAAGATCTCCGGCCACTGATCCGGACATCAGGACCCGGTCAAAAAATCGAGCGCCCAGTGGGCGCTCGATTCGTTTCGACGGTGCGGTCCTCTTGGATTGACCGACTGCCGCCCCGGAGGGAGAGGGGGTGCCGGGCCGGGGTCCCGGTGGGGAGTCCCGGAGGTTCAGTTGGCTTCGGGCGGTGCGTCGCGACGGCTGCGCCGCAGCGGCGGCGGAGTGTCCTTGAGCGTCTGCGCCTGCTCGGCGGTGATCAGGCCCGCGGTCTGCGCCTTGGCGATCACGGTTTCGCGCGCGCTGATCATGGTCTGGCGCATGGCGTCGCGGTCCAGTCCGAGCGTTTCGGCGGCGCCGCGGGGGCCTTCTTCGTCGAACAGCGCGGCGATCTCCGTCGTCGAGCGGCCGGTCTGCGTCGACAGCTCACTGAGCATCTGGTTCTGCACGGCGAGCATTTCCAGCGAGGCGGGGCGGTCGTGCGGACGCCGGCCGTCCTTGCCGGCGCCGGCGACGGCGGTGCCGGCGATGCCGGTCAGCAGGGCCGCCAGCAGCAGCGGGCGCAGCAGTCGGTTGCGGGGGGTGAGGGGCGTGTTCATGGTCTGGATACCTCTTGGTGGGGGGCGGGCCCGTGATCGGGCGACGGAATCCAGACTAGTCGGCGATTGTGGGGAAACGATGGAGAAACGCGGCGAAGATTCTGTGTTCGCGTTCGCCGCCGGCGCGGCCCCGTAAGATAGGACCATGCGTTCAAGATTGTTCTGGAAACTGTTCGGGCTGCAGCTGCTGGCCGCGGTGGTGCTGGTGGCCGGTTCGCTGGCGCTGATGCGCATGCAGACCGTGCAGAGTTTCTCGGCCTATGTCGAGGCGCGCGAGCGCGCACGGATGCGGGATGCCGCCGATCGCATCGCCGAGGCGGTCGCCGAAGGGGCGTCACTGCGTGATGCGGCGAACGAGGCCTTCAGGCCGGCGCGGCATCGGCGTCGCGACCCCGCGCCGGATCCTGATTTCGGATTCGACGCGCAGTCGGTACCGGAGGGCGCGCCGCCCCCGCGGGAAGACGATCCGCCACCGCCGCGGGCGCGGATGGCGCCACTGAGCGCATCGGATCCGGAAGGACGGCGGGTTGCGGGCCCCCGCCTGCCGCGGCTGCGGGGCGAACCGCTACGCGAGCCGATCCAGATCGAGGGCGCGCTCGTCGGCTACGTGCTGCGACCGGCCCTGCCCGAGTGGAGACCCCCGGAGGAAGCCGGCTTCGCGCGCCGGCAGAGCCGGGGCCTGATCTCGGTCGGCGCTGCGGCGCTGCTGGTGGCGATCGTGTTCGGCTCGTTGATCACCTATCTGGTGCTGCGCCCGATCCGTCGCCTGTCGGATGCCACCGGCGCGCTGGCGCACCGCCGTTTCGAAACCCGGCTGAAGGTGGATCGCAAGGACGAACTCGGCCAGCTCGCGGCGGACTTCAATCGGCTCGCCGAGGCGCTGCAGCGTTATGACCTGCGCCAGCGCCAGTGGCTGGCCGACATCGCGCACGAGCTGCGGACGCCGCTGGCGGTGCTGCGCGGTGAGCTCGAGGCGATGATCGACGGTGTCAGGGCCGCGGATGGCGCGAGCCTGGACTCGCTGCAGCAGGAGGTCGGCCGGCTGAACCGGCTCGTCGACGACCTGCATCTGCTGTCGCTGGCGGAGTCCGGCGGTCTCAAGCTCGACCGTGCGCCCTGCGATCTCGGCGAGGTGATCGACGCGGCGGTCGCGCGGTTCCGGCCGCGTTTCGAGGAAGCCGGATTCGCGCTGCGTGCCGAGTGCGACGATGCGTCGTTGCGGGCCGAGGTCGACCGTCAGCGCATCGAGCAGGTGCTCGGCAATCTGTTGGCCAACGCCCTGCAGCACGCGGACGTCCCCGGGCCGGTCAGTGTTTCGGCCCGGGCGGTCGGCGATACGGTGCGGTTGAGCGTCTGCGATGCCGGCCCCGGCGTGCCGCAGGATGCGCTGCCGCGCCTGTTCGATCGTCTCTATCGCGTCGAGGCCGCGCGCAGCCGGCCGGGTGGAGGCTCCGGTCTGGGGCTGGCGATCTGCCGGTCGATCGTCGAGGCGCACGGCGGGCGCATCGAGGCGTGTGCGGCGCCCGGAGGCGGCTTGTGTATCCATGTTGAATTGCCGAGGGCTGCGGGATGAGCACACGGGTGCTGATCGTCGAGGACGAGCCGAAGATCGCCGGACTGCTGCGTGACTACTTCGTCCACGCGGGTTTCGAGGCCGAGGTGCTGTCCCGCGGCGACGAAGTCGCCGAACGGGTCCAGGGCTGGCGACCGCAGCTGGTCGTGCTGGATCTGCAACTGCCCGGAAAGGATGGCATCGAGGTCTGCCGCGAACTGCGCGCGCAGGGCAGCGAGCCAGCGGTGATGATGGTCACCGCGCGCGTCGATGAGGTCGACCGCCTGATCGGTCTGGAGATCGGTGCGGATGACTACGTCTGCAAGCCATTCAGCCCGCGCGAGGTCGTGGCCCGGGCCCGGGCGATCCTGCGCCGGCTGCAGCCGAACCAGGCGCGCGGTTGCCTGCAGGTCGGGCCGCTGGAGCTGGATCGTGTGGCGCACGTGCTGCGGGTGGCCGGACAGACACTGGCGCTGACGCCGATCGAGTTCGGACTGATCGAGACGATGCTGGCGCATCCGCAGCGGGTCTGGTCGCGCGGGCAGTTGCTCGAGCGGGTGCGCGGCACGGACTTCGCCGGCTACGAGCGCAACATCGACGGTCACGTGAAGAACCTGCGGCGCAAGCTGCGGGAGCGTCTCGACGGACGTGATCCGATCCGCAGCGTCTATGGCGTCGGCTACGGCCTCGATGCAGAGGTCTTGGCCGTGGAGTGATCGGCATCCGGAAGACCCGGTGCATTCTGGCCTTGCGGGGGCAATTGACGGCGTGAATCGTCGAATTGCCCGGCGATCGGAAAATATCATTGCGCGGACACCCGCTGGCGTCTGCGGGGCGTGGTCTAATGCGCGCGCTCAAGCTTGAGCGCGTTCGCTGTATCGACCCCCCTCTTTCTCCGATAGGTTCCATCATGGCTTTCAAATCATTTGTTGTCGCGGCCGCGGCAGCGGTGTTGCTGCCTGCCTGCGCCAGTACTTCGAATCGACAGGACGCTGTTCCCGCACCGTCCGGCGCGGATACGGCGTCGTACTCCGCGGCGGTGGCGGAGCCCTCGGCGGAGCCCGTCGCGCTTGACTCCCGGACGATCCACTTCGCCTATGACTCCGACTCCATCGATGCGGCGGGCATGCGGATCGCGCGGCAGTGGGCGCAGTCCCTGTCCGGCTCGGGGCGGGCGGTGATGCTCGAGGGCCATGCCGATGAGCGCGGCACGCCGCAATACAACCAGGCACTCGGCGAACGCCGTGCCATGGCCGTACGGCGTGTGCTGCTGACGATGGGCGTCAGTTCCGATCAGCTGAGCCTGATCAGTTACGGTGAGGAACGCCCGGTGGCGACGGGGCACGATGAGGCGTCGTGGTGGCAGAACCGGCGTGTCGACATGAGCGAGTAAGGCCGGCAGGCGGTGTGTGCTTCGAGTGCATTCACGAAAACCCCGCTCAGGCGGGGTTTTTTGGGCGCCTCTGGCGCGTCGCCGGGTGCCGCGCCGTCGGTTCCGGCTCCGGGTGCGGTCAGGCGTGGCGATGTGGCCGCTGGGCGGAATCGGCATACCCCCCGGGGGGTTCAGGCGCTACACTCCGGCGCCCTGCAGCGACCGACCTTCTCCATGCCGAAATCCCAGATTCCCGACGCGCCGACCGTTCTTGGGGCGCATGTGCCGCGGCGGGGTAACCGGTTCTCGCGCTGGCTCGGGCGCACGCTGCTGCGGCTGATGGGCTGGCGAGTGGTGGGAGCACCGCCGGATACCGCGAAGTTCATGGTGGCCGCGGCGCCGCACACCTCGAACATGGACGGGCTGATTTTCCTGATCGCGACGTTCGCGATGGGGCTGGACCTGCACTGGGCCGGCAAGCACACCCTGTTCAAGGGGCCCTGGGGGCCGATGCTGCGCTGGATGGGAGGGATCGGCATCGACCGCCGGCGCCCGGGTGGAATGGTGCAGCAGGTTGCCGAGCAGTTCGGTCATGCCGACGCGCTGGTGCTGGTGGTCGCGCCGGAGGAGACCCGGAGTCGCGCCCACAGCTGGAAAAGCGGCTTCTACCGGATGGCCGACATCGCGCGGGTGCCGATCGCGATGGGTTTCATGGACTACGCGCTGAAGCGTGTCGGTTTCGGCCCGCATTTCATGCCGTGCGGTGATTTCCAGGCGGACCTGCAACTGATGGCGGCGTTCTACGGACAGATCACGCCGAAGCATCCCGAGCGATTCACCTTGCCGGACTTCTCCGGGAACTGAATCGGCCTGTCCGCCCGGCATCCGGCGCGGGCTCCCGGGCGTAGTGATGGAGAGATGCCGTCCTGCCGGCGGCGTCTCAAATCACAATTCGGGAGAATTCCATGGATGCACGCAAATCGGCCGGCATCGCGCTCGGCGTGATGGGGTCCGTTCTGGCGGCCGCCTGCGACACCGACTCGGCCTACGTCTCCGGTGGCGACAGCCCCGCGCTGAGCTTTTCGCCCTCGCAGGTGTTCGTGGCCAACAACGGCGCCGACAACGCCGGGACCATCGACCGGCGCGACGGCGGTTATCTGTTGCAGGGCGGCTTCGCCAGCGGCTCGAACGAGGGCATCGTGCTGGACGGCGCGGGCAACCTGATGCAGGCCGGCGATGGCGCCGCCGGGATCGCTCTGCGAACCCTGTGTGCGGTCGGTGAGCGCAGCGCCGGCTTCGACGCCGCCCGGGACCGCGAGATTGCCGGAGCCCTGACCGGTCTGGTCAACCCCAAGGGCGTGATCACGATTCCCGCGGCCGGCACAGCCGTGGTCGCCAATTTCAACGCGATGAACCTTCAGGTGTTCGGGGCCGCGGCCGCCGGCGATGTGACGCCCGTGGCCACCACGCCGTTGCCGGCCAACCCTTGGGACCTGGTCTATGACGCGGCTGCGGACCGCTTGTTCGTCGCGCTCACCAATGGCAGCGTCGCGGTGTTCGACGCCTACGTCGCGGGCGGTTACCTCGGCGGCAGTGCCAGAACCATCGTCCCGGCGGGAGACGACGGACAGCAGATCTCGGTCAACCTGCATGGCATCGCCTATGACGCGCAGGGCGATCGCCTGGTCGTCAGTGATGTCGGCAGCGCGGCGGTCGACGACGACGGTGCGATCTTCGTCATCGCCGACGCGAGCACGGCCGATGGTCCGGTGCAGCCCCTGCGATCGATCTCGGGGCCGTCGACCCACCTCGGCAATCCGGTGGACATCGTGCTCGACGGTGCCGACCTGCGCGTGGCCGAGAAAGCCCGCAATGCACTGCTGGCATTCGCCGATATTTTTGCCGGCCCGAGCGGTGACATCGCGCCGGCGCTGGTGACCGCCAGCACCGCGCCCGAGTCGCTGGCGGTGCAGCTGAGGGGCGAGCGGATGCCCGCCGGCGTGACCGACATCGTCGACGCCGGTGTGATCGAGGCGATTGCCGTCACCAGTAACGTCCCGGAAGGCGTGGTCCCTGTTGTGGAAGCCGCGCGTCATTTCGTCGATCGTCTGCAGCCGGACCTCGCCGCCAGTCTCGCCGAGTTCGATCTGCCGGAGACGCTGGAGAATGTCACCTTCGATCGCAACGGCGATGCGTATCTGAGCTATGCCGACGCAGTCGCTGGGCCCGGAGTGGCGATCATCGGCCGCCTGGCGGCGCTGCGTGATGGCGACGGCTTCGATGCCACGCGTGATCGGCGGATCAGCGGCGTCAGCACCGGCCTGATCGCCCCGAAAGGCATCGCCGTCGCCGAGGCTTCCGGGCTGTTGCTGGTCGCCGATATCGGCACCGATGCGGCCAGTGCCGGCATCGCGGTGTTCGGTGCATGTGCCGCCGGAGACGTCACGCCGCTGGCGGTGGCCGACACCGCAGGTGCGCGACCCTGGGACATCGACTACGACGCCGCAACCGATCGCCTGTTCGCTGCGTTCACCAACGGCACGGTCGGCGTCTACGACCGCTTCGCGTCGCGGCTGGGCGCGTCGGGGCCGGACCGGCTGATGACGCCGGTCGATGCCGTTGGACAGAAGATCTCGGTGAACCTGCACGGCGTGCATTTCGATCGCGCCAGCGGGGTGTTGATCGTCAGCGACGTCGGCTCGGCCGCGGATGCCACCGACGGCCAGCTCTTCGTGTTGTCATCGGCTGCCGAGGCTTCCGGGAACGTTGTCCCGTCGCAGGTGATCGGCGGTCCGGGCAGCAGGCTCGGGAACCCGGTGGACCTGAGCTATGACGGCGTGAATCTGTATGTGGCCGAAAAGGCCAACAATGGGGTGCTGCGCTTCGATTCACTGCTGTCGCGGGGCAGCGGCGACGTGGTGCCCGACGCAACGATCTCGCGCAGTGCGCCGGAGTCGGTCGCGCTGATCCCGGGGTATGTCGGGTCCGGACGATAGTCGCGGGAATGTCGAAAAAAAGCGGCGGGTCCGAGGGACCCGCCGCTTTTCGTTGTCCCGTCAGGAGATCAGTGGCGCCGGCGACGCAGCCGCAGCGCGGCGAGTCCCAGCATGCCGAACAGCATCGCCAGCGGCATCGCCGCCGCACTGCTGCCGGTCGTGTTGGTCACGGCTCCGCCGTCACCGTTGACGGCATTGGAGGCCAGCTGTCCGGTTTCCCCCAATGCAGCGAGGCTGGCCAGCAGCGCCGTCGTCGGCCCCGGCGGAATCGGCGTCGCCTGCGGTCCGGGCGTCGGGACCGGCGGGAACGGACGGCCCTGGGTCAGGGTGACGAACGCCGCGCTGGCATCCAGCAGCCCTGCGCCGCTGTCGAAGTCATAACCCGGCGTCAGCGGCAGTGACGGTGCGCGGACATTGATGTCGAGCGTACTGGCCATCATCAGCTGGCGCATTTCATCGATCGTCAGCGTCGGGTCCTTCTGCAGCAGCAACGCGGCGACGGCCGCCGCCGCCGGCGCCGAGGCCGAGGTGCCGAAGAAGTTCGGGAACCCGGTGCTGTCGGGGTCGCTGCTGCCGAAGAAGGTGGTGTCGGCGCCGTCCGGCGCGCTGATCTCCGGTTTCTGGCGCTGTCCGACGGTGGTCGGGGTGGCGGCGAAGGTGGTGGTGTCGCCGCGGCGCACGCTGTCGCCGAAGATGGAGATACCCCCGGCGCTGGAGAATGACTCCAGCACCGGTGTCGACATACCGAACACCGGGGTCTGCGTGTAGTCGACGGCGCCGACGGCGATGGCGCGCTCGCCGTTGGGATGGCCCATCACCGTCGAGCTCTGCGTATCGAGGCCGGGCTGGACGTAGAGGTTGCCGGAGAAATCGACCCACTTGATGCGGTTCGGCATCGGGCCGGCGAAATTCAGCACCGCGATGTAGAACACGTTGGTCAGCGGCAGACCGGAGGCATTGTTGGTGTAGGCCAGGATTTCCACCGGGTCGCCGGTGGCGATGTTGGCGTCGACCGCGCCCGCGACCAGATTCATGTTGCGGTCGAACAGGTAGATGTCGAGGTCGGACTGGGCGCCGGCGCAGCCGCCTGCAGGCGCCGGGGTAACGACGCTGCAGTCGGTGCGGAAGTACTGATCCCACTGGAAGGACAGCAGGATGCTCGCGCCCTGCGGGATGAACACCGGCAGCAGCGGCAGGTCGCCGAGAGGGGCGGCGAAGTTGTGCGGGATGCCGCCGAAGGGCGTCGCCGGTGTCAGCGTGCTGTTGCTGGACGGCGCGAACGTGGCCTCGTAGGACTGGCGGGCGGAGTTTCCGGCCGAAGAGAAGTAGTGGACGTCGGTGATGCCCAGCACGTCCGGCATGAAGCTGTCGATGACGTAGTCGATGAAACCGCGGCTGAACATCGGCTCGCGGAAATAGGTGACGTCATCGACGATCACGCGCGCGCCGGCCTGCGCGAGGCCGATGATGTTGGCCGCGAATCCGACCTGGCTGCCGAACGCGGTGCCGAACTTGATCTGGGCGCCGGGCGCGATGTCGTGGACGATCTGCGCCATCGCGCGGCCCTCGTCGCTCCCACCGAATGGGCATGGCCCATTGGCGAATCCGGAGTATGCCGGCGGGGTTTCGACGCCGCCGGCCGGCAGGTCGCCGTTGGCGATGTCGGTGGCGAGGCCGCCGAGGCAGTCGAGGCTGTCGGAGAGTACGCCGACGGTCAGGCCGGTGCCGTCGACGGCGGCATTGGCGCGGGCAAGATCTGCTTGCAGGGCGGTGTCGGCCTGCGAGGTCACCAGCCCGGCGTTGACCTGGGCGGGAGTGCTGTAGATCGTGGTCACGTTGTCGAGCTTGGCCGCGGCCTCGACGGCACTGATCGGCAGCAGGCCGCTGACGCCGCCGCCCATGCTGGCGCCTTTGCTCAGGCCCAGTGCGACCAGATCCGTTAGCAGGGCGTTGCCGTCGCCGTCCTTGGCAATCGCCTGGATGACGACGCGGTCGCCAACGACGCTGACGCCCTCGGTGGCGGGCTCGAAGCTGCCGCCGGCCTTGCCGATGGTGTTGTTGAAGTTCTTGAATTCCTCCGACAACAGGACCAGGGAGAAGGAGACGTTCGACAACGGTCCGGTCTTGTTGCCGTTGCTGTCGAAGAACTGATTGCGTGCCGCGTCAACGACCTGGCTTGGCAACTGCGGGAACAGCAGCAGGTCCGCCAGGTTCTGTGCGGTCTGCTCCTGTGCGAACACGGAGGTTGGACTCAGGGTCTGGGCCAGGCCCACGAGGGCCGCAACCAGCCCCAGCTTGCGCTTCATCATCGATCATCCCCAATTGGTGCCGCCGCCACGGGCGGCCGAAAGAGCTTCCCTTGGCTGGGCATCATTGCACGGATGGCCGCTGCAGCAAAGCCGCGGCGGAACTCAGCTTTTCCTGGGCGCCCGCTTGGGTTTGAGCATCGTGCCGGTGCAGGCGGAGGCGCCGCAACGGCAGGCCCATATCTTCTTCATGCGTGGCGTGTGTGGCTCGTCGAGGCGGATGCCGTAGTCGTAGGTCAGCTCTTCGCCCGCCTGGATGTCGCGGGCGGCCTCGATGAAGACGCGGTCCGATTCCGGCTCCCCGTCGGCGGACTCGTACAGCACGGCCTCGCAGTTCGGCGCGCAGCTGTGATTGATCCATCGCGCGATGTTGCCGTCGACATTGCCGTCGATCACATAGTGCGAGTTGAGGGTGAACAGGAAGGTGTGACCGCTGTCGGCGTCGCCGCCGTAGCAGCGATCGACCTCGTCGTGCGGGCGCAGCTTTCCGCGGTACTGAACCAGGCGTTTGCCCTTGGGGAGATCTTTGGCAGCGAAAACGCCGTTGCCGTGGATCGGCGAACGGCGCAGGACGATGTTTCGGGACATGGCAGCATTCGGTGGTTTCAGGACCATTATGCCGAACCCGCGCAAACGCCGTGCCAGTTGTCGCGGCGCGGATTCAGATGTGAGTCAGTCACGCGATCGCATGCTGTCCGCGCACGATGTCGTGCGAGCCAAGGAGAGCGATCCGATGACGGAGCGAATCACACGCGGATTGACGCCGGCGCTGGTGGCGCTGGCCTGCGGCGGCGCGCTTGCGGCGATGCCCGGCATGGCGGCCGCGCAGAACTACGGGTACATCGAGGGCGGGTACCTGAACCGGGACAGCGACCGCATCGACGATGCGGGCCTGCGCATCGCGGGTTCCGGTCCGGTGGCAGGATCCGTGGCGCTGATCGGCGAATACGCCGACACCGGAGACGACGAGCAGTTCAGTGGCGGCGTCCTGCTGCACGGTCCTCTGAGCCCCGAGCTTGACTGGACGGCCGGTGCGACGCTCGAGTTCGCCGACAACGGACACGACGACGACCAGGGCTACGGTCTGCGCGGCGGGCTGCGCTGGCGGTTCGCCGAGTATTTCGAACTCAATCCGGAGATTCGCCATACCGAGATCTTTGACCACGGCGAAACGGCGCTGCGGCTCGCCGGACTGGTGCGGATTGCGCCGCGCGTGGATCTGCAGGCCGCGCTGCAGGGTGGGGACGAGGATCGGCTCGAGGTGGGCGCCCGCTACAACTTCTGAGGGATTGCTTGTATGTTCAGAGCAGACCATCACGGTAGAGTCTGAGCGTCGATAAGACGGCCAGACCGGCCCGTGCAGCTTGGTACGTGCTGGGGTGATCGAACCCGTTTCTGAGTAGAGAGCGCACGGCC
>JAQVDP010000028.1 GCA_028698335.1 Nevskiales bacterium | reverse complement strand
AACGTCTGATCGGGACCGGCAGGGGGCTCGACGTGGGCGAAGGATTTCCTTAAACTTCGCGCCCCCTACGTGGTGATGTAGCTCAGACGGTTAGAGCGCGGCACTCATAATGCTGAGGTCGGTGGTTCGATTCCACTCATCACCACCATTTTTCCCAAGCATTCGGCCACGGCCGAATGCGGGAGCGCAGGACCACGCTGCGCCGTCCCATCAAGCTTCCAGAATCCCCCTCCGAGACACGACCGACGGCGCAGATGACCACGCCGTACGCAGCTTGTCCGTCGCACGCAGCGCTTGGCTGTATACTGGGCAGACCGTGCTTTTGCGGTGATTCTCGGGAATACCGATGGCACGTGTCACGATCGAAGGCTGTCTGACGCTCATCCCCAATCATTTCGACGTGTGCCTGGCCGCATCCAAGCGGGCCCGTCAGCTGGCTCGCGGCGCGGATGCACGGTTGCCCTGGGGCGACCACAAGTCCACCGTACTGTCCCTGAAGGAAATCGAATCCGGGCTGGTCGACATGACGGTGCTGGAAGAAGCGGATCTGCCGTCGGTGAAGCCCGCCGACATCGAGATCAGCCTTCCCGAGTTCGATCCGAACCACTAGTCCCGGCAACGGGGCAGAAAGCCCCGGCACGTTCGCCGCGGCGCAACACACTGCCGACCGGCGATGCCGCGAAGTGCGGTGGCGCCATGCGCCTTCCGGACGGGACTCCGCACACACCCACCGAACTCACACACCCATCAACGGAGCACTCATGGCAAAACCCAATTACAACTTCGAGAAACGCCAGCGCGAACTCAAGAAGAACAAGAAAAAAGCCGAGAAGCTCGAAAAGAAGCTCAACCGCAACAACACCGCCGACGCCGTTCCAACCGACGGATCGCCGGACCCGGCGCAGCAGGGCTGATCTCCTCCGGACCACGCGCGTTGACCGCCGCCGCATGAACATCCCTACCGCGCTGCAACCGCTCATCGAGGACGGCATCGTCGACCGGGTGCTGCGCCAGCTCAAGAGCGGCAAGGAAGCGACCGTATACGTGGTCGAGAGCGGCGGCGAACTGCGCTGCGCCAAGGTTTACAAGGACGCCGAGCATCGCGGCTTCCACAAGCTCGCCCAATATCAGGAAGGCCGCCGGGCACGCGGCAGCCGCGACGCACGCGCCCTCAACCGCCACAGCAAACGCGGCCGCCAGATCCAGGAGTCGCAGTGGAAGACCGTCGAGGTCCGGGCACTGCAGCGACTGGGCGACGCCGGCGTCCGCGTCCCGCGGCCGGTCGGCGTCTACGACGGCGTCCTGGTGATGGAGCTGCTGGTGGGCGACGACGGCCGCCCGGCGCCCCGGCTCGCCGAGGTCGAACTCGACCGCGAGCATGCGCTGCGATGGCATGCGCTGATGATCCGCCAGATCATCAGAATGCTCTGCGCGGGGCTGATCCATGGCGATCTGTCCGAGTACAACGTGCTGATCGACAGCGACGGCCCGGTGATCATCGACCTACCCCAGGCCGTCGACGCCGCCAGCAACAACGGCGCGTTCGAAATGCTGGCGCGCGACGTCGACAACATGCGCGAAACCTTCGCGCGCGCGGCGCCCGAACTGCTGCAGACCGAATACGCGCGCGAAATCTGGGCGCTTTACCGCAGCGGAGCCCTGCAAGCGGACTCGGCATTGACCGGCCGGTACGTCGACAACGACGGTGCGGCCGACGTCGATGCGGTGCTGGCGCAGATCGAGGCCGCCCGCCGCGAGGCCGAAGCGCGCCAGCGCGGCCGCGAGGAAGCCGAGGCCGCCGAACGCTCGTGACGCCCGGCGGCCGCGCTGCGACCGCCCCCGTTGCGTTCAGGACATCCCGTTTGCGCCTGGTCCGGATGTGAGCGACATGCGTCGCAGCTCGTCGATGACGGCGGCGTCGGAAAGCTGGGTGAAGTCGTCGTAGTAGTTGCCGACCGCGCCTTCGAAGACCTCCGGCAGGTACGCGGTCACGAAGGCATCGACCAAGTCCGAGAAGCGCGCAGCGGTTTCGCTCGGCGCCACCGCGACGGCAACGATGATCCGCTGCGGGCGCTCCTGCTTCAGTTCCAGCACGGCCGCCTCCATGCTCAGGCCGGTGGCGATGCCATCGTCGACGACAATGGCGCAGCGGCCCTCGGCGGATCGGCGCGGCCGACCGTCGCAGTAGTGCTGGCGCCGGCGCAGCGCCTCGGCGCGCTCAGCCGCAATGCGTTCCTGCAGCCAGCTTTCACCGGCCTGGCGCCGCTCGGCCTCGTTGCACACGAGCTGCCCGCCTTCGGACACCGCACACAGCGCGTACTCGGGTTGCCAGGGGTGCCCGATCTTGCGGACGATCATCAGTTCCAGCGGCAGGCGGTGCGCCAGTGCCACCTCGACCCCGAGCGGCACCCCACCCCGCGGCAGCGCGTAGACCACTGCCGGCTCGGCCAGATACGGACCGAGCGCTACAGCCAGCGCCTGACCGGCATGACGACGGTTGTGAAAACGCATCCCCGCCACCCTCCTTGCCTCCTTGAACCGCAGTTCTTTTAGAACGAGCGGAAGAAGGCCACTCACAGAACGTTCTTCATGCTCCGCGCGAATCGTCCCGACGGCGCTGACGCACATCAACCCTTGGACCTCCGGATCGGTCGCGGACGTCGGATCCGACGCGTATCCACCGCGCAGGTGCTGGCCGGCGATCCAGGCTTTCGGTAACGTTCCGGCTGAATACCCCGACCCGGAGCGGCCGGGCGTCAACGGCAGCGGAGGAAGCGCCAGATGTGGGTCATTGCGGCACGCAACACCGCTGGAACGTTCCAGCTCAAACGCAATATCTACCGCGACAGCGTGCGGATCGGACGCTCCGCCGACAACGAGCTGCAGCTGGACGGCGAAGGAGTCTCGCGCCATCACGCACGCATCGACGTCAGCAACGGCAAGCTGGTGTTCCGCGACCTCGGCAGCACCAACGGCTCGATCGTCGCCCGACGCCGGGTCCGCGATCCGGTCACGCTCGACGTCGGTGCCACGATCCAGATCGCCGACTACCTGCTGACGATCGAACCCGATCCCGAACAGGCCTGGCCGACGCGGGTCACGGTCGAGCCGGATCAGGAACCGGACACGACGCCGATCGAGCCGATCGATCGTCATCTCGAATGGCCGTCACCGGTGGA
This sequence comes from Nevskiales bacterium, assembly GCA_028698335.1. Classification (GTDB taxonomy): domain Bacteria; phylum Pseudomonadota; class Gammaproteobacteria; order Nevskiales; family Nevskiaceae; genus Solimonas. Next base: position 30,217 of record JAQVDP010000028.1, on the reverse strand, counting down.
GCTGCTGCAGACCGTCACCACCGGCATCCGCCAGACCCGCCATGCCGAAAGCAGTGCCGACGAAGCCCGTCACCAGCGCTTCGAGAAAGAGTGGCAGCAACTGCTGATCGCCGGGGAAGCCTTGCGCAAACACCTCGCCGGTGACCGGCGGGTGGCGTATGTCGAGATCGCTTCCGACCGCAGGGAGATCTCCGCCAAGGTCGCCGACCCGCGCAAGAACGGCGGTTTCGCCTACCTCATCCTGCGGCGGGGCCATCCGGACAATCCCGACCTGGACCGGAACGACGCGGTATGGCTTCGGGAAATCGGCGCAGAGGATCATCGCTACCCGGAACCCCGGGAGGGCATGGACGCCTTCACCCGGGCCATCGGCCGCCATCTCGCGCTGACGGCGCCGCCGGGCTGACCCCGCAACCGCCCGCCCCCTGCGGACGCCCGCTCGTCCGGCACCGGTTCCCGCGCCTCAAGTCCCGAATTTCCGGACCGCTACCGTCTGCAGATCCACGCCGGCGGCGGGCACCCCGACAACATGGGACAGATGATCGGCCGATTCGAGGTGTTGCGGACCCTGGGCAAGGGCGCGCACGGTGCCGTCTTTCTGGCCCGAGATCCCCAGGTCGAGCGCGTCGTCGCGATCAAGGTGCTGCGCGATGCCGACCCTGACGGCGGCGGCGCCGGCCGTCTGCTGCATGAAGCCCGCTCCGCCGGTCGCCTGAGCCATCCGGGCATCGTGCAGATCTACGACGTCGGGCCGCTCGGCCACGGCGCCTACCTGGTCTACGAATACGTCGAGGGCCGCACGCTGGGGCAGTTGCTGGCGGAGGGCGGCGCGCTGCCGCCGGAACGCGCGGTGCCGCTGATGATCGAGATCACCGACGCCCTCGAACACGCCCATCGTGCCGGAATCACGCATCGCGACCTCAAGCCCGCCAACATCATCGTCTCCGCGGACGGCAAGCCACGCATCCTCGATTTCGGCATCGCCGCGCCGATCGGCGCCGGAGCCGACGCCGCGGTGACATCCGGCTCAGGTCTGGTCGGCACGCCGATGTACATGGCTCCGGAATACATCGCACATGGCCGGATCACACCGCAGAACGACGTGTTTGCGGCGGGTCTGATCCTCTACGAAATGCTGTTCGGCCATCCCGCCGTCCAGGGCGAGAGCGTGTTCCAGGTGTTGCACCAGATCGCCAATCAGCCGATCGCCCTGCCCGCCGACGCGGTCGGCCGCATCGACGAGGCACTGCTCGACGTCATCGCCAAGGCCACCGCCAAGGATCCGGAACTGCGCTACGCCTCCGCCGCCCAGATGCGCGAGGCGCTCGAGGCCTATTCCCAGGGCGGCATCGACGCCGGCAACAGCGGCGGCAGGCACCAGAGCACCCTGGACTTCCTGCTCCGGCGGATGAGCCACAAGAGCGACTTTCCGGCGATGTCCTCGTCGATCCGGTCGATCAACCGTCTGGCCGCGGCGGACAGCTCCAATGCGGCCGCCCTCGCCAACGAGATCCTCAAGGACTTCGCGCTCACCAACAAGATCCTGCGCCTCGCCAACTCGGCTTACTACCGCCATCACGAGGCCGGGCGCGTGCGTACGGTTTCACGCGCGATCGTCATCCTCGGCATGGACGCGATCCGCAACCTGGCGATCTCGCTGGTGCTGTTCGAACACATCCGCGACCAGCAGCACGCCACCGCGCTGAAGGACGAGTTTCTGCGCGCCACGCTCAGCGGATTGCTGGCACGGGAGCTGTCGTTCCGGACCGGAGACCGCCAGGACGAGGAGGTCTTCGTCTGCGCGCTGTTCCGCAATCTAGGCCGCCTGCTCACGCGCTATTACTTCCGCGAGGAGGCCGATCTGATTGCGCGGATCGTCGCGATGGAACATTGCCCGGAGGACACGGCCGCGCTGCGTGTGCTGGGGCTCTCGTACCGGGACCTCGGGATCGGCATCGCCCGCAACTGGGGATTCCCGGCCGGGATTCTCGCCAGCATGGACGCCGTGCCCGACGGGCGACTCAAGGCACCGGAGTCCCGCGACGATCAGCTGCGGCTGTTCAGCGCGGCATCCGAAAAGCTGTCCGGGGTGATGGAGCACACCCCGCCGCCGCAGCGCGGCAGCGCCATCCGCGGCGTGTTCCAGCCCTTCGGCACCGCGCTCGGGCTGGATCTGAAGGACGCCGAAACCGCCATGACCGCAGCGCTCGACGGCCTGCGGGAGCTGACCCGCGCCCTGGGCATCGAGTGGACGGCATCGCCCCTGCTCCAGGCGCTGACCCCGAACGCGAAGACCGAACCGCCCGCGGGAACCGACCCGGCCCGGGACCTGCCGTCGCTACCGCCGGATGCGTCAACCGACGCTGGCAACGGACTCGCGCACGATTCGAGCGCCATCCTGCAGGGCGGCATCCAGGACATCAGCCATGCCCTGGTGGACGACGTCCCGGCGGACGACGTCCTCAGGATCATCGCCGAGATCATCTATCGCGCGCTCGGCGCGCAACGCGTCGTGATCTGCCTGCTCGACCCGAAGAGCGCCAGGTTGCGCGCGCGCTACGCGTTCGGGCGGAACCCCCAGCTCGCGTTCGAGCACTTCCACCTGCCGCTTGGCGAGAACGACATCTTCAACCGTGTCATCGCCCGCGACGTCGATGTGCTGATCTCGGACGCCTCCGCCGAAAAGATTCGCGCCCACCTGCCGCGATGGCATCGGGATCACCTGCGCAGCCAGTCGTTCCTGATCCTGCCGCTGCGCCTGTCGGAGCGGCCGGTCGGCCTGATCTACGCCGACGCCGAAGCCGCCGACGGCCTGAAGATCACCGCCGAGGATCTGGCCCTGCTGCGCACGCTGCGCAACCAGGCGCGCCTGGCCTTGAAACACGATTCCGCCGCGCTGTGACGGCGCCGGCGGCCTAGCCGCCGAGACGCAGCTGCATCGCGTTCAGGCGATGCTGACGCTGCTGCGCGGCCAGAAACAGTGCGATCCCGAACGCGAAGCTGGTCAACAGGCTCATCGGGAAATACCACCAGCTCGCCCGCATGCCGCAGCGCCGTCCCTCGGACACGGTCCACAGCGGGAACAGCACGAGGTTGGCGAAGATCAGATCCTGCCCGCCGGACGCCGAAGCCGGATTGACGAACAGCAGCTTGGTCCAATGAACCCAGCCGACCTCATCCCCGTACGTGCTCATGTACAGCACATTGAAGTACCAGCCGATGACCAGGGCGACAATCGCGACGACGTAGTAGCCGCCTTCGAGCAGCGACACCCCGGATACGCCGCCAACCCGGAAATACAGAGCCCGGTTGAAGTAGAAGAACGCACCGATGGTCAGCACGCCCAGCGTCATATGGATCACATCGGATGTCGACAACGCCATGGCTCCCCCTCCCGACGGAATGCGCAAATGCGGCATGCTCCTTATCGCACCCGACGAAGCCGCACAGCGTCATCCGAACTGACGAGACCATGCCGAACACCCCTCAGCCACCCCCGGCGCCTGCCACCACCGCGATTCGAGCCCTGGCGCAGGACTGCGACGCCCTGCTGATCTGCGCCGGTGCCGGCATGGGCGTCGACTCGGGCCTGCCGGACTTTCGCGGCGACCAGGGCTTCTGGAACGCCTATCCGGCACTGGGGGAAGCCGGCCTGCGCTTCGTCGAGGTCGCCAACCCGGCCACGTTCGCGGCGGACCCGACGCTGGCCTGGGGCTTCTACGGGCACCGCCTGCAGCTGTATCGCCAGACCCGCCCGCACGCCGGCTTCGGCGCCCTGCTCGCGCTGGGCGCGCACTACGCCCACGGCAGTTTCGTCTTCACCAGCAACGTCGACGGCCAGTTCCAGCAGGCCGGCTTCGCGTCCGATCGCATCGTCGAATGCCACGGATCGATTCACCACCTGCAGTGCAGCCTGCCGTGTTCGGAGCGGATCTGGTCGGCGCGGGACTTCGAACCGGATGTCGACACCCGCCGCTGTCGCCTGCGTTCCGCCCTGCCGCGCTGTCCGCACTGCGGCGCCATCGCACGCCCGAACATCCTGATGTTCGGCGACCCGGCCTGGGTCGCCGGGCGCACCGAGGCGCAGGAGGCCCGTCTGGCACGGTGGCAATCGCGCGTCCGGCGACCGCTGGTCGTCGAGCTCGGCGCGGGGCTGCACGTCCCCACGGTCCGGCTGTTCGCGGAGGGCGCCGGCGGCGTGCTGCTGCGCATCAATCCGCGCGACGCCGGGACGCGCGGGACACAGGCCCTGAGTCTGCCGATGCGGGCCGCCGCCGGCATCGAACGGATCGCCGCCGCGCTGCGCCCCGACCATCCGCCACGGACCGGCGTCTGATCCGGCCGGTGCGCGCCAATCGGGCGACATGGACCGGTCAGCCCGGCCGCGGTTCAAGCCGGCGACGGCACCGCCGATAATCCTGGCATCCGCCACCGGCCGCCTATCGCTCTGATGTCCGTCTCCAACTTCGGCGAAATCCTCGAGAGGCTCGACGCCTGGAACCCGTTTCCACGCGCCATGCTGCTCTACATCGACATTCGCCACATGCGCTCGGTCAACCGCATGGCGTTGCCGGGCAGCGGCGACGCCGTCATTCGCAATGCCGAGGACGCCATCCGTCGCTGGGCCGGCGACGGCGGCATCGCCGGCCGCATCTGGAGCAACGAATTCATCGCCGCCAAGATCGTCGACCACAGCCAGGCGGCCGTCGACGAAGCCTCGGCCCTGCGCGACCTGCTGACCGACATCCGCTACGAATCGGTGGTCGGCGCCAACCGCATCGCGGTCTCGATCGGTCTGACCGTCAGCGGCGCCCAGGACGGCTGGGCCGAGCACGTCGCCCATGCCGCCGAGGCCTGCCAGAACGCCAAACGGCGCGGACTCAACCAGATCGTCACCTACGTCCCCACCCAGTCCAGCGCGCAGATGCCGAGCGTCAACGCCGCCAACGTGCTGCATTTCCGCAACATGATGCAGGCCGGTCGCCTCGAGCTGCATCCGCAGCCGATCATGGACATTTCGGGCCCCAAACCGCGCCTCGCCAAGGCGGAATTCCTGCTGCGCATGGAACAGGACGGCCGCTACACGCCGCTGCCGGCCGGAACAATCGAGACGCTGGAGTATTTCGGCCTCGCCTCGGAGCTCGACGCCTTCACCTCCGAAGTCGTGATGAACTGGGTGGTCGACCATGCCGACGCCCTGCAGCAGCTCGACGGCGTCACCATGAACCTGTCGGCCAAGTCGCTGGTCGACGGCCGCTTCATGAACCGGCTGTTCAACCAGCTGCGCAACCTGCACCCGCCGGCCGGCAAGCTCGGCTTCGAGATCACCGAAACCGCGGCGATCGAGCACCTGGAGCTGGCGGCGGACATCATCGAGGAGTTCCGCAGCATCGGCTGCACCTTCAGCCTCGACGACTTCGGCTCCGGCCTTTGCTCGTTCGGCTACCTGCATTCGCTCGGCGTCGACGAGGTCAAGATCGACGGCCGCTTCACCCGCGACATCATCCAGAACCCGGTATCCCAGGAAATCGTCCGCGCGATCCATCAGGTCGCCCGCGCCACCGGCAAACGGACCGTCGCCGAATTCGTCGACGATCCCCACAAGTTGCGGATGCTGCAAAGCCTGGGCGTCGACTACGCGCAGGGCTGGCTGTTCTATCCCGCCATCCCCAGCGACCAGTTCCTGGAGCTGCTCGAACACCCCGAATCCGTCGGCATGCTGCAACCTGCCAGCCCCACCGCCGACCGCCCCGCGAGCCCCCCGGCGTCGGGCGCCACCACCGCCAGCGTCGTTCCGCCCGCACCGCAAGCCCCGCCGTCCCCCAGCAGCCACTGACTTCCGCCCGTGGACGACGCACGGTGCCCCCCGGCGCCGCCGCATCGCCGCGGCCGGAAGTCACGTATTCAAGGCAATGGCGTCCCGCCGGTTGACCGCAGCGGCACGATGAACGGGCGTTCAAGTCCGTGCGTGCGGCCCCAACATACGGTAGAGTATGGACTCCAAATTCGGTGACGCCGCAAGGCGTCCGGCCCTTTTTTTCACATTTCTCGGAGCTTCTTCATGCCCCAGTACACGCCCCCCCTGCGCGACATGCAGTTTGTCCTGCACGAGCTGCTGGACGTCGAGACCCAGCTCAAGGCGCTGCCGCAGCACGCGGAGATCGACGCCGAAACCATCGACCAGATCGTCGAGGAAGCCGGCAAGTTCTGCTCCAACGTGGTGTTCCCGCTCAACCAGAGCGGTGACGAGGAAGGCTGCACCTATGCCGGCGACGGCGTGGTGACCGCCCCGAAAGGTTTCAAGGAGGCCTACCAGCAGTACGTCGAGGCCGGCTGGCCGGCGCTGTCCTGCGATCCGGACTTCGGCGGCCAGGGCCTGCCGGAGCTGGTCAACAACGTCCTCTACGAGATGCTCAACTCGTCGAACCAGGCCTGGACCATGTATCCCGGCCTGACCCACGGCGCCTACGCCTGCCTGCTCGAGCACGGCACCGACGAGCAGAAGTCGGTGTACCTGCCGAAGATCGTCTCCGGCGAGTGGACCGGCACGATGTGCCTGACCGAGCCGCATTGCGGCACCGACCTCGGCATCCTGCGCTCGAAGGCCGAACCCAACGGCGACGGCTCGTACGCGATCTCCGGCACCAAGATCTTCATCTCCTCGGGCGAGCACGATCTGGCCGAGAACATCGTGCACCTGGTGCTGGCGCGCCTGCCGGACGCCCCGGCCGGCACCAAGGGCATCTCGCTGTTCATCGTGCCGAAGTTCGTGCCCAACGCCGACGGTTCGCTGGGCGAGCGCAACGGCATCAAGTGCGGCTCGATCGAGCACAAGATGGGCATCCACGGCAACGCCACCTGCGTGATGAACCTCGACGGCGCCAAGGGCTGGCTGGTCGGCGAACCGAACAAGGGCCTCAACGCGATGTTCGTGATGATGAACGGCGCGCGCTTGGGTGTCGGCATGCAGTCGCTGGGGCTGGCCGAGGTCGCCTACCAGAACTCGCTGGCCTACGCGAAGGACCGCGTGCAGATGCGCTCGCTGTCCGGCCCCAAGGCCAAGGACAAGCCGGCGGACCCGATCATCGTCCATCCGGACGTGCGCCGCATGCTGCTGACGCAGAAGGCCTACACCGAAGCCGGACGCGCGTTCTGCTACTGGGTCGGCCTGATGATCGACCAGGAGCACGGCCATCCGGACGAGAAGGTCCGCAAGGACAGCGGCGACCTCGTCGCGCTGCTGACGCCGATGATCAAGGCCTTCATCACCGACAACACCTTCGAGTCGACCAACCTCGGCCTGCAGGTCTTCGGCGGGCACGGCTACATCAAGGAATGGGGCATGGAGCAGTACGTGCGCGATGCCCGCATCAACATGATCTACGAGGGCACCAACACCATCCAGTCGCTCGACCTGATCGGCCGCAAGGTGCTCGCCGACGGCGGCGCCAAGCTCAAGAAGTTCGGCGCGCTGGTCCAGGCCTTCATCGCCGAGAACGCCGGCAACGACGAGATGAAGGAATTCATCGAGCCGCTGATGGACATCGGCGACAAGGTCACCAAGCTCACCGGCGAAGTCGCGCAGAAGGCGATGAAGAATCCGGAGGAAGTCGGTGCCGCCGCGGTGCCGTACCTGCGTGTCGTCGGCCACCTGGTCTATTCGTACCTGTGGGCGCGGATGGCCAAGATCGCCCTGGAGAAGACCACCGGCGCGAACGACTTCTACGCGACCAAGCTCGCCACCGCGCGCTTCTACTTCGCCAAGCTGCTGCCGGAAACGGCGTATCAGATCCGTGCCGCGCGCGCGGGCGCCGATACGCTGATGGCGCTCGACGCCGAAGCGTTCTGACGCGTTCGGGCCATCCCAGCGCGGTGCTTGAAAAGGCGCCCCGGCCGGTCGGCCGGGGCGTTTTGCTAGATGCCGACGTCCTGCGGCCAGGCCACCAGCGCGTCGTGATCGTGGGTCTCCAGCGCAGTCGGCCCCAGCGCGCGGGTGTTCCACGCATAGTTGAGTTTGGCGAAGATCGCCGGCATGCCCTCGCGCAGGGTTTCGGCGACCTGTTCGGGATCGGCGTCGATCTCCGCGATCAACTGCTCCAGCGCGCCGGCAACATCGTCCAGCGCCGCCAACACCCAATCCGGATCTACAGGCTCAGTCACGGGTCCGCTCCCAGTCAATACGCTTAGTATCTCCATCCTCCGGACGTCAGGACAAGGATCACATTGATGCCCACCGCCGAACTCCTCTGTGTCGCCGCCACCGGCGCATTCTTCATGACCGGCATGGTCACCGGCGTCTGGAAATACGCCCGCATCCGCGGCAGCGCCGACGCGCAGGCACCGGTCTATGTCGACATCGCCCATCGCACCTCCCTGATGTACGCCTTCTCGACGCTCGTTCTGCTGGAGTTCGTCCGTCTGAGCCCGCTGCCGGACCTCGCCAATCTGCTCGCCGCGGGGATCCCGATCCTGTTCTTCGCCGCAGCGATTGGCAGCTACGTGATCCACGGCTGGCTCGGCGACACCGACAACCAGCTGCGTCGCCCGCACCGGCTGGGGACGCGCACGCTGCCGGCCCCACTGATCAGCGGCTTCATGATCGCGCTGGTCATCGGCGAGATCGGCGGCTTCGCGGTACTGCTGGTCGCGGTGCTCGCCAAGCTCGCGGCCGCACCCTGAGGCATCCCGGCACACGCCGGCCGTAGCGGCGCAAAGCCGCTATCCTGTGCGCCCCCGGGAACCCGTCACGATGAACCAAACCGTCATGCCCGCGCCGATCTGGCGCCGTCTCGCCGCCGCCGTCTACGACGGTCTGCTACTGCTCGGCCTGTGGATGGTGATCCTGCTGATCGACGCCGTCGTCCGCAACGCCGCCGGACTCGACCGCGAGTGGCACCTGCTGCGCGGCCTGCTGTTCGTCATCGGCCTGGCCTTCTTCGGATGGTTCTGGACCCACGGCGGCCAGACCCTGGGCATGCGCGCGTGGCGCCTGCAACTGCGTCAGGACGGCGGCGGTGCGGTGCACTGGCTCGGCGCCGCGATCCGCTATGCGGCGACCCTGCTGTGCTGGAGCGTCGCGTTGACGCCGATGCTGATGCGGTTGCCGCTGTTCGCCGGCAGCCGGCATGCCGCCATGGCCGGCACCGTCGCCGTGATCGCCCTGCTCTGCGGATTCCTGATGATGCGCCTGGACGCACGCAAGCGCGGCCCCCAGGACTGGATCAGCCGCTCCGAAGTCGTGGTCCTGCCCAAACCCGAGCAGGGCCGGACGGGCTGAAGCGCCCGCTCACTTCGGCGGCGGCGGCCGCTGGATCAGCGCTTCGAGGTTGTCGCGCAGCTCGCGTGCGTCGAAGGCGCGGACGTCGCCTTCCGGCTTGTCGCCCTTGAGCATCACGATGTAGGCCTGCGCCTCGTATTCGGTCTGGGGCCGGCTGGTCGAGACCGCGACCGCGGCGCGCGGATACCAGTAATAGGGCCCGAATCCGCCGTAGCCGCTGACGGTCTGCTCGTAGGTCGTGCTCGCCCCGGTGTCCTGGCTGGCCAACACGAACGCGCTGTAGCCGTTGCTCAGCGTCAGCTCGGCGGCACGGTACAGCAGGTAGTTTTCGACGGTCTCGCGCGGGGTCGAGCTGTTGCCGGAGAAGGTCACCCGGTAGCGGTTGCGCTCAAGCCTCTGCTCGCTGTACCCGTAGCCGCCGAGCCGCGGCTGGTACGGCGTTGCCGTCGCGCAGCCCGCCAGCGTCGCCAACACCGCCAGCGCGAGAATCAAGCGGCCACGGCCGCCCCGGGAACCCTGTGTGGTGCACCACATGCCACCTTCTCCTGCGGACGAATATCCGCAGTCTAGTGAGCGGGCGCAGGAACCGGGCTGACCTGCGTCAAACCACCCGGGCGCCGTCAGCGCGCCCGCTTCAGCCGGATCATCGCCAGCACCGTCAGCAGGAGCGTCGGCAGGGCCGCAGCCAGCGACGGCGGCCAGGCGTAGAGCTGACCGAGGCTCGCGGTCACCTCGTTGACCAGATAGAACACCAGACCGACGAGGATGCCGATCAGCAGCCGCTGCCCGGCGCCGCCGGCGCGCTGCGAGCCGAGCGCGTACGGCACCGCGAACAGCATCATCGCCATCACCGTGAACGGCGCGATCAGCTTGCGCCACAGCGACAGGCGATACTCGCCCGCGTCGAGGCCGTTGTCGATCATGTAGTCGATCAGGCGCACCAGGCCGGTGGTCGACAGGCTGTCGGCTTCGAGCACGAACAGGCGCAGCACGTCGGGCGACAGGGTGGCGTCCCAATCCATCGTGTCGATCTTCTCGGCCACGGTGCGGCCGGCCTCGAAGCGGGTCTGCTCGACGCCGTGCAGGTGCCAACCGCCGTCGCTGTACACCGCCGACGCCACCCGCATCACCCGCTCGATCGAAAGATCGTCCGCCAGCGTGTAGATGTCGACGTCGGCCATCGCGTTCTCGGCCTGCAGCGCGCGGATGTGCACGATGCTGCGGCCGTCGCGCAGCCAGATCGGCTTCGCCGTGACCCCGCCGGCGACGCTGTAGCGCGCCTCGTTCTTGAACGCCCGCGCCGAGGCACTGCCAGCCGGCGCCAGATAGTCGCCGATGAACACCGCGAACGCGCCGAGCAGCGCGCCGGCGGTCAGCGTCGCCGCGCCGAGACGGGCCAGGGTCACGCCCGACGCGCGCATCGCGTTGATCTCGTTCTGCGAGGCCAGGGCCCCGAGGCCCATGATCGTGCCGAGCAGCGCGATGATCGGCATCAGGATGTACAGGCCCGACGGCATCATCATCAGCGTGTACCAGACCAGTTCCAGCATGCCGAAGCTGCCCTCGCCGGTCTCGTCGATCTCGGCGACGAAGCTGATGAAGGTATAGATCGCCACCAGCGCCAGGCCGGTGGTCGCGGTGAAGCCGAGGATGGTCGCGATCAGGTAGCGGTTGATCTGGCTCATGGGGTCAGGCGTCGGAACAGATTGGCGCGCATCGCGATCAGGATCAGCGCCCAGGCCAGCATCAGCGCGTGCACCCACCAGATGCCGATCGCGGCGGACACCTTGCCCTTGGCGATCCAGGCATGGCCGACGTTGATCAGCTGCGAGTACGCCAGATAGGCCAGCACGCCGATCGCGATCTTGCCGTAGCGGCCCTTGCGCGGCGCGATATGCGACAGCGGCACCGCCAGCAGCGCGAGGATGAACACCGAGATCGGCGCCGAGATCCGCCGTGCCAGTTCGGCCTGGTCCTGCGGATCGCTGGAGCCGACCAGATCCGCGGTCTGCATCAGCCGCCGCTTGCTGCTCTTGTAGATGAATTCGGGCGGCGCCACGCGGGTCGAGAACTCGTCGAAGCGCATCACGTCATAGGCGGCCTGCCCCGGTTCGCCGCGATAGCGGTATCCGCGCTGCAGGCGCACGGCACGCTCGCCGGTGACCGGATCGACCGTCTGCGAGCCGGCCTCGGCGGTGACGAAACTCACGCCGTTGTCCTGGCGGACCTGGGCGACGACGTTCTGCAGGCGGCTGCCGTTGTCGCTCATCTTCTCGGTGTAGAACACCGCGCGGTTGCCGGCGACCGCCTTGAACCGCCCTTCCTCGAACGGATTGAACTGGATGTAGCGCGCCGCGTTCTTGACCAGATAGTCCGCGGTGCGGCCGGCCCAGGGGCCGATCTGGAACGCCAGCGCCGCGGTGATGATCGCCAGCACCGCCCCCAGGGTCAGGAACGGCCGGTAGAAATCGCCCAGGCCGACACCGCAGCCGGTCATCGCCGCAACCTCGCTGTCGCGGTACAGGCGCCCCAGCGCCAGCATGATCGCCAGCAGCAGCGACACCGGCACCAGGATCACCAGGAATTCGAGGCTCGACAGCGCCGCGACCTTGAACAGCAGCTCGCGCGGCAGCTCGCCCGCGGCCGCCTGCGCCAGGAAGCGCGCGAACCGGGTCGACAGCATGATCGCCAGCAGCACCACCGTGACCGCGATCCACGCACCGCCCGCCTCGCGGAACAGGTATCGGTCGAGCAGACGCTGATTCATCGAAGTGGGTACCAGGCAGGCGCCGGTCGGCAAGCGCGGCTCCATTATGCCGGTCTCGCGCCGCGCCCGCTGCCGGCAAAACGCCTTCCGGACATCCCCTCCGCCACACAATTGACCGGCCCGGAACGATGCGGATCGCGGTCACGGCTTGGTTTTCGGCGCTCCTGGGATAGAATGGACCGGCACGCTCGTTCCCCCCGCGGCCATTGCCGCCACGCATATCGCCCCGATCCGGCGGCTCCCGTCGCGGCGGCGAAATCTTGTCAGAACGAGCCCACAAACGCCTGAGATCGGATTTCGAGGACTTCATGGAATATTTCGTCAAGAGCGGCAACCCGGAAAAACAGCGCGTCGCCTGCGTCATCGTCGGCATCTATGAGCGCCGCAGCCCGTCCGAGGCCGCATCCGTCATCGACGGCGTCGGCGAAGGCGCGATCGCCAGCGTCATGCGCCGTGGTGACATGGACGGCAAGCTCGGCACCACGCTGGTGCTGCACAACGTTCCCGGGATCTTTGCCGATCGCGTGATGCTGGTCGGACTCGGCCGCGAACGCAGCTTCGACGAAACCGCATTCCGCAAGGCCAACGTCGCCGCCGCCCGCGCGCTGCGCAACACCGGCTCGATCGACGCCGTCTCGTATCTGACCCACCTCACCGTCAAGGGCCACGATTTCCAGTGGAACGTCGCGCAGGCGCTGCTGGCGACCCGCGACACCTACTACCGCTTCGACGCGTGCCGCGGCGAGAAGGCCCGGGAGGAGCTGCCGACCTACAAGCTCGAGCGCTACACCTTCGACGTGCCGCGCCGCTCCGACCTGCCGGCCGCCGAGCGTGGCCTCGGCGAGGCCACCGCGATCGCCAACGGCATCGATCTGGCCAAGGACCTCGCCCATCTGCCGGGCAACATCTGCACCCCGAGCTATCTGGCCGACCGCGCCAAGAAGCTCGCCACCGGATCGCCGATCAAGACCAAGATCCTCGAACAGGCCGACATGGAAAAGCTCGGCATGGGCGCGCTGCTGTCGGTGTCGCGCGGGTCGCGCCAGCCGCCGAAGCTGATCGTCATGGAGTACATGCGCGGCCGCAAGAACACCAAGCCGATCGTCCTGGTCGGCAAGGGTCTGACCTTCGACGCCGGCGGCATCTCGCTCAAGCCGTCGGCGGCCATGGACGAAATGAAGTTCGACATGTGCGGCGGTGCCACCGTGTTCGGCACCATGCAGGCGATCGCGGAGCTGAAGCTGCCGATCAACGTCGTCGGCATCGTGCCGTCGTCCGAGAACCTGCCGGATGGCGACGCCAACAAGCCCGGCGACATCGTCACCAGCATGGCCGGCATCACCATCGAGGTGCTCAACACCGACGCCGAGGGCCGCCTGATCCTCTGCGACGCGCTGACCTACGCCGAGAAGACCTACGATCCGGCGGTCTGCATCGACATGGCGACGCTCACCGGCGCCTGCATCGTCGCGCTGGGCAACGTCGCCACCGGCCTGTTCAGCAACACCCCGGCGCTGGGCCGCGCGCTGCTGAGCGCCGGCGAACAGGCCGGCGACAAGGCCTGGGAGCTGCCGCTGTGGCCGGAGTATGACGCCAACATCGCGTCCGAATGCGCCGACATCGCCAACATCGCGACGCGCGGCGGCCGCGAGGCTGGCGCGATCATCGGCGCGACCTTCCTGCATCGCTTCACCAAGAAGATGAAGTGGGCGCATCTGGACATCGCCGGCACCGCCTCCACCGGCAAGAAGGCCACCGGCCGTCCGGTGGCGATGCTGACGCAGTACCTGATCAACACCGCGACCAAGAAGTCGGCGGCCTGACCCGGACCGTTGCCGGTGCCGTTGATTGATCCGCCGATGACGACGGCGCCCCGGCGCGGCTTCGCGCCGGGGCCGCGCCGGGTGTCCACCGGAGCCGGCCGCGCATGACCAGCGTCGATTTCTACATCCTGCCGCAGACCGGCGGCCCCGCGGATTCGGCGGTGATGACCGCCTGCCGTCTGTGCGAGAAGGCGGTCGGCGCCAACCGCAACGTCTACGTGCACAGCACCGACGCCGCGGTCAGCGCCGAGTTCGACGATGCGCTGTGGAGCTACCGCCAGGGCGGATTCGTCGCCCACGAGCGCTACGACGGGCACGCCGCCCCGACCGAACCGGTCCCGCCGGTCCTGATCGGCGCGGCCGAACCGCCCGACGGCCAGCACGACATCCTGATCAATCTCGACGCCGAGGTGCCGCCGTTCTTCAGCCGCTTCGAGCGCGTCATCGAGATCGTGGCCGGGCATCCGGACCACCGCAGCGCCTCGCGCGCGCACTACAAGTTCTACCGCGACCGCGGCTATTCGCTGCGGACCTTCGAGCAGGACACCGGCGGCGCCTGGAAGCAGCGCGGCGGCTGATCCGGCGCATCCGCGCCCGATCACCCCCCGGAGTGTCCCGGGCGTTTACAATTCCCGTCTTTTCGCGCCGCCGGCGCCCGACCGCTTTTCATCGATCGACCGAACATGGACAAGACCTTCGACCCCAAAGCCATCGAACCGCGCTGGTGCGAGACCTGGGAAAAGAACGGCTACTACACTCCCGAAACCGTCGCCGAACGGCGCGGCGGCGACCGCGCCGCAATGCCGCCGTACAGCATCGTGATTCCGCCGCCGAACGTCACCGGCACGCTGCACATGGGCCATGCCTTCCAGCACGCGGTGATGGACGCGCTGGCGCGCTACCACCGCATGCGCGGCTACGACACGCTGTGGCTGCCGGGCACCGATCACGCCGGCATCGCCACGCAGATGGTCGTCGAGCGCCAGCTCGCCGCGCAGGGCATCAAGCGCACCGACCTCGGGCGCGAGAAGTTTCTCGAGAAGGTCTGGGAGTGGAAGGCCTACTCCGGCGGCACGATCACCCATCAGATCCGCCGCATGGGCAATTCGGTCGACTGGTCGCGCGAACGCTTCACCATGGACGACGGCCTCTCCGAGGCGGTCACCGAGGAATTCGTGCGCCTCTACGAAGAGGGCCTGATCTACCGCGGCAAGCGTCTGGTCAACTGGGACCCGGTGCTGCTGACCGCGATTTCCGATCTCGAGGTCGAGTCCAAGGAAGAGAACGGCAACCTCTGGCACTTCCGCTATCCGCTGGTCGGCACCACGCTCGCCGACGGCCGTGACTACCTGGTCGTCGCCACCACGCGCCCGGAAACCATGCTCGGCGACACCGCCGTCGCGGTGCATCCGGAAGACGAGCGCTACCAGCACCTGATCGGCAAGACGGTGCGCCTGCCGCTGTGCGACCGCGAGATTCCGATCATCGCCGACGACTATGTCGATCGCGAGTTCGGCACCGGCGTGGTCAAGATCACCCCGGCGCACGACTTCAACGACTACGCCATCGGCCAGCGCCATTCGCTGCCGATGATCAACATCTTCACGCCGACCGCGCACGTCAACGACGAGGCGCCGGCGGCCTACCGCGGGCTCGAGCGCTACGACGCGCGCACCCGCGTGGTCGAGGATCTGGAGAAGCTCGGACTGGTCGAGAAGATCGACCCGCACAAGCTGATGGTGCCGCGCGGCGACCGCACCGGCGTCGTCATCGAGCCGTACCTGACCGACCAGTGGTTCGTCAGCATGAAGCAGCTCGCCGACCGTGCGCTGGCCTCGGTGCAGGACGGCCTGACCCGCTTCGTGCCCGAAGGCTGGGTCAACACCTTCAACCAGTGGCTCAACAACATCCAGGACTGGTGCATCTCGCGCAATCTGTGGTGGGGCCACCGCATCCCGGCATGGTACGACGCCGACGGCAACATCTACGTCGGCCGCAGCGAGGACGAGATCCGCGCCAATCCGAAGTACGCCGACAAGCTCGCCGGCGGCGCCGAACTG
Source organism: Nevskiales bacterium (assembly GCA_028698335.1). Taxonomy (GTDB): domain Bacteria; phylum Pseudomonadota; class Gammaproteobacteria; order Nevskiales; family Nevskiaceae; genus Solimonas. Next base: position 14,290 of record JAQVDP010000028.1, on the reverse strand, counting down.
ACCCGCGACGACGACACCTTCGACACCTGGTTCTCGTCGGCGCTGTGGCCGTTCTCGACCCTGGGCTGGCCGGAGCCGACCGAGGACCTCAAGCGCTGGTACCCGACCAGCGTGCTGGTCACCGGCTTCGACATCATCTTCTTCTGGGTCGCCCGCATGTCGATGATGGGACTGCACTTCATGGACGACGTGCCGTTCCGCGAGGTCTACATCACCGGCCTGGTGCGCGATGCCGAAGGCAACAAGATGTCCAAGTCCAAGGGCAACGTACTCGACCCGCTGGACCTGGTCGACGGCATCAGCCTCGACGATCTCGTCGCCAAACGCACCACCGGCCTGATGCAGCCGCAGATGGCGGCCAAGATCGAAGCCACGACCCGCCGCCAGTTCCCGGGCGGCATCGAGCCGGTCGGCGTCGACGCGCTGCGCTTCACCTTCCTGGCGCTGGCCTCCACCGGTCGCGACATCCGCTTCGACTCCTCGCGCGCGGCCGGCTACCGCAACTTCTGCAACAAGATCTGGAACGCCGCGCGCTTCGTGCTGATGAACACCGAGACGCACGACTGCGGCCAGGACGCGGCGCTGCCGGTCGAGCTGTCGGCCGCCGACCGCTGGATCATCTCGCGGCTGCAGAAGGTCGAGGCCGAAGTCGCCGAACACTTCCGCACCTACCGCTTCGACCTGCTCGCGCAGACGCTCTATCAGTTCGTCTGGAACGAGTACTGCGACTGGTATCTGGAGCTGTCCAAGCCGGCTCTGCAGAACGGCGACGAGGCCGCCCAGCGCGGCACCCGCCGCACTCTGGTGCGCGTGCTCGAAACCACGCTGCGCCTGCTGCATCCGCTGATGCCGTTCATCACCGAGGAAATCTGGCAGCGCGTCGCGCCGCTGGCCGGCTGCGACGGCGACTCGCTGATGCTGCAGCCCTACCCGCTCAGCGACGCGACCCGGATCGACGAGGCCGCCGAGGCTGATATCGAGTGGCTCAAGGGCTTCATCCTCGGCATCCGCCAGATCCGTGGCGAGATGGACATCGCGCCGGGCAAGACCATCGCCGTGCTGCTGCAGAACGCCTCCGACGGCGACCGCCAGCGCGTGCAGGACATGCTCGCGAGCATCCAGTTCCTGGCCCGCGTCGAGGCGCCGAAGATCCTCGAAGCCGGCGAGGAAGCCCCGCAGTCGGCGACCGCGCTGCTCGGCGCGATGAACCTGCTGGTACCGATGGCCGGGCTGATCGACAAGGACGCGGAGCTCGAACGCCTCGGCAAGCGCATCGCCAAGCTCGAATCGGATCTGGAGAAGACCAGCACGCGCCTCAACAATCCGAACTTCGGCAAGGCCCCTGAGCACGTGCAGCAGCAGGCCCGCGACATGGCCGCCAAGCAGCAGCAGGACCTCGACGCCCTGCGCCAGCAGCACGCCCGCATCCAGGCGCTCTGAGCGGCATCGCGCCCGGGACGGCACGCCCCGTTCCGTCCCGGGCTGTTTTCTGACGCCGGCTCCCCCGACGGATCACCGCCGGCTGCGGCAGCGACCACGGCCGCGGCCCCGCCTGTCCTACGCACCGGGCGCCCGCGCGCCGATGGTGCCGCCGCGATAGAAACATCAGCCTAAGGCTGTCATCCGAACGTCATTCTGGCGCGCTTGCTGCAAGACGGTGTCGCCCGCCGCCGACGCCACGCGGCGCGTCCGGCGTCGGCTTCGTCCGTCTTTCCGGCTCTGGGGATACCGCGCTGATCATGCCTTTCGTCCGTTTCTGCAAGCCCGCCGCAACACTGGCCCTGGCGCTGCTGCTGCACGCCTGCGGCAGCTCGTCGACTCCCGATGCCGGAACGACGACTCCGGATCGCAGCTTCGTCGACATCGAGTGCGACTCGCCGGCACCCGCCGAGGCCCGCCAGTACCAGTTCACCAGCCCGCTGCCGCAGGATCTCGACCCGCTGGTCGACCCGTTGCCGACCACCGAGCTGTATTTCACCGTGATGCTGCCGGAGCGCTGCGCCGGCGAGGTCTTCCCGGTGGTATTGCAGAGCCACGGCTACGGCGGCTCGCGCCGCCGCGAGCTGGCTGCGGACGGCACCCTGTATCCGCAGCACGCCGGCCTGACCGCGGTCGACGAGATGACCACCGCGCTGGCCTACCACGACTACGTCGTCGTCAGCGTCGACCAGCGCGGTCACGGCGAAAGCCAGCCGCGCAACGGCGGCGGTTACGTCCGCCTCAACAGCCCTGACGTCGAGACCCGCGATCTGCAGACCCTGCTCGACTGGCTGTACGACCACGCTGGCGACCTGCAGATCTGGCGCCAGGACGACAGCGGCACCCCGAAGGACATCAAGGTCGGCACGCTCGGCTACAGCTACGGCGGCGCGGCGCAGTTCGCGCTGGCGGCGCTGGACCAACGCGTCGACGCGATCGTGCCGATCGCAACCTGGCACAACCTGCTCTACAGCCTCGCCGCCGGCGAGGCGATCAAGCAGAACTGGATCCAGTTGCTGTGCCTGTTCGCGGTGGTGCCGTCCGACGGCGCGGTGATCGGCGCGATCAACACGCCGGCGATCGAGACCATGTGCAACAGCGCCGGTGCCCGCAATGCCGGCGCCTACGGCGTGCGCACCTACGACGACCTGATCGCGCGCATCTCCGCCGCCAGCGCCTATCCGCGACCGGTCGCGGAGTCCGAGTTCCGCGGCCTGCTCGACCAGGGCATGCACTGGTTCAAGACCCGCCAGGACGCCGGCCAGCCCTGGGGCTACGGCGAGCGCCGCGCCCGCCTGCGTCCGGTACCGGCGCTGATCCTGCAGGGCAATCGCGACGGCATCTTCAACCTCACCGGCGGCTATCTGAACTGGCGCTACTTCAAGGCCGCCGGCGGCGACGCCCGGCTGCTGTCGATGGAAAGCGGGCACCTGTCGCCCTTCGTCGGCCAGGTCGACGGCACCGGCAACTGCGGCAGCGTCCAGGGCGTCTACGCAATCCTCGGCTGGTACGACCACTACCTCAAGGGCCTGCCGTCCGCGGACTACGACGCGCTGCCGGACATCTGCGTCTCGGTGCAGTCCTCGGTCAACGCACCGGCCGGCGCCGAGGTCGGCGTCGCGCTGGAGCGGATGCCGGTCGGTTCGCTCAGCGGCGCCGGCAGCCTGCCTACCGTCGCCGACACCGTCGCGGTCGACATCCCCGCGCTCGGCGACGGCCGGCCGGTGTTCGTACCGCTGACCACGATCCCGGACGACGGCTACGTCCTCGCCGGCGTGCCCACCGTCGGCAGCGTCACCGTGGCCGCGGGCGCCGGCGCCACGCACGCGGCGATCGGGCTGATCGGCGTCGGCCTGCGCCGCGACGGCGAGCTGTACCTGATCGACGACCAGGTCACCGGCTTCGTCGAGGGCACGCACAGGACCAACGGCTTCATCGACGAAGGCGATCCGGTGCTGCTGCCGGCGCTGGGCGAAATCCTGCAGCAGGGCGACGAGATCGGCCTGATGTTCTACGAGCAGCAGGTGCAGTACCAGATCCTGTTCTCGGCCAGCTCGCTGACCACCCTGCTCCCCGGCTCGCTGGTCAGCTACATCGCCGGACGGCCGTTTCCGGACCCGCTCAGCGACACGCTGACGCCGGTGGTCAACAACCTGACCAACTTCAATCCGTACTCGGCCGAGCTGCGCGACGTGCGGCTGCCGATCCTGCGGCCCGGCATCTATCCGCACAGCGCATGGCGGGTCGCCGACCCGTCGTCCTGACGCTTCCCGCACGCACGAAAAAGGCCCCGACAACGGGGCCTTTTTCACGCCGCGACTGGACCGCGGGTCAGGGCACCTGGCGATTGCGCACCACGCGCAGCTCGGGCTTGCCGCGCGACGGCGCACGCTGGGTGATCGTGCCCTTCTCCAGCCGCTCGACGCAGTCGTTGAGGGTCTGGCTGATCAGCGTCTGGTTGCGGATCATCTCGATGCGCGGCCAGGTCGCGCGCTCGCCCTCGAGCATGAAGCGCTTGATCGATTCCATCGACGGATTGCTGGTGACGTTGGCGTACCGCCACAGACTGATCTCCGGGAAGATGTTCACGTTGCCCCGGTACTGCTGTTCGAGGATCGACGCGGTCACGTCCAGCGCGCGATGCGCGGTGCCGACCGGCAGATTGTGCCGCGCCAGGTCGATCAGGCTCTTGGCCTGGGTGCGCACGCTCGACAGCGCGTAGTTGCGCGCCGCGTCGACCACGCCGCCCTCGCCCGGCTCGTGATGCGAGACGAAGGGCAGCACATGCGGATTGGTCTGGCTGACGATGAAGTGATTGACGTTGTGCAGGCGGCGCATGCGCAGGATCGGCAGGTCCGACTTCAGCGAACCGTCGTTCCAGCGCAGCAGCGGCATGTACGGCACACGCTCCTTGCGCTCGTCCTGCGTCATCAGCATCACCGGCGGGAACAGCACCGGCACCGCGCACGACGCCAGCGCGGCCTCGCGCATGTACAGGTACGGGAAGGTCAGATGGTTGAGCAGCCGCGGCGGCTGGTTCACGCCGGCCGGCGACACCGTGATGTTGATCGCCCGCCCGGAGACGGCGAACGCCTCCTCGAAGGTCATGTCGCGGACGTTGGCGGCAATCGCCTTGCGCAACTGGTTCTGGTCCATCACCGCCCGGTTCCGCAGCATGTCGCGCCACGGCAGGATGCGCCAGAAGTGGTAGTACGCGGCCTCCGGATCGAGCAATTCCTCGACCTCCTCCGGCGCGCGGGTGCCGACGGTCGCGCTGACCAGCGAGCCGGCGCTGGACCCGGACATGATCGCCGGCACCAGGCCCTCGCGGTACAGCGCCTTGACCACGCCGACGTGGAACAGCCCCAGCGTCGCGCCGCCGGAGAGCATCAGCGCCGAGCGGCCGTAGCTCTTGGCCAGATCGCCGAAGAACTTGAGCTTGTCCGGGCGCGTCCAGCCCTCGGCTTCGATCTGGCTCAGCTCGGTGAGGGCCTCGGCGATCTCGGTGATGTATTCGTGGATCAGCCGCTTGGTGCCGTAGTACGCGTAACCGTAGAGGCTGGCGCTGCCGGTGTTGCCGAGGTTCCAGTGCAGACCCTGGCGCAGGTGGTGGACCAGCTTGTCGATCTGGCGCTCGGCCCGGTACTGCCGGACCTGCCGCAGGCGCGCGCGGATCAGGCGCCAGTCGTAGTCGGTGGAGGTGTCGTCCGCCTTCCAGTCGTCGAAACCCAGATGCCGGTCCAGCGCCTCGGCCGCCTCGCGCCAGGACGCATAGTCCAGCGCGTTCTTCTGCTCCTTGAGCAGCTCACGTTTCTTGCGATCCACCATGACCCTCGGCGTTCCTGAACGTTTGGTATGGTGAGCGCCGCGGTGCGGGGCTGCAAGCGCCGCAGTCAATTTTCCCATTCCACCGGTCCCGCCCTCTTCCGCCGCTCGTCCGGTGCCCGGGCAAGGGCATTACACTGCGTCGTTCCATAGGCAGACTCCCATACGCGGCCCGCCGCCCCGTCCCGACTAGGCCCAAGACCAACATCATGAGCGCAGCCCTGAATCAGGCCCTGACCCGCCTGGACGGCATCATCCTCGGCAAATCCGACCAGCTCCGCCTGGCGCTGGCCTGTCTGCTGGCCCGCGGCCATCTGCTGATCGAGGACGTCCCCGGCGTCGGCAAGACCACGCTCGCCCTGGCGCTGGCCAAGGTGCTGGGCCTGGACTTCCAGCGCATCCAGTTCACCAGCGACCTGCTGCCGGCCGACATCCTCGGGGTCTCGATCTTCGAGTCCCGCGACGGCAGCTTCCACTTCCATCCCGGCCCGATCTTCGCCCAGCTGGTGCTGGCCGACGAGGTCAACCGCGCCAGCCCGAAGACGCAGTCCGCGCTGCTGGAGGCGATGGAGGAACTGCAGGTCACCACCGAGGGCCAGACCCGCGCGCTGCCGCAGCCGTTCTTCGTCATCGCCACGCAGAACCCGTCCAACCAGATCGGCACCTTCCCGCTGCCGGAATCCCAGCTCGACCGCTTCCTGATGCGGATCTCGCTGGGCTACCCGCCGCCGGCCGCGGAAAAGGCCCTGCTGCTGGAGCGCGAGCGCCGCGACCTGCTGCTCGACGTCACCCCGGTGCTGACGCCGGCCGACCTGCTGCAACTGCAGCAGCAGGTCCGCGCCGTCAACACCGCGCCCGCGCTGGTCGACTATCTGCTGGCGCTGATCCAGCGCACCCGCGAACTGCCCGGCCTGCGCCAGGGCCTGTCGCCGCGCGCCGGTCTGGCTCTGCGCCGCGCCGCCCAGGCCTGGGCGCTGATGCAGGGCCGCCAGGGCGTGATCCCGGAGGACGTCCAGGCGGTATTCCCGTCGGTGGTGTCCCATCGCCTGCAGGCCTCGGCCGAGCACTCGGGCGACACGATCAGCGCCGAGGCGATCCTCGAACAGGTCGCGATCCCGTAGCCGGCGCCCGCCGATGCGCGTCTGGCTGATCCTCAAGATCCTGCTGCACCCGCTGCGCTGGGCGCAGGAGCGCATCGACGCCTGGGTGATGGCCCGGGTCAAGCGCGTGCCGGGTCCGATCAGCGTCGGCCGCGGTCGCGTCTACATCCTGCCGACCCGCTTCGGTTACGCCTTCGGCGTGATGCTGGTGGTGATGCTGCTCGGCGCGATGAACTACTCCAACAGCATGGCGTTCATGCTGACCTTCCTGCTCGCGGGCCTCGGCCTGATCTGCATGCACCACACCCACGCCAACCTCGCCAACGTGCAGATCCGCATCGGCGGCTGCGAGGCGGTGTTCGCCGGCGAAACCGCACGCTTCCAGGTCCGCGTCGACAACCCCGCGGCGCGCACGCGCTACTCGCTGGCGCTGAACTGGCCCAGGCAGGACGACCGCGCCACGCTCGGCGACGTCGCCGCCGGTTCCAGTCTCATCCTCGGCCTCGAGGCGCCGGCGCCCAGGCGCGGCTGGCTGCCGGGCGGCGTGTTCAGCCTGTCCACCGAATACCCGCTGGGTCTGTTCCATGCCTGGACCTGGGCCGAGCTGGACATGAACTGCCTGGTGTTCCCGCGCCCCGCCCCGGCCGGCCCGACGCCGCCGTCCACGCCCGGCCACGGCGGCGTCAGCAGCGGCAACCGCGGTGGCCAGGACGAGTTCGCCGGGCTGCGCAGCTACCAGCGCGGCGACAGCCCACGCGTCATCCACTGGAAGAGCCTGCCCAAGCTGCAGCGGCCGATGGTCAAGCAGTTCGCCGAGACCATGGACCAGGAACTGTGGCTGGACTGGTCCGCGCTCGGCCAGCTCGACACCGAAGCACGCCTGTCGCAGCTCACGCGCTGGGTGCTCGACGCCGATGCCGACGGTCACGACTACGGCCTGCGCCTGCCGCACACGACGGTGCCGCCCGCGCACGGCGAGGCACACCGTTTCGCCTGCCTCAAGGCGCTGGCGCTGCACGGGATCGACACGCCCGCCGCCGCGCCCGCGGCCGCCACCGGACGCGCGGCGTGAACGAATACCTGCCCCTGGCGACGCTGTGGCGCCTGCTCGCGGTGCTGACGCTGACGCTGGCGCCGCACCTGCCGCGCCTGCCGCTGTGGGCCGCGCTGCTGATCGTGGTGCTGATCGTCTGGCGCGGCGCGCGCGCACGCCTGCAATGGCGCCTGCCGCCGACCTGGCTCAAGCTCACCATCGCCCTGCTCGCCTTCGCCGGCATCTACGCCAGCTACGGCCGCGTCTCCGGGCAGACCGCCGGCACCGCGCTGCTGTGCGTGATGGGCACGCTCAAGCTGCTGGAATTCCGCGAGCGCCGCGACGTGATGGTCGTGGTGTTCCTGATGTACTTCGTGCTGATCACGCACTTCCTGTACTCGCAGGAGATCTGGACCCTGGCCTACCTGCTGGTCTGCGTGATCGCGATCACCGCGGTGTTGATCGAATGCCAGCACCGCGGCGCGATGCCGCCGCGCCAGACCCTGCGCACCGGCGGCGTGATGGTGGCGCAGGCCCTGCCGCTGATGCTGCTGCTGTTCGTGCTGTTCCCGCGTATCCCCGGCCCGATCTGGGGCCTGCCCGCCGATGCCGGCGCCGCGCGCAGCGGCCTCTCCGACAGCATGACGCCGGGCGACATCTCCAGTCTGATCGAATCCAACGCCGTGGCGTTTCGCGTCGACTTCATCGACCCGCCGCCGCCCGAGGCCGCGCGCTACTGGCGCGGCCCGGTGTTCGACCGCTTCGACGGCCGCACCTGGTCGCAGGCGGTGACGCTGCTGCGCCCGCCGCCGAACCTGGCGCCGACGCTGGAGCTGGACGCCGACCCGGTGCGCTACCAGATCACGCTCGAACCGCAGCGCCACCGCTGGCTGTTCGCGCTGGACCTCGCCGACCCCGACTCGCTACCGGACCGCGCCTTCATCGGCCGCGAAGGCCAGGTGATGACCGCGCGCCCGGTGATCGAACGGCGGCGCTACACGCTGACCTCCTACACCGGCTTCCGGCTCGACGCGCAGCTCGACGCGCAGCGGCTGCGCCGCTACCTGCAGCTGCCCGAACGCTACAACCCGCGCAGCGTCGAGCTGGCGCGGCAATGGCGGGCCGAACTCGGCGACGACCGCGCCATCGTCCAGGCCGCGCTGCGGCGCTTCCGCGAGCAGCCCTACGTCTACACCCTGCGCCCGCCGACACTCGGCCGCGACAGCGTCGACGACTTCATGTTCGAAACCCGCCGCGGCTTCTGCGAGCACTACGCCAGCAGCTTCACCTTCCTGATGCGCGCCGCCGGCGTGCCGGCGCGCGTCGTCACCGGCTACCAGGGCGGCACCCGCAACGAGATCGGCGACTACTACGTAGTCAGCCAGTCCGACGCCCACGCCTGGAGCGAGGTCTGGCTCGCCGGCCACGGCTGGACCCGCGTCGACCCCACCGCCGCGGTGGCGCCGGACCGCATCGAGCGCGGCATCGAGGGCGCGCTCAGCGCCGAGGAGGGCCTGCCCGGCTATCTCGCCACGCGCACGCGCCTGAAGTACTACATCGAGGCGCGCATCGACTGGCTCAACGCCCAGTGGAACGGCCTGGTGCTCGGCTACGGCCCGGAACTGCAGCGCCAGTTCCTCAGCCGCTTCGGTCTCGACGACCTGCGCAGCATGATCCTCGCGCTGACCTTCATCGGCAGCGCGGTGATGGCCGTGTTCGGGCTGATGGTGCTGCGCCAGAGCCTGCCGGCGCGCAACGACGATCCGGTCCTGCGCCAGTGGCGGCGCCTCACCCGCAAGCTCGCGCGCGCCGGCCTGCAGCAGCAGCCGCACGAAGGCCCGATGGATTTCGCCCGCCGCGCCGCGGAGGCGCGCCCGGAACAGGCCGCGGCGATCCTGCGCATCGCGCGGCTGTACGTGAACCGGCGCTACATCAGCACCGGAACCGACCAGCAGGCGCGGGAGCTGCAGGAACTGACCCGCGAGGTCAGCGCCTTCGGCCACCGCTGAGCCCGGCGCCCGCGTCGCGGCGCCCCTGCGGAAGACGCTCCTACAACTGCGCGCGGATCGCCCACAGATCCACGAACAGCGGCTCGAACAGCGTGCCGCGCAGATACGCCGCACCGTCGGAACCGCCGGTGCCGCGCTTGCTGCCGATGGTGCGCTCCACCATCTTCACGTGGCGGTAGCGCCATTCCTGCAGGCCCTCGTCCAGATCCACCAGGCGCTCGCAGATCTGCGCGGCGAAGTCGTCGCTCTGGTACAGCCCGACCAGCAGCGCCTGCACCGCCGCCGACCCGGCGTAGCGCTGCGTCACGTCGCGCCCGAGCACCTCCGCCGGCACCGCATGGCCCTGCCCCGCCAGGTAACGCAGCACGTGGTCGTACAGCGCCGGCGCCGCCCAGGCCCGTTCCAGCGCGGCGTGTTCGGCCGAATCCGGCGCGTAATGCACCATCACACTGCGGCGCTTGTGTCCCAGGCGGAACTCCAGCTGCCGGAACTGCGCGGACTGGAACCCACTCGACGCGTCCAGCCTTGCGCGGAACGCGTTGAACGACAGCGGCGTCATCGTCTCCAGCACGTCCACCTGCGCCACCAGCGTCTTGAGGATCGTCAGAATCCGCTTCAGCGTCGCCAGCGCCGCCACCGTCCGCCCCCGGTCCAGCGCCGCGGTCAGCGCATCCAGCTCGTGCAGGATCTGCTTGAACCACAGCTCATAGACCTGGTGGATAATGATGAACAGGGTTTCGTCGTGCTCGGGGCCATCGGATCGCGGCTGTTGTTGGGACAGCAACGCGTCGAGGCACAGATACCGGCTGTAAGTCAGCGATTTGTCGGGCATGGCGGTCGAGTGCGGACGAGGACACAGCATTACAACATGACCGACCGGATCGAGATCGGCGCGACGATTCCGCGCTGGCACAACCGTTTCCTGTACTGGCTGGGCCGGACGATCCTGCGCAGCGCCGGCTGGCGCATCGACGTCCGCCTGCCGGACCTGCCGAAGATGGTCATCATCGCCGCGCCGCACACCTCCAACTGGGACTTCGTCTTCGGCATGGCCGCGGTGCTGACACTGCAGGTGCGGCTGCACTGGTACGCCAAGCACACCCTGTTCCAGGGCTGGTACGGCGGCTTCTTCCGCTGGCTCGGCGGCCTGCCGGTGGACCGCAGCGCCCCCGGCGGCGTGGTCGAACAGACCACCCGCGCCTTCGCCGAGCGTCCGCAACTGATCATCGCCATCGCGCCGGAAGGCACCCGCTCCCGTCGCGAGCGCTGGAAGCACGGCTTCTACCACATGGCCCGCGGCGCCAACGTGCCCGTGGTCGCCGCCTACATCGACTACCGCCGCCGCGAAGTCGGCATCGGCCCCGTGTTCACCCCCACCGGCGACTGGGCGGCGGACATGAAACCCGTCTTCGACTTCTACCGCGGCATCCAGCCCCGGCGCCCCGGGAACTTCGCCATCGAAACCCTCTGAACCCGGAACCGCGGAGCAACCCGGACGGGCCACGCGGGCGCCACATCGGCATCGGCTGACAGCCCCGGCAGCCGCCCCGGCTTGTCCCGTCGCCCGCTTCGGTGTTCAATCGAATCATCAGCACCTGAACGACGATCCGTCGAGAAGCCCGCGGGCAAGCACCGCGCTCCGGGATCGCCGCCAGGTGACGCTGACAGCGAGAGCATGAGGGAGCTCGATATGAAACCGCTGCGCATCGGCCTTGCCGGACTGCTACTGCTCCTCGGGGGCTGTGACCTGCTGCCGGAGGACGACCCCGACACCGGCGCGCTCGACGCCGCCGAGAAGCAATGGGACGAGGCCGGCATCAGCGACTACCAGCTGACGCTGGGCTTCAGCTGCTTCTGCATCCCCACCGACGATTTCTCGGGGCCCGGCGAGTTCGTCATCGTCGTCAGGAACGCCGCGATCGAATCGGCGTTCAGAACCGACTCCGGCGAATACCTCAGCACCGCCCAGGCGCAGTCGCTGCCCACCGTCGACGCCCTCTTCGACAAGATCCGCGACGCCTACCGCCGCGACGCCGACCTCATCCAGGCCGACTACGACGCAACCTACGGCTTCCCCACCGATCTGAAGATCAACTCCAACACCAAGGTCCCCGACGCCGGCGTCACCTACAGCATCCGGGACTTCATGTAGCCGGGCATGGCCGGGGGGCCAATGCATCAGCCACACAATTTAGCGTTAGCCATCACGGGAGAATTCGGCATATGAAGAAATGGACATGTGATGGGCTCTTATCTTCGATAGAGAGCCACGGCCTATCGGTGGTGGACGTCAAGGAAATTCAGCATGGGAAGCAGATCACGCTGCCGGAGGGAACCAAAGTAAATTGGTACACCTCTGGAAAAGCAGTTGTCCAGGGGAAGGACTGCAAAGAAAAGACATTGCTACAGGCAATCGTGGATGGCGGGACAAAGACCGCCGTTGCTGCTCCCACAACTGGGGATGGTGCCGCAAAGGTCATGGGAGTTGTCAAAGAGCCAAAAGTCTTCATCGTTTATGGACATGACACCCAAGCGCGTGACCAGCTAGAGCTGCTACTACTGCGCATGAACATTAAGCCCGTGATTCTCGGCAACATGACTCCTGACGGGAAAACTATTATTGAGGCCCTCATTGCCAGCACGGATGTTCCGTATGCAGTTGTACTTCTCACCCCGGATGATGAGGGGCACAAAGCCGGCGCAGATGACCAAAAGGCCTTCAGAGCAAGGCAGAATGTTGTCCTGGAAATGGGCATGTTCCTCGCCAAACTCGGTCGCGAAAAGGTCGCAATACTTCACAAAGGAAATCTTGAACTGCCGTCCGATATACATGGCTTGATCTACATCCCCTTTGAAAAATCGATCCAGGAAGGTAAGAACAAGCTCGCAGCAAGCCTTCAGAAGGCGGGCTTCTATATCGATATTGAGCACCTTCAGGCTGAATGATGGATAACCATCGCGTCCAGCCGAATTTGCCTTCCAATTCGCTACGGCAAATCCACCGCTGATGCAGGGCGTCAGATGCTTAAGGGAGAGAAAATTAATATGAAGGTCATATGGTTAATCGCACTCACCACGACCTCATCCGTAGCGCTCGCTGATACCAAGCAAGACATAGCGAAATGCGCTGCCGCTTCAGCGGATGCAACTCGGTTGGTATGTTACGACGCAGTTGCAAGAAAACTTGGCGTCGACAAACCCTCTTCGACAACCGTAACCGGAAACGGTAGATGGTCGGTGCGTTCTGAGAAATCGCCCATTGACGATAGTGTCAACGTGTACTTATCAGTTCAATCTGAAGAACTGGTTCGTTCTGGATATAACACAGTGCGACCATCCTTGTTCATCCGATGTTCCGAAAACAAAACCAACGTATTTCTGGACTGGGGCCTATACCTAGGCCTCGATTCAACCCCGATGCTTACACGCTTCGATAGTGATAATGCCACAACAGAAACATGGTCAATATCAACAGACAACAAAGCCGTTTTTGTACGCAGAGGCGACATTACCTTCGCCAAGAAAATGATGAACCACAACAAGCTCCTGACTCAGATAACCCCGTACGGAGAAAGCCCAGTGATGGCAACATTTCCCATTTCCGGCCTTTCGGAAGCAATCAAACCTCTTCGGCAAGCATGCGGATGGTAAATATGAAAGGCGCATCTAACAACAGCCTCTAGTCGATGTATTTACTTTCGTTTCACTGCGGCAAATCCGCGCTTACGCTAGGCGCTATATTTTCTTTAATAGGATCATCCATGACAAAGAAAAGCCAACACGTAGTCAGAAATCCAGGAGGTGGCTGGGCTGTCAAGAAAGGCGGGGCCAGCAAAGCCACGAAAGTTCATGAGACTCAGGCAGCTGCAATCAAACATGGCCGCGAGATTGCTCGCTCGCAGAATGCCGAGTTCTACATCCATGGCCGGGACGGCCGAATTCGTGAAAAGGACAGCTACGGCCGAGACCCGAATCCTCCGAAAGACAAGAGGTAGCTCATAGTGGCCGGCGATTTTGATAAGAATGTCTTTGTTAACTGCCCCTTTGACGAAGAATTCCGCCAGATCTTATTGGGAATCGTATTCACGATTATTTATTTCGGATACAAACCGAGGCTTTCTATTGAGAGAGCTGATTCTGCCGAAACAAGAATACAGAAAATTCTATGCCTTATAGAAGACTCCAAGTTTGGCATTCATGATATATCTCGGATGATTTCATCGAACTCCGGCGAACATTATCGAATGAATATGCCATTTGAGCTAGGAATAGACTACGGATGTCAGAAACTCAAGGGAGGAAAGTGGTCTAATAAAAAGATTCTGATCTTGGAGAAGGAGCGATATCGATTCCAGAAAGCTATTTCTGACCTATCAGGATCCGATATAAAAAATCACAATGACGAGGTGGACAAAGCCATCACTGCCGTCCGGGATTGGTTTGTCACTGAAGAACTGAAACGTGGAGCTAGCGGAAGCAAAGTCTGGGATAGCTACAACGACTTTCAGGCATATCTCTACGACGAAGTCGTCGAGAAAGACGGACACACTTCAACAGATGACGTTCAAGTGCCCGAAATCATTCATCACATGGAGCACTGGTTTGCGTCGGGAATATGGCCATGTGACCTGCCGGCCGTTCTTCGGACCATCTGAAGCTTAAGATTCTGGTTTCGAGACCGCTGCATAACCCCTTCTGATTTCGGACAATGAGGCATGGTAATCCCCCCATTCTTAACGCCAGCCGCGAGTGGAATCATGCAGCCATGGCCAACTTCTGGGCCGGGGTGATGCCGCCGATGGCGGTGTTGGGTCGTTCGTGATTGTAGATCCATAACCAGCGAG
>JAQVDP010000041.1 GCA_028698335.1 Nevskiales bacterium | reverse complement strand
ATCATCGAAAGCTGGCGGCGGCACTACAACGCCGTCCGACCACATTCGAGCCTCGGCTACCTGACACCACACGAGTTCAAAGCAACACTGAGTCCTTCAACCCACCGGGGAGCCAGTTTCTAGGTTCGCGTGGTCCGAGAAATGCCGGCAGGTCACGTCATTTTCCGGCGCTCAACGTCTGGCTGACTGGTGTACCTGGTCTTCTCCCGCAAGCCCGCAGGTGAAGTGAATCGCTGATCACTGGCGCGCGAAGGTGGGTGCAGTCTTGCATTCGGTCTCAATGAGGGCCAGCGTCGCAGGCCGAGCTTTCATGGAAATCAACTCTGGAGAACCGGATCCCGCCGCAGATGTAGAGTTCGTCTGCTGATCCCGTGAGCCCAAACAAAAAAAGCTGGACGTCTCGCGACGCCCGGCCTTGATGCTTCCCGCGGTCGCCTGAGGCGGCGCGCTCAGACCTCGAGGTAGTCGAGGATGCCTTCGGCGGCCTCGCGGCCTTCGAACACGGCGGTGACGACGAGATCCGATCCCCGGACCATGTCGCCGCCGGCGAAGACCTTGGGGTTGGAGGTCTGGAACTTGTGCTTGGCCAGCACTTCGCCGTTGACCTTCATGCGGCCGTCGTCGTGCAGCTTGAGGCCGTGGTCGGCGAACCAGCCGGCCGGGCTCGGGCGGAAGCCGAAGGCGACGATGACGCGATCGGCCTCGATGATCTCCTCCGACCCTTCGACCACTTCCGGACGGCGGCGGCCGCGGGCGTCGGGCTTGCCGAGCTGGGTGGTGACGAGCTTGACGCCCTCGACCTTGCCGTTGCCGACGATCTCGACCGGCTGGCGGTTCCACAGGAACTCGACGCCTTCTTCCTTGGCGTTGGCGACTTCGCGCTTGGAGCCGGGCATGTTGGCCTCGTCGCGGCGGTAGGCGCAGAACACGCTCTCGGCGCCCTGGCGGATGGAGGTGCGGTTGCAGTCCATCGCGGTGTCGCCGCCGCCGAGGACGACGACGCGCTCGCCGTGGACGTCATAGCTCATGTCGGCGTTGGTGCCGTTGCCGAGCTGGCGGTTGATGTTGGCGATCAGGAACGGCAGCGCCTCGAACACGCCGGGCAGGTCCTCGCCGGGGAAGCCGCCCTTCATGAAGGTGTAGGTGCCCATGCCGAGGAACACGGCGTCGTAGTCCTTGAGCAGCTGCTCGAAGCTGATGTCCTTGCCGATCTCGGTGTTGAGCCGGAACTCGACGCCCATGCCTTCGAGGATCTGGCGGCGGGTCTTGACGACGCCCTTCTCCAGCTTGAACGGAGGGATGCCGTAGGTCAGCAGGCCGCCGATCTCGGCGTACTTGTCGAACACGATCGGCTTGACGCCGTTGCGGGCGAGCACGTCGGCGCAGCCGAGGCCGGCCGGGCCGGCGCCGACGATGGCGACGCGCTTGCGGGTCCACTTGACCTTGGACATGTCCGGGCGCCAGCCCTGCTTGAGCGCCTCGTCGGTGATGTACTTCTCCACCGAGCCGATGGTGACGGCGCCGAAGCCGTCCTCCAGCGTGCAGGCGCCTTCGCAGAGGCGGTCCTGCGGGCAGATACGGCCGCAGATTTCCGGCAGCGAGTTGGTGCGATGCGACAGCTCCGCGGCGGCGAACAGGTTGCCTTCCTCGACCAGCTTGAGCCAGTTGGGAATGAAGTTGTGCACCGGGCACTTCCATTCGCAGTACGGGTTGCCGCAGGCCAGGCAGCGGCCGGCCTGTGACTTGGCCTGCTCCGGCTGGAACTGGCCGTAGATTTCCTTGAAGTCGTGGATGCGCTGCTCGACCGGCGACTTGGCCGGGTCCTGCCGCGGCAGGTCGAGGAACTGATTGACGTTTTTGGCGCCCATGTGAATCTCCGATATTCCTTGAGGCAGCGCGGCTCAGGCCGCGGCGCGAACCGAGTCGATCAGCGAGCCGATCTCGGCGGCACGCGGCTTGACCAGCCAGAACTTGCCGACGTAGTCGGCCCAGTCGGACAGGATCTGCTGCGCCCACTTCGAGCCGGTGACCTTGGCGTAGTCGGTGATCAGGCCGCGCAGGTAGTTCTCGTGCGCTTCCATCGATTCCGACACGACGCGGTGGATGTCGATCAGCTCGTGGTTGTAGCGGTCGACGAAGGTGCGCTTCTCGTCGAGCACGTAGGCGAAGCCGCCGGTCATGCCCGCGCCGAAGTTGACGCCGGTGCGGCCGAGCACGACGACGACGCCGCCGGTCATGTATTCGCAGCCGTGGTCGCCGACGCCCTCGACGACCGAGTGCGCGCCGGAGTTGCGGACCGCGAAGCGCTCGCCGGCCATGCCGACCGCGTACAGCGTGCCGCCGGTGGCGCCGTAGAGGCAGGTGTTGCCGATGATCGCGGCTTCCTTGGTGTCGTAGCGCACGCCCTTGGGCGGCTTGACCACGATGCGGCCGCCGGCCATGCCCTTGCCGACGTAGTCGTTGGCGTCGCCTTCGAGCTCGATGTTGAGACCGCCGGCGTTCCAGACGCCGAGGCTCTGGCCGGCCGTGCCCTTGAGCTTGACCGTGATCGGCTTGTCGGCCATGCCGAGGTTGCCGTGGCGGCGGGCGATCTCGCCGGACAGGCGCGCGCCGATCGAACGGTGACGGTTCTGCACGGTGAAGTGGAAGATGCCGCCGGTCTTGTGCTCGATCGCCGGCAGGCAGTCCTGCAGCATCGCCTCGGCCAGTTCGCCCTTGTCGAACGGCTCGTTGTTGAACATGCAGTACTGCGCGCTCGGCAGGGTCATGCCGGCGGAGTCGAGGATCGGACGCAGGTCGAGGTTCTGCGACTTGGCGTTCTTCGGTTCGTCGATCTCCAGCAGGTCGGTGCGGCCGATCAGCTCGGCGATCGAGCGCACGCCCAGCGACGCCAGCCACTCGCGGGTTTCCTCGGCGACGAAGCGGAAATAGTTCATCACCATTTCCGGCAGGCCGATGAAGTGCTCCAGGCGCAGCACCTGGTTCTGCGTGGCGACGCCGGTGGCGCAGTTGTTGAGGTGGCAGATGCGCAGGTACTTGCAGCCCAGCGCGACCATCGGCGCGGTGCCGAAGCCGAAGGACTCGGCGCCGAGGATCGCGGCCTTGATCACGTCGAGGCCGGTCTTGAGGCCGCCGTCGGTCTGCACCCGCACCTTGTCGCGCAGGTTGTTCATGCGCAGCGTCTGGTGGGTTTCGGACAGGCCGAGCTCCCACGGCGTGCCGGCGTACTTGACCGAGGTCAGCGGCGAGGCGCCGGTGCCGCCGTCGTAGCCGGAGATCGTGATCAGGTCGGCGTAGGCCTTGGCCACGCCGGCGGCGATGGTGCCGACGCCGGGGCCGGACACCAGCTTGACCGAGACCAGCGCCTGCGGATTGACCTGCTTGAGGTCGAAGATCAGCTGGGCGAGATCCTCGATCGAGTAGATGTCGTGATGCGGTGGCGGCGAGATCAGCGCGACGCCGGGCTTGGAGTAGCGCAGCTTGGCGATCATCTCGTTGACCTTGTCGCCGGGCAGCTGGCCGCCCTCGCCGGGCTTGGCGCCCTGCGCGACCTTGATCTGCAGCACCTCGGCGTTGACCAGGTAGGCCGGGGTGACGCCGAAGCGGCCCGATGCGACCTGCTTGATCTTCGACATCTTTTCGGTGCCGTAGCGCGACGGGTCCTCGCCGCCCTCGCCCGAGTTGCTGCGGCCGCCGAGGCGGTTCATCGCGGTGGCCAGCGCCTCGTGGGCTTCCGGCGACAGCGCGCCGAGCGACATGCCGGCGGAGTCGAAGCGCTTGAGGATCGCCTCGGCAGACTCGACCTCGTCGACCGGGATCGGCTGGGCGTTCTTGAGCTTGAACAGGTCACGGATCGACGCGACCGGGCGCTCGTTGACCAGCGTCGCGAACGCGCGGTAGTCGTCGTAGTTGCCGGACTTGACCGCCTTCTGCAGCGTGCCGACCACGTCCGGGTTGTAGGCGTGGTACTCGCCGCCGTGGATGTACTTGTAGAGGCCGCCCTGCTCGATCGGCTTGCGCGCGCTCCAGGCGATCTCGGCGAGCCGTTCCTGCTCGTCCTGCAGCTGCTCGAAGCGCGAGCCGCCGACGCGCGACACGGTGCCTTCGAAGCAGCGGTCGACGACCTCGTCGTGCAGGCCGACGATCTCGAACAGCTGGGCGCCGCGGTACGACGAGATCGTCGAGATGCCCATCTTCGAGATGATCTTGTACAGGCCCTTGTTGATGCCCTTGCGGTACGACTGCGCCAGGGCCTCGGGAGCCTTGTTCTTGATCTGGCCGGACCGCGCCATCTCGTACAGCGTGGCGTAGGCGAGGTACGGATAGATCGCGCTGGCGCCGTAGCCGATCAGGCAGGCGAAGTGATGCGGGTCGCGCGCGGTGGCGGTCTCGACGACGATGTTGCAGTCGCAGCGCAGGCCGGCGTGGATCAGGCGGTGGTTGACCGCGCCGACCGCGAGCATCGCGTGGATCGGCAGCTTGCCGCGCTCGATCGCGCGGTCCGACAGCACCAGCACGACCTTGCCCGACTTGACCGCGGCGACGGCCTCGTCGCCGATCTGGTCCAGCGCGGCCTGCAGGCCGATGGCCGGGTCGTAGTTCAGGTCGATGAGTTGATGCGCGTAGTTCGGGTCGTCGTTGCCGACCGCGAGCAGGCCCTTGAACTTGGCCTCGGACAGCACCGGCGAGTCGATCAGCAGGCGCGCGGCGCGTTCCGGCGTCTCCTCGAACATGCCGCGCTCGGCGCCGAGCTGGCATTCCAGCGACATCACGATCTGTTCGCGCAGCGGATCGATCGGCGGGTTGGTGACCTGCGCGAACATCTGGCGGAAGTAGTCGTAGACCGAGCGGACCTGGTCGGAGAGCACCGCGAACGGCGTGTCGTCGCCCATCGAGCCGACCGCTTCCTGGCCGGCCTGCGCGATCGGGCGCAGCACCTGGTCGCGTTCCTCGAAGGTCAGCTGGTACATCTTGTGATAGGTCGCGACGGTGTCCGGCGGCATCACGTCCAGCGAGTTCGGGTCGTCCGACAGGCTCGCCTCGAGGCGCTTCATGTTGGACTTGAGCCACTGCTTGTACGGACGGCGCGAGGCCAGCATGCGGTCGATGTCGTCCGGGCGCAGCAGCGCGCCGGTCTCGGTGTCGACGGCGAGGATCTCGCCGGGGCGCAGACGGCCCTTCTCGACGACGTCCTCCGGGCGGTAGTCATGCACGCCGATTTCCGAGGCCAGCACGATGTGGCGGTCGGCGGTGATGACATAGCGCGCCGGGCGCAGACCGTTGCGGTCCAGGCAGCAGGCGGCATAGCGGCCGTCGGTGATGACGACGCCGGCCGGGCCGTCCCAGGGCTCCATGTTGACCGAGTTGTATTCGTAGAAGGCGCGCACGTCGGGGTCGAGGTCCTCGACGTTCTGCCAGGCCGGCGGGATCAGCGCGCGCAGCGCCGCGAAGATATCCATGCCGCCGGCGAGCAGCACTTCGAGCATGTTGTCGAGCGACTGCGAGTCCGAACCGGACATGTTGACCAGCGGCGCGATCTCCTCGATGTCGGGCAGCTCGGCGCACTGGAACTTCTTGGCGCGCGCCTGCGCCCACTTGCGGTTGCCGGAGATGGTGTTGATCTCGCCGTTGTGCGCCAGATAGCGGAACGGGTGGCACAGGCGCCACTTCGGCAGGGTGTTGGTCGAGAAGCGCTGGTGGAACACGCACATCGACGATTCCATCGCCGGATCGGCCAGATCCGGGTAGAACGACGGCAGGAATTCCGGCATCACCAGGCC
The DNA here is from genome assembly GCA_028698335.1 of Nevskiales bacterium. GTDB lineage: Bacteria > Pseudomonadota > Gammaproteobacteria > Nevskiales > Nevskiaceae > Solimonas. Next base: position 2,116 of record JAQVDP010000041.1, on the reverse strand, counting down.
CTTGTAGACCAGGACGCGGCACGACAGGCTGGTGATGTAGAAGTCGGTGTCGCCCTCGGCCTCGAGGATCTTCTCGGCGCGGCGGCGCGCCTTGAACAGGCGCAGCTCGAACGCGAACTTGTGCATGCCGGTCGGCGCCGACACGAAGATCTGCTGGATGTCCGGCAGCATCTTCAGCGCTTCCTCGCCGAGCGCGCTCTGGTCGGTGGGCACCTCGCGATAGCCGTTGACCGTCAGTTCCTGTGCTTCGAGGCTCTCCTGCAGGACCGCCTTGGCGCGCGCGCACTTCCTGGCGTCGCGGGAGAAGAAGATGTTGCCGGCGCTGAAGGTGTCGCTCAGGGCGTAGCCGAGCTTGTCGGCCTCGCGGCGCAGGAAGCCGTCCGGCTTCTTCATCAGCAGGCCGCAGCCGTCACCGGTCTTGCCGTCGGCGGCCACGGCGCCGCGATGCGTCATCCGGTGCAGGGCGGTCACGGCGGTCTGGATCAGCTGGTGGCTGGGCTGATCGTCCATGTGGGCGATCATGCCGAAGCCGCAGCTGTCCTTTTCGAATTCCGGGCGATACAGGCCGTACGGTGCTTGGTTCAACATCGGACACGCTCCAAATCAAACGAGGCGGGGGCGGCAGACGGCCACCCGCAAGGCTCCCCCGGGTCCGGGGGCCGGCAAGTGTGGCGCCGAAGCCGGGCCGCCCGCAAACGCCGATTCGGCGTCGCCGGGAATCCGGAAATCCCGTGAATTGAATCAGTTACTTAGAAAGTCTTAAAATGGCCATCTAGATAGCCATAACGCGCAGCCTGCGATGCGAACCGTCTCCATTGCCGAAGCCAAGAACGGCCTCACCGAACTGCTGTATCAGGTCGAACAGGCCCAGCCGGTCACCGTCACCCGCCGCGGCAAGCCGGTCGCGGTGCTGGTGGCCGCGGCCGAATACGAGCGCCTGCGCGCGGCCGCCGCCTCGGCCGTCGACTTCGGTGCCTGGGTCCAGGGCTGGCGCGGGCGCCTGCAGGAGGGCTTCCGTGGCATCGGCGCGGACGAGCTGAGCCGCTGGCAGGAGTTCTAGTGGCCCAGCACCAGTTCCTGCTCGACCTGCCGGTGCTCGCCGAGCTGACCCGGCCCACCGGCAACCGCCGGGTGCTGACCCTGTTCCGCGAACACCAGCATCTCGCGGCGATCGCCGCGCCGGTCGCCTACGCGCTGCTGCGGGGGGTCGAAAGCCTCGCCGAGGGCGCGCGGCGCACGCAGTTGAGCCAGTTCGTGCTGGAGCTGCTGCGCAGCGGCCCGCCGGTGCTGCCTTTCGACGGCGAGGCCGCGATCTGGCTGGCGCGCGAGGCGCCGCGCCGGGAACGCCAGGGCCGCAGCTGGACGCCGCTGGAAGGCCAGCAGGCCGCGATCGCCACGATCCACGAACTGACCCTGGTCACCCGCAGCCCGGCAGTCTACGCGGGCGTGCAGAACCTGCGCGTCGAGGACTGGTTCCGGCCCTGAGTTTTCCGGGACAGGGGCAATTCGTCCACAGCCCGGGAGACGGCGTGCTCCGGGCAGAAGCAAGGTTTGGGACAGTCGTCGGCAATGCCCCAAGTAGGGGTATACGGCAAGCTCTGATGACGGCCACGACTGACTCGATGTAGTCGGAACGCCTACGGACCTTCGCCGTCTGTCCTGATAGATCCTCCGTGCTCGATGACGCATCTTCGAAGTGACCGCGATAGATCCTCGAAAGGGCGGCGGTGTTTCGACAAGAAGACCGTGCATACAGCACGTTGAATAAGGGAGTGGTCCAGATGGAGCGGAAATTGCCGTTCCCCGCGATCGCGGGGATCGCATTGCTGGTCGTGGGTAATCCGGCGTTGGCTGCAGATCAGCCAACACAGTTGCCCGATATCACGGTTGTCGGACACCGGTTGCCGGAGTCTCCGACGAACCTGCCGCCAGGGGCGAGCCCCGCGCAAGGTCTTGTCTCCATACAAGGGGGCGCCGAATTTTCGGCCTTGAGACCGCTGCATAACCCCTTCTGATTTCGGACAATGAGGCATCACATTGACGGGAGCGGATCTTGAGCACGAGCTTCTTTCTGGCTGGCGCCGAACAGCAGCTGCGGGACCACCCGCTGATCAAG
>JAQVDP010000003.1:49349-290427 GCA_028698335.1 Nevskiales bacterium | reverse complement strand
GCGCTCATGGCGGAACCGCCCAACACGGCTGCCGCGGCCAGATGACGAATCTTCAACATGCTCCAACCCCTGTGGTTCTGTCGCCCGGGCCCACCCACGGCCGAGAACGTGCAATATACCGGACTCGCGGCGGTCACTGAATCCCGGCGCCGCCAGTCGCGTCCATTTTCCTTCACAAGTTCCCGTCGAAACGCACCATCAAATCATGTTCGCAAGCATTCTTCAGGACTACCTGATCTTTCTCGCCAAGGCGGTCACCGTGGTCGTCGCGATCGGCGCCGTGGTCGTTTTCGTCGCCAGCGCCGTGCGTCAGCTCGGCATGTTGCGCGGCCAGGACCGCCTGGACGTGAACAACCTCAACGATCGTTTCCGGGATCTGGCCGACGCGGTCCGCGAGACCGTTCTGCCGGATTCGGAACGCAAAAAACTGGCCAAGAAACGCCGCGCCGAGGAGAAGGCACGCCAGAAGGGCGAGCCCGACCAGCCCCGGAAACCGCATGTCTTCGTGCTCGACTTCGACGGCGATCTGCACGCCCACGCCGTGGTCGCGCTGCGCGAGGAAATCAGCACGGTCCTGCAGATCGCCGAAGCGGGCGACGAGGTCCTGCTGCGCCTCGAAAGCGAAGGCGGGCTGGTTCACGCCTACGGACTGGCGGCCTCGCAGCTGGCACGGCTGCGCGCCCGGAACATCCCGCTGACCGTTGCGGTGGACAAGGTCGCCGCCAGCGGCGGCTATCTGATGGCCTGCGTCGCCAACCGCATCATCGGCGCGCCGTTCGCGATTCTCGGCTCGATCGGCGTGATCGGACAGCTGCCGAACTTCAACCGGTTGCTCAAGCGCATGGACATCGACTACGAAATGCACACCGCGGGCGAGTTCAAGCGCACGCTGACGATGTTCGGCGAAAACTCCGACGCCGCGCGCGGCAAGTTCCGCGAGGAACTCGAGGACACCCATGGCCTGTTCAAGGCTTTCGTCGCCGAGCATCGCCCGCAGCTCGACCTCGACAAGGTCGCCACCGGCGAGCACTGGTTCGGCAGCCGCGCACTGGAACTCCAGCTGATCGACGCGGTCCAGACCAGCGACGACTACCTGCTCGAGAAAGCCGACACGGCGGACCTGCTGGAGCTGAAGTTCCACCGGCGCAAGCCCCTGTCGGAACGGCTGTCCGACAGCTTCGCCCGGTTCAGCCGCGGCGTCCGCCGCGGACTGCAGGACAATGTCAGCACCCGCTGGCGTTAAGCTGCCCGCGAACCGGCCCTGCCCTCCGGACAATCAAGCATTCGGCAAACAGATCGAAACCAAGGAGAAACAAGATGAGGCTCAGCAGTCGCACCCTCGCGGACAACGCCCGCATTCCCGGACGCTGCGCGTTCGCGGTCAAGAACCCGGTCAGCCACGTCAGCCTGGCCGACAACCGCAACCCTCATCTGGCCTGGGCCGGCGCCCCCGCCGGCACCCGCAGCTTCGTGCTGACCTGCATCGACGGCGACGCCCCGACCAAACCGGACGACGTCAACCAGGAAGGCCGCAGCGTGCCGGCGTCGCTGCCGCGCGCCGAATTCGTGCACTGGCTGATGGTCGACATCCCGGCCGACGTCACCGAAATCGCCGAAGGGGCCTGCTCGCAGGGCGTGACCGCGCGCGGCAAGACCGCACCGGCCGGCCCGGAGGGCTCGCGCCAGGGCGTCAACGACTACACCGGCTGGTTCAAGGGCGACGCCGACATGGAAGGCACCTATCTGGGCTATGACGGCCCCTGCCCGCCCTGGAACGATGCGCGCGTGCACCGCTACACCTTCGAGATCCTCGCCACCGATCTCGAACGCTGTCCGGTCGACGGCGCGTTCACGCTCGCCGACCTGCGCGCGGCACTCGAGGGGCACGTGCTCGCGCGGGCGCGCCTGAGCGGCCGCTACAGCCTCAACCCCGCCATTGGCCTGCGTTAAGCCGGCAGCAAGCCACGCGCGGCCGGGCACCCCTTCCGGAAACTCGGCCGCGGGATTGCGGTCATAGACGCGCTGCCCTGATCTCAGCACATACAGAGAACACAACACGATGCCCAAAGAACTAGCCGTGAAGATCTTCGCCCCCCTGGCCGTGTCCGTGTCGGTGGTCGCCGCCGCACTGATCATGTCCGCCGCGCCGACACCGGTCCGCGCCGACATTCCGGTCACGACGCCGCAACTGCCGGTGCCGTCGCTGTCGCCGATGCTCAAACAGGTCATGCCCGGCGTCGTCAACATCTCGGTCACCGGCGCGGTCGAGGTCGAAAACCCCTACGGCCCGATGATGAACGACCCGTTCTTCCGCCGCTTCTTCGGCGTTCCGGACCAGCCGCAGGAGCGCGAATTCCAGTCGATCGGCTCCGGTGTCATCGTCGACGCCAAGAAAGGCTACGTCCTGACCAACAATCATGTCGTCGATCAGGCCAAGCAGATCAAGATCCGCCTCAACGACGACCGCGAGTTCGACGCCAAACTGATCGGCCACGATCCGGAGACCGACCTTGCGGTGCTGCAGTTCGAGGCCGACAACCTGGTCGCGGTGCCGATGGGCAAGTCGTCCGGGCTCGAGGTCGGTGACTTCGTCGTCGCGATCGGCTCACCGTTCAACCTGCGCCAGACCGTCACCAGCGGCATCGTCAGCGCGCTCGGCCGCACCGGCGTCGGCGACGGCCTGGGTGACTTCATCCAGACCGATGCATCGATCAACCCGGGCAACTCGGGCGGCGCGCTGGTCAACCTGCGCGGCGAACTGGTCGGCATCCCGTCGATGATCTTCTCGCGTTCCGGCGGCAACATCGGCATCGGCTTCGCGATCCCGGTCGACATGGCCCGCGGCATCATGGAGCAGCTGATCGAACACGGCTCGGTCGAACGCGGCCGCATCGGCATCACCGGACAGAACCTGACGCCGGACCTGGCCAAGGCCTTCGGTCTCAAGGACGGCCGCGGCGCGGTGGTCACGCGCGTGATGCCGGATTCGCCGGCCGAGAAGGCGGGCGTCAAATCCGAGGACATCATCATCGAGGCCAACGGCAAGTCGATCGACAACTTCCTCGAACTGCGCAACATCGTCGGCCTGCTGCGCGTCGGCGACACCGTCGAGCTCAAGGTCCTGCGTGACGGCAAGCGCAAGACGCTCAAGGTCAAGGTCGGCAAGGACGAGGACACCGTCGCCAGCGGCGACAACCTGCATCCGAGCCTGGCCGGCGCCAGCTTCGCGCCGCTCGACGACGGCGCCCGCAACGCCGGCGTCGACCAGGGCATCATCGTGCAGGATGTGGTTCGCGGCTCGCCGGCGGCGCGCTCGGGGCTGAGGCCGGGCGACATCATCGTCTCGGTCAACCGCAAGCCGATCGATTCGATGTCCACCTTCAGCAAGCTCGCGAGCAAGGACGGCCAGCTGCTGCTGCACGTGCGGCGCGGCCAGGGCGGACTGTTCCTGCTGCTGCAGTAAACCTCTCCGAGTCCCGTGGGGCGCCGGTTCCGGCCGGCGCACTCACGCTTCAAGCGGCGGCAGCCTTATACTCGGGGCTGTCGCCTTTTTCTTGCGCCATGATCGATTCGGAAGTCCAGCAACTCGAGGAACGGGTCCAGCGACTGCTCGCGGCCTACCAGCAGGCACGTCTGGAACAGAAGCGTGCATTGCAGGAACGTGATCGCCTGCTCGCCCTCAATGCCGAACTCAGGCGCCGCATCGAAGGCATCGTCGAGCGTGTCCGCACGCTCGAATCGGAGTCGGAGCAGGAAACGTGAGCACGCACTCGAACGAGGAACCGCTGAGCGTCACCGTGCGCATCATGGGCAAGGAGTACTCGGTACTCTGTCCGGTCGAGGAGCACGAGGCACTGGTCAAGTCCGCCGACTACCTGAACGAGCGCATGACCACGATCCGCCGCCGCGGCAAGGCGCTGGGCACCGAGAAGATCGCGGTGATGGCGGCGTTGAACATCGCCCGCGAACTGCTGGAACTCAAGGGCGTCGAGGGCGTCGCCAGCGCCAGCCGCGAATCGGTCGAACGCCTGCGCCAGATGTCGCTGGATATCGACTCGACCCTGTCGCTGGAGTGAGCCCGGCGCCGTTCGCGAGCCGACCGACGGCTGCGCCCCGGGCACCCCAGGTGGTATCCTTGCAGCGTGTCTCCTGCGGTGTACGAGGGTCGGTCGGGAACCCCTTGAGCCTAATTGCATTCCCCGGGAGTCGTAACCGCGCCGGGCGTGCACGCCCACCTCGCAGTGGGAAGCCCGATGGCACGGTGAAGCACCCACTTGAGACTCAGTCTCAAGGTCGATGACCGATGACGGCACAGGCGGGAGACACCTTCGAATTCAAGCGCGCGCTGCGCCGCGAACTGCGGCAGCAGCGCGCGGCGCTGTCACCGGCCGCGCGACGCCGTGCGGCCGAAAGCGCCGCCGCGCAGATCGCGCGTACCCGGCTGTGGCGGCAGATTCGCCATGTGGCGATATACCTCGAACACGGCAGCGAGCTGGCGACCGCGCCGCTGCTGCGGCGCGCCTGGCGGGACGGCAAACGCACCTACGTGCCGCGCATCGGGCGCGACCGGCGCATGCATTTCGTCGAGATCCGCCGCGATACCCCGCTGCGCCCCAATCTGTACGGCATCCGCGAGCCGGCGCACCGCCACCCGCTGCGCCCGCTGCGGAGCCTGGACCTGCTGCTGATCCCGCTGGTCGGCTTCGATGCGCGCGGCTACCGGCTCGGCACCGGCGGCGGCTACTACGACCGCGCGCTGGCGCACCGCATGTCGCACCGCCCGCTGTGCCTGGGCTGGGCCTATTCGTTCCAACAAGTCGACGCCGTGCCGCACGATCCCTGGGATCAACGCCTGCATGGCGCGGTCACCGAAAAAGGAGTCTTGCGATGGCGTACTGGCTGATGAAGTCGGAGCCGGATTGTTTCTCGATCGACGATCTGGCCGCGCGCCCCAGGCGGCGCGAAGGCTGGGACGGCGTCCGCAACTATCAGGTCCGCAACATGTTCCGCGACCAGATGAAGCAAGGCGACCTGGCGTTCTTCTACCACTCCAGCTGCGCAGTGCCGGCGATCGTCGGCATCATGAAGATCGCGTCCAACGCCTATCCCGACCCGACCCAGTTCGATCCGAAGTCGGACCACTACGACCCGAAGTCCAGGCCGGAGGAACCGCGCTGGCTGCAGGTGGACGTCGAGTTCCAGCGCAAGCTGGAACGGCCGATCCCGCTGAGCGAACTGCGGGAGCACGAACAGGCCCTGGCCGGGTTCAAGCTGCTGGCGACCGGCAACCGCCTCTCGGTCATTCCGGTGCGCCCCGAACACTGGGACTACATCCTCGGAATCGCGGACGCCTGAGCGCCCCCGGCACCCTCAGCGGTCCGGGCGCCCCTGCAGGCAGATCAGGGTCTGCTGACCGGCCGCCACCAGCGTCGCGACGCCGCCGTCGAAGGCGAACACCTCGAGCTGGCAGATCGTCAGCGTGCGCCCGGCCTTGAGCACCTTGCCGACGGCCTCGAGGCATTCGCCGCGCGCCGGCGCCAGCAGGTTGATCTTGAATTCGACGGTGAGCACCGAGCTGTCGGCCGGAAACACCGACAGTCCGGCATAGCCGCCGGCCGAATCGGCGATCGCGCTGGTGCCGCCCGCGTGGAAGAAGCCGTGTTGCTGCGTCAGCGACGGCGCGAACGGCAGGCCGATGCGCACCCGCCCGCGGCGCACCTCGAGCAACTCCGCGCCGAGATGTGCCATCAGTCCCTGACGGGCGAAGCTGTCGCGGATCCGCTCGCGGGTCGCGGCATCCGCCTCCGGATAGTCGGGCTCGGCGGTGGCCATCGTCTCAGCGCGTTCCAAGGAACAGATCGTAGGCCGGGTTCGCGCTCTCCTCGACGTACGCGTAGCCCAGCGCGTCGAGCGACTTGCGGCAGTCGGCCCAGTCCTGCTTCGGCACCTGCAGGCCGCAGAGCACGCGGCCATAGGCGGCGCCGTGGTTGCGGTAGTGGAACATCGAGATGTTCCAGCGCGAACCGACCGCACTGAGGAAATCCAGCGCCGCGCCGGGGCGTTCCGGAAACTCGAAGCGGAACAGGCGCTCGTCGGCCAGCCCCGGACAGCGCCCGCCGACCATGAAGCGCACATGCTCCTTGGCCATCTCGTTGCCGGTCATGTCGACCACCGGATAGCCGTGGGCGCGCAGGCTCTCGACCAGCGCGAGCCGCTGTTCGGGGCCGTCCGTGATCTTCACGCCGACGAACACATGCGCCTCGTCCGCCGACGAGTAGCGGTAGTTGAACTCGGTGACCTGACGCCGGCCGATCTGCCGCAGGAAGCGCTTGAACGCACCGGGGCGCTCCGGGATCGTGACCGCGAACAGCGCCTCGGCGTCGTCGCCGAGTTCGGCCCGCTCCGCGATGTGGCGCAGGCGGTCGAAGTTGAGATTGGCGCCGGAGATGATCGCCGCCAGGGTCTGCCCGCTGGCGCCGTGCTCGGCGACCCAGCGCTTCAGACCGGCGACCGCGATGGCCCCGGCCGGCTCCGGCAGCGCGCGGTTCTCGTAGAAGATGTCGCGTGTCGCCGCGCAGATCTCGTCGACGCTGACCAGCACGCAGGCGTCGACCAGATGACGCGCGACGCGGAAATTCTCCTCGCCGATCTGCTTGACCGCGACGCCGTCGGCGAACAGACCGACCTGCGGCAGGGTCACGCGCCGGCCGGCGCGCATCGCCGCCTCGAAACAGTTGGAGTCGTCCGGCTCGACCGCGATCACCTGCGTCGTCGGCCGCACCGCCTTGATCCATGCCGCCACGCCGGCGAGCAGACCGCCGCCGCCGACCGGGACGAACACGGCGTCGAGATGGCCGCATTGCTCGAGCAGCTCGCGCGCGATGGTGCCCTGCCCGGCGATCACGTCCGGATCGTCGTAGGGATGAATCATCGCCATGCCCTTGTCTTCGGCGAGCGCATAGGCATGTTCGCGGGCATCGTCGTAGGCGTCGCCGTGCAGGATCGCCTTGCCACCGAGCGCCCGTACCGACTCGACCTTGACCGTCGGCGTGGTCCGCGGCATCACGATCCACGCGGTCAGGCCAAGCCGCTGCGCCGCCAGCGCCACCCCCTGCGCGTGATTGCCGGCCGACGCGGTGATCACGCCGCGGGCGCGGACCGCAGGATCGAGCTGGGCGATGCAGTTGTAGGCGCCGCGCAGCTTGAACGAATGCACCGACTGCGTGTCCTCGCGCTTGAGCACGATCCGGTTGCCGAGCCGCTGCGACAGCTTCGGCGCGTCCTCGGCCTGGGTGACGCGCGCGACGTCATAGACCTGTGCGGCCTCGATGCGACTGCGGTACTGCTCGAGCATGCGAGCGAGATTCTGGGCCGAGCGGGCCCTGCTGGGCGGATTCAAGGGTGGCGGGTGTTGAGTCGGGCGTGATGCCATATCATACCGCGCACTTTCCCTCAGTCCCGGAAAATCCCTCACGATGTCTCAGGTGATCGCCTTCATCGGCGGCGGCAACATGGCGGCGAGTCTGATCGGCGGCTGGATCCAGGCGGGGCGCCCCGCCTCGGCCATCCGCGTCGTCGAACTCAGCGAGCCCCGCCGCGAACAGCTCGCAAGCGACTATGGCGTGGCGGTCTACGCCGATGCCGCGGCGGCCGTCGACGGCGCCACCGCGCTGGTGCTCGCGGTCAAGCCGCAGCAGATGCGCGAGGCCTGCGCGAATCTGCGCGTCGCGCCCGGCACGACCGTGATCTCGATCGCCGCCGGCATCCGCATCGCCAGCCTCCAGGCCTGGCTCGGCCACGACCTGCACCACATCCGCTGCATGCCGAACACGCCGGCGCTGCTCGGTGCCGGTATCACCGGGCTCTATACCGACGCGGCGACGCCCGCGACCGCCCGCGCGCTGGCCGACGCCGTCCTCGGCGCCGCCGGCCAGACCGTGTGGCTCGACAGCGAAGCGCAGATCGAGGCCGTCACCGCGGTCTCCGGCTCCGGCCCCGCGTACTTCTTCCTCGTCACCGAGGTCATGCGGGAAGCCGGCGTCCGCCTCGGCCTGTCGGCCGAAACCGCCGCGCGTCTGGCGCGCCAGACCCTGATCGGCGCCGCGCGCATGGCCGAGACCGACACCGACGTCGCCGAGCTGCGCGCGCGCGTGACCTCCAAGGGCGGCACTACCGAGGCCGCGGTGCAAAGCCTTGAAAACGGCGGTATCCGCACCATCTTCAATCAGGCACTCGAAGCCGCCGCACGGCGCGGCGCCGAGTTGGGCCAGCAGCTGAGCGGGGAATCCGATGGGCGCTAACGCCTCCAATGCCTTGTTGTTTCTGATCACCACGCTGTTCGATCTGGCACTGTGGGTGTACATGCTGCGCATCATCCTGCAGTGGGTGCGCGCGGACTTCTACAACCCGATCTCGCAGCTGATCTGGAAAGCGACCCGCTATCCCGGCGACTGGCTGCGCGGCGTCCTGCCGCAGACCCGCAATATCAACCTGCCGGCCGCGCTGGTGACCGGCGCGCTCGCGCTGATCTACGTCTACAGCATCGTCGGTCTGCTCAACATCAGCCTGTCGCCGGTCCCCGCGCTCTGGTACGCGGCGCTCAAGATCGTGGTGCTGCTGGTCAACCTGTACACGTTCTCGCTGTTCGTCCAGGCCATCATGTCCTGGCTCGGACCGGGCGTGAACAACCCGGCCAGCAACATCCTGTGGAGCATCAACGAGCCGCTGCTGCGGCCGGTGCGCCGCATCATCCCGCCGATGTCCGGTCTCGACCTGTCGCCGCTGGTGGTGATCCTGCTGCTGCAGGTGTTCAACCGCCTGCTGCCGCTGCCGGGGATCTTCCGTTAGTGGGCGAGGCTGAGAACGGCGGGCGCGACACCGACTCGGTCGGGCTGGTCACGCCGCGACGGATCAGGATCGAGCGTCCGCTGACGCTCGACTGCGGCCGTTCGCTGCCGCAGCACGAACTGATCGTCGAAACCTACGGCACGCTCAACGCCGCGCGCAGCAACGCGGTGCTGGTCTGCCACGCGCTGTCCGGCGATCATCACGCCGCCGGCTACAACAGCGAACACGATCGCAAGCCGGGGTGGTGGGACAGCTGCATCGGCCCGGGCAAGCCGATCGACACCCGCCGTTTCTACGTCGTGTCGCTCAACAATCTGGGCGGCTGCAAGGGTTCGACCGGCCCCAACACGGTCAATCCGGCGACCGGCAAGCCCTACGGCCCGGACTTTCCGCTGCTGACCGTGCGCGACTGGGTCCGCTCGCAGGCGATGCTGGCGGACGCCCTCGGGATCGACTGCTGGGCCGCGGTGATCGGCGGCAGCCTCGGCGGCATGCAGGTGATGCAGTGGGCGATCGACCTGCCGGAACGCCTGCGCCACGCGCTGATCATCGCCTCGGCGCCGAAACTGTCGGCGCAGAACATCGCGTTCAACGAGATCGCCCGCCAGGCGATTCTCAGCGATCCGAACTTCCACGGCGGCCGCTTCTACGACCACGACGTGCTGCCCAAGCACGGGCTCAAGCTCGCGCGTATGCTGGGGCACATCACCTACCTGTCCGACGAGGCGATGCGCGCCAAGTTCGGCCGCATGCAGCGCGTCAACCAGTTCTCGTTCAATTTCGACGTCGAGTTCGAGGTCGAGAGCTATCTGCGCTACCAGGGGCAGTCCTTCGTCGACCGCTTCGACGCCAACACCTACCTGCTGATGACCAAGGCGCTGGATTACTTCGATCCGGCGCGCGAGTTCGGCGACAAGCTCTCCGACGCCTTCGCCCGCGCCAGCGCGCGCTTCCTGGTCGTCGCATTCACCAGCGACTGGCGCTTCTCACCGCAACGCTCGCGCGAGATCGTCCAGGCGCTGATCCGCGCCGGGCGCGACGTGTCCTATGCGCTGATCGAATCGAATCTCGGCCACGACGACTTCCTGATGCCGATCCCGCAGTACCACAAGGTGCTGCGCAACTACCTGGATCGCGTCGCCAGGGAGGCCGGCGCATGATCAATCTGCGTCCCGACCTCGCCCTGATCTGCGACTGGATCCGCCCCGGCTCGCGCATCCTCGACCTCGGCTGCGGCGACGGCTCGCTGCTGGCGTATCTGGCGGCGAACCATCAGGTCACCGGTTACGGGCTGGAGATCGATCCGGACAAGGTCGCGCGCTGCGTCGAAGCCGGCGTCAACGTGATCCAGGCCGACGTCGACGAGGGCCTGCGCGATTTCGACAGCGGCTCGTTCGACTACGTGGTCATGACCCAGGCGCTGCAGGCCCTGCAGCGCCCCGACGAGGCGATCGCGGAGATCCTGCGGGTCGGCCGCGTCGGCATCGTCACCTTCCCCAATTTCGGCCACTGGCGCGTGCGCCTGGCGCTGGCGACCGGCCGCATGCCGGTCACGCCGACGCTGCCGGACCAGTGGTACGACAGCCCCAACATTCACCTGTGCACGGTCGACGACTTCGAATCCCTGTGCAGCGAACGGCACTGGCGCGTGCTGGCGCGGCGCCTGCTCGACCGCTCCCACCGCGAGGGGCTGCGCAACCGGATGGGGCCGAATCTGTTCAGCGAAGTCGCGCTCTACATGCTGCAGGCACCGGAGGCCCACTGATGCGCCCGATCACCACCCTGCTGCTGTGGTTGCTCTGCGCGCTGCCGGCAGCGGCCGAACAGTACGTCGACCACGGCGAGTACCGGATCCACTACGCCGCCCTCAACAGCACCACTCTGACGCCGGAAGTCGCGCGCCAGTTCGGCGTGGACCGCAGCCGCAACCAGGTCCTGCTGGTGCTCAGCCCCCAGCAGCGCGACGACGGCGGCGACTACCGCCCGGTCGCCGCGACCGCCTCGGGCACCGCGACCACGCTGCTCGGACACGTGCAGAAGCTGGAGCTGCGCCCGGTCCGCGAAGGTCCGGTGCACTACGTCGTCGCCACCTTCGAGACCCTCGACGGCGAATTCATGACGGTGAACGTGGACGTACTGCCGGCCGGCGCCAACCAGGTCGTCAACGTCCGCTTCAAGCAGCAGTTCTACCGCGACTGACCGCCGCGCGACGCCGCTTCAGGCGTTGCCCGAGCGCGACTCCGCCAGCAGCTCGCCGATGCGGCGATCCTTCTCCCGCCACAGATCCGCGATCCAGGTCTGGAACTCGGCGCGGAACGCACGATCGGTCTGATAGTCGCCGGTGTAGAGGCTGTGCGGGATCTTCAGCTCGCGGATCTCGACGATGACGTGGCGCACGCGCCCAGACAGAAAGTCCCAGAACCCCTTCGAGCCTTCCGGATAGACGATCGTCACGTCGAGCAGCGAATTGAGGCGCTCCCCCAGCGCGGACAGCGTGAACGCGAAGCCGCCCGCCTTGGGCCGCAGCAGATGCTGGAACGGCGAGTTCTGGCGCGCGTGCTTCGCCGGCGTGAAGCGCGTGCCCTCGAGAAAGTTCAGGATCATCACCGGCTGGTTGCGATACTTCTCGCAGGCCTTGCGCGTGGTCTCCAGGTCCTTGCCCTTGAGCGCCGGATTGCGCGCGATCTGTTCCTTGGTGTGGCGCTTCATGAACGGGTAGTCGAGTCCCCACCACGCCAGCCCCAGCACCGGCACCCAGATCAGCTCCTGCTTGATGAAGAACTTGAAGAACGGCGCCTTGCGCCCGACCGCCCGCATCAGCACGACGATGTCGTTCCAGCTCTGGTGATTGGCGGCGACCAGGTACTGCCCCTTGGGGTTGAGCGTCGGCTCGATGCGGATGTCCCACCGGATCGGCAGCAGCACATTGACCATCGTGCTGTTCCACATCGCCCAGGTCTGCGCGAACCACGCCGCCGCACGCGACATCGTGTCCCGAGCCGCCCGGCCCGGCGCGACCAGCTTGAGCAGGACGCAGGCATAGACCGGAATCACCCACAGCAGCGTGTTGAGCACCAGCAGCAGGAACATGGTCGCACCCACCAGCGGTGCGGGAAATGCTCGCAGCATGTTTCGTTCGACTCCCCTAAATCGCCGCTCCCCGGCGGCCAGCTTGATCTGTGATCAGTTCGCGGGCGGCTCGTGCGCCGACCAGTGGATATGGACGATCTTCCAGGCGCCGTCGATCCGGCGCAGCACCATCGTCTCGGTATTGGCCAGATGGATCGCCTGCCCCGCGAATTCGCCCTCGCTGACGCCCTGTGTGATCACGTAGCCGAGATCGCCACTGGCTTCGGCCTGACTGTGGACCATCCGGTATTTCACCTTGGCCGCATACAGCAGGTCGTTGTCGAGATGGCCGGCGGCATACTGGTCACGACTGGCCTCGATGTAGCCGGTCTCGAACACCACCGCGTCCGGCGCCAGCAGTGCCAGTACGCCGTCCTTGTAGCCTTCGGCCATGGCCTGGTGAAAATCCGCCACCACCGCCTTGACCGCCTCGGCGTCGTCCGCGAGCGCCGGCGCCGCCGTCAGGCCGGACAGCAGCCCGGCCACCAGCGTCAGCACCGCCCCCCTCATGACGCCACGCTCCCGCTGGGGCTGCTCGCCCGCAGTGCGCCATCCTGGTCGTAGACCTCGACCTCGCGGTAATACCCGCCCGGCAGGCGCACCAGCACGCAGGGGCTGGTGATGACCTGGGTGACGACGCCGCGCGCCGAAGGCGAGAAGAAAGTGGCGTAGATCTGCAGCACGTCGTCGCGGATCCGCGCTTCGCGGCTGATGGCGATGCCGTATCCGCCGGTGTGGTGCTGGCCCATCTCGATCAGCGCGTAGTGTCCCTGCGCGAGCGGACCGGTGCGCAGATCGATGCCGGTCAACTGCTGCCAGCCGGCCACCGCCGCCGGCGACTCGAACACGCGGATGCGCGCCTCCGGCTGCTCCGCCGAACACAGCTGCGACCGCGCGACTTCGACCACTTCGACCGGATCCGACGTCACGAACCACTCCCGCATGCCACAGGCGCTCAATCCCAGCGTCGCTGCGCCCCAGATGATGTTCCCGAAAACTCTCATGCTCTTCCCGTTCATGTCGACATCCGATGTCCGGCGTCCTGGAGAATCATGTCGGCACCCTTCTCCGCGATCATCGTCGTCGGAACATTGGTATTGCCGCCGACCAGAGTCGGCATGATAGACGCATCGACGACGCGGAGCCCCTCCAGCCCGTGCACGCGCAGACGCGCGTCGACCACCGCCAGGGGATCGGAGCCCATCTTGCAGGTGCCGACCGGATGGTAGAGCGTTTCGGCGTGCCCGCGCAGCCACTGGCGCAGGTCATCGTCGCTCCGGACCTCGGCGCCCGGATGCATCTCCTCCGCGTTGTGCGGCGCGAACGCCGCCTGTGCGAACACCTCGCGCGCCTTGCGCAGGGCCGTGACCAGCTTGTCGAGGTCGCGCGGATCCTCGAAGTGACGCGGATCGATCTCCGGCGGCGCCAGCGGATCGGCGTTGTGCAGACGGATCTCGCCGCGCGAATGCGGCCGCAGGTCGCAGGCCATGATCGTGTACCCGTAGTGGCGCAGCAGCGGGCGCAGATCCAGGCCGTGGTACGCGTACACCAGCGGCACGAAGTGGAACTGCAGGTCCGGGACCGGCTCGTCCGGCGACGACTTCAGAAATCCGCCCGCCTCGGCGACATTGCTGGTCAGCTCGCCGCGTCGCCCGAACACATACAGCACCAGCGCCTTGAGCGAACGCAGCAGCGACAGCGGATGCAGCGACAGGCCCAGCCGCGTCCGCGAGCGCATGCTGACGTAGGCATCCAGATGGTCCTGCAGGTTGCGGCCGACGCCTTCGAGCACCTGCACCGGCGTGATCGCATGGCGCGCCAGCTCCTCCGCCGGGCCGACGCCGGACAGCAGCAGCAACTGCGGCGACCCGATCGCGCCGGCGGCGAGGATCACCTCGCGCTGCGCACCGACCTCGCGATAGGTTCCGGCGGCGTAGTAGCGCACGCCGACCGCGCGCCTGGCGTCGAACAGCACGCGCGTCGCCCGCACCCCGGTGATGATGTCCAGATTGCGCCGCCCTTCCGCCGGCCGCAGGTACGCGCGGGCGTTGCTGCAGCGCTCGCCGCCCTGCTGCGCCACGTGATAGAAGCCCATGCCGGCCTGCTCGGCACCGTTGAAATCGTCGTTGGCCGGATGGCCGGCCTGGCGC
Organism: Nevskiales bacterium; assembly: GCA_028698335.1. Taxonomy (GTDB): domain Bacteria; phylum Pseudomonadota; class Gammaproteobacteria; order Nevskiales; family Nevskiaceae; genus Solimonas. The sequence goes on along the minus strand of JAQVDP010000003.1, from coordinate 276,301 downwards.
GTCGCCTCCAGGAACACCTCGGACAGCGGATTGTGATGCCGCAGGCGCGACGCATGCAGCGGCCCGCCGAGACCGTGATAGCGCGCCTGCGCATCGTCGAGGCCGTCGGCGCCCGGCTCGAAGTGCTCGAGACGCCGGAAGTACGGCAGCACCTCGTCGTAACTCCAGCCCGGATTGCCGAGGGCCGCCCAGTGGTCGTAGTCGGACGCATGCCCGCGGACGTAGCACATCGCATTGATCGCCGAACTGCCGCCGAGGACGCGACCGCGCGGCCAGTACAGCCGGCGCTGCCCCATCTCCGCCTGCGGCACCGTCCAGAACTTCCAGTTGTGGCGGTCCGAGCGCATCTGGCTGATCACGCCGGCGGGCATGCGGATCATCGGATCGGTGTCGGCCGGGCCGGCCTCGAGCAGACACACGCGGTAACGACCGTCCGCGCTCAGGCGATTGGCCAGAACGCAGCCGGCGGACCCGCCACCGACGATCACGTAGTCGTACATCCATCTCCCCAACGCCCGGTTCGGGCGAATGCTAACGTAGCCCCATGAGCAAGTCTGCACAGACGTCCGTCCCCCGCGGCCCCTTCACCCTCGAAGCGGCGCTCCAGGGGCTGGCGACCGACGGGCTGCTGCACCCCGAACAGGCCCGCATCCTCGCCGGCGAGATCGGCGCCGCCGGCACGCGCCATCCGCTGGTCGCCATCGCCGAGCGCGCCCCGGAAGACGCGCGCCGGGCCGGACATGCCCTGACGCTGGAGGAGCTGACGCAGTGGCTGGCGCAGCACTGCGAACTGCCCTATCTGCGCATCGACCCGCTGCACCTGGACGTCGCCCGGATCACCGCGATCGTGCCGTACCCCTATGCGGCGCGGGCGCGCATCCTGCCGGTCAAGGTCAGCGCCAGCGAGCTGGTCGTTGCCGTCGCCGATCCCTACGACCGCGGCTGGGAGGCGGACCTGGCCCGCATGGTGCCGCAGCAGATCCGCCGCGTCGTCGCCAATCCGCTCGACATCGAACGCTATCTGGTCGAGTTCTACGCACTGGCCAGGTCGGTCAAGTCGGCCGAACGCGAGCGCGCGCGCAGCAGCCGCGGCGGCCCGCACAATCTCGAACAGCTCACCGAACTGGGCCGCAGCAACACGCTCAGCGCCGACGACCAGCACGTCGTCGCGATCGTCGACTGGCTGATGCAGTACGCCTTCGAACAACGCGCCAGCGACATCCACTTCGAGCCGCGGCGCGACGTCGCGCACGTCCGCTTCCGCATCGACGGCGTGCTGCACGAGGTCTACCAGATGCCCGCCGGCGTCTACGCCGCCGTGTCGAGCCGGATCAAGATCCTCGCGCGCATGGACGTGGCCGAGAAGCGCCGCCCGCAGGACGGCCGCATCAAGACCCGCTCCCCCGACGGCAAGGAGATCGAGATGCGCGTCTCCAGCCTGCCGACGGTGTTCGGCGAAACCCTGGTGTTGCGTATCTTCGACCCCGAAGTCCTGGTCAAGGACTACGCCGCGCTGGGCTTCTCGCGCGCCGACAGCGAGCGCTGGAAGCAGCTCGTCGGCAACAGCAACGGCATCATCCTGGTCACCGGACCGACCGGTTCGGGCAAGACCACCACGCTGTATTCCACCCTCAAGCAGCTGGCCACGCCCGAGGTCAACGTCTGCACGATCGAGGACCCGATCGAACTGGTCGAGCCGGCGTTCAACCAGATGCAGGTCCATCACGGCATCGACCTCAGCTTCGCCGCCGGCGTCCGCGCGCTGATGCGCCAGGACCCGGACATCATCATGGTCGGCGAGATCCGCGATCTGGAAACCGCCGAGGTCGCGATCCAGGCAGCGCTGACCGGGCATCTGGTGCTGTCGACCCTGCATACCAACGACGCCCCTTCGGCCATCACCCGCCTGCTCGACCTCGGCGTGCCCGCCTACCTGATCAAGGGCACGCTGCTCGGCGTCGTCGCCCAGCGACTGGTCCGGACGCTGTGCCCCCACTGCAAGCAGCCGCATCCGATGGACCCGGCGCTGTGGAAGGAACTGACCGGCGGCTGGTCCGTCGCGCCGCCGCGCCAGGTGTTCGCGGCGGTCGGGTGTCTGGAGTGCCGCGAAACCGGCTTTCTCGGCCGCTGCGGTATCTACGAGATCATGGCCGCGACCGCCCCGGTCAAGGCACTGGTCCACGCCGATACCGACATCGCCCGCCTGCGCGAAACCGCGATCCGCGACGGCATGCTGCCGCTGCGCCTGTGCGGTGCGCAGAAGGTCGCCGACGGGCTGACCACGCCCGCCGAAGTCCTGCGCGTGGCACCGCCGCCCTTGATCCGCAGCTGATCCGCCAGGCCACCGGCCCCTCTTGAAAATGTCGGACAGGCCCACACATATCGGGCATGTCACGAACACTCCAGGAGGTCACCATGAACATCATTCGTCACGAGCCGTGGGCCCTGCACCGCGAGCTGATCAACGAGGTCAACCGCCTGTTCGACCGCAGCGCCGACGCCTCCAGCGGCGCGACCGCCGAGTGGGTCCCGAACGTCGACATCCATGAATACAGCGACCGCTTCGAACTGTTCGCCGACGTCCCCGGCGTCGACCCGTCGAGCATCGAGATCACCCTCGACAAGGGCGTACTGACGCTGGCCGGCACCCGCGAAGGCGCCCGCCAGGAAGGCCCGGCGGCGGAGCGTTCGCGCAGCGAGCGCCCCAGCGGCAAGTTCCTGCGCCGCTTCGTGCTGCCGGACACGGTCGACTCCGACGCGGTCAGCGCAACCGGCAAACACGGCGTGCTGCAGATCGTGATCCCCAAGCGACCGCAGGCACAGCCCCGCAAGATCGCGATCACACACTGATCGACAGGCATGAACGGGGCGCGTCAGCGCCCCGCTTCGTTTAGAGTCACGGATTGCCCTCCGCCATGACGGTATGTTGCGCCCATGCAGTACAAGGACTACTACAAGATTCTCGGTGTCTCCCGTTCGGCCAGCCCGGACGAGATCAAGCGCGCCTACCGCAAGCTGGCGCGTGAATACCACCCCGACCGCAACAAATCCAAGAACGCCGAAAACAAGTTCAAGGAGGTCAACGAGGCCAACGAGGTCCTCAGCGACCCGGAGAAGCGCAAGGCCTACGACGCGCTGGGCGCCAACTGGAAGGCCGGTCAGAATTTCCAGCCGCCGCCCGGCTGGGGCGACGGCTTCGGCGGCGGCTTCAGCCGTGGCCGCGGTCGCGCCGGTGATGCCGGTGGCTTCTCGGATTTCTTCTCGCAACTGTTCGGCGGTGCCGGCATGGGCGGCGCCGGCTTCGGCGGGGCCAGCTTCGGTGGCGGCGGTCCCGGTTTCGGCGGTTTCGGCGGCATGGGCGCCGAAGCGCCGCCGGATACCCGCGCACGACTGACGATCGATCTGGAAGATTCCTTCCACGGCGCGCAGAAGCAGATCAGCGTCGGCGGCAAGACCCTCCAGGTCAAGATTCCGAAAGGCATCACCGCCGGCAAGACCATCCGCCTCGCCCAGCAGGGTTCACGGGGCGGCGACCTGCTGCTCGAAGTCGACTTCGCGCGGCACGCCAGGTTCGAGGCCGAAGGCCGCGACATCTACCACACGCTCAAGGTCGCGCCGTGGGAGGCCGCGCTCGGCGGCCGCGTGCCGGTGCCGACGCTGGGCGGAACGGTGGAACTCAACATCCCCGCCGGGTCGCAGAGCGGGCGCAAGATGCGCCTGAAGGGCCGCGGTCTGCCCGGGCACGACCACGGCGACCAGTACGTGACGCTGCAGATCGTGACGCCGCCGGCCCAGAGCGACGAGGACCGCAAGTTCTACGAGCAGATGGCGGAACACTTCAAGTTCGATCCGCGTCACTAGGGTCTGTTCACGCTATGGGCGATCGCCATAGCGTGAACAGGCCCTAAAAGCCTCCGGAACGCGCTAAAGTGCGGATCGACCATCCGTCTGAGGAGTCGCACGCATGAAAGCCAACGTTGGTGGTATCGACCGCATCCTGCGCATCACCCTGGGCATCGCGCTGATCGTATGGGCCCTGCTCGGCGGCCCGGTCTGGGCCTGGATCGGCATCGTGCCGCTGCTGACCGGCACCTTCCGCTTCTGCCCGCCCTACGCCCTGTTCGGCTGGAGCACCTGCCCCTACAAGGCGGAGGATCCCGACAAGGGCAGTCTCGGCTGACGCGCCGCGCCCTTTTGCGGACACTGACACAAAAAGGGCCGGACGCCTTGCTGGCGTCCGGCCCTTTGTCATATCGGCGCCGCGGCGTTCAGGCCTTGCCCTGTACCGCGAGGTGATACTCGGTCGCCCTCTGCACCTCGTTCTTCGACCCCAGGAACACCGGCACACGCTGATGCAGCTCGGTCGGCTGCACCTCCATGATGCGCTGCAGGCCGGTGGTCGACGCGCCGCCGGCCTGCTCGACGATGAAGCTCATCGGATTGGCCTCGTACATCAGGCGCAGCTTGCCGGGCTTGGACGGGTCCTTCATGTCACGCGGGTAGATGAAGATCCCGCCGCGCGACAGGATGCGGTGGACATCCGCCACCATCGACGCGACCCAGCGCATGTTGAAGTCCTTGCCGCGCGGGCCGGTCTTGCCGGCGAGCAACTCGTCGATGTACTGGCGCATCGGGTCTTCCCAATGGCGCATGTTCGACATGTTGATCGCGAATTCCTTGGTGTCCTCCGGAATCCGCATGTTGCGTTCGGTGAGCAGGAAGCTGCCCAGCTCGCGATCCAGCGTGAATGCATGGGTGCCGTGGCCGACGGTCAGCACCATCATCGTGCTCGGACCGTAGACGGTGTATCCGGCCGCGACCTGTTCGGTGCCCGGCTGCAGATAGTGCTCCGCGGTCGGCTCGGTGACACCTTCCGGACAGCGCAGCACCGAGAAGATCGTGCCGACGCTGATGTTGACGTCGATGTTGCTGGAGCCGTCGAGCGGGTCGAACAGGAGCAGGTAGTTGCCCTTGGGGAAGGCGTTCGGGATCGGCACCGGATGCTCCTCCTCCTCCGATGCGCACCCGGCCAGATGGCCGCCCCATTCATTGGCCTCGATCAGAATCTCGTTCGACAGCACGTCGAGCTTCTTCTGCGCCTCGCCCTGGATGTTGCCGGTCCCGGCATCGCCCAGCACGCCACCCAGCGCGCCCTTGCTGACCGCATGCGAAATCGCCTTGCACGCCCGGGCGACGACTTCGATCAGCAGACGCAGATCCGGGTTGATCTGATCCGCACGCTGCGCCTCGATCAGAAAGCGCGCCAAAGAAACCTGTTTCATGAAAACTCCCGCTAACCAGTGCGCGAATTGTGGCGACTGCCCCCGGGAATGCAAGTCGAATCCGCCCTCCCGCCCCATCGCGGCGCACCTCCGCGGCCGATCCCGATGCGCCGCGAACCCGCAGCTGACACCGCAACCGCCACCCATCGAGGTTTACCTGCAGGGCATCAGACGACGCCTTGGGGGTGCTGTCAGAAAACCGGCAATGGCGGTAGGAGATTTGGCTCAGAGCGGTGACATACCGGCGGTATGGGAATAGTAATTGCTGAACCAAGCACGCCTTCGGCTTCGACCGACCGCGGCGCAGGCCGCCATCGCGAACCGATCGAGCACCAGCAACGGCACAGACCGCACTCAGGGATTTTCGGGGAACACGACATGCTCAGACCGCTGAACCACACCGACATTCGCCGGGCCTTCAAGCCTTGCCGTCCGGGCCAAGCACGCACCGGAAGTCCCGGCTGACCGGGATCGCGTCTCCCCGACCAGGAACACCCCACCCGCATCCCGTTCGACGGGACTGATCCGGGCGGCTTGCAGCCGCCCGCAGGGGTGACGCGTACGCCACGGCCGGGGTTCCGCACCCGCAGCGCCCCAGCTTTCGAGTCTCACACGCGTTGATGACATCTGTAATGCAGCTTCAGGCCGACCGACGCACCCCCGTGCGGCTCACCGCCACCCGGGACGGCCGGCCCGTCAGTCACTTTCAGTCCAGACCGTTCCAATGACACCAACCGACGCTCCGATCCATCGATGGACATCCGCCAAGCCGTTCAGGTTCCGCCTGCAAGCCACCATGGCATGCATCGGACTGGCGCTTTGCGCATGCGGCGGCAGCCAGCCCCCCGGCGACGCAGCCTCACCCGCGACGCCGCCGCCGCAAACCAAGACGATCTACTCGATCGCCAGCGGCTGCTACGCGCTGCAGTCCCCGGCGACGGGGCGCTTCGTGCTCAAGGCCGACGACGGCAGCTACCGCCTCGCCGCGGACCGCAGCGAGGCGGCGATGCCGTTCCGGATGCGCGCCAGCGGCCTGGGCACCTACCTGCTCTACGACGCCGACGCCGAGTTCCTCAGCATCCGCGACGGCCTGGCCCTGCTGACCGACGGCGTCGGCCTGCTGGTCGACGAAGCCGGCAATCTGGTCTACGGCGTCGGCGACACCCTGGGCCTGGTCGACACGCTCGATCCGCTCGGCGACATCGTCAACGGCCTCGGCGATCTGGTCAGCAACCTCGGCCACGCCGTGGCCACGTTCAGCGGCCCCACCGCGGTGATCCAGCCGATGGGCTTCGCCTGGGACAACGCCGAATGGGCCCTGTCCGAGCCCGCGCCGGAGCAGTTCACGCTGACCTCGACCAGCATGGGGCTGAACCTCGTCGCCGAGCCGACCTCGGACGGCCTGAGCCTGGCGCCACTGCACGGCAACGCGGACGGCCTGGAGCAGTTCCGGCTGGTCGCGACGCAGGGCTGCGCCGAGTTCCCGGAGATCGGCGTCAGCGCCAGCGGCGAGACCTTCAAGGGCACCAACCCCGACGGCACCGTCTTCGGCATCGCCGACACCCACATCCATATCTCGGCGTACGAATTCCTCGGCGGCCGCGTCAACTATGGCGAACCCTTCCACCGCTTCGGCGTCGAGCATGCGCTCGACAACTGCGCGGTCGAACACGGCCCCTACGGCACCACCGGCCTGGTCGAGATCGCGCTCGGCGGCCTGACCGGCCACGCCACCAAGGGCTGGCCCACGTTCAGGGACTGGCCGCACCACCATTCCTACCTGCACCACCAGACCTATTACATGTGGATGAAGCGCGCGTGGATGGCCGGCGTGCGCCTGATGGTCAACCACCTCGTGCAGAACGAGCTGCTGTGCGAGATCTGGCCGATCCGCGACCGCGAATGCAAGGAGATGGACTCGGTCCGCCTGCAGCGCCAGAGCATGTACCGGCTGCAGGACTACATCGACGCGCAGGAGGGCGGCCCCGGCAAGGGCTGGTTCCGCATCGTCACCTCGCCGGACGAAGCCCGCGCGGTGATCGAGGACGGCAAGCTCGCCGTGGTGCTCGCGGTCGAGGTCTCGAAGATGTTCAACTGCGGCCTGTTCCTGGGCCAGGCCGAATGCACGCAGGCGGACATCGACGCCGGCCTCGACGAGGTCTGGCAGCTCGGCATCCGCAGCTTCTTCCCGACCCACGACTTCGACAACGCCTTCGCCGGCTCCGGCCTGTTCGCCGCGTCGGAGGTGTTCCTGAACCTCGGCAACAAGGTCGAAACCGGCGAGTACTTCCATGCCGAGACCTGCCCCGAGGAAGGCAACGGCGCCAATCTGGTCGGCATCCCCGCGGTCCCCGGCGACAACGTCCTGTCGCTGATGATCAACCAGACCCTGGGCTTCGCGCTGCCGACCTACCCGCCGGCACCGCACTGCAACTCGCGCGGCCTGACCGGACTCGGCGAATACGTGATCGAGGGCATGATGAAGCAGGGCTTCATTCTCGAGACCGATCACCTCGCGCATCGCGCCCGCTACAAGGTCATCGAGATGGCCCGCGCCAACGACAACTATCCGATGATCTCCAGCCATTCGCGCGCCGGCGGCGAATACACCGAGAACATGCGCCAGCTGATGCACAGCGCCGGGGCCATGATCTCGCCGCTGCCGCGCGACTGGAGCGCGGTCGAGATGACCGAGGCCCTGCTCCACGAGATCGCATTCGAGGACCAGAACCACGAGTCCTACTTCGGCGTCGGCTTCGGCTCGGACATCAACGGCATGGCGCTGCAGCCGGGCGTCCGCGCCGACGCCGCCGAGCATCCGCTCAAGTACCCGTTCAAGTCCTACGACGGCAAGGTCACCTTCGACCGCCAGCTCAGCGGCGAACGCGTCTTCGACCTCAACGTCGACGGCGTCGCCCAGTACGGCCTGTATGCGGATTTCTTCGCCGACATCCAGCAGCAGCCCGGCGGCGACAAGGCGATGAAGTACCTGTTCCGCTCGGCCGAGGCCTATCTGCAGCTGTGGCAACGCGCCTACGAGCGCCGCCAGGCCGACTGAACCCGGCATGTTCCCGTACCGATTTCCCATGCATCGCGGCTCGGCCCGCATCAACACCAGAGGTTGTGACATGTTCAAGCAGCATTCCCGGACACGAAGCTATCGATGGGCGCTCAGCGCCCTGCTGTCCTGCATCTGGCTCGCCGGCTGCGGCAGCTCCACCAGTGTCGAGGGCGACGGCTCGACCGCCGCACCGCAGGCCAAGACCTATCTGATCTGCCCCGGCGAGAACGCCACGGCCGAAGCGCTGATCGCGTTCTTCGACGCGCGCGAAGGCGACACCATCGAGTTCTGCGAAGGGCACTTCGATCTCGGCACCGGCCTGATCGTCAACAGCAAGAACGGCATCACGATCAAGGGCGCCGGCATCGACAAGACCTTCCTGTCGTTCACCAGCAGCGACAGCTCCGAAGGCCTGAACATCAGCCACGCCGACGGCATCGTCATGGAAGGCTTCACCGTGCAGGACACGCCGGGCAACGCGATCCGCGTCTACCGCTCCAAGTACGTGACCTTCCGCGCGGTGCGCGCGCTGTGGTCCGACTACGCGACCTGCTCGACCGATCCGGAGGCCGATGACGCCTGCGCGCATCACGGCGCCTACGGCCTGTATCCGGTGGAGAGCCGCCACATCCTGATTGAGGATTCGGAATCCTGGGGCGCGTCCGACGCCGGCATCTACGTCGGCCAGAGCAGCGACGTGATCGTGCGCCGCACCCGCGCCGAGTACAACGTCGCCGGCTTCGAGTTCGAGAACACCTATCGCGCCGTGTTCGAGGACAACGTCGCCACCAACAACGTCGGCGGCTTCCTGGTGTTCGACCTGCCGGGCCTGTCGCAGTACGGCGAGAAGAACATCATCCGCCGCAACAAGGCGTTCCAGAACAACATGGACAACTTCGCGCCGATCGGCAACATCGTCGGCATCGTCCCGCGCGGCACCGGCATGCTGATCCTGTCGACCGACAACCTCGAGATCTACGACAACGACATCTACGAGCACGACACCCTCGGCATCGCCGTCGTCAACTACGGCCTGGCCGATCCCGGCGAACCCGACCTGAAGTACGACTTCTACCCCGAGGGCATCAACATCCACGGCAACCGTTTCCGCGACAACTCGATGAACATGGCCGAGCCCGATCTCGATCGCGGCGAAGCCACCCTGCTGCCGCTGCTGCTGCGCCTGAAGAATCTCGGCCGCGGCGCGCACATCATCTGGGACGGCGCCGTCGACGAATACAACGGCTGCGCCCCCTATCCGGTCGACGACGACGGCATCGCACTGAACCAGCCCAACGCCACCGAGCACGGTGAGGCCGACCGCTACGAGGCGCGCAGCAACGAACTCGGCCGTCCCAACTACCAGCGCAATGACCCCGAACCGGAGTGCAAGTACAACGCCTGGAAGTTCGACGAAAACGGCGACCGCAAACCGGAGCTGGGCCTGTTCATCGGCGAGGACAACAGCTTCGAGAACACCATGGCCTCGACCCTGCTGGCCACCGACTTCCTCAACGCGAAGATCACCACCAGCGCCCTGCCCGACCTGCTGCTGGAGCTGCTCAATCCCGCCAGCACCAACCTCGCGCCGCATCGCGGCAGCCTCGCCGCCGTCCAGGTGCGGCCGCTCAAGCTGCCCTACGTGCCGGACCTGAACAGCGCCGGCGCCCGTCCGACCGAGGCGCAGATCAGCAAGGCCTGCACCGGTGGCGCCGGCGGCAAGGTCAACTTCGCCGCGGCCGCCGAATACAACTGCCCGATGCTGGCGCAGTACGGCCTGTTCGAGGATCCGAGCGACCCGACCGGCGGCGCGGTCGGCGGCGTCAAGTACGACCTGAACACGCCGCTGTTCACCGACTACGCCAGCAAGCACCGCTTCATCTTCATCCCGCCGGGCAGCCACGCCACCTACCAGGACCACAACGACGGCGTGACGGCGACGCTGGACTTCCCCGTCGGCACGATCATCGCCAAGACCTTCAGCTACGAGAAGGACGGCGTCGAGACCATGGTCGAGACCCGTCTGCTGATCAAGCGGCGGAACGGCGACGACGTCGTCTGGATGGGCCTGCCCTACCTGTGGCAGACCGACGAGCACGGCAAGCGCTACGCCGCGCTGCAGATCGAGGGCAAGAAGCTGTCGATCGACTACGACTACAGCGACCACGATCCGGACGTCGACGCGCACTACGCCGGCACCGTCGGCAAGTACGAGGTTCCGGCCGCGCTGCACTGCCTGTACTGCCACGCCGGCGACAACCAGGAGCCCGGCACCGCGCCGATCGGCCCCAAGGCCCGCAACCTCAACAAGGACTTCGACTACGGCGACGAAGGCGTCGTCAACCAGCTGATCCACCTCAAGGCGCTGGGCCTGCTCGAAGGCCTGCCGGCGAACTTCGACGACGTCGAGCGCCTGCCGCGCTGGAACGTGCCGGGTGATGGCGGCGACACGCCCAACTCCGACGCCGACATCCAGCACCGCGTGCGCGCCTTCTTCGAGGTCAACTGCATGCACTGCCACAACCCGGCGGGCGCCGGCTCCAACTCCGGCCTGTTCCTCGACAGCTACCGCAAGATCGACGCGCACTACGGCATCTGCAAGCGCCCGGTCGCGGCCGGCAAGGGCTCGGGCGGTCGCCGCTACGACATCATCCCCGGCGATGCCGACGGCTCGATCCTGCCCTACCGCCTCGCCTCCACCGAAGCCGGCGTGCGCATGCCGCCGATCGCCCGCACCGTCGCCCAGGGCGAAGTGATCAATCTGGTCGCCTCCTGGATCAACGACGTGCTGCCGACCGACGACACCTACGACTACGAGTCCTGCACCGGCAACGGCCTGACCCTGAAAGACATGACCCAGGCCGACTTCGACAAGGCGATGGCCGACGCGCTCAAGGGCGACTTCACGCTGACCTCGGCCGACCAGCGTCGCGCCGCGGCGGCGCAGCCCGTCTCCGAGCAGTAGACCGCGTCATCGGCGCAACGCAAAACGGCGGGGAGCAACTGCTCCCCGCCGTTTTCTTATGCACCCCGGACAGCGCCGGCAACAGCGCCGGCACCCGGCCCCGATCAGCAGACGAAGCCGTAGCTGCGCGCCATGCGCTGCAGGCCTTCGATCTCGCGGGCGTGCGCCGCCATGCTGCCGGTCATCGGGCCCGACTTGCCGGCAAAGGCGCAGACCTGCGACTGCCCGGCGTTGCTCGGCACCTCGAACGCCGGCGCATCGGTGCGCGGCGGCGCATCGAAATCCAGTGCGTAGGCCAGATTGTTGGTGACGGCGGCGCGCACACCCAGCGGCGGCAGGCCCCAGCGCCATTCCATGAACTTGAGGATCGAGTTCGGCTCCATCAGCATCTTGGCGACATGCGCCCGGCGCACCCGCGGCCCGATCAGCACGCAGGGCGTGCGGATGCCGAGCCGCCCGTCGTTGCCCAGCGCCGCCTCGTCCTCCGACACCGGCAGCACCGGCGGCTCAACATGGTCGAAGAACCCGCCCCACTCGTCGTAGTTGATCACCAGCAGCGTGCGCTCCCAGGTCGGTGCATTGCGCAGGGTGTCGTAGATGCCGTTGAGGAAGGCCTGTCCGTTGCGCACATCCGCATGCGGGTGATCGTCGTTGCACAGATGGTCGAGCCCGTCCTGATAGAAGAACGGATCGATGTACGTGATGTTCGGCAACAGCCCCGCCGCCGCCTCCAGCGCAAAGCTCGCATACGGCCGCGAGAAGCCCAGGTACTTCGCCCCCCAGATCGCGGTGTACGGCAGGTTGTTGTAGTAGTAGCCCACGCGCAGCCCAGCCGCGCGCGCGTCGTCCCAGATCGTCGGCAGGGTCGAGATCTTCGGAATCGGATCCAGCGCACCGCTGCCGTTGTTGGTGCGGTCGGACTGTCCGCTGTGCATGTACATGCGGTTGGACTGCGTCGACGCCAGCATCCCGCTGTGATAGCGGTCGCAGACCGTCCAGTGCTCGGCGCAGCCCTTGTAGAACGGCAGATCCTCCGCCGTGTAGTACCCGATCGGAAACACATCGCCGACCGGCGTATCGCGCAGGAACTGATCCATCCTGCCGCCGTTGAGGATCGCATGGCCGTGGTCGTACCCGTGCGGCGGGTCCTCCAGACCGCAGCCCTGGTAATCCGGATTCAGCCGATGGGTCGCCTGCACCACCCCGTCGGCATCCGGATACCGCAGCCCGGCCTGGCGCCCGTCCGCCCCCGGCACCCAGCCGAGCATGTGATCGAACGACCGGTTCTCCATCATCACCACGACGATATGGTCGATCCCCGACTCCTCCGGCGCCGGCAGGCTGCGCGCCTGCACCGCACCGGCGGGATCGTCGCCGCCGCCGTCACAGGCGGCCAGCAAGCCGGTTGCCACCCCGGCGCCGATCATGCCGGTCTGGCGGATGAAGTCACGTCGATTCAACGGCGGTGCCATGGCGAACGCTCCGAACAGAACAGCCCGCCATCACAACACGACCGAATGACACCGGCACGTCAAAACCCATGATTGGGTTGGATTTACCAACCCCCGGCCGTCGTGGCACGTCCCAACGGCGCGGCTCACGGCAGGAGGCGCGTCATCGAACGTGCTACCTTGTTGCGGGCTTTGAGTCGCCTGAACCACTTGCCCCACAAGTGAGCGTGGGATAGTCGTAGGCGGCTCAAGGCCTTCTTCATCTGGCAAACGAGCACCGTTGCCGGCCCCCTGCGGACCGGCGCGTTCGAGGGGAACACATCATTGACCGCGTGATGTCGACGGAAACCTGCGGTTCATCCCCGCGCGACCGCGGGGGAGCACGTCGCCACGCGCCGCGGCCTGCTCACGAAGATACCGGCGCGCCGCGTTGATCGTCGCGTCCGGAATCTTCGAGAACCACTTCGGATCGTCGAATGCCCGGTAGCTTCGATGAACGTACTGCCCGACGTTGCCGCGGATCGTCTTGATGATGTCGGCCTTCGCGTTCGACTCCGGGTCGCCGGCCGCCTCCAGATCAGCAGCCTGCTTTTCGAGGACGGACACATATTCGGCCGACAGCCGGTCGATGTACTGGCGCATCGCCACGATCGCCGTCCGCGTGCGCTCCGGGATTCCAGAATCGACGCGGCCGCTCAGCGCGCGCGCGATCTTCTGGACGTCCTCCTCCGGCAACGACTCGAAGCGCTTCCCGTATTCCTCGCGGACGACACGCTCCAGGGATCCGACCAGATGCGAAGTGTCGAACTCGGCCACCGCCAGCTCGTTGTCGCGCTGGATCTTCTCGTCAAACACGTCCTTGGGCAGCAATCCACCCGGCATGAAGTTGCGCTGCCAGAACTTCTTGGCGCTGTTCCACGCCGTCTTGTCTTGTTCTCTGAGGCGGCGATTCTCGGCAGTGAATTCAGACTCAGAACGAGAAACCCCGCCATCAGGCGGGGCTTGATCTGCGAGTCTGAACAGCGTTCCTGTTCCGTCTACCAGTTGACCTGGCTTGCGTAGAACTTGTTCCAGTATTCCGGGTCTTTGGCTGCTCGCGCTGCGTAGAAGGGATGCGATGAAAGCGCTTGCTCTAAGCGTTTGGCTCCCTGGCGGCGCCGCTCCTGTTCCTGCTGCCACTGAGCGTCCGTCAGCGGCCCGCTGCGCAGTTCCGCGGCCATCCGGTCGAAGTGCTCCGAAGTCAACAGGCGCTCCGCCGGCATCGACGAATTGCCGTTTTCCGAAGTCGAAGCGGATCTGGTCGAAGCCCGGGACATTTCGCTCTGCATAGCCGTTGAGAGTATCCAGCAAAGCCTGGACCTTGGCAACGTCGTTGCCCTGCCATTTCAGCGGTGGAATGCCTTTTGACGGAATGCCCTTGAGCTGCTCCGGCGATGCGTCGAGATGGCTGGTCGTACCATGCCGCAAGGCTGACGACAGCATGTTGTAGGTGCGGCGGATCACCGCCACATCCGATACCCCGGCGGGATCGCCGACAAACTTCTGCCCGGTGTTGTAGGCATAGTCGGCAACGGCGGCATAGATGGCCGAACCGCGCTCTCCCTCTGCAAGGCGACTGACATCGATCCAGACCCGACCGTCGTCGGATTCGTAGACGTAGAATTCCTTGCCCTTGGCGGTGCGGAAGAGGAGCCGCTTCGCTGCCCCGCTCTCCCGCGCTTCGTCCGGCTGAGTCACGTCTCCGACATACTTCACATCCGGCGAAATATCCGTCACTGCCGGTTCATCCCCGCGTCTGCGGGGAACACAACGAGTATCACAGGAGCAACTCATGAGCGGACGGTTCATCCCCGCGTCCGCGGGGAGCACTCCGGAATTGACCAGGCGGTTCGATACCTCGACGGTTCATCCCCGCGTCCGCGGGGAGCACTCAGAGCCCGGAATATTCGATCGTGCGCGCATCGGTTCATCCCCGCGTCCGCGGGGAGCACGGCGACTTCTCGCCGCGATACGTCTTGATGGCCGGTTCATCCCCGCGTCCGCGGGGAGCACGTCGAGATAGCGCGAAGCTTGTCGATGGTGAGCGGTTCATCCCCGCGTCCGCGGGGAGCACCCCGACACTGCTCATCGCATGCACTCCGTGATCGGTTCATCCCCGCGTCCGCGGGGAGCACGGCGTTGAGTTGAACCAGAAGTCGATGCTGCAGCGGTTCATCCCCGCGTCCGCGGGGAGCACGCGCCCGAACGACCGAACAAGTCCTGAGCCACCGGTTCATCCCCGCGTCCGCGGGGAGCACATTCTCATGGAAGGCCAGCACGCGGGCGAGTTCGGTTCATCCCCGCGTCCGCGGGGAGCACGCCGCCGGCTGGCCCGCCGAGTAGGCAACCACGCGGTTCATCCCCGCGTCCGCGGGGAGCACGAATGCCTCGCGCATCGCCTCCTGTCTGGCGGCGGTTCATCCCCGCGTCCGCGGGGAGCACGCCGGAACCGCAGCGGCAACGGCTGCAGCAGCCGGTTCATCCCCGCGTCCGCGGGGAGCACGGACAGTGCAGTGCCGTCCGATGCGTTCGTGCCGGTTCATCCCCGCGTCCGCGGGGAGCACAGGCCATCAGCATACTCAGACGAGACAGCCGACGGTTCATCCCCGCGTCCGCGGGGAGCACATTTACAAACTAACAAAGTAACTTCCTGTTGACGGTTCATCCCCGCGTCCGCGGGGAGCACCCCGACACTGCTCATCGCATGCACTCCGTGATCGGTTCATCCCCGCGTCCGCGGGGAGCACGTTCTTGATGGCCTCGTACACGGTCGTGCGGCCGGTTCATCCCCGCGTCCGCGGGGAGCACCTCGAGACCCAGCGCGATCTCGCGCGCATCGCCGGTTCATCCCCGCGTCCGCGGGGAGCACAACAAGCCGACCGGACTCGGCAGCTCGGGAGACGGTTCATCCCCGCGTCCGCGGGGAGCACCCTTGAGCGTGAAATGGAATCGAGGTTCAGGGCGGTTCATCCCCGCGTCCGCGGGGAGCACGAACGCATCTGCGTTGATCGATCGTGGTGGGCTGGTTCATCCCCGCGTCCGCGGGGAGCACACGATGCCGCGCACCTTGTTCGGGCGCTGCAACGGTTCATCCCCGCGTCCGCGGGGAGCACCTCTTGCCGGTCTTGCGCGCGTAGCTGGTGGACGGTTCATCCCCGCGTCCGCGGGGAGCACGCTGGCGCCATCACGCAGGGCAGTGCGCCGATCGGTTCATCCCCGCGTCCGCGGGGAGCACCCATCATCTGACGAAGCGTCAGGTCACTGATTCGGTTCATCCCCGCGTCCGCGGGGAGCACCGCAACGTGCGCTTCCTCGGCACGGGCGAGAGCGGTTCATCCCCGCGTCCGCGGGGAGCACGAAAGAGCCTACGTCGTTGTGGCGCTGGCGTGCGGTTCATCCCCGCGTCCGCGGGGAGCACGTTGGGCGCCAATGTCTGATGTGCCTCCCAATCGGTTCATCCCCGCGTCCGCGGGGAGCACGGAGAGGCCGGGTCCGTCGGCGCCTACGGAGTACGGTTCATCCCCGCGTCCGCGGGGAGCACCCGTCGTCAAGCGCCGCGCCCTGCGTCACCGCCGGTTCATCCCCGCGTCCGCGGGGAGCACTTCTTCTTCGTCGTCCTCGTCGTCCTCGTCTACGGTTCATCCCCGCGTCCGCGGGGAGCACGATCGGCGACAACATCAAGCAGCGCGCGTGGTCGGTTCATCCCCGCGTCCGCGGGGAGCACGCGACGGCCTCCTTCCGGCGGCGCAAGCGGACCGGTTCATCCCCGCGTCCGCGGGGAGCACGGCTGTTTGCAACGGCGTGGATGGTGACCTTGCGGTTCATCCCCGCGTCCGCGGGGAGCACCACCAGTGCCTGTCGACATCCGACAGCGTCAGCGGTTCATCCCCGCGTCCGCGGGGAGCACTCGAACAGGTCGGAATGCTTTGCGATCTCTGGCGGTTCATCCCCGCGTCCGCGGGGAGCACGATTCGCGGTCCGATTCATAGGCCGCCCCCGCCGGTTCATCCACGCGCCCGCGAGGGGCGCGACGTGGGCAGTGGACGCGTGGTTCGAGCATCTGCGCGAGTTTCGATCCACGCGCCCGCGAGGGGCGCGACGATCTCGCCGAAGTCAGTTTCCACGCACAGGCTCTCGTTTCGATCCACGCGCCCGCGAGGGGCGCGACCGCGTGCCGACGCCGCGGGGTGCCGACTACCTTGAGGTTTCGATCCACGCGCCCGCGAGGGGCGCGACGAACTCCTGAACGAAGCCGCCGCCCACACGACGACGTTTCGATCCACGCGCCCGCGAGGGGCGCGACATCGCATCCGTCGATTTCGTGCTGCGCGAGATCAGTTTCGATCCACGCGCCCGCGAGGGGCGCGACGCCGGTGTCGGCCCAGCGCTGCACACCATCGCGCACGTTTCGATCCACGCGCCCGCGAGGGGCGCGACCCACGCGAACACGTACGCAAACACGACGGCCGCGTTTCGATCCACGCGCCCGCGAGGGGCGCGACGAAATACCGCAATCGGCTGCTCTCGGTGACTGAGTTTCGATCCACGCGCCCGCGAGGGGCGCGACCGAATGCCTCCGGCGAGCCGCCGTCCCCGATCTTGTTTCGATCCACGCGCCCGCGAGGGGCGCGACGTCACTGTCGGGAGACAAGCGACATGAAAACGATGTTTCGATCCACGCGCCCGCGAGGGGCGCGACCCGCGGCCCTATTTGACTGATCGAGGAATCACGTATGTTTCGATCCACGCGCCCGCGAGGGGCGCGACAAAGCGCGTTGGGTGGCAGCGCGCCCGCTGCGCGTTTCGATCCACGCGCCCGCGAGGGGCGCGACCGGTTATGCCGCGCAGTTCGCGCCGTGCGCAGTCGGTTTCGATCCACGCGCCCGCGAGGGGCGCGACCGAGGCGGCAGCCGCTGGCGACGGTAGCGCCGCCAAGTTTCGATCCACGCGCCCGCGAGGGGCGCGACCTACGCGTTCCGCCCGCAGGAGCCCAACGCCGAGTTTCGATCCACGCGCCCGCGAGGGGCGCGACGTATTGCTTTTGTAAAAACTCGTCTTCTTCGTAGCCGTTTCGATCCACGCGCCCGCGAGGGGCGCGACTCGCACGAATCTTGCAAAGATGCCGGAAGAATTCCAGTTTCGATCCACGCGCCCGCGAGGGGCGCGACGCTCATGTTGGGTTCTCCATTTCTGATTGAGGTGTTTCGATCCACGCGCCCGCGAGGGGCGCGACGCCAGCAAACTCAGCAGCAGGACCGACAGGATACTGTTTCGATCCACGCGCCCGCGAGGGGCGCGACCTACGTTTGCTTAGAGCCAGTCCGCCAGTCGATAATGTTTCGATCCACGCGCCCGCGAGGGGCGCGACTTGGCGCTTTTTGACATCCAGCAGCGCACTACAATGTTTCGATCCACGCGCCCGCGAGGGGCGCGACCAATTTGTCGCGCGGTAACACGCACAGGGGATGCGTTTCGATCCACGCGCCCGCGAGGGGCGCGACATAGGGCTAATAGCTGGCGCTGCATATCCGCATGTTTCGATCCACGCGCCCGCGAGGGGCGCGACGGGACCGCGAACGCATACACGCGCCTGACCGGATCTGGTTTCGATCCACGCGCCCGCGAGGGGCGCGACATGACGCGGCGTGATTGTGCGTGATGCGCCGGGGGTTTCGATCCACGCGCCCGCGAGGGGCGCGACAACAGGAGAAGTTGGCCGACATCCTCAAAGATGTGTTTCGATCCACGCGCCCGCGAGGGGCGCGACGTATATGATGCTTTTCAGGATGTCAACAGTAATTTAAGTTTCGATCCACGCGCCCGCGAGGGGCGCGACGAACTCGGCGAGCATGCGCGGATGGCCATGCAAGCCGTTTCGATCCACGCGCCCGCGAGGGGCGCGACCCCGTGCGGCATAACACTGGAGATAAGCAGCGCCGGTTTCGATCCACGCGCCCGCGAGGGGCGCGACCACGCCGGCGCCCCGATCCACTGCGCGCAGGCATGGTTTCGATCCACGCGCCCGCGAGGGGCGCGACCGGAGCCGGTCAGCGATGTCTTGTATGTGCCGCCGTCGTTTCGATCCACGCGCCCGCGAGGGGCGCGACGCGTGCATACGTCGAGCAGTGCGTGGCCGCTGCGGTTTCGATCCACGCGCCCGCGAGGGGCGCGACTTGCAGCGTCCGCATCGTCGAGCAGCGTGCGCGCGTTTCGATCCACGCGCCCGCGAGGGGCGCGACTTGAAATTTGTGGGTTGCGGCGCGTCATGACCGTGTTTCGATCCACGCGCCCGCGAGGGGCGCGACCGAAATCATAGTTCTCGGCGATTCCGGTAGTACCGTTTCGATCCACGCGCCCGCGAGGGGCGCGACGACGAGATCCGCGCGCTGCGCCTCGGCGGCCAGGATGTTTCGATCCACGCGCCCGCGAGGGGCGCGACGAGCGTCCACTTGCTCGACTCCTGCGGACCCACTGTTTCGATCCACGCGCCCGCGAGGGGCGCGACTCAACTGCGCGGACGCCTCGGGCCAGTTCATCGAGTTTCGATCCACGCGCCCGCGAGGGGCGCGACGGGTATTGGTCGAACGCACAGTGATGATGACCAAGTTTCGATCCACGCGCCCGCGAGGGGCGCGACTCACCGCCCGACGCAGCAGCCAGACGACCAGAAGTTTCGATCCACGCGCCCGCGAGGGGCGCGACGTCCAGAATCATCGACCAGACCTTTCGGGGGATGTTTCGATCCACGCGCCCGCGAGGGGCGCGACGCCGTGCATTTAACTCGTTGAACCAAAAACCCGCAATTGCCACTTGCTGCGAACCTGCACGCAGGACACCATGATTCGACAGCGAAACTTTCCAACACAACGCCGCCCCACCAAAATTCAAATTGTTAAAGAGCTGCGAACCTCCCGGGAAATGACCGGCCGCTAGAGGTTCGCGCGATCAGTACACGAGGGGGCCATTGAGATCGGTTGCCGGCTTGGCCCCGACGTGTTCAACCCTCCGCACCCAATTCGATCCCAGGTAGTAGAACCGCAAGCTGTCCTGCTCCGGCTCGATCAGCTCTACAAGCCTTTGCTTGAGATTCGCCCATTGAGCCGGATCAACTTCAATCTCAAAGACCGAAAACTGCACGCGCTGCCCGTAGTCCTGGCATGCTCGGGACACTCGCCTGAGCCGACGGCGGCCTGCCGCATCGATCGTCGTCACGTCATAGCTGACAAGCACCATCATGGCGAATCGCTCTACTTCCAGAGAAACGGCGGATAGGCATCCAGATCACCGCGCAGATGGCGAGCCAGCAACTGTGCCTGCATCAACGGCAACAGGCCGATTGGCATCTTCTCATTCACGAATACGTGCTTCACCTCTTCACGTTTCCGCTCCTGATACGCCACAAGAAGATTCTTTCTGGCCTCGTCTCGCAGCAGAACAACTCCGTTATCCATGACCTGGAAATCACGTGCTGATACTTGTCGCCGATTGATCATCGACAGCGTCAGACGATCCGCCAGGAAAGCCCGGAACTCCTCCATCAGATCGAGTGCAAGACTCGGCCTGCCGGGACGATCGCGGTGCAGAAACCCCACCGCCGGATCAAGGCCAACGGTCTCCAGCGCTGACCGGCAATCATGCGTCAACAAGGTGTAGAAGAACGACAGCAATGCATTGACGGCATCACGCGGCGGCCTGCGGTTGCGCCCGCTGAAGCGCAGTTCCGGCGCCTGTACGCGAATCAGATGGTCCAGCACGCCGAAGTAGGTTTGGGCCGACTCACCTTCCCACCCACGCATGATCTGTACATCTTCTTCCGTCAGCATCTTCTTCGAGAGGCGGTCCAGGCGCTGATACGCGTGCTCGACCGCTGCCCTGGCCTGAGACTCCATCGAGTCGCCATGATCGCGCAAGGCACGGCCAAGCACCGTCCGCTGGTTGTACAGCTTGCCGACGAGCAGATGGCGAACGATCGCGGCACATCCGGATGGTTCATCGGAACGCCGATACTGCTCCCGCCGCAGAAGCACATTGCCCGAAACCGGTCCTTCCACCCGCGCCAGGAAACGTCCATTCGGACTGAGGAAACATACGCTGATGCCCTGCTCCGCGCAGTAGCCCAGCAATGGAGGAGACACCAGCACACGGCCGAAGCAGACCAGACTTTCCAGCATGTGCGCGGGAATGCGGGCCCGCTCCTGCTGTTCGACCTCCATGACGATGTTGGCTCCGTCTTTGCGGAGCCATGCCCCCTCCGTCGTCACATACAGCGTATTGAGCTGGCGCCGCATCAGTCCGCAGCCTCGGTTTGCTGCTGCAGCCACAGGCGCACAGAGATCCGCCGCCCCAGCTCGTGAGGTCTACACAGTTCCAGCAGGGAGCATGCGTCGCAGCGCTTGGCCTCATACGTCGCACTGGGGGTCCGGCGCGCGTCCAGCATCTCGCGTACCGCCTTGATCGCATCCAGCGTCAATGTCCGCAGGGCCTCGTCGAAAACCACTGACTTCCGGCGTCGCGTCTTGCCGTAGAACAACGCCCCTTCCGGAACGGTACAGCCAAGCATCGCCTCCAGGCACAGCGCCTGCGCACAGAGCTGTACCTCGTCCGCGCGGTGGGCCTTGGGTCGTCCGCGCTTGTACTCGACGGGAAACGGAACCTCACCGTTGCCCGATTTCCGAAACTCGACGATGTCCGCCACACCGGCGATGCCGAGTTCGGGAGCCGCAAGCGGCATCGACGTATCGGTTCGCACGCCATGACGGATTTCGACCCCCGGCGCGTCAGCACGGTCATGCATCAGCCGCCCTTCAGCCGTGTGCCGGCTTTCCGACCACATCCGTTCGACATGGATCAGCGCGCACTGCCGGGGGCAGTACAGATAGTGCTGCAGGGCGGACAACGGAATCAGATCATCGTCTTCCATTGCCCGCCCCGGATGGCTACAGGTATTCCTGCACGCTGACGCCCTGCGGCACCGCATCCCTGTCGATGACGACGCGATAGTCCTTGAAGCTCCGGGCGGGTTCGCTCTGATCCGCAGCACGTTCGACGCCAACCGCATCGAACAACACATGCGCAGGCGCATTGCCCATCGGATTCTCATGCTCGAAGACGATCAGCTTGCGCGCCGCCATTTCACCCCGTGCTGCCGAACGGTCGTGCTCGAACATGTTGACCAGCGAACGCCACAAGAGCTGCAGATCCTCTTCCGAGAACCCGGTCCGCTCGGCCAGCTTCGCCGAGACGAAGCCGTGAGCACGGTACAGGCCGTACGGCACGATGTGCTTGCGCCCCATCGTCCGATTGTCGCCGCTCTGTGCCTCGGCCTCCTTCTCTGTCGTCACCGCCATGCGCGTGATGGCGATTTCCAGCGGGATCACCGGCTCGACCGACGATGCGAAAGCCAGCTGCACTGGGCCGCGGACCTGACCGGCGTTGACCCCCGTGGTCATGACCGCACCGAAGGTGCGTACATCAAAGAAGTTCTGGCACATCCACGCCGTGATCTCGTGCGCCTTGGCCTCGTCCTTCGGCAGCTTTTTGTAAGCATCCTTGGCGTCAGCAGGAATCCCCAAGGCCTCCCATGCCTTTTGGTGCTGGTGATTGAGGATGGCTTTCTCCTGCATGTAGATCGAATACCCTGGGGCGCCGTCTTTCTCCAGCGCGACGAAGTTACGAATCTTCCGCTTGAGGCTGACATCCGTCACAAGTCCACGATTGGTTTCCGGATCGAGCCGCGGCAGGTTCCCTGCGTCCGGATCACCGTTTGGATTGCCGTTGGCAACATCGAACAGATAGACGAATTCATAGCGGTGGGTAATGGCGGTCATGACAGCGCTCCCTCGGTATCGGCTTCGGATTCGTGCACGTCATCCGTGCCACGTTTGGTGTAGTACGACTGCGACTGATGGTAGTAACCGATCGCAAAACGCCCCTGCTCCTCAATGTGGAGGCTGCGCGGAAACCGCTCCGGCAACCCGCCCACAATCTCGCGGATATCGCGTTCCAGATTCACCGCCTGCCCCGGCCGCTCCTTGCGAAGCTTGGCCAGATGGTTCTGCGTGTTGCGCAGCAGTACCGGAAAAATCGAGGCCGGTGTTGCCGACGCCGCACCGAAATAGCGGTCGCGAATCGTGGCGTTGACCTGCCCGCCCAGCGCGCTGCGTTGCACGTATTCCAGCGCGGCAAACAGACGGCCGAGCAGATACCCGGGCTGCGTGGATTCCTTGTTGAGACTCACGAGCATCTCCCCTTGTGAAACGGATGATGGATGGTTGCGTGCAAGAACCGCCTTGCAGATCGCCACACGCACACCGGAAACATCGCCATCTGCGCGCATACGCATGAGCACATTGGCAAGCAGACTTTCGGGATATCGACTTCCCGTCAGAATCGAACGCAGCAGCTCACCCGCCAACAGCGGCGAGATGTCCTCACTCTTGGCGCGCCCATCACGAGTCGGAGCGGTTGCCAGTGCAAGTCGCCACACGGACGGCACCGTCTTCCACGGCTGCGGCTCGATCCTCAGATCACGCGCATGCGCCATGATCCGCCACGCCAGATCGCCGAAGGTGTCGACGAGCCAGAAGCGGATAGACAATCGGGAAGCGTTCGGCGCCAGGCCAAGCACGAACATCCTCGTCCCGGACGACAGCGCGGGGTCGATCTCGTTCAAGGCACGCCCATTGGCAACACCGTCGAGTATCTGGCGCACCTTTTCAGCTTCGCTCTCGTCGGTGTCGGGAGGATTCAGCAGGGACGCAAACGTCACTTCCGCCTGCTCGGCCTGCGCTGCATCGTCGGCCTCTGCCCAGAACACGACCGTGGTATCACCCACCTGCAGATTCTGGCGGTGGTGCGCGCCACGACGCAGCAGGTAGTTGAGGGCAGCGGTGTAAGCAAACGCGGCCCGCTCCGAAACAGGCGCGTTCAAACCCTGGCTTTTCCCATAGGACGTGAAGGCGTCCAGATTGAACGAGACGATGGACGCACCGGAACTCTGCGCACCCATCACACCCTTGACGGCCGGATGCAGGAGCGCAACCGGCGCACGCTCTCCCGTCACCAGACACGTCGCAATAGCGCTTTCAGCACTATCGCCGGCGTCAGTCAGCAGACGCGCGCGTACTCCTTGCGCCGCATCCCGTTCATGCAAGTAGCGATGCTCTCCGTCCAGACGAAAGATAACGTTGGCATCCTTCATCTCGTCCCTGAACAACGGCTCGCGGAATTGCTCGGGCTGCCAGTGATGCAGGAAGCTCAGAAATGCCTTCAGCCCGGGATCGGATTCACCTTCAAGTGCTTTTTCATGGTATTGCCGGAATGCCGCATGTTCCTGCTCCGCGCGCTTGCTCGTCGCGCTCACCCCGAGCACGTAACTGGTCTTGTCCCACAGAAAGCACGGAGCGATGTTGCTCGATCGCTTGGGGGGTTGCGGCACTTCCAGCACACTGGGAGCGGGCTTCTTGCCGGACGTATCGCGGATATCGCTGACATCGACCACCGCCCCGCCTGCATCGAGCACGATCGCGTAGCCGATCTTCTCCGGGCTGTAGCCATACTGCGGGATGCCGTCGGCTTTGCGCTCGATCAGGCGCTCGTAGTACCGGACCAGGGCCTGGAGGATCATGCCTTGACCTCCTCGCTGCTCCACGCCGGCACCTCAATCAGGCCATCGACCATCTTCGCGCGGAAAAAGCGAGACGCCGCATCGTTGGCGAAGTCGATGTCATGCAGCATCCAACCCAGATCCCGTTCTCCAGCGAGTGCGGGATCGGTGGGCGGCACCTGCTCATCGGCTTCGATCAACTGGAAATGAGCCGGAAACTCGCGCACCCCCATGCAAGGCGCCTGGAAACACTGCCCCTTGCGCGCACGCCGGTTGAAGATGTCGAGGTGTTTGCCCTCGTTGTCGTCCGGTCCGGCCCGGTCGGTCAACTCGAAGTGCGCTGCGATGACATAGGCCACATCGCGCAGCACCGTCGCAGCCCGCTGCTGGCGATCCTGGTCGACGACATTTGCCAGGCCGGCAGTCGTTCCGGCCTTCATCGCCTTGCTGACACTGGCTGGTGACAACTTGGAGCCGACCTCATTACGCCGGATCGACTCAAAGCGGATCGGCTTCAGCACATGAATACGATCGACCTGCCAACGGATCGCCGGCTTCCAGTGGATCGCCTCCAGGATGCCCCGCGCGGCCGAAGGCGTGATCACGTCATAGCTCACGCGCTCCACCTTCATCTCAGGGCGCGTGAAGCAGGCCCGCTCGCCCCAGATCAATAGACGAACTCCGAAGCTCATATGCCCCCCTCATCCGGTACTTTCGGTAGCGAGCTCATACACTCTGGTTTGATCCGCGGCCAACGGTTGTAGCCAATCGCTGGATCATTGGCCCGCCACTTCCGAATCAGCTCGACTTCCATACTGTTGACCTCCTGCAATGTCGCCGAATCTGACTCCCATAAAATTGTTCGCCGAACCACGAAATCCTTTCGCTGTTCTTCGCTGAAGTCCCTCGCGATGAGCTGATCATTCGCACTCCCGAAATAGTTGATGCTATTGGTCAGATCCTTGCCCACATAAATCTTTCCGTTCGGGTACGTGATCATGTAGATGACGGCCTTGCGCTTCTCCGTCACCACGTCAGGCGCTCCGCGCTGACGAATGCAGGGTTATCAGGATTGAGCCCAGACCTCTGGTCATACAAGTCCACATTCACCAGCAGCATGAATTGCTGACCCCATTTCTCCGGCACCACTGGCTGGATCGCACCCGCCGCCACCAAGGCATCAAACGCCTTTTGCGGCAGCTGCACGAGATAACGCTGCAGCTTCCTGGCGACGCCTCCCACCTTCTCGACGTGACGTAGCGATTCGATGAGCTTATCGACCTCGCCGTCCTCTCCATACGGGACAATGACCGGCAGCTGCACCGAGTCGATCAGCCGGAACTTCGCCGCCAGCGTCTCCATCGGCAGACTGTCCGGGCGGCTGTCTCGCAGCAGACCCAGCAAATTGGCAGCGTCGAGTTGCTGATCGCCCTTTTGCCAGTACAGCTCGCGGAAGTAAGCCTCGATCGCCTGCGGCGCCAGCGGGTCATTACCGTATTGCCGCAGCGTGGCACGGGCAGCCTGGGCGAACTGCCTGAGTTCCGTCGGCGGCGCCCAATCGTCGTTGGCGTTCTCGAACACCAGCACCTCGCTGTCGTCGGCCGGCCACTCACCGTTCCGGTTGCAGCGACCAGCCGCTTGCGCGATCGAATCCAGCCCGGCCTCGGCCCGCAGCACCGTCGGAAACGACACATCGACACCGGCCTCGATCAATGACGTTGCCACGAGACGACATGGCTCCCCACGCTCGAGCATGCCGCGAATTTCCGCCAGGATCTCGCTGCGATGACGGGCACACATCAGCGTGCTCAGATGGCGTGCTCCCGGCAGATCCGCCATCGCCTCGTAGACCGCCCGGGCATGGCGGCGGTTGTTGACGATGCATAGCACCTGATCGCGCGAACGCATTTGCGCAGCTAGCTCGTCGTCATCCCAGACACCGACATGGCGCACCCGTACACGTTCCAATTTACGGAACAGCTCCGGCGGCTCCGGTGCCAGTTCATGAACGCTCGTCAAACCCCCATCAAAAGCGTGCAGTGCCGGCTGCGTGGCGGTGCACAGCACCACGCTACAGCGATAGTTGCGTGCCAGCTCATCGATCGCCGCAACCGACGGGCGCAGCAGCTTCAGCGGCAACACTTGGGCCTCGTCGAGAATCACGACGCTGCCCGCGATGTTGTGCAACTTCCGACACTGCGACGGACGCGCCGCAAACAGACTCTCGAAAAACTGAACCGCGGTCGTGACGACGATGGGCGCATCCCAGTTTTCCATTGCCAGACGCAACTTCTCCCGGGCCTGATAGTGGTCAGGTTCGCTCTTTGGAGGCGCCGCTGCGACGAAAGCACTGTGATGTTCCAATACCGCCGCGTCGCCCCATTCGCCCAGCGCCTGTCTGAAGACGGCTGCGTTCTGCTCGACGATGCTGGTGAAGGGAATCACGAAGATCACCCGTCGCATTCCATGACGGATGGCGTGATCCAACGCGAACGCCAGAGAGGCCAGGGTTTTACCCCCGCCGGTCGGCACGGTCAGCGAGAATAAACCCGGATCATGATCCGCACCGCCCCGGACGTGACGCAGGATCTCGGCGCGGATTTCGTTGACGGGCGTATCGGAAGTGAAGCGTTCCAGATACTCGTCCAATCGCTCCCGCAGCGCCATCAGCTCCGGCACCGGAACATCTCGCCTGGAAACGCGCCCCTCGATACGATCGTAAAACGCCTCGGTATCCAGATAGTCAGCGTCAACCAGACATGAGAACAACATACGCGTCAGAAACGCGAGCTGAAACATGCCGCGATCGGCGCACCCCTTGAACTTCGATGGGTGCGGCAGCTTTTCGGGCAATGAGATTTCTGTCCGCCAATGGTCAAGCAGCGACGGCAAACCGTCGCCTTTGAGGCGATCCCTCAGGGCGGTGCGCTCAAGCGCCTCGGCACCATTGGCCAAGCCGGCGTGGTGCCCGGCAATGGCGTAGGCGAGTAGCTGACCCAAGGGTCCATAGCGCTCGACTGCGAGCATTGCGCCACGGGTGGCGTGGTCAACCCGCAGGGCATCCCCGGCGATGCGGCGTTGGAACTCTTGCGTGTACTTGCCAATGTCGTGCAGCAACCCGGCAGCATGGCCCATTTCGGCTGCGCCAAAGAGCGCTGCACTGTCTGCCGCGCGCCGACCGACCGCCGTCAGATGCTCGTCAAGGCGCTGCCAATCCGATCGATTCGGATTCGCAGTCGAATGCGCATAGAACACATCCATCGAGCCCCCTTCCCTTCAAGCCAGGCTTCCATGCTGCGAGGCGTCCCGATTTTGGTTTTGGATATTCGGGATCGCCGTCGCACGGTACTCGAATTTCGCTTCAGCGCGCTACCAAGCCCAGCAGGAAGTCCGGCACCCAGGTGCGCCAGGGCTGTTTCTTGACGGCTTCCTGTTCCTGCATCAGACGCACGTTGAAGGCCGAGGGGTGCTTGCGCAGTTGGGCCGGCAGGCTGTCGACGGGAATGCGGACGTTGAGGTATTTGCGGTCCGCGGTGAGTTGAACGGCAAACGGCAGGGTGTCGTACATGGCGATCGCTCCGTGGCGTGGGTCCATGTGCGGCATTGTCGGCAGCTGCTGTCTCAGAACCTGAGACTGACCACGGATTTTTATTCGCCCCGCCCTGCGGCCCCAAACCGGGAGCCGATTCCGGCCGTGCCTCGCGCTCAGTCCTGCGGGGCCTGGTGGTAGCGGGCCGCGGCCTGTTCGAGGCGCTTGGCGACGGCCACGCGCAGGGAGACCGGCGACATGACTTCGACATCCGGACCGTAGCGGAGGACGTCGAGGATCAGTTCGTCGTCGCGGCTGTAGGGCACGGAGAGTTCGTAGCTGCCGTCGCCGAGCCAGATTCCCTGCTGGTGGGGATGCCACTGTTCGACCGCGACCCAGCGCGCACGGTCGGGGGTGAAGCGCAGCACGGCGGTGGCGGTCGGCGTGCCGGAGAAGATGCCGTAGGAGGTTCCGAGTTCCTGGTCGAGCTGATCGGACTCGACCTCGTCGGCTTCGCGGTCGAGCGCGGTGGCGTTCTGGATGCAGTCGAGCGCGAAGGTGCGCAGGCCGTTGGAGCGATGGCACCAGGCGTCGAGGTACCAGTTGTCGCGATAGTGCGCGAGCCGCTGCGGGGAGATCTCGCGCTCGGAGGTCTGCGCGGTGGCGCGGGAGAGGTAGTCGATCTGCAGGCGCTTGCGCTGCAGTACGGCGGCGGCGACCACGGCGAAGTGCCTGCCCGGCGGCCGCGCGGCGGCCCGCAGCAGGCGCACGCGCGCGGCGTTGTCGACGGACAGCCCCTGCGACTTGAGGATGTCGGCCAGACGCTGGCGCAGCGGCGACAGCGCGTCGTCGAGCAGGCCGGGCTGAAAGGTGGCAAGCAGCTGCTGCAGGGTCAGCAGGCTCTGCAGTTCCTCGGCGCTGAACCAGAAGCCGGGCAGCTCGTAGGCCTCGTCGGTGTAGCGGTAGCCGCGCGGTTCGCGGCAGGTCTCCAGCGGCGCATTGAGGATGTCACGCAGGTAGGCGAGCACGCGGTTGGTGGTCGCGCGCGAGCATTCGAGTTCTTCCTGCACCCGTTCGAACGGCACCGGGTAGCGCGAGGCCTTGAGCAGGCGATGCAGCCGGTAGACGTGTTCAAAGGATTTCATATGCCGCTAGGCTATCGCACCTTTTGCTTTCGATACGAATCCCATGTCCACGACCAACCCCGCCACCATCAACCCCGAGTACGTCGCGCGCCTGATCGACGCGGTCAACACCGGCGATTTTCCGTCCCACGTCGATTTCAAGCTCCGCGCCGTCGACTACGACAGCTGCCGCGTGGAGCTGGACATCGCGCAGAAGCACTTCCAGCCGCTGGGCATCGTCCACGGCGGGGTGATGGCGACGATGATCGACACGGCGACGTTCTGGGCCGGCTTCATGCGGCTGCCGGAGGACGCCGGGCTGGTGAACGTGGACCTCAAGCTGAACTATCTGAAGGCGGTGGTCGGCGGCCGGCTGATCGCGGAGGGCCGCTGCCTGCGCCCGGGCCGCCAGATCAGCTACACCGAGGCCAGCGTCCGCAACGAGCACGGCGAGCTGGTCGCACACGGCACCTCGACGCTGATGGCGCTGCCCGGCAAGGGCATGAAGCTGGGCGTGCCGAAGTTCCTCGACTGAAGCCTCCATGCGGCCGATGCCGACATCGGCCGCAGTCGAACGGCGGCACCGCGTAGGAGATTCCCGGCGGCGCCCGGCATAGGGCGAATTTGCCACTGGCCGGGGCCGGCGGCGCGGCGATTTTTCACGCAAGCGTCATTTGCGGCGAATAGGGTTTCGCGGTTTGGAAACCCCGGACCGAAGGCCTGCGCGGCGCGTCCCCAGACGCCGGACGCGCGGACCCGCTGCGGGGCATTTTCCGGTTCCACGCATTCGAGCCCGCCGCCATGATCCGACCGCTTCCGCACCACGTTCCCCGCCGCCCGCCCGCACCGATCAGCCGTCGCGACTTCCTGCGCCGGGGCCTGGCCACGTCCGGCATCATCGCCACCGGGCCGCTGCTGTGGAGCTGCGCGGATTCCGGCGGCACGGTGCTGGCGCCGTCGCTGACCAAGCTCGGCGCGCTGCGCGATCCGGACGAGAACGGCATCCGCCTGCCGGAAGGCTTCCGCTCGCGGGTGGTCGCCGAGTCCGGGGTGCCGGTGCTGTCCGACATCGTCAACGGCCTGCTCGGACCGGTGCTCGGCTACAGCTGGCACACCTTCCCGGACGGCGGCGCGACCTTCGCGGCCGACGACGGCGGCTGGGTCTACGTGTCCAACAGCGAATCGGTGCCCGGCGGCGTCGGCGCGCTGCGCTTCGACAAGGACGGCAACATCGTCGACGCCTATCGCATCCTCGCCGGCACCATCATCAACTGCGCCGGCGGCCCGACGCCGTGGGGAACCTGGCTGTCGTGCGAGGAGATCGCCACCGGCCGCGTTCACGAATGCGATCCCTTCGGCAGCGCGCTGGACGCGCGGGCGCGCCCGGCGCTGGGCATCTTCGATCACGAGGCGGTCACGGTCGATCCGGTCCGCCGCCAGCTGTTCCTCACCGAGGACAGCTCCGATGCGACGTTCTACCGCTTCGTGCCCTCGGCGTCGGACTGGCCGGCGGACGCGGCGCGCCCGGCGCTGAAGGACGGCGCGCTGCAGGTGATGGTGGTGCCGGGTGTCGCCGATTCGCGCGACATCCCGCTGGATGCCGGCCCGCAGCCGGTGCAGTGGATCGACGCGCAGAACCCGGATCAGCCGCAGTCGAACAACCGCCTGGCGGAGGCCACCGTGTTCGCCGGCTCCGAAGGCATCTGGTACGTCGACGACCTGGTCTATTTCACCTGCAAGTCCGGCAACCGCGTGTGGGCCTACGACTGCGTCGCGCAGACGGTGGAGCTGATCTACGCGGCGGACCTGCACGGCGGCAGTGACGCGCCGCTGCGCGGTGTCGACAACTGCACCGTGTTCGGCCCGACCCGCGACCTGATCGTCGCAGAGGACGGCGGCGACATGCGCATCTCGGCGATCGGCCTGGACGGCAGCGTCGTGCCGATCCTGCAGATCGTCGGCCAGGACGACTCCGAGATCACCGGCCCGGCGTTCAGCCCGGACGGCACGCGTCTGTATTTCAGCTCGCAGCGCGGCGGCGCGTTCGGCGGCGGGCTGACCTACGAAGTCACCGGTCCGTTCGGCCGGGCCTGACCCGGGCCGGCACCACACAAGGGGAAGAGCAGATGACACCGATGGATCGCCGGCAGTTCCTGCGCCATCTCGGCATTCTCACCGGCAGCACGCTGCTGCCGGTGCTCGGCGGCTGCGACAGCGCGGATCCGGCGCTGCCGGACGACGGCGCCACCGACGGCAAGGTCGCGTTTCTGCACGGCGTGGCGTCGGGTGATCCGCTGCAGGATCGCGTGATCCTGTGGACGCGGGTCACGCCGGAGGCCGACGCGCCGGTGCAGGTGCGCTATCGCGTCGCCACCGATCCGGCGATGACGCAGGTGCTGATCGACGAGCGCGTGATCACCGACGCGGCCCGGGACTACACCGTCAAGGTCGATCCGGTCGGCCTGCAGCCCGGCACCACCTACTACTACCGGTTTGAATCCGGCGGCGCGGTGTCGCCGATCGGGCGGACCCGGACCCTGCCGGTGGGCGCGCTGGAGCGCCTGCGCTTCGCCTTCGCCTCGTGCTCGAACTACCCGAACGGCTACTTCAGCGCCTATCGGCACATGGCCGCGCGCCGCGACCTCGACGCGGTGTTCCACCTGGGCGACTACATCTACGAAAGCGGCAGCAAGGGCGCGCTGGGCCGCGCGCACAGCCCGGATCACGAGATCGTCACGCTGGCCGACTACCGCCAGCGCTATGCCCAGTACCGCACCGATCCGGACCTGCAGGAGGTGCATCGCCAGCATCCGATGATCTGCGTCTGGGACGACCACGAGTCGACCAACAACTCGTGGAAGGACGGCGCCGACAACCACACCGAGGGCGACGAGGGCAGCTGGGTCGATCGCAAGGCGATGTCGATCCAGGCCTACTTCGAGTGGCTGCCGATCCGCCTAGTCGATCCCGACGATCCGCAGCGCATCTGGCGGCAGTTCGGCTTCGGCGATCTGGTGGACCTGATCATGCTGGACACCCGCCTGTACGGCCGCGACGAGCAGTTGCCGCTGGCGCTGGGCGGCGCGCAGTTGAACGATCCGAACCGCCAGCTGCTCGGCGAGAAGCAGCAGGACTGGCTGACCGCGCAGCTCGCCGGCTCCCGGGCCCGGTGGAAACTGCTGGGCCAGCAGATCATGTTCGGCCAGCTGCGCGTCCTGACGCTGCCGGAGATCGACCTGCTCGGCGTCAACCTGACCCACGAACTGCTTGCGATCAACGCGGACCAGTGGGACGGCTATCCGGCCGCGCGCCAGCGGGTGTTCGACGCCATCGACGCGGGCCAGGTCGACAACGTCGTGGTGCTGACCGGCGACATCCACAGCTCCTGGGGCATCAATCTGTTCCGGGATCCGGGCGAGCTGGCGAACCTGCTCGCGGGCATCGTCGGCGATCCGCTGGAACTGGGGCTGATCAAGGCGCACGGCGTGGAGTTCGTCACGCCGTCGGTGACGTCCAGCGGCTTTCCGGACGGCACCACCGGACTGCTGCGGGGGGTGTTCGGCCTGACCGATCCGCATATCAAGTACTTCGACGGAACCCTGCACGGCTACGTGCTGCTCGACATCACGCCGGAGCGCTGCCAGGGCGAATGGTGGTACGTCGACAGCATCGAGGATCCCGAGGCCGGCGAGTCCTTCGCCAAGGGCATGTACACGCTCAGCGGCCAGAACCGGCTGCGCGATGCCGACGGCGCCAGCAGCGACCGAACCGACGCGCCCGCGCCGGCGCCTTGAGCCCACGAACCGCACCCCTTCACGGTCGGGACCATTGGTCCGCCGGCGGCGGCCTGGCGGTCTGGCCGCGGCCGGTTGACGCAGCGGCGCCGGCCCCGGCATGAAAAAAACCAGGGCTCCGTCGCCGGAGCCCTGGTTCGATCACACTTCGAGCAGTGCGGATCGGCTTACATCATGCCGTCCATGCCGCCCATGCCGCCCGCCGGCATCGCCGGCTCGTCCTTCTTCGGCAGCTCGGCGACCATCGCCTCGGTGGTCAGGAGCAGACCGGCAACCGACGACGCGTTCTGCAGCGCCATGCGGGTGACCTTGGCCGGATCGATGATGCCGGCGTCGATCATGTCGACGAACTCGCCGGTACCGGCGTTGTAGCCAACCGAGCCCTTCGACTCCTTGACCTTGTTGACGATCACGGAAGGCTCTTCACCGGCGTTGCGCACGATCTGACGCAGCGGCTCTTCGATCGCGCGCTTGAGGATGTTGACGCCGACCTGCTGTTCGGCTGTCGCAGCCTGGAAGCCTTCCAGCACCTTCTGCGCACGGATCAGCGCGGTACCGCCGCCGGACACGATGCCTTCCTCGACCGCAGCACGGGTGGCGTGCAGGGCGTCCTCGACGCGGGCCTTCTTTTCCTTCATCGCGACTTCGGTCGCGGCACCGACCTTGATCACCGCAACACCGCCGGCGAGCTTGGCCAAGCGCTCCTGCAACTTCTCGCGGTCGTAGTCGCTGGTCGAGGCATCGATCTGCGCACGGATTTCCTTGATTCGCGACTGGATCTTGTCCTTCTTGCCGGCGCCGTCGATGACGGTGGTGTTTTCCTTGTCGATCTGCACCTTCTTGGCGGTGCCCAGATCGGCGACGGACACCTTCTCCAGCGACAGGCCCAGCTCCTCGGAGATGACCTGGCCACCGGTCAGGATCGCGATGTCCTTGAGCATTTCCTTGCGGCGGTCACCGAAGCCCGGCGCCTTGACGGCGGCGACCTTCAGGATGCCGCGCAGGTTGTTGACGACCAGGGTCGCCAGCGCCTCGCCTTCGACGTCCTCGGCGATGATCAGCAGCGGCTTGCCCTGCTTGGCGACGCCCTCGAGGATCGGCAGCATCTCGCGGATGTTGGAGATCTTCTTCTCGGTGATCAGAATCAGCGGGTTCTCGAGTTCGACCTGCTGGCTCTGCGCGTTGTTGATGAAGTAAGGCGACAGGTAGCCGCGGTCGAACTGCATGCCCTCGACCACGTCCAGCTCGTCGGCCAGGCCCGAACCGTCCTCGACGGTGATCACGCCTTCCTTGCCGACCTTGTCCATCGCTTCGGCGATGCGCTCACCGATCGACTCGTCGTTGTTGGCCGACACGGTGCCGACCTGGGCGATCGCCTTGCGGTCCTTGCACGGCTTGGACATCTTCTTGACTTCGGCGACGACGGCCTCGACGGCCTTGTCGATGCCGCGCTTGATTTCCATCGGATCGTGGCCGGCGGCAACCGACTTCAGACCTTCGTTGACGATCGCCTGCGCCAGCACGGTCGCGGTGGTGGTGCCGTCACCGGCCTCGTCGGAGGTCTTGGAGGCGACTTCCTTGACCAGCTGCGCGCCCATGTTCTCGAACTTGTCCTGCAGTTCGATTTCCTTGGCGACCGACACACCGTCCTTGGTCACCGTCGGGGCGCCGAAGGACTTGTCGAGCACCACATTGCGGCCCTTCGGGCCCAGCGTCACCTTGACCGCGTTGGCCAGCACGTTGACGCCGGCCACCATACGGGTGCGGGCGTCATCACCAAACTTGACGTCTTTGGCTGCCATTGTTCTGTTTCCTCTGTCTTTCTATTGATCAATCAGTTACTTGGTGAAGACGGCCATGATGTCGTCTTCGCGCATGACGAGCAGTTCCTCGCCGTCGACCTTGACCTCGGAGCCCGAGTACTTGCCGAACAGCACGACGTCACCCTTCTTGACGTCCATCGGAACCGTCTTGCCGTCCTCGGTCTTCTTGCCGGACCCCACCGCGATGACCTCACCGCGGACCGGCTTCTCGGCCGCGTTGTCCGGAATGATGATGCCGCCGGCCGACTTCTTCTCTTCTTCAATACGCTTGACGATCACGCGATCGTGCAGAGGGCGCAACTTCATGTTCAATCTCCCGATGGTTCAATGACTTGCTTGTTTCCTCGCGAATGCCCCAACGCCTCTTGGCGGGCCGCTGTTAGCACTCACAATGAAAGGCTGCTAATTGTTGGGGACGCTTCGACAGGATTCAAGGGGGCAATCGACCCGATCCGGCATTTTTCTTCGCGGCAGGCCGGATCCCGCAGGCGGCAGGCCGGATCCCGCAGCAAAAAACCCGCCCCGGATCACCGGGGCGGGCCGAGCTTACCGCGTCCGAGGTTACGGAAAACCGACTACAGCGCGAGCATGAACGCCACCAGGTCTTCCTTTTCCTGGGCACTGAGCCGGGTGCCCAGTACGAGGTTGAAGAACTCGACCGTATCGGCCAGCGTCAGCAGGCGGTCGTCGTGCAGGTACGGCGGGGTTTCCTTGATGCCGCGCAGCGGGAAGGTCTTGATCGGGCCGTCGGCACTGGCCCAGCGACCGTCGATGTCCTTCTCCTTGAAGAAGCGCTCGGTCTTGAGGTTGTGCATCAGGTTGTCGGTGTAATACGGCGGCGTGTGGCACCCGGCGCACCTGCCCTTGCCGAAGAACACCGCCTGCCCGCGCAGCTCGGACTCGCTGGCCCTGGCCGGGTCGAGCATGCCGAACACGTCCAGCTTCGGCGCCGGCGGGAAATCCAGGATCTCCTCGAACTCGGCCATGTTGTGGACCTCGCTGCCGCGCTCGAGGATGTTCACTCCCTTCTTGACGGCGATCACCGGGTCACCGTCGAAGTAGGCGGCGCGCTGCTCGAACTCGGTGAAGTCCTCAACGGTCTTGAGCGCGCGCTGCGAGCCGAACAGTCGCTGGACGTTGACGCCCCGCAGCGACGGCGTGTCGATGCGATGGCGGTGCTTCTGCGGACGGATGTCCCCCACCAGGTGGGTCGCGGCATTGGTGTGGCCGTTGACGTGGCAATCGAAACAGGTGACGCCGGTGCTCGGCCTGTCGGAGCGCCGGTCCCAGGTGGCGTTGAACTGCTGCTGCATCGTCGGCGTCACCAGCAGCCGCAGGCCATCGAGCTGCTTGGGATTGAGGATGCCGTTGAACAGCTCGTAATAGTTCATCAGTGTGACGACCTCGCCCCGCGACACGTCGCCCAGGTCCGGCCGGGTCGTCAGGTAGATCGCCGGCGGATATTCCGGCAGGAAGTGGTCCGGCAGGCCGTATTCCAGATCGAAACGCTGCAGGTCACGGCCATCCTGCTCCTTCATCTTCTTGATATGGAAGTCAGGGAACAGCATGCCGCCTTCATCGTGGTTGTCGTGCGGCAAGGGATAGAACCCCGCCGGCCACAGATTCCTTGCCTTGATCTGTTCCGGCGTCATCGCGGCCAGATCGTCCCAGCTCGTGCCCTTGGGCAGCTTGACGCGCACCCCGCCCTGCACCGGCTTTTTCCGGGCGTTGCTGGTGACGCCCTTGATCGGCTTGTCGGAAAGGTCGTAGCGCTCTTCGAGCAGTTCGGCGAAGCGCTTCTCGATCTTCGGCTTGGCCTTGACCATGCGCTTCTTGACGCTCTCGAAGGATTCCCGGTCGTCGACTGGCGCATAGCTGTTCGGCACCGTCATCGCCGCCGAGACCGCCCCCACCGTACACATCGCCGCCGCGGCGACCACCACCGATCTCAATCCCATCTCGAATCTCCCTGTCTGCGTGTGCGTCGATGCTAGCGACGGGTTCCCGGGAGTTCGTTTGAAGTTTTCAAAACGCAGTGCAGCAAAGTCGCAGCGACTGCGGACGCCACCGGAAAATCCGCTGGACCCGCCTGCACTTGTGGACGTCGGGCCCCTCCGTTTGAAGTTTTCAAAGGGGGGCAATGGAGGGGGCGACGATCGCGCCGACGGGTTTGCGCCCGGCCGCCGCCTAGACCTGCTCGAACACCGTCGACCGGCAGCGCCGGGCCCGGATGTCCCGTGCCGCGCTGCGCACGCGGTGGATCTGCAGCACCGCGGATTCGATCAACGCCAACAGCGGCGCGCCCTCGACCGTCGGCTCCGCCGGTGCCCGTCTTTGCTCGAACAGCCGGACCCCGAGATAGCCTTCGAGCCGGGTGATCTGCGCGCTGACCGTGCCAGGGGTCGCATTGCAGCGCTCGGCCGCTGCGTGCAGCGATCCGGTCTGCTTCAGCGCGACGACATACTCGAAGCTGCGCCAGTTCACAGGATGCCCCCGATGTGACTCAGGCCGAGCGCTCCATGAACGATCCCCGCACACAGGATCATCAGACCGAAACCGAAGCGCGGCCGGAAGCGCTTCGGTGGATTCCGCCCGCATCCCGCTCCGGCTCCGCGGGATCCCGCGCGGACGCCAACCGGCGCTGCGGATCGCAGCCTGGCACGACGCTCGCGTGCAGCCTTGCCATGGACGACGGAGGGCGGCGTGCCGGCGCACATCATCTGGCGTTGCGGTATGGTCATCGGACGCTCCGGGATCGCGGACGGTGGAATCCCACGCACAATAACGGCGCCCGTTAATGAAATATATTTGTTTGTTTTCTATGTCGTAATAGTCTTTGACTATATGAGACCGGCTCCGACCCAAAAAACAACGGCGGCCCCTGTTCCGGTGGCCGCCGCTCTCCCCCCTCCCCGTGATGCGGAATACCGCGCGGGGGTCGCCCCGCGATGATCGTCCGGTCAGTTGCCCTGCATGACGGCGCCACGCCCCATCGGGATCGACATCCGACGGTAGACCGCGGACAACAGCCACAGCGGACCGATCAGCAGGAACTGCAGATCCTTGAAGAACGACGGCCGCGCGCCTTCGGCATAATGGCCGATGAACTGACCGATCCAGGCCACCACGAAAATGCCGGCCGCCCACCATGCGAGCTGCAGTCCGAGCACCTGCTCCAGCGACAGGATCGCCGCGTAGAGGATGCTGAAGACGAACACCATGCCCGTCGCCAATTGCCACGAAAGCCTGAAGTAGTACGCCAGGGTCATCACGCCCATAACCGTCGCAACATTGATCAGGTCACTGCCGACCGGAATCAGCTTGAGTGCGCACACCACCGAAAACACGATGGGCGGCACGCAGATCCAGTGCAGCAGTTTGTTGGTCGGGTTCTGATGGCTCTGCGAGTACTCGTCAAGCCAGTCCCTGAGCGTTCTCATCGGCTCCTCCGTAAGAATTCGTCCGTTGTAGGTCCGGATGATGGACTGGCAGTATGCGTCAGGGTTCCTGTCAGACCGATAGTAAATACCGCTTAGACGCCTTTCATGCCGAAGATCGTTCAATCTGACTCCCTCGACCCGATAGACCGCCTGATTGCCCGGCTTTATCGCTCCGCCGTCTCGATCTGCCCGGAGGACTACCGCACCTGGGCACTGCAGCAGCTGCGGCGGATCATTCCGTTCGACGGTGCACTCTGGGGCAGCGGCGTGCTGTCGCGCTGGAAGTTTCACACCGTCACGGTGACCGGGCTGCCGAATGAGTTTCCGCACACGCTCGAGTCGACGACGCGGATCAATCCGATCCTGCCGCGGATCCTGCAGGAACTCGACACCCCGATCGACATGGCCAGCGTCATGTCGGACGACGAGTTCTTCGGCTCGGAGATCTACCAGAAGGCGTTCGCGCCCTACGGCATCACGCGCATCCTGTCGACGGCCCATCTCGACAACCGTTCGGGCCTCTACTCGCTGGTCACGCTCTACCGCAAGGATCGCGACCATACGTTCACCGAGGTCGAGAAAGCCCTGCAGAAACGCGCGACGTTCCACCTGTTCAACGCGGGCTCGCACGCATTCTTCCTGCATCTGGCCAGAACCCACGCGGAGCGGCCGCCCGGCGCGGGCGCCGCAGTGCTCGACCGCACCGGCACCTTCCACGAAGCCACCGTGGAATTCCTCGACCTGGTCGAGGAACGCTTCCCGCAGCGCAAGCTGCACGAGCTGCCCTTCACGATTCCCGAACCGGGAACCGCAGTGCCGTTCCAGGACCTGATGATCCGCTGCGAACCCCTCGGCGATCTGTTCCTGGTGACGATCTGGCCCGCCGGGCCGCTCGACCGTCTGACCCAGCGCGAACGGGAGATCGTGATGTGCGTCGCGCAGGGGCTGTCGTTCAAGCAGGCCGCGAAGAAAATCGGCGTCGCTCCGTCCACCGTCGCCAACCATCTCTATCGGGTCTATCGGAAACTGGGCGTCTATAGCCGGACCGAGCTGGCGGCGCTGGTCCATCCGGAGCCGTCCGACACGCCGTGAGCACCCGCGCATGGCCGCGCTCGGATCAGATTGCGGCGCTGTGGCATCAGTGGCGTCACGTCGTTGCGCTGTTGAGCTTCGCCGCCGGTGTCGCCAGCTTCGTGCTGATCCAGCGTCAGGAGAAGGTCGCGCAGGCGCTGGTGATCCTGCTGCCGGCCTCGTGGCTGCTGGCACTGCTCGAACCCTGGCTGATACGCATCGCCGAACGCCGCCGCCTGCTGCGCGCGACGCCGTTGCTGCTGAGCTACCTCGGACAGGCCCTGCATCAGGAATCGCTGTTCTTCACGCTGCCGTTCTTTCTGGCGACCGTCACCTGGGCATCTGCGCAGGCCGTGTTCGTCGGCGGACTGATTCTGGTCGCCCTGGTCTCGATCGTCGATCCGCTGTACTACGGCGCGATCGCCGGGCATCGCGCGCGGCTGTGGAGCTTCCACGCGCTGGCCGGATTCGTCACCACGCTGACCGCCGCGCCGATGCTGTGGCAGCTGACGACGACCGAAAGCCTGCTGCTGGCGCTGACCTGCGCCGGTGCGCTGAGCACACCGGCGTGGTGGCACGCGTTGCCGCGCTGGGGGCTGCTGCGGGGACTGCTCGCCCTCAACGCCGGGGCCGCCCTGATCGGCTGCGGCTGGATGCTGCGCGCAGCCGTTCCGCCGGCCACGCTCTGGGTCAGCGGGATCACCGCCGCGCGCAGCGTCGACGCCGACACGCGCGAGCCGCTCGGCCGCTTCGAACGGATCGACGCAGCCACCGCCCGCACCGACGGCATCGTGGTCTGGAGCAGCATCCACGCCCCGCGCGGGCTGCACGAGCGCATCGAACACCGCTGGCTGCACAACGGCCGGACGGTCGACGTGATCGAACTGGACATCACCGGTGGCCGCGAGGCCGGCTACCGGGCCTGGTCGCGCAAGGCCGCCCTGCCCCAGCCTGCGGACGGACCGTGGGAAGTGCGCGTGGAAACCCAGAGCGGCCAGCTGATCGGGCGCGTCCGCTTCGGGATCGACGCCGTGGCGGACGTCCGCTGATGGCGCGCACCCGCCGATTGACCCGTGTCAGCAAGCGCCGGCGCGGCGCGGTGATAGACTCCGGGCCGATATGGAACACATCGACGTGATCGAGCTGTATCGACGCATGTCCGCAGGCACTGCGACCGTCGTCGACGTGCGAACGGACGACGAGCTGGCTCTGGCCGCGATCGACGGCGTCAGGCACATCCCGATGCATGAACTTCCGGAGCGTCTCGGCGAACTAAACCCTTCCGGGCACATCGCCGTCCTATGCCATCACGGCATTCGTTCGGAATCCGCCGCCGCCTTTCTCGAGACCCGGGGTTTCAGCTCCGTCTCGAGCGTGGACGGCGGCATCGATGCCTGGTCGCTGCACGTCGATCCCAACGTTCCGAGGTATTAGCGAGCGGCCCGCGCGCCGCCGATCACTGTTTCAAGGAGCCCCATGCGCACCCAACTCTGCTTCCTGACCGCCGCGCTGTTGTTGCCCGGACTGGCCCAGGCCAACGAACTGATGCAGGTCTACGATCTTGCCGCCCAGAACGACAAGACCTTCGAGGCCGCGCGCTACGGCCGCGACGCGTCGCTGGAAGCCAAGCCGCAGGCGCGCGCCGCACTGCTGCCGCAGCTCGAAGCCAGCTACAACTACGGCTACGCGGACTCGGAGTCGACCGTTTCCGGATTCGGGACCAGCAAGAACCATGGCACCGACGAGTCCCTGAGCGTCAATCTCAACCAGTCGCTCTTCAGCCTCGAGAGCTGGCGTCGGCTGCAGCAGGCCGACGGGCAGGTAGCGCTGGCCCAGGCGACCTTCCGCAGCGCCGAGCAGGATCTGATCCTGCGCGTCGCCGACGCCTACTTCGCGGTGCTCGGCGCCGAGGACAACCTGCGCTCCGCCCGTGCCGAGCAGGCCGCGGTCGAACGCCAGCTCGAACAGGCCAAGAAGCGTTTCGAGGTCGGCCTGAGCGCGATCACCGATGTCCAGGAAGCCCAGGCCCGCTACGATCTGACCGTCGCCCAGGAAATCCAGGCCACGCAGCAGCTCGACACTGCACGCCTGGCGCTGGCGGAAATCACAGGACAGGGCAGCACCGGAACCGCACCGCTGATCGAGGACATCCCGCTGCCGGCACCGACGCCCGACAAGGTCGACGACTGGGTCGGGTCGGCGATGGACAGCAACCTCGATCTCCTCGCCGCGCAGCTCAACTACACGATCGCCGCCCGCGGGGTCCAGGTCGCCCGCGCCAGGCACCTGCCCACGATTGGCATGACCGCCGGCTACAACGACAGCACACGAGAGAGCGGCGCTTTCCCGACCGACTCGACCAGCACCTCGATCGGCATCGGCGTGACCCTGCCGCTGTTCAGCGGCGGCGCGGTGCGTTCGCAGGTGCGGCAGGCGGTCGCCACCCGCGAGCAGCGCCAGGCCCAGGTCGAAGGCGCGCAGCGCGCGGTCGAGCGCAGCACCCGCGACGCCTACCAGGGCGTGGTCACCGGCGCCGCGCAGGTCCGTGCCTACAAGCAGGCAGTGGTGTCGAGCCAGACCGCGCTCGAAGCCAGCGAAACTGGACTCGAAGTCGGCGCGCGTACCGCGGTCGACGTGCTCAATGCCCAGCAGCAGCTGTATGCGGCGCAGCGCAACTACCTGCAGTCGCGCTACAACTACCTGCTCGCGGTCCTGCGCCTGAAGGCCGCCGCAGGGCGGCTGACCCCGACCGACCTCGGCGAGATCGACAAGCTGCTGGTCCAGAAGTAAGCCCACATCGGGCCGAACCCGGGCCGCGCGCCGACTTCACCGTCGGCGCGCGGCCTTTTTGATGTCGCCCCGGTCAGGCGTCCGGATCGATCGGGGACGAGACCGACGACGCGCGGTCGACCGGCCATGCCCGCAGCACCGCCGCGACCACGGTGGCCAGCGGAATCGCGAAGAACACGCCCCAGAAGCCGTTGGTCGCGCCGAAGAACAGCACCGCGACGATGATCGCCACCGGATGCAGGTTGTTGGCCTCCGAGAAGATGATCGGCACCAGCACGTTGCCGTCGAGCGCCTGGATCACACCGTAGGCGAAGACCACGTACGCCAGCTCGGCGGAAATGCCGAACTGCGCGTAGGCCACCGCGGCCACCGGGAAGGTCACGACCGTCGCGCCCAGGTAGGGCACCAGCACCGAGAAGCCGGTGATCGCGCCGAGCAGCACCGCGTAGTGCAGGCCCAGCAGGGTGAACGTCAGGTAGGTCACCAGCCAGACGATGCCGATCTCGATGACCTTGCCACGCACGTAGTTGGCGAGCTGGACGTCGACGTCGGCCCAGACCTGGCGGATCAGGTGGATGTCGTCCGGCAGGAAGCGGCGGGCCCAGCCTAGGATCGCGATCTTGTCCTTGAGCAGGAAGAAGACCATCAGCGGCACCAGCAGCAGGTAGATCACCATGTAGGTGACGCCGACGCCGAGCAGCCGGGTACGCG
Organism: Nevskiales bacterium; assembly: GCA_028698335.1. GTDB lineage: Bacteria > Pseudomonadota > Gammaproteobacteria > Nevskiales > Nevskiaceae > Solimonas. Next base: position 233,616 of record JAQVDP010000003.1, on the reverse strand, counting down.
CCAGCACCTCGTCGCGCAGCGACGACAGGTCGATGCCGATGCCCTCGCCGAGAATGGCCGCCATCTGGTGTTCGGAGAACACATTCGGGTAGCGGTCCGGCAAGGTCAGCATCCAGGCCTGCAGTTCGGCCGACAGATGCGGGATCTCCTGGACCACCTGGGTGATCTGCCGCACCAGCTGCGGCACCAGCATGACCAGCGCCAGCATGAAGCCGAGATAGAACAGCAGCCACACCACGATGGCCGCGCCGCGGCGGCCCATCCGGCGCCGCTCGAGGATGGTCACCGGGCCTTCGAGCAGGTAGGCGACGACCAGCGCCGCGAACACCGGCTGGAAGACATCGGTGAAGAAGGTCAGCGCCGCCCAGAGCGCAGTGAACAGCAGCAGCAGACTGACGATCTGCGGATTGGCGAGCTGCCGGTCGAACCAGTCACGTATGAGTTTCATCGACACGTCGTACGAGAGTCGTCGTTGACTCTAGCATGCCGGGCCGGTGTCACTGCGCTGCGCGCGCGATGTCCGCACGCGGGGAGCCGACCAGTGTACGCAGCAGAGTCAGTGCGCTGACGCCGCAGGCGGCGACGACCAGCGCCATCGACCATGCGGTTCCGTCGTGCAGCTGGCCGACCGCGGCGCCGGCGACTGCGGCGACGGTGAACTGCAGCGTCCCCATCAGGGCCGAGGCCAGGCCCGCGCGGTCGCCGAAGGGCGCCATCGCGCACGCGGTCGCGTTGGGAAAGCTGCAGCCCAGCGAGCTGATGCAGATGAACAGCGGGACCGCGACGCCCCACAGGCCGCCCCACCCGGTGGACGCCGTGAGCAGCAGCACCAGCCCGGCACCGGCGAACACGCTCAGCGCGCCGCGCAGGATGTACTCGGCGCGGAACCGCCTCAGCAGCCAGCTGTTGGCCTGCGACACGACAATGAGCCCGAAGGCGTTGGCGCCGAAGAACAGGCCGAAGCGGTCCGGGGACACACCGAAGACTTCGATGAACACGAAAGCCGCACCGGAAATGTACGCGAACATGCCCGCCGAGGCGGTGCCGCCGGCCAGCGCGTAGCCCATGAAGCGGCGGTGCCGCAGCATGCGCAGATAACCGCCGGTGACCGAGCGCAGGCTCAGCGGGGCGCCGCGTTCCGCCAGCGTTTCCGGCAGGCCGAACCAGGCTGCGGCGAGGCACGCGGCGCCGAACAGCGCCAGCACGACGAAGATCGCGCGCCATCCGAACCAGCCGAGAATCTGCCCGCCGGCCAGCGGCGCCAGAATCGGCGCGACGCCCATGACCAGCACCATCGCGGACAGAATCCGGGCCATGTCCTGCGGTTCGAAGCGGTCGCGCACCATCGCCCGTGTGACGATCATGCCGGAGCATCCACCGACCGCCTGGACGAATCGCGAGACGCTGAGCACCTCGACGTTGGGCGCGATCGCGCAGAGCAGCGATGCCACGACGTAGAGCGTCAGCCCGAACAGCAGCGGACCCCGCCGCCCGAAGCGATCGGCGACCGGACCATAGGCGATCTGCCCGATCGCCAGCCCCAGGAAATATGCCGACAGCGTGAGCTGCGCCGCCCCGGCATCGACGCCGAAATCCGACTGCAGCGTCGGCAGGCTCGGCAGGTACATGTCGATCGACATCGGCCCGATCGCCACGATCGTGCCGAGGATCGCGACCCAGCGTCGCTGCTGCCCCGGGTTCAAGTCCGGACCGCCACGGCCTCAGTGCTCCGGACGCATCTGCGGGAACAGCAACACATCGCGGATGCTCGGCGAATCGGTCAGGAACATGATCAGGCGATCGATGCCCAGGCCCACGCCTGCCGCCGGCGGCAGGCCGTACTCGAGCGCGCGGATGTAGTCGGCGTCGAACACCATCGCCTCGTCGTCGCCGGCATGCTTGGCCGCGACCTGCGCATGGAAGCGGGCCGCCTGGTCATCCGGATCGTTGAGCTCGGAAAAACCGTTGGCGGTCTCGCGCCCGGCGATGAACAGCTCGAAACGGTCGGTGACATCGGGGTTGCCGTCGTTGCTGCGCGCCAGCGGCGAGACCTCGGTCGGGTACTCGGTGATGAAGGTCGGGTCCATCAGCTGGTGCTCGGCCGTCTGCTCGAAGACCTCGGTAAGCAGCTTGCCCAGGCCATAGCCCGGCTTGACGTCGCAACCGACCGTCTTCGCGTACGCCGCGAGGCGCTCGCGATCCTCCAGCACCGCGGGATCCAGATCCGGATTGAAGCGCAGCACGGCCTCCTTCATCGTCCAGCGGTTGAACGGCTTTTCGAGATCGTATTCGCGTCCCTGGTATTCGAGCCTGCCGCTGCCGTTGACCGCGAGGGCCACGTCGCGCACCAGCGTCTCGACCAGATCCATCGCGTCGAGATAGTCGGCATAGGCCTGGTAGAACTCGAGCATCGTGAACTCGGGGTTGTGCCGGGTCGACAGGCCCTCGTTGCGGAAGTTGCGGTTGATCTCGTAGACGCGCTCGAACCCGCCGACGACCAGGCGCTTCAGATACAGCTCCGGCGCGATGCGCATGTAGAAGTCACGGCCCAGCGCGTTGTAGTGGGTCACGAAGGGGCGCGCCGCCGCGCCGCCGGGGATCGGCTGCAGCATCGGCGTCTCGACCTCGATGAAGCCGAGCGCGTCGAGGAAGTTGCGGATGAAGCGCACCGCGTGGCCGCGCTTCTCGAACGTGGCCTTGACCTCGGGATTGACGATCAGATCGAGATAACGCTGGCGATACCGCACCTCGGTATCGGTCAGGCCGGCCCACTTCTCCGGCAGCGGGCGCAGGTTCTTGACCAGCACCCGCAGCTCGCCGACCTTGACCGACAGCTCGCCGGTCTTGGTCTTGAACACCGTGCCGCGCACACCGATGACATCGCCGATGTCGGCGTGCTTGAAGACCTCGTACTGCTCGTCGCCGACGGCATTCTTCTGCACGAACACCTGGATCCGGCCGGACATGTCCTGCAACTGACCGAAGCTGGCCTTGCCCATCACGCGCTTGGCCATCAGACGGCCCGCGAGCGCGAAGACCTCGGTTTCCGCCTCCAGCGATTCGGCGTCGCGCTCACCGTAAGTGCCGTGAAGATGCTCGGCCAGCGTGTCACGACGGAAGTCGTTGGGGTACGCCTGCCCTTCGTTGCGCAGTTTCTCGAGCTTCTCGCGGCGCGTCGCGATGATGAAGTTCTCTTCGAGCTGCGGCGGCTGCTGGTGTTGGTCAGTCATGGGATTTCCTGCTGGTCGCGATTCTCACCGCAACGGTACAAACGTCGGTCCGGCGGCCGGCCCCGATGCGGGCCGGCCCACCCGGCTAGAGGCCCTGCTTGAGGCTGGCTTCGATGAACGGATCGAGATTGCCGTCGAGCACCTTCTGCGTGTCGGCGATTTCGACCCCGGTCCGCAGATCCTTGATGCGCGACTGGTCGAGCACGTACGAACGGATCTGGCTGCCCCACTCGATATCGCTCTTGGAGTCCTCGAGCGCCTGCTTCTCCGCGGAACGCTTCTGCATCTCCTGCTCGTACAGCTTGGCCTTGAGCATCTTCATCGCGCGGTCGCGGTTGGCATGCTGCGAACGCTCGGTCTGACAGGCGACGACGATGCCGCTGGGCACGTGCTTGATACGGATCGCCGACTCGGTCTTGTTGACGTGCTGACCGCCGGCGCCGCTGGAGCGGTAGGTGTCGACCTCCAGGTCCGCCGGATTGATGTCGATCTCGAAGCTGTCGTCGACTTCGGGCGAGACGAACACACCCGCGAACGAGGTATGGCGGCGGTTGCCCGAGTCGAACGGCGACTTGCGCACCAGGCGGTGCACGCCGGTTTCGGTGCGCAGCCAGCCGTAGGCGTAGTCGCCCTGGATGAAGATCGTCGCGGACTTGATGCCGGCGACTTCACCGTCGGAGCGTTCCATCAGCTCGACCGTGAAGCCCTTGTCCTCGGCCCAGCGCCAGTACATGCGCAGCAGCATCTCGGCCCAGTCCTGGGCCTCGGTGCCGCCGGAACCGGCCTGCAGGTCGAGATAGGCATTGCTGGCGTCCAGCTCGCCCGAGAACATGCGGCGGAACTCGAGCTTCTCGGCCGCCTCGCGCAGGGCATCCAGATCGCGGCCGATCTCGTCGATGGTCGACTGATCCGATTCGGCCTCGGCCAGTTCGAGCAGGTCGAGCGCGTCGCCCAGCGTGGTGTCGGCCCGCTCCAGCGGCTGCACGACATCCTCCAGCCGCGCACGCTCGCGGCCGAGATTCTGGGCATATTCGGGATCGTTCCAGACGTCGCCGCTCTCGAGCTCGGCGTTGACCTCGATCAGGCGGTCTCGCTTGTTATCGTAGTCAAAGATAGCCCCGCAGCGCGTCGAAACGCGCGCGCAGGGCCGTCACCTCATTGCGGATATGTTGGGGTTCCATCGCCGGAGCACCGGATTACAGGGCCGCGAATTATAAGGAACCGCGCGCCAAAACGCTTAGACGCGTGATCAGGCCGCAGACTTGCCGACTTGGGCGCTGGTATAGTTGCGCGATCTGAAAGTTCCAGAACACGGAACACGATCCGGGGAGAGAAAAATGAGAGGATGTCTGGGGAAATTCGCATGCCTGTTGTCGCTCGGCCTCGGCCTGGCGGCGCCCGCAATGGCGCAATACGGTGAAACGGACAACACGGCGATACCGGGCCGTGCCTACTACGTTTCCCCGATGTTCTCCTATACCTACGCCGACGGCGACCGCGGCACCGACGACGGGATCGGCGGCATCATCGCGATCGGCAAGAAGGTCACCAACGGCATGACCCTGGAGCTGACCGGGTTCTATTCGGAGATGGATCCGAGTTCCGGCATCGGCGACACGGTCACGCTCAAGGGCGCCGGCCTCGGCGCGATGATCTTCCCGTTCAAGAGCAGCCCGAACTTCTACGGCATCCTCGCGCTGATGTACGGCGCGGTGGACGACCACCCGGGCGCGGTGCCGAACTACCGGACCACCGTATTCGACATCGGCGCGGGCTATCTGCTGCCGTTCAACCGCTACATCGCGCTGCGCACCGAGGCGCGCTACCGCACCGACCAGCACGACCGTGGCGAAGCCGGCGCCAACCCCGGCAGCGGCGCGTTCAGCGACGGCGTGCTGAACGTCGGTCTGGTCTTCCCGCTCGGCGTGACCCCGGTCGCGACCGAGGAGAAGACCTCGGAGCTGGTGTCGGTCGACTCCGGCGACAGCGACAACGACGGCGTTCCGGACGGCACCGACCAGTGTCCCGACACCCCGGCCGGCGCGATCGTCGACGAGGTCGGCTGCGAGCGCGACGGCGACGGTGACGGCGTGGTTGACCGCCTCGACCAGTGCCCCGATACCCCGGCCGGACAGGCCGTCAACGAGAACGGCTGCCCGGTCGACGCCGACGGCGACGGCGTGACCGACGATATCGACGAGTGCCCGAACACGCCCGCCGGCGCCAAGGTGCTGCAGAACGGCTGCGCCCTGATCGACGACTGCCGCATCCCGCGCGCCGGCGAACAGATCGACGAGAACGGCTGCGCGGTCGAGCAGACCTTCGTGCTCAAGGGCGTGAAGTTCGAGTTCGACTCCGACCGCCTGACGCCGGATGCGCGCGAGATCCTCAACGAGGTCGCCAACACGCTGCAGGCGTATCCGCAGATCGCCACCGACATCGAAGGCCACACCGACACCATCGGCTCGGACGCCTACAACCAGGGCCTGTCGGAACGCCGCGCCAACGCGGTCAAGCAGTACCTGGTCGGCCGCGGCGTCGACGGCGGACGGATGACGCCGGTCGGATATGGCGAAGCCCGCCCGATCGCGGACAACATGACCGAGGAAGGCCGCGAGGAGAATCGCCGCGTCGAACTGCGCGTGATCGAGTAAGCCTCCGGGGCTGTGCTTTCGAGCCCGCCGGCGATCGCCGGCGGGCTTTTTCGTGTCGCCTGAACGGGGGCCGTGCCGGGCTCAGCCGACCAGCGGCGTGCCGCCGGCCCTGCGGGCCGCCTGGATCCGGTTGAGATTCAGGAACACCCGTGCCGCGATCCGCGGGTACTGCCGGCAGACCCGTTCCTGATCGGCATCGTCGAAGCGCAACAGCCGCGCGTCGCTCAGCGTGTCGACATTGGCCATGCGGCTCTGGCCGAAATAGCCGACCTCGCCGATCACCGCGCCGCGCCCCACCGTATTGAGTTCGACCGGCCGGCCATCGCGCTCGACCCAGATCCGCAGCTCGCCGTCGATCACGACATAGACGTCCCCGGCCGGATCGCCCGGCGCCCCGTCGCCGCAGGACTCGCCCTCGCTCATCAGACGGGTGCCGGCCGGCACCGTCTGCAGGTTGGCCATCAACGCGAAGACCCGCGCCTGCCGATCGCTCAGCCCGGCCAGCAGCGGGATCGTCGCCTGGACATCGTCGCCAAGATCCACCCGCAGGCTGTCCCACAGCGTCACGATGCGCACCCCGCTCATGAACGCCGGGGTCACGAAGACGTCGACCAGCCAGGCGGCCAGCAGGGTCAGCGCGGCCAGCCAGCCGAATACCACCTGATTGTGGAGGTCGCCGGTGACCAGCACCAGGAACCCCACCGCCAGCACCGCCTTGGTCAGGGTCACCGGCCGCAGCACGGCCGCGAGCGCGACCACGGCCCCGCGCGACTCCGAGGCACGGTGACGGGCGGCACTGTTGAAGCGCGACAGATAGTGGATCGTGTCGTCGACCGCGAGCCCGAGCACCAGGCATTCGACCAGACTCGTGGTGGCATTGAGCGTCACCCCGCTCAGGCCCAGCCCACCGAAATAGATGACCGTCTGCAACAACGTCGGCAGCGTCGCCAGCAGGGCCGTCCGCAGCGACGCGAATTGCAGGACCAGACAGGCGTAGATCAGCAGCAGCGCCAGCACGATGCTCTGGAGCTGATCGGTGGTGACGAGCCGGACCGACTCGGTCACCAGGATCGCATCCCCCGTCACCTTCGCGACCAGCGGTTCCGGCAGCGCCTGCAGCTGCGGCTCCAGCCGCTGCAGCAGCGCGTCGACCCCGGCGGTGTCGTCGACGGTCAGTCGCAGCGACATGACCGTCGCCGACCGGTCCGCATTGACGACGCTCCGCAGCGCCCGGCTGTCGCCGAAGAACAGCAGTTGCTCGATCTCGTCGCGACGCTCGGGCAGCGCCAGTCCGTCGCCACCGAGCAGGGTCTGTCGCAGCACCCGCAGCTGGTCCGGCAGGCCGCCCACGGCGCCGACCTCGGGCTGCGCGCGCAGCCACGCTTCCAGCGCATCGAGCGCCCGCAGGTTCTGAGGCTGTGTGAAGACCGCGGGTGCGTAGCCCTCGATCAGGATCTGGACCGGCGTCACCCCGCGCATCGCCGCGTTCGCCGCCTCGTAGTCGACGCGCACCTGCGCATCCGGTTCGAAGACCCCGACGAACTGGTCGCCGACCCGGATCTGCGTCGCGGCCCCAAGGCCCAGCAGCATGATCAACGCGGCGGCGAACAGGATCTGGCGGCGGTAGCGGGTGTCGAAGCGGCCGACGATGCCGGCGAGACGCTCGAACGCACGCCCCTGCCCGGCCGCGGCCCCGCCCGCGCGCGCGGTCAGCTGCAGCAGCGCCGGCACGAACACCAGCGCCAGGATCGCCGCGTAGATCACGCCCAGCGCCGACATCGCGGCGAAGTGACGCACCGCCGGCAACGCGCTGATCCCCAGCGCCAGCAGACCGATGACGGTCGTCAGCCCGGTCAACGCGACCGGGACCGCCATCGACCGGATCAGCAGCGCCGTCCGCTCCCGGGGCGCGACGGGGATGTCCTGCAACGCTTCGAACTCCGAGACCACGTGCGCGCAATAGGCCAGCCCCATGGTGACGACGAGCGGCGGCACCAGACAGGTGATCAGATTCAGCGGAAGATCGAGCGCGGCGAACGTCCCGAACATCCAGACCAGGCCGACGCCGACCGTCACCAGCGGCACCACCACCCCGCGGACGCTGCGGAACACCAGCGCCAGGAACGCCGCCATCAGCAGGACCATGGCCGGGATGATCCAGCGCAGCTGATCGATCACCGCGGCGCTGGTCGCCGCATGCAGGACCGACGGGCCGGTGACGTGGATCGAATGGCGGTCGGTCGAATACCGCGCCGCCAGCGCGACGATGCTGCCGGGCAGCCCGAGCCGGCGCAGCTCGGCCTCGTCGCCGGTTTCGAGATCGACGACGATCGCGGTCGCGCGACCGTCCGCCGACACCAGATGATCGCGGATCAGCGGGTTGGCCTGGAGCGCGGTGCGCAGCGCCGCGCTGACCGCCGGCGGCTGGACGCGCTCGAATGCGATCGTATCGCCGACACGGCGCGGCACCGAGACCGTCGTCAGCGACTGCACGTCGGCGACGCCCGGCAACGCGTAGAGCGCACGCGTCAGCGCGTCGACCGTCCGCAAGGTTTCCCCGGCATACAGATCGTCGGCGCGCACGATCACGACAACCTGTTCGGCATGGCCGAAGCGGCGGGCAATCTCGTCCTGCACCGCCCGCGCCGGCAGGTCCGGCACCACGAGACTCGCCACCGAGGGATCGACCCGGACCCGCAGGCCGGGGCCCTGCGGATCATAGAGCTGCATCGCCGCTGCCAGGGTGACCAGCGCGATGCACAGCAGCGCCAGGCCCGCGCGCCGGCTCAGCCAGCGCGCCATCCCGTGCATTCCTGCGGAATGCCCCGCCGGCACGCGTCCTGCCCGCCCGCCGCTGACAGCGACTCGGGGACTACTCGTAGGGATCGAAGAAGCGCTGCGGATCGAACATCCATTCCGGCAGGCGCTCGAGCAGCGTGAAGTCGCTCATCTCGATCTGCGTGCGACTCCCTGCCGGGTGGTTGCGCATCGTGTAGTTCAGGGCGACGGAGTAGTCGTCCAGGGTCAGCACCGAGGCCGGATCGGCGACCAGGGTCTTCAGCGGCTGCTCGCCCTTGACGAAGAATTCGCTCTTGAGCAGCACGCAGGTCGCCTGGTCGACATAGGACACGACCTTGCGATACCCCGACAGGATCGGATCGTTGGTGGTCTCGAGCACATAGACCTTGCGCCCATTGATGCTGGCGTCGCCATGCCGCTCGGTGCTGCCGGTGAACACCAGGCCCAGCACCTGCTTGATCTCACCGTAGCTGAAGTCGGTTCCCCACAACGGTTCGGACATGTTCTTGCCGGTGACGTGCAGCGCGTTCTCCGCGCTCGGCAAGTGGAAGTAGACCTGCTCCTGCAGACCGCTCTGCAGCAGCAGGTAGCTCGAACCGTTCAGGGCCAGCGGCTCGACCAGGCGCAACTGCACCCGCGGTTCGCCTTTCTGCCCCGGCTTCCAGTACAGCTTCATCCGCAAGCCGTGGCTGCCGCCTTCGCGATCGGTCACGGTGACGTTGAGATCCCGCAGCGCGCCACGATCCACGAGGTTGCTTTCCATGCACCCCTGGATGTCGGACAGCGACGCCTGGGACGGTTCCAGCTTCGGCCCGGCCTGCGCAGGGACCGCGGTCAGACCGGCGGCCAGCAGCAGCGCGCCGCCGATCGCATGCGGCAGACGGCTCGACACGGATGCGAGCGAGATACGACGTTTCATGCACTTCCCCCTGATGGATGCCACCCGATGTTCGCGGCACCGCATCGTTTGTCCCGATTCCCCGTCGATACCGCCGCTGCGAACCATTGTTGTGATCGTGGAAGTTGGCGTCAACAACGCGCATGCCGCGGCGCCGCGGCCATGGCGCGGGCCGTGCTAGCCTGAACCGGACCACCACCCCGGTACCGCCGATGTCCCATCTTGACGACCCGCGTGTCCTGTTCGCCGCCGAACGCACCCTGCTCGCCTGGCAGCGCACGAGCCTGACGCTGATGGGATTCGGATTCCTGATCGAGCGCTTCGGCCTGTTCGTCCACTTCATGCGCCTGCAGACGCTTGGCGACGGCGGCGGCACACCGTCGGCCGTACCGCATCTGATCGGGATCGGCTTCGTACTGACCGGAACGGTGACCGCGGCCCTTTCGGCGCTGCAGCATCGTCGCCTGCTGCGCACCCTCGGCCCGAACGAGATCCCTTCCCGCTACTGGCTGTCGCTGGCGCCGGTGACCACGGCGCTGACCGCGGTGCTCGGCGTCGTTCTCGCGATCTATCTGCTGCCGACGCACTGAGCTGCCGACCGCGCGGGGCGGTCAGGGCTGCTGCAGTGCCCCGGCGCATTCCCAGTACAACGCCTCGTCCTGCAACGCCGCCCCGAGCACCGCGGCGATCGAGTTGGCACTGCGAACCGCGTCGGCGTCGGCGTCCAGCAGGCCCTGCACGGTTTCGCGGAACGCGAGCGCCATCGGCCCCAGCGCCGGCCGGTGAATCTGCGACTCGTCGTCCCGCAGCGTGTGGAAGTAGGCGTTGGTGCCGTTCATGCCGATGGTCGGAATCCCCTGCGCGTAGGGCCCGCGGTTCTCGCCGGGCACGAACAGCGACGGCGGCAGCGCGAAATACGGCTGCAGGATCAGATCCGAAAACGCCCGGCCGCTGATCGACTGCAGGATCGAGTTCTCCGAGACCGCGAGGGTGCGGGTCTGCGACATGCCGCCGGTCGGCGTCGGGTTGCCATCCTGCAGCAAAGGCTCGGTGTAGCCCTTGTAGACCAGCCCCGACCCCAGGTGCACGTACGCGACGATGCGCTCGGGATCGAAGCAGGACAGGAAGCGGTTGATGCCGAAGCCGTAGATCTCGTGCGCGCCGGTACCGACGAACCAGATCGTGTACGGCAGCGGCCCGTCCTCGCGCGCGCGCTCGGCGAAATAGCGCGCCAGGTACACGATCATCCCCACGCCCGGACCGCGCTCGCCGGCGGCGGTGAGCCAGGCATTGAGCGGCGTGCCGACGACGATGATGTTGTCCGGATCGGCGCCCGGCAGCACCGCGACGGTGTTGCGGGACTGCCCGTACTGCCCGACCAGGGACTGCGGAACCGAGTCGTCGCCACCGCGGTAGGTTCCGGCCACCGTGACATGCGCGGTGCCGCCCTCGACGGCGCGGATGCGCGCGGCGTCCTCCGGCCCGACGATGACCGTCGGCAGCCAGCGCAGGCCATCGGCAATGTCGTAGTTCTGTACCGCGATGTCGTTGGCGGGCGCATCGGTCCCGATGATCAGGCCGACCGCGCCCTTGGCGCGCAGCTGCGCGATCTGGTTGGCGGACTGCCCGTCCTCGGCATTGAGGAACAGCGAGATATCCATCACCGCGATCTTGCCGCTCAGGTCACCGGTGGTGAGCTGGGCGATCAGGCCGCCGTCACCGACGTCGATCAGCGGCCCGCTGACGCCTTGCAGCGTGGTCAGTCCGCGGTAGTACCAGGGGAAGGCATCGACGTTTTCGAGCCCGCTGCCGAAATCGACTTCGAGGCCGTAGCGCAGCGGGGTGAAGATCGGCAGATCGAAGCTCTGGATCTGGACCGCGGTGATGCCGGGAATCGCGCGGAACTGCGCCGCCAGCCAGTCGTGGACCGCGTGACCCAGCGCGGTTCCGGTCCGCGGCCCCCGCACGCATTTCCAGGGTTCGGCCTGCGGCGTATCGGTCCGGCACTCGTCGAACTTCGACGACGTGCGGATCACGTCCATGTATCCCTGCAGGGCCGTCCAGGTTTCGGTGTCGGGATCACCGACAGCGGTCGGCGTCCCGCCCGAACCACCGTTGTCCGGATCGCTTCCACCGACCGGATCGGAGCCGCCACCGCCACATGCGGCAAGCCAGCAGGCGGCGGTCAACGCCGGAATCAGGTTCCTGAACGTGAGCATTGGATTCATCGTGTGAAGGGAAATGCCGGCGTGTGCCGCCGTTGCCGCACCCTATCACGACGATTGCGTCGCGGCGAAGACCCAATTTCCCTTACACCGCGTCGTCCGTCGGATGACGCGCCGGCGCTCCAAGCGCCGGCGCTCATGGCCCGACTCAGGCGTCCGGCAGCTTGTGCTCCTTGAACTGCTCACGCAGCCGCAGCTTGGAGATCTTGCCGGTGGCCGTCATCGGCAGCTCGTCGGCGAAGACGACGTCGTCCGGAATCCACCACTTCGCGACCTTGCCGGGGAACAGCTGCATGATCTCGTCGCGGCTGACGTCCTGCCCCTGCTTCTTGACCACGATCAGCAAGGGGCGCTCGTCCCACTTCGGATGATAGGCGCCGATCACCGCCGCCTGCGCGACCGCCGGATGCTCGCAGGCCACGTTCTCCAGATCGATCGAGCTGATCCATTCGCCGCCGGACTTGATCACGTCCTTGGAACGATCGGTGATCTGCAGGTAGCCGTCCGGATCGAGCGTGCCGACGTCGCCGGTGGGGAACCAGCCGTCGCTCAACGGATCCTTGTCGCCCTTGTAGTAGCCGCTGATGACCCAGCCCCCGCGCACCATCAGGTCGCCGAAGGCCTTGCCGTCGCGCGGCAGGCTGCGGCCGTCGGCGTCGACGATCTTCAGGTCGATTCCGAACGGCGGCCGGCCCTGCTTGGTTTCGATCTCGAACTGCTCGTCGGCCGGCAGCTTCAGGTGCTTGTTCTTGAGGGTGTTGAACGTGCCCAGCGGCGACAGCTCGGTCATGCCCCAGGCGTGATGGATCTTGACGCCGTAGTCGGACTCGAAGGTCTTCATCAGTGCCGGCGGACACGCCGAACCGCCGATCACGCAGCGCTTGAGCGTGCTCAGCTTCAGTTTGTTGTTCTGCAGATGCTGCAACAGGCCCTGCCACACCGTCGGCACGCCGGCGGAGAAGGTCACGCCCTCGGACTCGAACAGCTCGTGCAGGCTGGCGCCGTCGAGCGCCGCCCCCGGAAACACGATCTTGGCGCCGACCAGTGGCGCCGCGTACGGCAGGGTCCACGCGCTGACATGGAACATCGGAACCACCGGCAGGATGCAGTCCCGCGCCGACACGTTCATGACGTCGGGCAGGCAGATCGCATAGGCGTGCAGGATCGTCGACCGGTGCGAGTACAGCGCGCCCTTCGGGTTGCCCGTGGTGCCCGAGGTGTAGCACAGGCACGCCGCGCTCTTCTCGTCGAACTCCGGCCATTCGAACTCGTCCGACTCGGCCTCGAGCCAGTCCTCGTAGCAGATCAGGTTCGGGATCTTCAGTTCCGGCATGTGCGCACGGTCGGTCATCACGACCCACTGCTTGACCGTCGGGCACTGCGGCGCGAGCTTCTCGACCAGCGGTGCGAAGGTCAGATCGAAGCACAGCGTCCGATCCTCGGCGTGGTTGACGATCCACGCGATCTGCTCCGGGAACAGGCGCGGATTGATCGTGTGCACCACGGCACCGCTGCCCGAAATCGCGTAGTACAGCTCGAAATGACGGTAGCCGTTCCAGGCCAGCGTCGCGACCCGGTCGCCGCGCCCGACGCCGATGCGCTTGAGCGCATTGGCGAGCTGCCGCGAACGGCGCCCCGCGTCGGCATAGGTGTAGCGGTGGATACCCCCTTCGACCGTCCGCGAAACGATCTCGGTGTCACCGTGGTAGCGCTCGGCGTGCTTGAGCAGCGACGAGACCAACAGCGGCACCTCCATCATCTGGCCCATCAGCGGTGTCGACATTCTCAATCTCCTCAGTGTCTTATGCGTTCTGCCCGACGGCGAACTGCCGCGCCGCCGGCACGGAGTGTCCGCAAACATAGCGGATGCTACCCAATCCACAGCACGCGGGGAGCCTAACTAAGGTTAGGATCGCTCTCGAAACGGACCTTGAGGAGAGCGCACGTGCCGGACACGCCGCAGCGTGAGCACTATCCGCATTTCCAGCGCATCGGCACCCGCTGGAAGGACAACGACATCTACGGCCACGTCAACAACGTCGAGTACTACAGCTACTTCGACACGGTGATCAACGCCTACCTGATCCGCTGCGGCGCGCTCGACATCCACGGCGGCGACGTGATCGGTGTCTGCGCCGAATCGCACTGCCGCTTCCTTGATTCACTGGCGTTCCCTGACGCGGTCGACGCCGGCCTGCGGGTCGCCCACCTGGGCCGCAGCAGCGTCCGCTACGAGATCGCCCTGTTTCGCGAAGACGCCGACGCCGCAGCGGCCAGCGGCTGGTTCGTCCACGTCTTCGTCGACCGCGCATCGCGGCGCCCGTGCGCGCTGCCGGCCCCGTTGCGCGACGCACTCGAAGCGATCCGCATCCCCGACATGGAGAGCCCGTCATGAAAGTCCGCGCCGCCGTCCTCTCGCGCATGGGTCTGCCGCCCCCGTACGCCGACTCCCGTCCGCTGACCCTGGCGGAGGTCGACCTTGATCCGCCCGGCCCGGGCGAGTTGCTGGTGAGGATCCGCGCCGCAGGACTGTGCCACTCCGACCTGTCGGTGATCGATGGCTCGCGCCCGCGGGCGATGCCGATGGTGCTCGGCCATGAAGCCGCGGCCGAGATCGTCGAATGCGGCGGCGACACGCCCGGCTTCGCGCCCGGCGATCAGGTCGTTCTGGCGTTCGTGCCGAGTTGCGGACACTGCGCCTACTGCGCCGAAGGCCGCGCTGCCCTGTGCACCCCGGGCGCCGCCGCCAACACCGCCGGGACGCTGCTGTCAGGGCAACGCCGCTGGCATGGCGCCGACGGCGCCCTGAATCATCATCTCGGAGTCTCCGCGTTCGCCGAGTATGCGGTGGTATCGGCGCGCTCGGCGGTTCGCGTCGATGCCGACCTGCCGCCCCGGATCGCGGCGCTGTTCGGCTGCGCGGTCATGACCGGCGTCGGCAGCGTGATCAACACCGCGCGGGTCGCGCCCGGGCACAGCGTTGCGATTTTCGGCATGGGCGGGGTCGGTCTCGCCGCCCTGCTCGGTGCGGTTGCCAGCGGCGCCCACCCGATCGTCGCGGTCGACCGCCTTCCGGCCAAACTCGAGCTGGCGCGGTCGCTCGGCGCGACATACACCGTACTGGCCGACGACACCGCGGTCGAACAGGTCCGCGACCATACCGCCGGCGGCGCCGACTATGCGATCGAGACCGCGGGTTCGGCGCAGGCCCTGCAGCAGGCCTACGCCGCCACCAGCCGCGGCGGCACCACCGTCACCGCCGGACTGCCACACCCCGACCGCAGCTTCAGCGTGCCGGCGGTCAGTCTGGTCGCGGAGGAGCGGACCGTAAAAGGGTCCTACATGGGCTCGGCGGTCCCGACGCGGGACCTGCCGCGTTACGTCGCGATGTACCGTGCCGGCAAGCTGCCGGTGGAAAAGCTGCTGACGCACACGCTCCGGCTCGACGACATCAACATCGCCTTCGATCGCCTGGCGGCGGGCGCAGCGGTACGTCAGATCGTGACCTTCGAATAAGGGCGCTCAAGCTTCGCCGCCTGGCGGTTGCGACTCACCGAGATCGACCGTCCACACCTGGTTGCGCCCTTCGCGCTTGGCCCGGTAGAGCGCGCTGTCGGCCGCTTCCATCAGGGCGTCGAGCGTGATCGTCGCATCGGAGCTCCGCGTCGCCACACCAATGCTGATCGTTACGACCGGGGCGACTGTCGAACCGACGTTGGGCATGCCCAGCGCCTCGACTTCGGCGCGGATGCGCTCGGCCTGCGCCCGCGCATCGGCGTCGCCGATCCCGGGCAGAACCATCATGAATTCCTCGCCACCGATCCGCGCCACGAACTCCCCGGCGCGCTGCGCGGACGCCTGGATCGTCGAGGCGACGCGCTTGAGGCATTCATCGCCCTGGCGATGGCCATAGGTGTCGTTGAACACCTTGAACTGGTCGATATCGACCATCAGCAGGCTCAAGGGCTCGCCATGACGCCGGCACCGGCGCCATTCCAGCGTCAGCACCTCGTCGAGCCCCCGGCGATTCGGAACCCCGGTCAGCGGATCGGTTTCCGACAGCCGGCTCAGCTCGTAGTTGGCCGCCGCCAGCTGGGCATTGAGCGCCTGTAACTGCGACCTCGCCTGCGCGGCATTGCGCCGCCCCTGCAACACCAGCCACAACATGACCGTCAGCGCCAGCGCGATGCCGTAGATCCCCAGCTGCAGCACCAGCAGATGCGTGTCCCGCAGCGCCCACCCACCCGGCGGCACGACCGCCAGTTCCCAGCTTCCGCCCGGAACCCGGATCGCCATGCGGATCGGATCCTGCTGCAGTTCCGCCGGATCACCGGCGATGAGCCCGCCCCGCTCGCCCAGACCGTCCACCCCGACGAGTGCGAAGTGCACGGCGGCATCGGGACCGTCGATGCCTGCCCCGCGCAGAAACTGGGACACGTCGATCGCAAGACTGACGAGGCCCCAATACGCGCCGTCGACGAACACGGGCGTGCGGCTGATCAGCGCCCGCCCGCCCTGCACCAGTTCGACCGGACCGGACAATACCGGCATGCGTTCCCGCATCGCGCGCTGAATCGCCGGCCACTGCTGCGGGTTTGCGTCGTATCGCAATCCGATCGCACGCTCGTTGCCGGCCAGGGGATAGACGTAGCGCAGGACATTGTCCGGGGCGACGCCGATGCTGCGCACATTGCGGCCGGCCTCATAGACCGCCTGCATCGCCCGCCGCATGCCGGCCTCGGTCTGCGAGCCGCTGTTGATGTACGCCACCACGCCCTGCGCCAGATAGACGGTGGCATTGACCTCGCCTTCGATCCGCGCCCGGATCGCCGCAGCACGCTCTAGCGTCTGATCCCGCAGGTCCGCCAGCGCGGCCTGCCGATAGAGTCCGATGACGTAGAACGCGGCCAGGAACAGCACGGCACCGACCGCCAAAGCGATCGATGCGTGGGTGACCCCCGCGGCATGTTCCCTGAGCATGACCGCAGTCTACCGTCGTTTTCCGGGTCTGCCAGACGGAAAAAATCATCTACCCCCGCCGCCCGGCGGCCGGCAGGTACCGTCCACCCGTTCAGCCGCGGGGCGGCGTCCGCACCACCAGCAGCCGGGGCTCGGTCAGATGCTCGATCGCATACGCAACCCCTTCACGCCCCAGCCCGGACTCCTTGACGCCTCCGTAGGGCATGTGGTCGACGCGGAAACTGGGAACGTCGCCGATCACCACGCCGCCGACCTCGAGCCGGTCCCATGCGCGCTGCGCCTTGTACAGGTCGCGCGTGAATACACCCGCCTGCAGGCCGTAGCGGCTGTCGTTGACCGTCTCCAGCGCGGCGTCGAAATCGCTGAACCGGCTCAGCATCGCCACCGGACCGAAGGCTTCCTCCCGCGACAGGGCACAGTCTTCCGGCACCTGTTCGAGCAGCGCCGGGCTGAGCATCGCGCCGTGGCGCTGCCCCCCGCACAGCAGACGGGCGCCGCCGGCCACCGCCTCGTCGATCCACCCGGCCAGGCGCCGCGCCGCCGCCTCGTCGATCAGCGGCCCGATGAAGGTGTCCTCGTCGCGTGGATCGCCGCAGACCAGCGCCTCGACCGCCGCTCGCAGCTTGTCCCGCAGCGCCTCGTAGACCGCGTCGTGGACGAGGATGCGCTGGACGCTGATGCAGGACTGCCCGGACTGGTAGTAGCCGCCGATGATCAGCCGCGACACCGCATCGTCGAGGTCGGTATCGGCATCGACGATGCAGGCCGCGTTGCCGCCGAGTTCGAGGATCACCTGCTTGCGTCCGGCCCTGGCCTTGATGTCCCAGCCCACCGCCGGAGACCCGGTGAACGAGATCAGCCGGATGCGCTCGTCGCTGATCAGGGGCTCGGCATCGGCGACCCGGCACGGCAGGATGGAGAAGGCGCCTTCGGGCAGATCGGTCTCGGCCAGCACCTCGCCGATCACCAGCGCACCGATCGGCGTGGCGCTCGCGGGCTTGAGCACGAACGGGCAGCCCGCGGCGATCGCCGGAGCGATCTTGTGCGCCGCCAGGTTGAGCGGAAAGTTGAATGGGCTGATGAATGCGCAGGGGCCGATCGGCACCCGCTTGACCACGGACCAGTAGCCCGCGGCCCGTGCGCTGATATCCAGCGGCAGATACTGACCCTCCAGACGCACCGCTTCGCCGGCGGCGAACTTGAAAGTGTCGATGAGCCGACCGACCTCGCCGCGCGCGTCCCGGATCGGCTTGCCCGCCTCGATGCAGAGGCTTTCGGCAAGCTCGTCGGCGCGCTGTTCGAAACGCCGCACGCAATGCTCAAGGATCGCCTGCCGCCGGTACGCCGGCAGTTCGGCCATCGCGCGTGCGGCGCCTGCCGCCGCCGCCACGGCACGCTCGACCATGTCGCGATCCGCGAGCGCCACGCGCGTCACCGGCTGCCCCGAGTACTTGTCGGTGACCACCAGCGACTGCGGCGCCTCGAGCGCCTGATTGGCCAGATAGAGCGGGTAGTTGGACTTGAGCATCTCGATCCTCCGGATTCGCCGTGTCTTGTTCGCGGCCGACCACGCCACGCGGATCACTGTACCGGCGACGCCCCGCGACTGCACCGGGCCGGCGCACGGAGTGATCTGGATCAGTGACAGCACACCGCTCCGCACCAAGGATCACAGCTTGGCCTTCAACTCCCCGATGACCCCCATCATGAGCTTCGTACAGTGGAGTCCCGAGCTCGACGTGGGCGACCCGAAGATGAACGCTCAGCACCAGCGGCTGATCGACATCATCAATCGCTTCCACGACGTGCTGCAGCAGCAGGCGCCACTGCCCGAACTGGTCGCGGTGTTCACGGAGGTCGTCGACTTCGCGAAGGAGCACTTCAGGGATGAGGAAACGCTGATGCAGGCCCACGGATACCCGGGGCTGGACGAGCATCTGGAGATCCACCACCGTTTCGTCGCCCGCGTCACCGAGCTGCTGCTGCAGCTGCGCTCGGGCCAGCGCCAGGTCGCCGCGGACGCACTGAACTTCCTGACCGACTGGCTGACCGATCACATCAAGGGCACGGACCGCCAGTATCGGCCTTACGTCGCCCCCGACCCCGGCCCCTGAGCGCCTCGCGGCGTCACCCGGCTTCGGCCGTTCCGGCCACCGCGGCGACGCAGATACGGTTACGCCCCGCCCGCTTGGCGGCGTACATCGCCTGATCGGCATGGGCGAACAATGCGTCGACCGTCCCGATGTCGGCATCGCCGACAACCAGCCCGAACGATGCCGTCACCCGGATCGGCGGTGCGCCCGCCTCGACTTCGACGGTCACCTCGGCCAGTGCCTGCCGCAGCCGCTCCGCCACCTCGCGCGCCTGCGCAAGCGCGGTTTCCGGCAACAGCACCGCGAACTCTTCGCCCCCCAGGCGGCCGAGGACGTCGCTGTCCCGCAGCTGCGGCCGCATGCACTCGGCGAAGGCCCGGAGCACCTGATCCCCCACGCCGTGCCCCCAGCGGTCGTTGATCGACTTGAAGTGATCCAGATCGACCATCAGCAGCGACAACGCATGTCCGCCGCGCCGGGCCCGTGCCCACTCACGGTCGGCCAACTCGAGAAAGTGGCGGCGGTTGGGAAGCTGGGTGAGCGCATCGGTCAACGCCTGTCGCTGCAGCTCGAGCGCCAATTGCTTGCGCTCGGTGATGTCGACGAACGAAATGATCACCTGCCGCAATTCCCGGCGCTCACCCAGATCGGGGAAGGCGTTGACCAGTGCCCAGCGCGGCTCGGCGCCCGCGCCGACCACCACTCCGACTTCACAGTCGTGGATCGGCTTGCAGGTGCGCCGCACCACGTTCACCGGATACTCGTCCACCGGCATCGTCGAGCCGTCATGCCGGATGAACCGCCAGCACGGATCGGTCTCGACCTTGCCCAGGAGTTGCTCGTGGGTGAGCCCCAGAAACGCCTGGGCCGCGGGATTGGCGTATTCGATCGCCGAGTCGGCCGCGTGCACCACGACCCCGGTCTGCAGATTCTCGAGCATGCGCGTCATCCGCTCGGCGGTATGCCGAACCAAGGCCTCGCCACGGCGCCGCTCGGAGATATCGGTCAGGGTCACCCGGTATCCAGTCAGGCTGCCCCGGTCGTCGGTCTCGGGCGAGGCGAGCACCTCGACCGGCATCACGCTGCCATCCCTGCGCTGCATGTCGTGCTCGGCGCGGACCAGATCCCCGCAGGCGGCATCGTCCGGGAACATGTCCCAGAACGCCTGGCGACTGTCCGGCGTCAGCAGATCGGCGAAGCACATGCGATTGACCACCTGGTCACGGCTGTACCCCAGCCAGTTCAGCTCGGTGCGGTTCATGCGCGTGACGTAGCCGAGCCGGTCGAGGGTGTGGTAGCCCACTGGCGCGTCCTCGTACAGCATTTCCAGTTCGGCCGTGGCGTCGGCGAGTGTCGACGCGGTCCGCTTGCGCTCGCTGATGTCCTGGATCTGCGAGATGAAATGCGTGGGCGTGCCGTCCGGCTCGCGCAGCAGCGTCACGTCCAGCTGCACGTCGACGATCGAACCGTTCTTGTGGAAGTAGCGCTTTTCCATGGAATAACGCTCGCGCCGCCCGGCCAGCAGATCGTCGACATAGGCCATGTCCACATCGAGGTCGTCCGGGTGTGTGATCGTCTGGAACTTCACCGCGAGCAGTTCCTCGCGGCTGTACCCGACGATGCGACAGAGCGCCGGATTCACCGACAGGAAACTCCCGTCGAGCCCGACCAGCGCCAGGCCGATCGCCGAATGCTCCAGCGTCTGCCGAAACCGCCGCTCGCTCCGCTCCAGGGCCTGCACCGACGCGCGCAACTGCTCGTTGACGGCCTGCAGCTCATTGCGCGCCGCCACCGCGCCGTCGAGAAACGCCGAGATCCGGGGCACCAGCGGCCACATCAGCACGGCGGTGCCCAGCGAGATGATCGCGGTGGCGGTCATCACCCCGGCCTCGGCCCGGTAGACCGGCTTCCAGATGCTGACGACGTCGACGAGATGGCTGGCGCCGCAGGCGAAGATGAACAGACTGAACAGCACCAGGACCCAGTTGTAGCGGAATGCCGGCTGGCGCGAACGGAAGTACATCAGCGCCAGCGGAATCGAGAAATACGACAGACCCGTCAGCAGGTTGGTACCGACCAGCGTCCACAGCAGACCGGGTTGCCAGTTCAGGCAATATCCGTGAGGGATGAAGCTGTCCATCGTCGATAGGTGTCCCGGCCGTAGAAAGGGGTCGCGAACGCTGACGCCACGGTCGGATCGGCATGCCGCGCCGCCGTGATTCGCGGTTCTGTGGTTACGACTATCTTTCCGGGACGGACGCGGAACATCCGTCCAAGCTGACCAGTGGTAGCGCCGCACCCTGCCGACGGGGCGGGTCCGGCCAGGATCGGTCCGCCGGCGCGTGCGCACCGCCGCCGCGCCGCTCGTCGGGCGCATTCACCCCGCTCGCGCCACCGGAGCGCGCAGCGGCAGCTTCCCGGCGACATTCTCGATCCTGCGTACTGCGCGGCTCCTTAGCAGCACGCGTCCGGACTGGGTCGCCGTCTGCCGACGGCGACTCTTTCTTTTTGGGTACCGGACCCGCATGCGCCATCCCGCGCGACTCCCGTTTGCGCAAGCCGGGGAATCCACCCGCCGCAACCGCCGACAAGACGTGCGAAATGTCCGACGAACGTCCTTGACGCACCGGATTGCGACCGCTGAACCCATCAATCAAACCGCTGGTTTTGAGTAGTCATTTTCCTACACGGGCCTGTGGATACGCTCCGCTGCGAATCCAGTCACGTGTTCGGAGGAACCCCACCATGCTCGAAAAGATCAAGGCCGCCGCGGCGGTCACCTCCCTCGTCGTTCTCGCCGGCTGCGGCGGCGGCGGGGGCTCCGACTCCAGCACCAACACGCCCACGCCGTCGGGCAATGACGGCACGGTGACCGTCGCATCGGTCTCCGGCCCGCTCGATCCGTTGCAGGACCAGGTCAGCACCGGCGTATTCGATCCGTTGTCGACCTCGGTCAAAGACACGCCGCTCGAATCAGTCGTGCAGTGCGCCGACCAGGTGGTCAACCAGGACGTCCTCGACATCGCCGACTCGGTCCTGGTGTCGCTGCAGGCCGCCGCCACCGGCGGTTCACTGCAGCCGGACCCGCAGGCCGTCGCCGAAAGCCTGCGCGCCATGGTCGCGAACATGGCGCAACTGCTGCAGGCGCTCGCCGCCGATGGCACGACCTGCCTGAGCACCACCCTGTCCGCCGATCAGCTCGCCGATCTCGCCAGCGTGCTCGATGGCACGCCGCTCGCGCCGCTCGGTGACCAGCTGGCGCCGGTGCTGCAGCAGATCATCGCCACCATCGGCGGCAGCGGCCCGGTCGACGGCGATCTCCAGCTCTCCACGCTGGCGACGCTGGTCGCGCAGCTGAACAATGCCCTGCAGTTCGCGCTCGCGCAGATCCCGGCCGAGGCCTACGACGCACCGATCGTCGGCGGCACCCTGACCACCCTGTCGACCGCGCTCAACGACACCACCAATCTGCTCTATGCGGTGCTGACCTACGACGCCGCCACCACCAATACCGCCCTGCAGACCCTGCTCAACAACACCGTCGGCAACCTGCTGACCAACGTCGTCCCGCTCACGACGCTGGAGGAACAGGCGGGCCAGCCCGGCGCGCTCAGCGGTCCAATCCTGACCGCGACCACGCAGCTCGCGGCGGCGATCGGCGGCGCCGTCGGCACGATCCTGGATCCGACCTTCAACCAGGTCCTCGACGGCGCACTTGCACCGGTCCTCGACCCGATCGAGAACGAGATCCTGCCGACCATCATCGGCCCGATCATCGACGCGATCGGCGGACTCGGTCAGGGCGGCGATCCCACCGGCCCGCTGTCGGGTACGCCGCTGGCGCCGATCACCAACCTGCTGACCAGCGTGCTCGGAACGATCGGCCTGGGCGGCGGCAACACGGGATCCTGCCCGTTTGCCAACCTGCCGCTGCTGTCGAATCTCTGCGGCCTGATCTAGCCGCATCACGCGAGGGCTTCCCCGGAAGCCCTCCGCTCGACACCCTCGGGGGCGGGCCGTCGCAACGGTCCGCCCCTTCTTTTCGGCCACGGCCGGGCGCCGCCCCGCGTCCCGCTTTCGCGCGGCGATGCTTTACGCTACATACTGCCCATGGCCCACACCCCATCCGCTCCGCCGCCGCCCACACTGGCCCATCGCCTGCTCGCCGAATGGGTGTGCGCACGCGAGGAACGCCTCGGACATCCCCCGCAGACCGATGCCGCCGATACCGCCGCGATTCGCGCCGGCGGTGATCTGAGCACCCGCATCCGCACCCGTGCCTGCGCTCTGCCGGACGCCGCGACGGACCTGCGCGCGATTCAGCGGGTCCTCCGCAGCGGTGCCTGGATCGGCGTCGCCCTCATCGTGCTGGCGGCCATCGCCGGCGTCGGCGCCGCCGCATCCGCGCTGGACGCGTCACGGCCCGCCAGCCTGCCGTTGATCCTGCTGGTCCTGGTCGGCGCCAACATCCTCACCCTGCTGGCCTGGAGCCTGGCCCAGTCGGTCGGCAGCCGCATCACCCCCGGCCTCGGCGGCATCCTGCGCCGGGCATGGCAGTGGACGCTTGCCCGCCAGCGCCCGCACGGACGAGAGATCACCGGCCCGGAGCGGAATCCGGGCATGCTGCTGCAACTGCTGGCGACGTCGCCGGCCGGTCGCTGGATGTTCGCCAGCGCCGTGCATGCCGCCTGGCTCGGCTACGCGCTGACCGGCGTCCTCACCCTGATCGTGCTGCTGAGCGTGCGCGCCTACAGCCTGTCGTGGGAAACCACGCTGCTGAGCAGCGACGCCCTGGAGGCATGGGCCCGGACGCTGTCCTGGGGCCCGTCGCTGCTGTCGGCGCCCGGCCCCGAATCACTCCCGGTCACTGGTGCCGGAGACGCGCACGAAGGCTGGGCGAAGTGGCTGATCGCGGCGACGTTCGTATACGGCGTCATCCCGCGCGCCATCGCGCTGGCGCTCTGCGTGACCCTCGCGATCCGCGCCCAACGGCGCTTCGGGCGCGACGCGCGCAAACCCGGCTTCGCGCGTCTGCGCACCCGGCTGCTGCCGGACCACAGCGAACTCGGTATCGTCGACCCGGCGCCCGACGCGTCCGCCGCGTCCGTACCGGAGCCCACCACGCCGGCACTGATCGACCGACTCCCCCGCACGACGCTGCACGGCGTGCGCATCGAAGGCGGCCGTGACGATGCTCCGGCCATCCCCGCGACGGACTGGCACTGGCTCGGCCGGGTGGACGACCGCAGCAGCCGCGAACGCGTGCTGCGGGATCTGCGCGATGCCGAAGTCGAGGCGCTGGTCGTCGTCGTCGATGCGGTGATGACCCCCGACCGTGGCATCGAGCGCTACATCGCCCTGTTGATCGAGGCCGCCCGCACCCCGAACACGTTCCTCATCCTCGACGCCGCGGACAGGCTGGCCGTACGCGGGGAGGCCCGCTACCGACAGCGCGTGGAGGACTGGCAGGCTCTGGCGCGACGCAGCGGCATCCGTGGCGGCATCCTGCCGCTGCGCAGCGCGACGGCCGGCACCGAGGTGGCGACGCGATGAAACCGGAACCGATCCAGCTCGCCGTCGTCGGCCATACCAATACCGGCAAGACCTCGCTGCTGC
This sequence comes from Nevskiales bacterium, assembly GCA_028698335.1. Taxonomy (GTDB): domain Bacteria; phylum Pseudomonadota; class Gammaproteobacteria; order Nevskiales; family Nevskiaceae; genus Solimonas. The sequence goes on along the minus strand of JAQVDP010000003.1, from coordinate 209,121 downwards.
GCACGCTGACCCGGGACAGCGCCTTCGGGCAGGTCTCCGACCGCCCCGCGACGACGCGGGACGTCCACGGCGCGGCGCTGCTCGCTGACGGTGAGGCCATCGTCGCGCTCTACGACACGCCCGGCCTCGAGGACGCGATGGGGCTGTCCGACCACCTTGCCGCGCAGCACGCCACGGCGGTCGATCCGGTCGCCCGCATCGAGGCCTTTCTCGGCGGTGACCACGACCACGGCCGTTACGAACAGGAGGCCAAGGTCCTGCGCCAGATGCTGCGCAGCGATGCCGCGCTGTACGTCATCGACGCACGCGAGCCGGTGCTGGCACGGCACCGCGAGGAACTCACGCTGCTCGCCGCCTGCGGTCGCCCGCTGATGCCGCTGCTCAACTTCGTCGCGGCGCCGGAAGCAGACATCGACGGCTGGCGTCGCCAGCTCGCCCGCATGGGCCTGCATGTGCTCGCGGAGTTCGACACGGTGGTCTACGACGACGATGCCGAACGCCAGATCTTCGAGAAACTCGCGGTCCTGCTCGAAGCGCATGGCGCCGACTTCCAGCGGCTGCTGCGCGCCCGCGAACAGCAGCGCGCCGAACAGATCGGCGCCGCGGGCCGCGCGATCGCCACGCTGCTGATCAACGTCGCCGGGCTGCGCATCGTCGGCGCGGCCGACACACCCGCGGATGCGCTGACACAACGCCTGCGCGACAGCGTTGCACGCGCCGAACAGGCCTGCGTCGACGACCTGCTGGAGCTGTTCCGCTTCGACCTGCAGACCTACAGCCCGCCCCGGCTGCCGCTGGAACAGAACCACTGGCACAGTGATCCGTTCGACCCGGAAACGCTGCGCGCCTTCGGCGTCCGCGCCGGGTCGGCGGCCGCCGCGGGCGGCATGGCCGGACTCGCGGTGGACTCCCTGACCGGCGGCCTGAGCCTCGGCGCCGCGACCGCGCTCGGCGCCGGGCTCGGCGCGGCATGGAGCGGCATCCGCACCTTCGGCCGTCCCCTGCTCGACAGACTGCGCGGGCACCAGATCCTGGCTGTCGAACCGGTGACCCTGGCCCTGCTGGCGGCCCGCCAGAGTCTGCTGCTGCAGGCGCTGCTGCGCCGAGGGCATGCCAGCGCCGATCCACTGCACCCGTCGGCCGAGGGCGGCTGGCCGTCGGACGCCGTCCGCAGCCTCACGCTGCGCTGCCGCCCCCATCCGGAGTGGTCGGCGCTCAACCCGGGCGCGGACCAGGCCCTGCCGCCCGAGGTCGTGTCGAGACTCGGCGCCGCGCTGCTGGCGAGCCTGCCGGCCGCTCCCGCGCGCCGGAGCGACGCGCCCCGCTGAACCGCGGGCTCAGCAACCGATGTCTTCGTTCCACAGGGCCGGATGGGCCTTGATGAAGGCACGCATCAGATCGACGCAGGCCTGCAGCTGCAGCACCTCGATCTTCACGCCGTGGCCGCGCAGCCAGTCCTCTTCACCCATGAAGGTCTGGTTCTCGCCGATGACGACGCGCGGAATGCCGTAGAGGACGATGGCGCCGCTGCACATCGCGCACGGTGACAGCGTCGTGTACAGCGTAGATTCGCGATACAGCGCCGCCGGTTGCCGGCCGGCATTCTCGAGTGCGTCCATCTCCGCATGCAGCACCGCACTGGCGCGCTGCACGCGGCGGTTGTGCCCGCGCCCGATGATGCGGTCGCCGTGCACCAGCACCGACCCGATCGGAATACCACCCTCGCCGAGCCCGATCTCGGCCTCGTCCAGCGCCGCGCCCATGAAGCGATCCATATCCATAGCAGCAGACTCCGCGGTGGTGACGGGAGCAGTCTCCCCGATCCGCCGGCGTCGCGCGAGCCGGTTCCAGCGCACACCGGAGAAGGATGCTCAGCCGATCGGGCGCACCCGGAAGTTCTTGCCCTTGATCTTGCCGTCGCGCAAACGCTGCAGCGCGCGCTTCGCCTGGGACTTGTCGATCGCGACGTAGGTGCGGGTGTCGTAGGTGTTGATCTTGCCCACCGCCTCCTTGGCCAGGCCGGCATCGCCGGTCAGCGCACCGAGCAGATCGCCGGGGCGCAGCTTGTCGCGACGTCCGCCGTCAATGCACAGCGTCGCCATCAAGGCAGGCAGCGGCCGATCCGGCTCCGACGCCGACATCGACAGCTTCTGCGGCACGATCGCCGTGCCCAGCAACTGTTCGATCGCCTCCAGGCGGCTGCGCTCGCGCGAGGTGAACAGATGGAACGCCTGTCCGCTGCGACCGGCACGGCCGGTGCGACCGACGCGATGTACGTGCACGTCGGCATCGTTCGGCAGTTCGTAGCTGATCACTGCCGCGAGATTCTTGATGTCGAGTCCGCGCGCCGCGACGTCGGTGGCCACCAGCACCCGGCAACTGCCGTTGGCAAAGCGCACCAGCACCTCGTCACGCTCGCGCTGCTCGATGTCGCCGTGCAGGGCCAGCACCGAAAACCCGCGCTTCGCCAGACCGACCTCGACCGCCCTGGCGTCGCCCCGGGTATGACAGAACACCAGCGCGGATTCCGGCCGGTGCTCGCTCAGCAGGTGCACCAGCGCATCCAGGCGCCGCGCGCCATCGACCTCGTAGAAAATCTGTTCGACCTGCCCCGCAGTGGGCGCGGTGTCCACCGAGACCTCGATCGCCTGCCGCTGCAAGCGACGGCTGACGGCCCGTACGCTGTCCGGAAACGTCGCGGAGAAAAGCAGGGTCTGCCGTGTTTTCGGCGCCTGATCGACGATCGCCCGGCTTGCCTGCTCGAAATCGTCGTCGAGCATGCGGTCGGCCTCGTCCAGCACCAGCACCTTGAGATCGTCGAGCCGCAGCGTGCCCTGTTCGAGATGCTCCAACACCCGCCCCGCCATGCCGACCACGATGTGCGGATCATGCGCCAGCGACGCCAACTGCGGGCGCTTGTCGATGCCCCCGCTGAGAATGGTCAGCTTGATGTTCGGCAGGCAGCGCGCCAGCCGCCGGATCTCCTTGGCAATCTGATCCGCCAGCTCGCGGGTCGGGCACAGCACCAATGCCTGCACCCTGGCCAGCTCCGGATCGATCCGCGACAACAGCCCCAGCCCGTACGCCGCGGTCTTGCCGCTGCCGGTACGCGCCTGCCCGATCACGTCGCGTCCTTCCAGCTGGGGCGGCAGGCTCAGCGCCTGGATCGGCGTCATCTGCACATAGTTCAGCGATTCCAGCGCCTGCAGCAGCGCCGGCTTCAACGGCAGACTCGTAAACGGTTTGGATTCCACACTCTCACCTGGTCGGTTCACCCGCACCGGGAGCGGCAGGGGGCGCGTATTGTGAGGCTGGCACTCCCGTTTCGCGCGGCCGTTGGTCGGATTGCGCATGCGGCGGAGAAACGCCGACGCCTCCGGCCAGCGCAACCACACACAATAAATGAACAACCACGATCCGGCGGGGCGTTGGCAAGCGTCCGCAAACACGTAACCGCAGACAGCAGAAAGCCCCAGCCGGAGGGACCAGGGCTTTCCAAAATATGGCTCCGCGAGTTGGACTCGATCACGCCGCGTCAGCGGCGGGACGCGAATGCCTCCGGCTAGCGGCGGCGCAGCAGCCGCCAAACACTGGAGATGAGCAACCACGACCCGGAGGGGCGTTGGTGAGAGTCCGCAGACACGTAACCGCAGACAGCAGAAAGCCCCAGCCGGAGGGACCAGGGCTTTCCAGAATATGGCTCCGCGAGTTGGACTCGATCACGCCGCGTCAGCGGCGGGACGCGAATGCCTCCGGCTAGCGGCGGCGCGGTGGCGAGCGTGGTGCGCGCCAAGGGCGCGTGCGTCGAGGGGCTCCTCTACGAGCTGGACAACGTCGACCTCCGCGAGCTCGACCGCTTCGAGGGCCATCCCTTCGCATACGAGCGCGTCATCCGGTGGGTGCGCGACGAGAGCGGGCGCCGCCGCCGCGTGATGACCTACCTCCAACCCGAGGACGGCTTCGAAGCGTGGACGCCGCCACTGGGCTACTTCACCGTGCTCTGGCACGCGTACGCGCGCCTGGGCTTCGACGTCGAGCCGCTGGCTCGAGCAGCGGGGGTGTCGCCGTGAGCGCGCCCCGGAGCCAACGTCGCGCGCCCACGCGCGTCTTCGTCTACGGCACGCTCCTCGCCGGTGAGCCGAACCACCGCGTCCTGGCTGGCGCGCGACTCGTCGCGAACGCGCGCACGCAGCCCGCATTCGAGCTGCGGGACCTCGGACCGTTTCCGGGTCTCGTGAGTGACGGCGCGCACGCGGTGGCCGGCGAGGTGTATGAGGTCGACGAGGCGACGCTCGCCGCGCTTGACCGGCTCGAAGGGCATCCGCGCTTCTACCGTCGCACGCGCATCGCGCTCGAGGACGGCGCCGCCGTCGAGACCTACCTCCTCCCGCCCGAGCAGGTCGAGGGTCGTCCCGTCATCGCCTCGGGCAACTGGCGCTCGCGCCGAAAGGAGACCGCAGCATGAAGATCGTGATGAGAGACGGGCGCGTGTTCCAAGGCACCGCGCTGCAGATCGTGAAGGCCATGCAGGACATTGCGTTCGGCGTCGAGGACTTCACCGTGCCGAAGTACATCGAGTGGGTCGTCGCCAACGCGCGCAAGTTCGAGGAGGTCGAGCTCGACGTGAAGGGCGAGACCGACGAGGAGCTTGCCGCGTCGCTCGTCGCCGAGATGCTCCGCACCGGCCTCACGGCGAAGGGGTAGGCAGTAGGCCTCCACGCCCGACGCGCGCGGAACGTCGCGTGTTCTCGCGCGAGGTCGAATCCTCGGATCTTCGCCTTGCTACGTGCGCGAACGGAAGCCTGTATGTCCTCACGCGACGGGCACGGGGCTCGCCGCGAAAGCGAGGACGACGACGATGAGGATCAAGAGCACCACCGCCTTCCGCGCCTACGCCGACGCGCGCGCTAAGCGCGCCATCGAGCAGGCGGCAGCCACCGCGCGCTTCATGGTGAAGTCGGTGAACAAGGACGGCTCGATCAGCCGCATGGCGCCCACCAGGAACGACTGGAAGTACGACGCGTTCGCCACCGCCGAGGACGCGGAGAAGCGCCGCGCCCGGCTCGAGGCGATGAACCCCGGCTCGCGCTACGCGGTGGTCGCACTCTGACGCGCGCCACGGGCGCCGACGTTGGCCCACGTGGCCGCGTCACGCAGCCCCGGCGCCCAGCCCCGCGTGAAGGGCTCCGCGCGCGCCCGGGGGCGACGTGGGCGCCGGCCTTGGTCGGTGGTAGGCCAAGGGCCTCCAAGTGCCTGAAAGAACATCAAGAAGGGACCTGCGACCGACCTTGCTATGGGTCGGAACCGAAGCCTGTATGTCCTCACGCGACGGGCACTCCGCACGACGCGCACGGAGGACGACGATGAGCACGACGACGAAGAACACGCAGGCGACGAAGGCAGTGAGCCAGGGCGAGAGCCGCTACGGAACGCCCGAGCCGCAGATCGCGCTCCGCTTCCCCAAGGGCACCAGCTACCGCGTCGTGAAGGCCGCGCTCCACAAGCTCGCCGCCGAGCTCGAGCTGGCCACGCCCGCGAGTGAGCGCTGGTGCGTGAACACCGAGGACTTCAACGAGAGCGGGCGCGTGTACCTCGAACTCGCCGATGCGACGCCCGCCGAGGCCGCGCGCGGGATGGCGATGCTCAGAGAGCTCGCGCTGTGAGCCACGAGCAGGCCCCAGAATCGACGGGCCGGCTCGCGTGACCGACGTTGCTGGTAGACTGCGAGCGTGATCTATGCAAAAAGGCAAGCAAATTCGCCGGCCGAGAGCGCAGCCGGGCTCGGAATGCGAGGTAACGGGACCGCCATCTCCGACGGGACGAAGAGAAGGATAAACGGATGCGACTTGGTGACGCTCGGCCTGTTCGCGATACCTCGGTGGAGCGCTGATGGACGCGGTCTACATCATAGCTCCGTTGCTGCTGCTAGCAGTCGTCCTGGCGGCCGTTTGGCTCGATCGGTTCAGCGTGCCTGTCATCCTCGTGGCACTGGGGCTCGGGCTTCTGGCCGGGAGCGATGTCCTCGGGCTGTGGCACTTCGACGACGTCGACCTGGCAAACCAGGTCGCGAACGCGAGCCTGGTGTTCATCCTGTTCCACGGCGGGCTCGTCACCAAACGCAGCGTCCTCAGGTCGGTTGCGCTCCCGGCAGGCGGAATGGCGACCTGGGGTGTCGTGCTGACGGCGGCCACGGTGTTCTGCGTCCTTCACCTCGGTCTTGGCTGGCCCTTCGATCGCTCGCTCCTTCTTGCCGCCGTGATCTCATCGACCGACGCTGCCGCGACTTTCTCGATCCTCCGCCGCCAGTCCCTGCGGCCGCGACTCGCATCGACGATCGAGATCGAGAGCGCGGCGAATGATCCGATGGCGATCCTCCTGACACTCGTAGTCGTCGAGTCCCTCACCGCCGGCACGGGTCTGAGCTGGACGATCCTGCCAGTGTTCGCGTGGAAGTTCGTCGTCGGTCCGGTGGTGGGTTGGTTGCTCGCGCGCGTTGCCCTCGCAATTTTCGACCGGCTGAACCCACAGGACCGAGGCTACTACTACGTGCTGCTGCTCGCCGTGGTGCTGCTGACCTATGGCCTGGCAGAGGCCGCGAAGGCCAGCGGGATGCTCGCGGTCTTCACCGCGGGCCTGGTCATGGGGAACCGGAAGTTCATTTACCAGCAGGGTATTCGGAACTTCTCAGCCGCCTTGTCGATGATCGCGAACATCGGCGTGTTCGTGATGATGGGGCTCTTGGTCTTCCCGAGCCAGTGGAGCAGCCTGTGGCTCGATGGCATCGTGCTCTTTGTGGCGTTGACGCTCGTCGCTCGGCCTGCCGCCGTCTGGTTGGGCACGCTCGGAATGGGGTTTGAGGCGAAGGAACGCCTCTTCATGAGCTGGGCGGGCCTTCGCGGCGCGGTCCCGATCGTCCTCGCGACCTACCCGATGGCCGCCGGAATCCCGACCGGGCAGGACGTGTTCAATCTCGTGTTCTTCGCGGTCGTCCTGTCGGTGGGCATTCAGGGATCGACGCTCGGCGTGCTGGCGCGACGGTTTGGGCTGTCGACGCCGTCCCGTCCACAGCCACGCTACGGCCTCGAGCTCGTCACCATGGCGCACAGCGATCTCGAACTGGTCGTGGTCGATCTGCCGGACCCAAAAGGGCGGCCAGGGCCACGCATTCGTGATCTCATCTTGCCCCCGGGCGCGATGCTCACACTCGTCACACGAAGTGATGAGGTCGTCGCGCCCACCGGTGACACGAGGCTGCTCGGCTGGGATCAAGTCACGGTCCTCGCGCACGCCAAAGACGAAGCTGACGTCCGCTCAGCGCTGCTCGATCCGTTCGACCGGCCCGCCGTAGCGGAGGAGCCTGAGACGCGCGAGATCGACGCCAAGCCCTCCGAGCTCTCCGGGAGCGGAGGCGACGGACCGATTCGCGATCATGTCGTGCTCCTCGGTCACGGTGACGTCGGAAGCGTGCTCACTCGCTTCCTGCGGCTGCGTGAGATCCCGTTCGTCGTGATCGAACAGGACTACACGACCGCGATGGCTCTGCGTGGCCAGGGCGTGCGCGTCTTGCACGGCCATGGCGAAGATCCCGAGCTCCTGGACCAAGCCGGCATCAAGGAGGCAAGAATGCTCCTCGTGACCGCGACGCAGCCCGTGTCTGCTCGCCGCGCGATCGAACACGCGCACCGCATGAATCCACAGCTCGAAGTGATCGCCCGTGTACACCATGACTCCCTGCTGACTGCCCTGTCGGGCCTGCCGCGGACCCGGGTCGTGCAGGGTGACGTCGAGCTCGCGTATGCGATGGCGAGGTTCATGCTGCTCGCGTCCGGAATGAGCGCCATCGAGACCGAGGCGCTGATCTTCGACGCGCGACGGGGGCAACCAGGCACCACGCCAACGCGGTTCGTGGAGATCCCCATCCCGCCTGCATCACCCGTCGTCGGCCGGCGACTCGCGGATCTCGCCCTCCCGCCGGGGTCGCTCGTCGTGAAGATCTTGCGAGGCGGTGAGGTCATCGTCCCAGGAGGCCAGACCGAGATCCGCGCGGACGACGTGCTGTTCGTGCTGACGGACATCGACCAAGCGCGCACGATCGAGCACCAGGTCAACCCAAACCCGCCTGCGGCCGACGATTCCACGGACCGCACGCCCAACGCGGCAGGACCACGAGGCGGTCTCGCGCCTTCGTGACGCTCACTGAGAGTTACGAGCGATAGCCGCGAGGGCGGCGTTGACCGAGACTGCGAGCGAGCAAGGAGCCAGAGACCATGACCGAGACCTTGAAGAAGCCGGAGGCCAGCGATCGAGGGCCCGAAATGAACGCGGGCGAGCGCTTTCATTCGTTGCTCGTTCCTGTCGACCTAACGGCCATTTCGGACCGCGTTCTCGGCCGAGTCGCGCTCCTGCCTTTCGCCGATGGAGCTCGCATCACGCTGCTTCACGTCGTGCCCAAGAAGCTCCCCGTCAGGGCTCAGGAACGCGCCGAACGGGATGCCAGAAAGTCCCTCGGCAACGAAGCGCGGCATCTCGCAAAGGCGCTCCCGAGAAGCGTCGACGTTGAAGCGGTCGTCAAGGTGGGCAGCGCGGCCGCGGAGATCGCCGAGTGCGCAACCTCGACGCGAGCCGAGCTCATCGTCATGGGTCGTGGCGGCAGTCGCGCGATCCGCGACACCTTTCTCGGCTCCACCGCAGAGCGTGTCATCCGCCGCGGGCAGCTCCCAGTTCTCGCGGTTCGGCTGGCTCCCCGCGCGGCGTACGCCCGGCCCGCAGTCGCCCTCGATCTCGACCCAGGGTCCGAAGATGTGCTCGCGCTCATGCTCCGACTGATTGCGCCCCCGAGGCCTCGTGTTGCGATGATCCACGCCTACGACACGCCCTATCAGGGAATGATCTATCCGAGCCTGTCACAGGAGGACGCAGACGAGTGGCGCGACGAGCTCGGGCAAGAAGCCACACAGCAGATCGCGAAGCTGCTCGCGGCCGCGCTGGTGCGGGCAAACGTTTCGCCGGCGGAAGCGCCGACTTGGAAGATGCACGTTCAATGCGGCTCCGCGCGGCTCGTGATCGAGAAGGTCGTCAAGAAGGCAGACACCGATCTCCTGGTGCTCGGCACCCACGGCTATTCAGGGGTCGCTCACGTTCTCCTCGGCACGGTGGCTGGAGACGTGCTGCGTGAGGTCGCGTGCGACGTATTGGTCGTGCCCGGCCTTCGTCGCGCCGAAGAACCCGCATGAGTGCGCTGCTCCACCTTCTCGGTGGCGGTCTGCTGCTCTACTTCGGAGCACAGTGGCTGGTAGCGGGCTCATCGGCGCTGGCCCTCGCGCTGAGGATTCCTCAGCTCATCGTCGGGCTGACGGTCGTTGCGTACGGCACGTCGACGCCCGAGGTCATCGTGAGCGTGCAGGCGGCGCTCGATGGCCACCCCGCGGTCGCGATCGGCAACGTCGTCGGCTCGAACATCGCCAACATCGGACTGATCCTCGGCATCGCTGCGCTCATCGCACCGGCGCGAGTGGACGGCGCCCTCCGGTCGCGCGAGTTGCCAGTCCTGCTCGCGAGCACCGTCCTGGTAGTCGGCATGCTCGTGGACGGCGCGATCAGCCGGATCGACGGCGCGGTGCTGCTCGGCTGCGGCATCCTGTACACAACCTGGATGATCCGGGCAGCTCGCGCCGCGACCGTGGTCGCAGTCGCGAAGGCCGATGCGGTCGTCGAGCGAGACGTAGCCGATGCGGCGGGTGCTCCCCAGGCTCGCGGGGCTGCACGCTCCGCGCTCATCGCGCTGTTCGGGCTGGGCGTCTTGTTGGTGGGTGGATCGCTGTTCGTGGACGGTGCCGTCGCGGCCGCACACACCCTCGGCATGAGTGAGCGCCTGGTTGGGATGACGGTGGTCGCGGTGGGCACCTCTCTGCCAGAGCTGGTCACGAGCGTGGTGGCAGCAAGGCGAGGCCACTCGGACCTCGCCATCGGCAACGTGGTCGGCTCGAACATCTTCAACGTCTTCCTCTGCCTGGGAGCGTCCGCGCTGGTCGGAAACGTTGGTGCCGAGCCTCGGGAGGTTGCGGTCGACCTCGGCGCACTCGGCGTGATGACGGCCGTCGCCGCGGTGCTCATTCGCACCTACCGGACGATCTCGCGACGGGAAGGCGCGCTTGCCTTGGCGCTCTACGCCCTGTTCCTCGCGACAACCATCTCTCGGGGATAGGCGTGTTCTCTGCATCGCGAGTGCTCGAAATGGAGTAGAAATGGCGCCGTGGATTTGTTCCAGCTCTCGGCGGCGCTCCTCTCGTTGGCGGCGGTGTTCAGCTACCTGAACCACCGGTTCCTCAAGCTCCCCACCACCATCGGCTTGATGATCATCGCCATGGCTGCGTCCCTGGCGCTCGTCACTCTGGGGGAGGTCTTCCCAGCGCTCGAGGCGCGAGCGCAGAAGGAGCTTGCGGGCATCGACTTCAACCGGACCCTGATGCAAGGGATGCTCGGTTTTCTGCTCTTCGCCGCGGCGTTACACATCAACCTGGCGGAGCTTTCGAAGCATCGCGTGGTCATTGCGTTCCTCGCCACCGTGGGGGTTCTGCTCTCCACCGTCCTCGTCGGAGGCCTTGCCTACGGGCTCCTGACCGCCCTCGGTGTCGAAATCCGCCTCATCTATTGCCTCCTCTTCGGGGCGCTCATTTCCCCTACGGACCCCATCGCCGTGCTCGCGATCCTCAAGAAGGTGGGCGCGCCCAAGTCGCTGGAGATGAAGATCGCTGGAGAGTCGCTCTTCAACGACGGCATCGCGGTGGTTGCGTTTCTTGGCCTGCTCGAGATCGCCGCCGGCGGCGCGGAGCTCGACTTCGGGCTCCTGTCGCTACTCTTTCTTCAGGAGGCCGTCGGCGGGGCTGTCTTTGGCTTTGCCCTCGGATACGTCGCCCTGACCATGTTGCGCACCGTGGACGACTACCGCGTAGAGGTGCTGCTTTCACTCGCCACGGCCGCCGGAGGCTACGCGCTTGCTTATGCGATCCACGTCTCGGGTCCCATCGCGATGGTCGTGGCCGGGCTCTTCATCGGCAACCAGGCCAGGGCCGGGGCGATGAGCGAGAAAACGCGCGAGCATCTCGACGACTTCTGGGAGCTCGTGGACGAAGTGCTCAACGCGGTGCTCTTCGTCCTCATCGGGCTTGAGCTCCTGATCGTCCCATTCAACGGGAGGACCCTCCTCGCGGGACTCCTGGCATTCCCCGTCGTGCTCCTCGCGCGCTTCGTGGCCGTCTCCCTCCCCGTCCACGTGATGCGTCGGCGCACGGTCTTCTCTCCCGGGGCCATCCGCATCATCACGTGGGGAGGACTTCGCGGAGGTGTGTCCGTTGCGCTCGCGCTCTCTATCCCCTCCCAGATGGTCACGGGCGAGCCCATCTTGGAGCGCGACCTCGTCATTTCGATCACCTATGCGGTGGTCGTCCTGTCCATCGTGCTGCAGGGGCTGACGATTGGCCGCCTCGTGCGGCGTACCAGCGGCCAAGTGGAAGAAGCGCTGCGCGAGCCGGCTTCTTCCACTTGAATGAGGCCAGGGTCTTTACCTCACTCCGGCAGCGTGCTCACCGCGCTCATCGTGTTGTTCGGGCTCCGCGCTGGCCGCTCCTCGCGAGCCATCGCCCCGATGATCAACAGGCTCGGCCCCGTCGCGGACGCCGAAGCTGTTGATCAACGGGGCCGACTGTTGATCGCCGGGTACGCAGTTAAACGCCTCTCGGCTTCTCTCTCCCCACGGGACAGGAGAGAGAGCGGGAGAGCCGTCCCACGCGGCGCCCATCGAGCTCGCTCGGCGCTCTCCGCGAGCACGCGCGAGAGCGGCGCCTCCGCACGCGCAGCGCGCGAACCGCCCGGAGTTCATGGGAGAAAAGGCAACGGCCCCGAGGATCGCTCCTGGGGGCCGCTGTTTACTGACGCCTCCCGCGAAGTTCGCGAGGAGGAAGAAATGGCTCCGCGAGTTGGACTCGAACCAACGACCCGCTGATTAACAGTCAGCTGCTCTACCGACTGAGCTATCGCGGAAGCGGTAGAAGGACGCGCATTGTAGTGATCTGGTCCGGGTGGTGCAACGCTTTGGTCGTTGATTCACCGCCCGGACCGGATCAGGCGCCGGGAATGCCCTTTAATCAGGCAGTTGCGAGTGCCTTGATACGCTCAACGCTGCCCGCGAGGACCTTGTCGCTGGTCGCAAACGACAGCCGCAGATGGCCCGGTGTGCCGAAGGCGGACCCCGGAACGACCGCGACCAGCGCCTTGTCCAGCAGCAGATCGGACAGCTCCAGATCGGTCTTGCAGCCGAGCTTCTGCATCAGGCCCTCGACGTTCGGGAACACATAGAAGGTGCCGTCGCCCTTGAGGCAGCTGACCCCGGGAATCGAATTGAGGCCGTCGACCAGCGCGTCGTGGCGGGCCTTGAACGCCTTGACCATCTCGTCGACGCAGCTCTGGTCGCCGTTGAGGGCGGCCTCGGCGGCGAACTGCGAGATCGTGGTCGGGTTGGAGGTGGACTGCGACTGGATGTCGCCCATCGCCTTGATGATCGGCTGCGGACCGCAGGCCCAGCCGAGGCGCCAGCCGGTCATCGAGTAGGTCTTGGACACCGCGTGGATGATCACGGTGCGGTCGTACAGCGCCGGGCAGGCGTTGACGATGTTGCTGTAGGGCTCGCCGCTCCACAGGATCTTCTCGTACATGTCGTCCGAGGCGATCACGATCTGCGGGTGCTTGAGCAGCACCTCGCCCAGCGCCGCCAGCTCGGCCCTGGTGTAGGCCATGCCGGAGGGGTTCGACGGCGAGTTCAGCCACAGCATCCTGGTGCGCGGCGTGATCGCGGCCTCGAGCTGCTCGGGGGTGATCTTGAAGCGCTGCTCGGCGGTGGTCTCGATGAACACCGGCGTGCCGTCGGCGAGCAGCACCATGTCCGGGTAGCTGACCCAGTACGGCGCCGGGATGATCGCCTCGTCGCCCTCGTTGAGCAGGACCTGGCACAGGTTGTAGCAGGCCTGCTTGCCGCCGACCGAGGCGATGACCTGCTTGGGACCGTAGTCGAGGCCGTTGTCGCGCTTCATCTTGGCGATGATCGCCTGCTTGAGGCTCGGCGTGCCGGCGGCCGGCGTGTACTTGGTCTTGCCGTCGCGGATGGCCTTGAGACCGGCTTCCTTGATGTGGTCCGGCGTATCGAAGTCCGGTTCCCCGGCACCCAGAGACAGCACATCCTTGCCCTGCGCCTTGAGCTCGGCCGCCTTGGCGGTCACGGCGAGGGTCGGAGACGGCTTGATGCGGCCGACGCGCTTGGCAAAACTGAATTCCACGGATCGTTCCCGGTAGAGTGCACAAACGGGGCGGCATGATACTGGATGTCGAATCCGGCGCGCACCGCCCAAACCGGCAGTATCCTACGCCATATGCAAGAAGCCCCCCGCGATTCGCTCAAGTCCAGGCGCCTGCGCCGGCGCGACGAGAATCTGTTCCAGCTCAAGGCGGACTGGTCGCCGGCCGGCGACCAGCCGACCGCGATCGACGAGCTGGTCCAGGGTCTCAACGACGGCCTGACCCATCAGACCCTGCTCGGCGTCACCGGGTCGGGCAAGACCTTCACCATCGCCAACGTCGTCAGCCAGCTGCAGCGGCCGGCGCTGATCATGGCGCACAACAAGACGCTGGCGGCGCAGCTCTACGGCGAGTTCCGGGAGTTCTTCCCCAACAACTCGGTCGAGTACTTCGTCTCCTACTACGATTACTACCAGCCCGAGGCCTACGTCCCGACCACGGACACCTTCATCGAGAAGGACAGCTCGGTCAACGAGCACATCGAGCAGATGCGGCTGTCGGCGACCAAGGCGCTGATGACCCGCCGCGACGCGATCATCGTCGCCTCGGTTTCGGCGATCTACGGCCTGGGCGACCCGGAGAGCTATTTCTCGATGGTGCTGCATCTGGTGCGCGGCGAGCGGATCAACCAGCGCGCGCTGATCAGCCAGCTCACCGCGATGCAGTACACCCGCAACGAGGTCGCGATCGAGCGCGGCACCTACCGCGTACGCGGCGAGGTCATCGACATCCATCCGGCCGAGTCCGACGAGGATGCGGTGCGCGTCGAGCTGTTCGACGACGAGATCGAGTCGCTGAGCCTGTTCGACCCGCTCACCGGCGAGGTCAAGCAGAAGGTTCCGCGCGTCACGGTGTTCCCGAAGACCCACTACGTGACACCGCGCGAGAAGCTGCTGAGCGTGATCGACGACATCCACGACGAGATGCGCGAGCGCGTCGCCTACTTCCAGTCGGCCGGCAAGCTGCTGGAGGCCCAGCGCATCGAGCAGCGCACGACCTTCGACCTGGAGATGATCCGCGAGATCGGCTTCTGCTCCGGCATCGAGAACTACTCCCGCTACCTGTCGGGCCGCGCGCCGGGCGAGCCGCCACCCTGTCTGCTCGACTACCTGCCGCCGGACGCGATCGTCGTCCTCGACGAGTCGCACGTGACGGTTCCGCAGATCGGGGCGATGTACAAGGGCGACCGCAGCCGCAAGGAGACCCTGGTGCAGTACGGTTTCCGCCTGCCGTCGGCGCTGGACAACCGCCCGCTGCGCTTCGACGAGTTCGAGCGCATCTGTCCGCAGACGATCTTCGTCTCGGCGACGCCGGGGCCCTACGAGCTGCAGAAATCCCACGGGCAGGTGGTCGAACAGGTGGTGCGCCCGACCGGCCTCGTCGATCCGGAGATCGACATCCGCCCGGCGTCGACCCAGGTCGACGACCTGCTCGGCGAGATCCGCATCCGCGCCGAGCGCCAGGAACGGGTGCTGGTCACGGTGCTGACCAAGCGCATGGCCGAGGATCTGACCGACTACCTGGCCGAGAACGGCGTCAGGGTGCGCTACATGCACTCGGACGTCGACACCGTCGAACGCGCCGAGATCATCCGCGACCTGCGTCTGGGGGTGTTCGACGTGCTGGTCGGCATCAACCTGCTGCGCGAGGGCCTGGATATTCCGGAGGTGTCGCTGGTCGCGATCCTGGACGCCGACAAGGAAGGCTTCCTGCGCTCCGACCGCTCGCTGATCCAGACCATCGGCCGCGCCGCGCGCAACCTCGAGGGACGCGCGATCCTCTACGCGGACAGCGTCACCGACTCGATGCGCCGTGCCATCGACGAGACCGAACGCCGTCGCGGCAAGCAGCTCGCGTTCAACCAGGAACACGGCATCACGCCGAAGGGCATCCGCAAGAAGGTCGCCGACGTCATGCGGTTCGGCTACGAGGCGGTCAACGACGGCGGCGCGGCCAGGGCCGCCAAGGCCGCGGAGGTGCAGGCGCGTTACGAGGCGGTCTCTCCCGAGCTGATGGCCAAGAAGATCGCCAAGCTCGAGAAGGAGATGAAGCAGCACGCGCAGAATCTCGAATTCGAGGCCGCGGCGGCCAAACGCGACGAGATCCGCAAGCTGCGCGAACAGGCGCTGATCCGCAACGCCTGAGCCCGCGGCGGGCCGCACGCCCCGCCCCCCGACCATGGTCGCGTTGGAACCGGACGGCCGCGCCCGCTATCATCGCGCGCCCGTTCCACCCATCAATCGGAGTGCGACCCCCCCGATGCGCGCCCTGCTCCCCGTTTTGTCGGTCCTCGCGACCGTATTGCTGACCCTCCTTCCCGCTTCCGCCTACGCCGCCCACATCCCGACGCTGGATCTGGCGCACTCGGGCATCGGCTATGGTGTTCTGGTCCTGTTCGTCGCCGCCTACGTCCTCGTCGTCATGGAGGAATGGAGCGGCATGCGCAAGTCGATTCCGGTGCTGGTCGCCGCCCTGATCATCTGGATGATGATCGCGGCGGCCTACGCCGAACACGGCGAAACCCACTACGTCGCCCACACCGTGCGCGAAAGCCTGCTCGAGTATGCGGAGCTGTTCCTGTTCCTGCTGGTGGCGATGACGTACATCAACACCCTCGAGGAACGCGGCATCTTCGACGGGCTGCGGGCCTGGCTGCTGTCGCGCGGGTTCTCGCTGCGCACGATCTTCTGGCTGACCGGCGTCCTGTCGTTCTTCATTTCCCCGATCGCCGACAACATGACCACCGCACTGGTGATGGCCTCGGTGGCGCTGGCGGTCGGCAAGGGCCAGCCGCGCTTCGTCGTGGTGTCGTGCATCAGCATCGTCGTCGCCGCCAACGCCGGCGGCGCCTGGAGCCCGTTCGGCGACATCACGACCCTGATGGTCTGGCAGAAAGGCAAGCTCGATGCGATGGAGTTCCTGGCGCTGGTGGGACCGTCGCTGGTCAACTGGCTGATCCCCGCCGCGATCATGTCGCTGGCGGTCCCCAAGGAGAAGCCGGCGGCCAGCGACGAGGTCGTGATCATCCGCCGCGGCGGCTTCGTCATCATCGGCATGTTCGTCGGCACGATCGCGCTGACGGTGACGCTGCACAGCGCCCTGCATCTGCCGCCGGTCCTGGGCATGATGGGCGGCCTCGGCATGCTCAAGCTCTACAGCTGGGTCCTCAACCGCAGCAACGAGCGGATCGAGAACAAGCTCATTCACCAGGGCGGGCTGCACACCGGGATGGATTCCCGCATCACCTCGCTCAACGTGTTCGAGCAGGTGGCGCGCTCGGAGTGGGATACGCTGCTGTTCTTCTACGGCATCATGATGTGCGTCGGCGGGCTCGGGACGCTGGGCTATCTGGCCCTGGGCTCGGAGTTCATGTACGGCACCCTGGGCGCGACCCCGGCCAACATCCTGGTCGGCGTGTTCTCCGCGATCATCGACAACATCCCGGTGATGTACGCGGTCCTGACCATGGACCCGAGCATGAGCGACGGCCAGTGGCTGCTCGTCACCCTCACCGCCGGCGTCGGTGGCTCGATGCTGTCGATCGGCTCCGCCGCGGGCGTCGCCGTCATGGGGCAGGCCCACGGCGTCTACACCTTCTTCAGCCACCTGAAGTGGGTCTGGGCCGTCGCGCTCGGTTATGCCGCCAGCATTGCCCTGCACTTCTGGATCAACGCCGGCAGCTTCCAGCTGATGCATCCGGCCGCGGCCGGCTGACGCCCAGGCTACGCAGGCCTGCAACCACGGCCGGGGCCCGACGGGCTCCGGCCGTTTGCATTGGGGCCTTCCCCCGATGAGGCGCGGATCGTTTTGCGGGATACTTGCCCGACGCCGGCGGCATCAGCGCGCTGCCGGACGACGAGAACACATACCGCCCCGGGGGAACGAACGAAAATGCGCGGACTGAAGATCATCCTGGTCCTGTTGGGACTCTGCGTGGCCTATCTGCTGGCCTGGCCGGTCCCGATCGACCCGCAGGCATGGACCCCGCCGCCGGCGCCAGCCGCCGAAGGCGTCTATGCATACAACGACACGCTCAAGGGCATCGAACGCCTCGCCGAAGGCCTCGGCAACGGCCCGGAAGGCATCAACGTCGACGCGGCAGGGCGGATCTACGCCGGATACGACGACGGCCGCGTGGTCCGCTACTCGCACAACGGCGGCGACTACACCGAGCTGACCAACACCGGCGGCCGGCCGCTGGGGATCACCTTCGGCCCCACCGGCGGCGTCGACGTCGCCGATGCCCGCAAGGGCCTGCTGCACATCGGTCGCGGACGCGAGGCGACGCTGAACACCGACTCGGCCGACGGTGTGCCGTTCGGCTTCACCGACGACGTCGACAACACCCGGCTGGACAAGTCCCTGTATTTCACCGACGCGTCGTCGCGCTTCGGGATCGACGCGACCATGGCCGATATCTTCGAGCACGCCCCCAACGGCCGCCTGCTGCGCTATGACGTCGTCAACAAGACGACCGAAGTCCTGCTCGACGGGCTGTACTTCCCCAACGGCGTCGCGGTCGGACCGGACGATGCCTACGTCCTGGTCAACGAGACCACCAAGTACCGCGTCCTGCGCTACTGGCTCAAGGGCGACAAGGCCGGCACCACCGACGTCTTCATCGACAATCTGCCCGGCTTCCCCGACAACATCAGCTTCAACGGCCGCAACCGGTTCTGGCTGGCCCTGTACTCGCCACGCATCGAGCAGCTCGACGCGCTGCTGCCGCATCCCGCGCTGCGCAAGATCGTGTTCCGCCTGCCGGACTTCCTCCACCCCAAACCGCCGCGCCACAGCTTCGCCCTGGGCCTCGATACCGACGGCAAGGTCATCGCCAACCTGCAGTACCGCGGCGACGACGCCTACTCGCCGATCACCAGCGTGCGCGAATTCGGCCCCTGGCTGTTCTTCGGCAGCCTGACCGAACCGGCGATCGGCCGCCTGCCGCTCCATGCGGCGCTGCCTGCCGAGCCCGCGCCCGTGGGCAGCTATGCCCTGCCGCCGGCCAAACCGGTCCGGATCGAACCCAGACCGCTCAGCGCCGAGGAGCGCGAGGAGATGGAGCGCGAGGCGCGCGAAGCGGCGTCCGGCGACGACGAATGAGACCCCCGCTCAATTTGCGTTCAGGCCGTTGCACTCCGCACGATCAGCCGTCATAATGCGCGCCCCTCACGGGATGACCCTAGGCGCGTAGCTCAGCTGGTTAGAGCACTACCTTGACATGGTAGGGGTCGTTGGTTCGAGTCCAATCGCGCCTACCAATTCCACGTTCAAAGTGGTCTGTGGACGTACAGATAACCGCGCTAATGCGCGGTTTTTTGTTGGTTTTCGGTTTTTTGATGTCCATGGCTGTCCACCGACAGCCATTGCTTGACCGCAGTAACTTGTGCAGTAACTTGAGTGTCGGCTCGCAATCCGCCACAGGAGTTACTGCATTGCTGACCGACACCAAGATCAAGAACGCCAGGCCCGCGGCCAAGCCCTACAGGCTGAAAGATGGGCGTGGCCTCTACGTGCTCATCAACCCCAATGGCTCCAAGTGGTGGCGGCTGGACTACACCGTTGCCGGACGCCGCAACACGCTCTCACTGGGCAAGCCCTACCCCGATACGTCCTTACAGCTTGCGCGCGAGCGCTGCGACGAAGCACGGCGCCTGATCGCGCAGGGCATCGACCCCAGCGCGCAGCGAAAAGCCGACAAGACGGCAAGCGCAGAACAAGCCGACAACAGCTTCGAAGCGGTAGCCCGCGAGTGGCTGAAAGTGAAGGCACATGATTGGGTCCCGGCCCATCTCGGCAAGGAAACCCTGCGACTGGAGAAGCACGCCTTCCCCTGGATCGGCGTCAAACCGATGTCCGATCTGGGGGTGGACGACGTTCTACCGCTGATCCGGCGTGTTTTCGAGTCCGGCCATCTCGAGCAGGCTCATCGACTGCGCGAGCAGATCAGTCGCGTCAGCCGCTTCGCGATCGCGACCGGCCGCGCCAAGACCGATCCGGCACATGCACTGTCCGAGGTGCTGCCCTCCCGCCAGCAGGGCGGATTCCCGGCCATCGTCGACCCGGCAAGCATCGGCGAACTGATGCGTGCGATCGACGGATTCAAGGGCACATTCCCGGTTCACTGCGCCCTGCGCCTCGCACCCCTGCTGTTCTGCCGCCCCGGAGAACTGCGGAAGGCCGAGTGGTCACACTTCACGCTCGACGGCGACGCCCCCGAGTACCGCATCCCTCCTCAGAACCGGAAGCTGCGCAAGGCCAGAAAGTCCGCCAGGGACGCCGAGCCCCATATTGTCCCGCTGTCCCGTCAGGCCCTGGCAATCCTGCACGAGCTGCGACCGCTCACCGGCCACCGCCAATACCTGTTTCCCGGCGCCCGCGATCCCAGGCGCTGCATGAGCGAAGCCGCGATCAACGCCGCCCTCGCCCGCCTGGGATTCAAGGGCGAGATGGTCGGCCACGGCTTCCGTCACATGGCGAGCACGCGCCTCGAAGAACTGGGCTTCTCGGATGCCGCCATCGAAGCACAGCTCTCACACAAGGTGGCTGGAGTCCGCGGCAAGTACAAGCGCGACCAGCACCTGCGCGCGCTGCCCGAGCGCCGGCGGATGATGCAGGCGTGGGCCGAATACTTGGACGACCTCAAACAACGGGAGGGCCCGGTGACATCTCTGCGGACCGCTTGAGTCTGGCCGCCTCCGATCGGATCATGACTCCGCAAGAGTCCGAACCAGGACCACCCATCCGTCCACGCCACGAATCAACCTTCCGGAGCGACTCCGAGATGCCCCGATCTCCGGATCACCGCCCGGAGAAAAGCAGGGCTCCTGCGCGGATGCGGCTGCATTGCGCAGCAGCGCTTTGAAACAGTTCATTTATAAACAATCACATACATACGCGCTGTGGATTGACCCCGAAAAACGGTATCAATGATTTCGCCCCCGAAAAAACACGCGGAGGCATATCGTGATCAAAGCTGCACCTTCTGACAGGCTCATTTCCTTCAACCATGCGGCAGCGATGGTGGGTTTCAAGAGCCGGACTTCGCTCTACAGCGCAATCAAGACCGACCCGTCGTTTCCGCGCCCGATCTACCGCGGCCGCAACCAGTTCTTCCTCGAAAGCGAGCTTCTGGCCTACTTGGAGCATCTGGCCGCCCAGCGCGACACGCCCGAGTCATCAGCTCAGGCAGAGACCGCCAAGCAGGCATCGCAGCGCATGCTCGCTGGCAAGGCCGCCAAACGCGCGCGGCACTCGGCTCGCGACGGAGGCTCGGCATGAGCAGAAAGCTCAGGCGTCATGAGGGCCGCTTTGCCGCGATCCCGGTTGAAGTGATGACGTCCGAGGCGTGGCGCACTTTGCCGCACGGAGCGCGCAGTGTGCTGACAGTCTTGGCGGCACAGTTCAACGGCATCGCCAATGGGGTGCAGAACCTCTCGCGTGAAACCTGCCGCAGGTACGGGCTGGACCATTCACGGGCTCTCAAGGCAACCAAGGGTCTGGAAGAACGGGGTCTGATTGTTTGCACTTACCGGGCCAGGTACACCAAGTCACGCGCGCGCATTCCTTCGCAGTGGGCGGTCACATGGCGCAACATCACGCATCGGAACAACGACATCCTGCCGCGTTCCGAAAAAGCCCCTGATCTCTGGAGGGAGTGGCGTCCGACGAAAAAACAAAGCGGGCAAAACGACCGCAGTGATTCAATGCGTGCGGGCGAAATGACCGCAGAAGAGATGCGGGACTGCGGTCATTCCGCCTTACGAAACCCCAAGAACTGCGGTCGAATCGCCCAACCTTCTAAGAATCTCGGGGCATTGCCGGCTCTGGGTGCCACTGCCGCAGGGGGTGAATGATGGCCTTTGTCACGCGCTTGCCCGTGCAAGGATGGGGTGTCCGCCCAGGTGGCGCGGTCGCTCACTACTTTGTTCGATGCGGACCCACCTCCAAATCGGCCTGCGGATCTGTGAGCCGTTCCGACGCCTACACCCCCCGATCGCTGCGCCCGCGGCAGACCGGCAAACCCGAATGCACAGCCTGCCGCCGCGCCCTGTCCAAGATGGCGAAACGGGAATGACGGCCCAGCATTCGCGTTCTCGGACTTGAACCGCAGCACCATCGAACTAGACGAAGATAGATCAATGGCACTTGGACGAAAGACCGGCGGACGGCAGAAGGGCGCCGCCAACAGGAAGACACGCGATATCGCCGACCGGGCGGCGGAACACGGGCTCACGCCGCTGGAATATCTGCTCCGCGTCATGCGCGACGAAGGTCAGGACCAGTCCGTCCGGCTGGACGCAGCCAAGGCAGCCGCCCCGTACATCCACCCGCGCTTGCAGGCTACCGAAGCAACGATCAAGGGCTCCACCCTGCCACCATATGAAGCGGCCCTGATGCGCCTGGCCGAAAAAACTTGATAGCCGCGCGGCGAGCAGCACGCAGGAGACGGCGAGATGAGGCGCCGGATGCACGCAGAGGCCTTCAACCTGCCGACCGCAGAACGCTGGCCACGCAGAGCGCAGGCCTTCAAACCCACATCAACCCGACAGCATTTGCTGAGCGCTTGCTCGTCAGTTGCTGGCCGTTTGCTGACGCAATTGCCGCCGCCTTTGGCGACAGGCGGTTCGCAGTTCGCACCGGGTACGCACTGCCTACGCGCGCGTACCCCGGCCCGCCCGACTGGGACGTTCCGACGATCACCGCACAACCCCTCTCACGGAAAGGCCGGCGCGCGGCACGCCTGCGGCGTGGCGCGCCGGCACCGGTGAAGACATCAGCCGACGTCTTCGTCGTCCGCAGGCTGCTTCCCCACATCGTCGTCAAAGTTCTCGACGTCATCCCAGTCGGGCTTGATCGCCGACCATTCGACTGCCGCGTCAAAGCGTTCCAGCGCCCGCTCGCAGTCCCCAACGTAACGCATGTCCGGCGTGAACTCGCAGTACACGCCCAGCGTCGGGTACTCGCCCAGATCATGGTCGTGCCAGCAGATCCCGAGCGTATGCCCCGGGGGCGGCTTGCCGGCAACATGCAGGACATATAGCCGGGCAAGGCCAAGCGCAAAAACGATCCAGTCCCCATCCTGGGGCATCTCCCCGGTGTTGACACTGCCGATACTCTCCCACCCCATTGCATCACCCTCCTTGCAGGCTCAACCGAGCAGCGCGACAAAAAAGGCCCCGGCGATGACGACCATCGTCGCAGCCATGCCGATAAACATGAGCGTCAGTATCCCGTTGAACAGGGCGAGCCAGGCACCTCCGAACAGATCGGACATGGCGGCCACCACAAACATCATCAGCACGATGCGGAAGAACCACGGTGATCGATGGCGGCGGGTCTGGGTCATACGGAGAAATTACACGCGGTCAGGCTCAGAACCTGAGACATCTGCCCATCAGACTGCCGCATGCGGTAATTTCCGGTTTCTGAAATGCACCGCCGCGTCGCCGAGCTTGCGACGCTGTCAAAGATCAACAAGGGAGCCCATGAATCACCAGTCACTGTCCGCCTTCATCTGGTCGGTCGCGGACCTGCTGCGCGGGGACTACAAGCAGTCCGAGTACGGCCGGGTGATCCTGCCGTTCACGGTGCTGCGCCGCCTGGACTGCGTCCTCGAACCGTCCAAGGCCGCGGTGCTGGCCGAGGCGGACGCCAAGGCCAAGGCCGGGCTGAACCCCGAGCCCTTCCTGCTGCGCAAGGCCGGGCAGAGCTTCTACAACACCTCGCCGCTGGACATGAAGACGCTGATGGGCGACCAGGACCACATCCGCGAGAATCTGTACGGCTATCTCCAGGCCTTCTCACCGGCGGTGCGCGACATCTTCGAGCGCTTCGAATTCCACGCGCAGATCGACCGGCTGGCCAAGGCGCGACTGCTGTATCAGGTCACCGAAAAGTTCGCCCAGATCGACCTGCACCCGGAGGCGGTCGACAACCACCAGATGGGTCTGGTCTTCGAGGAGCTGATCCGCAAGTTCGCGGAAATCTCCAACGAGACCGCCGGTGAACACTTCACCCCGCGCGAAGTCATCCGCCTGATGGTGAACCTGATCTTCGTCGAGGACGACGACGCGCTCTCAAAACCCGGCGTCGTGCGCACCATCTACGACCCGACGGCCGGCACCGGCGGCATGCTCAGCATCGCCGGCGAATACCTCACCGATCACAACCCGCAGGCGCGGCTCACCATGTTCGGCCAGGAGCTGAACCCGGAGTCCTACGCCATCTGCAAGGCGGACATGCTGATCAAGGGCCAGGAGGTCACCAACATCGTCTTCGGGAACACCCTGTCCGACGACGGCCACCACGGTCAGACATTCGACTACATGCTCTCCAATCCGCCCTTCGGCGTGGAATGGAAGAAGGTCCAGAACGAGGTCCGCAAGGAGCACGAGCAACAGGGCTACAACGGCCGCTTCGGTCCCGGCCTGCCGCGCGTCTCGGACGGCTCCATGCTGTTCCTGCTGCACCTGATCAGCAAGATGCGCCCGGCCAAGGACGGCGGCAGCCGCTTCGGCATCGTCCTCAACGGCTCGCCGCTGTTCACCGGCGGCGCCGGCAGTGGCGAGAGCGAAATCCGCCGCTACGTGCTGGAGAACGATCTGCTGGAGGCCATCATCGGCCTGCCGACGGACATGTTCTACAACACCGGCATCGCCACCTATATCTGGATCGTCTCCAACCGCAAGCCGGCCGCGCGCAAGGGCAAGGTGCAGCTCATCGACGCTAGCAGCTACTGGCAGAAGATGCGCAAGAGCCTCGGCAGCAAGCGCAAGGAGCTGTCCGATGCCCATATCGACGAGATCACCCGCCTGTTCGGTGAGTTCGTCGAAGCCCGGCAGGCGACGCTGACCGACGCCGACGGCAAGGCCATCAGCCGCCAGATCGTCCGGGCCGGCGAACCCGAACCCACGGCGCCCGAAGGCGGCACGCTCACGCTGGTACCGATCAGCCGCATCTTCAGGAACGAGGACTTCGGCTACCGCAGCATCACCGTCGAGCGCCCGCTCAAGGACGAGCACGGCAAGCCGGTGCTCGGCATCAAGGGCAAGCAGAAAGGCAAACCGCAGCCGGATTCCAGCCTGCGCGACACCGAGAACATCCCGCTGGCCGAGGACATCGACGCCTACTTCCAGCGCGAAGTGCTGCCGCACGCACCGGACGCCTGGATCGACCCCGACAAGACCAGGGTCGGCTACGAGATCCCGTTCAACCGGCACTTCTACGTGTTCAAGCCCCCGCGGCCGCTGGCCGAGATCGATGCCGAACTGAAAGCCTGCACCGACCGGATCAAGCAGATGATCGAGGGGCTGTCGGCGTGACGCGTAGCTGGAGCTGTCCAAGTAGCTGGCTGAACCGTTTCCAAATCGGAAACGGTTGGGGCGACAGCGGTTTTGAGCATCAGCAGTATGTGCAAAATTTGCACATTGCTTGGCATCCTCTGATGACGTCGGGCGGATGCAGCCCCCACCCCACCGCGCAACAGAGACCCGCGGCAGGGTCGCTGGCGCTGGAGGCACGCCCGTGACAGACATCGCCATCTACACCGCCCCATCCGGCACCGTGGAAGTGCGACTGGAGAAGGACAGCATCTGGCTCACCCAGCGCCAGTTAGCGGACCTGCTCGAAACCAGCACCGACAACGTTGGCCTGCATCTGCGCAACATCTATGCAGAGGGCGAACTGGAAGCGGCGGCAACTACCGAGGATTTCTCGGTAGTTCGACAGGAAGGCAAGCGCAAGGTCCAGCGCCAGCTCACCCACTACAACCTGGATGCCGTGATCTCGGTCGGCTACCGCGTCAGCTCCGCCAAGGCCACTCGCTTCCGGCAATGGGCCACCGGCGTCCTGCGCGAGCACCTGACGCGCGGCTACACCCTCAACCACCAGCGGCTCGAAGCCAATGCCCGCGAACTGGACGCCGCACTGCAACTGGTGCGCCGCGTCGCCGCCTCGCCGGACCTCAGCGTGGACGCCGGCCGGGGGCTGGTCGATATCGTCAGCCGCTACGCCCAGACCTTCGCCCTGCTGCAACGCTATGACGAGGGCCTGCTCAGCGAGCCCGTCACGCAGATCGGCGGCCGCCTGCCCACGCTGGCCGAAGCCCGCACCGCGCTGACCGCACTCAAGAACAGCCTCATCGAACGCCAGGAAGCCAGCGCCCTGTTCGCACAGGAACGCCCCGACCACGGCCTATCCGCACTGCTCGGCAATCTGGATCAGACCGCCTTCGGCGAGCCGGTGTATCCCAGCATCGAGGCCAAGGCCGCGCACTTGCTGTACTTCGTCATCAAGAACCATCCCTTCGTGGACGGCAACAAACGCAGCGGCGCCTTTCTTTTCGTGGACTTCCTGCACCGCAACGGCCGCCTGCTGGATGCCAGCGGCCAGCCCTTGATCAACGACGTAGGCCTCGCCGCGCTCGCCCTGCTTGTCGCCGAATCACCCGCCCACAACAAGGACACCATGATCCGCCTGATCATGAACATGCTGGCGCGGCCAGCAACGGGGGCGGCAGCATGACGAATTCGTCTGGAACGAATTCGAACAGCCGCGCAGCGGATGGCCCGCAGGGCGAGGGCACGGAGAGCCCGAGTAGCTTTCAGCGATATCCGGAGTACAAGGACAGCGGGGTGGAGTGGTTGAGGGATGTACCGGCGCATTGGAGCGTGGCACCGATGTACCTGCGCTATTCAGTCGAACTCGGGAAAATGCTCGATACAAGCAAGATTACTGGCGAGTATCTGACCCCGTATTTGCGAAACGTCGACGTACAGTGGGGGCGCGTCAATCTCAAAGATCTTCCGAGCATGGATATCTCTCCGTCCGAGCACGAACGATTTACCGTGCGCGAAGGTGACTTGCTGGTATGCGAGGGCGGTGAAGTGGGGCGCGCCGCTGTCGTGCGCTATCTCCCAACCCCCGTAGGATTTCAGAAGGCATTGCATCGACTTCGAGCGAGTAGTGCGGATGAATCGCCGCACTACATGTTCCATGTCTTTCGCTGGGCAACGTCGGCCGGGGCGTTTGCTGGTGAGGGACAATCAACCATTGCGCATCTGACAGGCGAGCAGCTTCGAAAATACCGCTTTCCGAAGCCGTCTGTCGAAGAACAAACCGCCATCGCCGCCTTCCTCGACCGCGAGACCGCCAAGATCGACGCGCTGGTGGCGGAGCAGGAAAAGCTGATCGCCCTGCTCAAGGAAAAGCGTCAGGCCGTCATCTCCCACGCCGTCACCAAGGGCCTCAACCCCGACGCCCCGATGAAACCCTCCGGCATCGAGTGGCTGGGGGATGTGCCGGCGCATTGGGAAGTGACCCGCCTAGCGGCACTTTTTCGAGAGGCATCAGATGTTGGTCGCGAAGATCTACCGATTCTCAGCGTCTCAATTCACGATGGCGTGTCTGACAAAGAGTTGGATGCCGACGAAATGGACCGCAAGGTGACACGAAGTGAGGACAGATCTAAGTACAAGGCGGTTCATCCCGGTGATCTCGCATACAACATGATGCGTGCATGGCAGGGGGGATTTGGTGCCGTCACAGTGGCCGGACAGGTGAGTCCCGCGTATGTCGTCGCGCGCCCGATTCGAGAGGTGATAACGCCTTTCATTGAGCAGGTTCTCAGGGCGCCACGTGCGGTGGAGGAGATGCGCCGACATTCCCGTGGCATTACGGACTTTCGCCTTCGCCTCTATTGGGAAGAGTTCAAGAATATCGTTGTCGCACTGCCAGATGTGACCGAGCAGGAACATATTCTTGCCACCATCGCAGCGCAGACGGATCGATTCAGTGGGCTTGTATCCGAAGCCGAGCGCGCCATCAATCTCCTCAAAGAACGCCGCTCTGCCCTGACCTCCGCCGCCGTCACCGGCCAGATCGACGTGCGGGAGACTGTCGAGGCCCAAGCCGCATGAGCGAGCAAAGCGCCGCCATCGTCGGCTTCATCGCCAAGCTGATGCCCCTGTACGACGGCGAAGACCACGAAGGCGTCTGCTGCGCGCGTTCACTGGAAGACGGTACGTTGTTGCTTCCCCAGCCGGCCGGCGAAGACGAGGACTCCGACAACGACTTCATCCGCGTGCGATGGCAGGGCGTACCCGAGCGTGAACAGCTCGTGTCCGGCAGCGATATCGCGACGCTCGCCGTGGTCCGGTACGTTCAGTTTCACGGCGTCGGCCGGCCAGCGAAAGATGTCGCGGCCGAGCTGGCACACCTGTCGCAGCATTTCAGCTTCAAGACCGGCAGCTCACTGCATCTGCCCTACGAGCCTTCCGGTCCCGATCTGGTCTCCGCTGTCCGCAGAGCCGTGAGCCGGTTAGGTGAAAGCGCTGTTGTGAATGTACTCACAAAGGCCGCAGGGTTCTGAACGCCCTCGCAAGACTTGCATGAGAGCGCCGACACGATGAGCACCCACCCTCAGACCATCCAGATCTTCCTGCCGTCCGGCGATCCGCAGGGCATCCGCATCGCCAGCATCACCACGCGCACCGTGCAGGTGATTGAGGTGCCACGCAGCCTGTTGCCAGACTTTCTGAAGATGTCGGAAGCAGCTCAAGTGGGGCTGTATTTTCTCATCGGCGAGAACGAGAGTGGCGATCAACCTCAGGTCTACATCGGCCAGACCGGCTCGCTGGCGGAGCGGCTGGCGACGCACAACCAGAAGAAGGAATTCTGGAACCGCGCGCTGGTGGCGATCTCGCTGACCAACAACCTGACCGGCACCCACGCAAGTTTCCTCGAATGGCTGTCGATCGCACAGGCCGGCAAGGCCGGCCGCTACGCGATGGAAAACAGCAACGCCGGCAGCCGACCGCACACACCCGCACCGCTGGAGGCCGAGTGCATGGAACTGCACGACACCATCCGTGTACTGCTGGCGACACTGGGTTATCCGGTATTCGAGCCGCTGACACGTGCCAGAGCCCAGTCCGACGACGCCAACCTCTTTTACTGCCGCGCCTCGGAGGCCAACGCGCGCGGTCTCTTCACGGAGGAAGGCTTTGTCGTGCTCAAGGGATCGAGCGGCCGCGTGGAAACCGTGCCCTCTTTCCAAAAACACGGCTACCAGCGCGTGCGCGACCGTCTGCTGCAACAAGGCGCGATTGTCGAGCGGGACGGCCGCATCCACTTTGAGCGCGATCACCTGTTCGCCTCCCCCAGTGCCGCAGCCGCCTGCGTCACGGGCCGCACCGCCAACGGCCTGATCGAGTGGAAGGACACGCAGGGACGCACCCTGAGCGAGGTGCGCGGGACGCCGGGCCAGGATGGCGCGGGATGAGCATGCCAGCAGGCGTCCGTCACCTTCCGGGGTGGATCCGATTTGTTTGATCGGGCAAGCCGTTGCGATGCCCCGCCCCGGACTGCTGCATCTGAAAACGCAGGCCAAACAATGCGTTGCTGACCATCGGCTGATTTGACGGCTATTTGATGGAGCGGCCCGGCGCGGGACGGGTCGCCGCCGACAGAAGTTGACGATCCCCGACATTGGGCGTAAAAGGCCCTGATGTCAGTAAAAGTCGGTCGTGTCCGACTTTCTGAAAATCCAGGAAGGTCCGAGCCATGAAGTCGCCCAAGACCAACTTTGCCAGAGCCGCGCGCGGCCACGCCCAGCGTGGCGATGACGCAGATCTGCTGGCGCTTGCGGACACCGTGCGCGCCGCGCGCGCCGACGCGGGCCTGACCCAGGCCGATCTGGCACTGGTCTCCGGCGTGGGACGTGACACCATCATCGCGCTGGAGAACGGCCGGCCCGGCGTCTCGCTGGGTTCAGCGCTGCGGGTGTTGAAGGGGCTGGGCCTGACGCTGGCGCCGGTGCCGAGGCGCTGATGCTCGCAGTCATTCACAGTCGGGGCCGGGTCGGTAGCCTGCGTGCCGTGGAAGGCGCGCTGGAGTTCAGCTACGCGCCGGACTGGCTGAAAGTACCGGGCGCGTTTCCGCTCTCCCCGCGCCTGGCATTGCGGGAGGTGCCATGGCGCGGCGATGAAGTGCTGTTCTTCTTCGCCAACCTGCTGCCTGAGGGCGCAGTGCTGGACACGCTGACCCGACTCCGCCGCCTGCCACGCGGCAATGTCTATCGTCTGCTGGAGGCCTTTGGCCGTGAGTGCGCGGGCGCCTTCGAGATCGTGCCGGAAGCCGAAGCCAGACATGCGTCAGGCACGGCATCGAAGACACCTGACTACCGGGAATATCCGCCCGAGACGCTGGCAGAGGATCTGGCGCGGCTGCGCGACAACATTCCACTGATGGCCCGTCACGCCGAGCTGCGCCTGTCGCTCGCCGGCGCGCAGGACAAGATCCCCGTGCGCTACGCGGAAGGCCAGTTGTTTCTGCCATTGAGCGATGCGCCGTCCACGCACATCCTGAAACCCGCCCTGCACCCGCAGAAGCTGTTCCCCGATTCGGTCATGAACGAGGCTTTCTGCATGCGCCTGGCCGCCACCCTGGGCCTGCCGGTTGCATCGGTCTCCGTGCTCAAGGCGCCCGAACCGGTACTGCTGGTCGAGCGCTACGACCGCATCGTTGCCACCGACCGGATCGAGCGCCTGCATCAACTCGACCTGTGCCAGCTTGCTGGTGTGCTACCCGCGCACAAGTACGAGGTCGATGGCGGGCCGGGCTTCAAGACCTGCTTCGATCTGATCGACGCGCACAGCACCACACCCGCACGCGATCGCCTGCACCTGGTGGACTGGACGCTGTTCAACCTGCTGATCGGCAACGCCGACGCACACGCCAAGAACCTAGCCATGCTCTACGGGGCGGACGGCCGCCTGCACCTCGCACCGGCCTATGATCTGCTGGCGACCGGCTATTGGTCCGAGCTGTCGGACCGGATGGCCATGGCCGTCGGCGGCGAGCGGCGCCCGGCGTGGGTGCAGGCGCGGCATTGGCAACGCTTTTGTGAGAGCCTCGGGCTGAATGTCGTGCAGCTCAGACGCCGTGCGCGTGACCT
The DNA here is from genome assembly GCA_028698335.1 of Nevskiales bacterium. GTDB lineage: Bacteria > Pseudomonadota > Gammaproteobacteria > Nevskiales > Nevskiaceae > Solimonas. Next base: position 178,817 of record JAQVDP010000003.1, on the reverse strand, counting down.
GTGCAGTCGGGCGCTCGCGGAGAAGGATGGGGTGATCGCTGCGCTCGATGTGCCGGAGGCACTGGCACGCCATCTGACGATGGCACTGGAGCGAAACAGCGAGAGGATCACCAACAGAATCGGGGGAACTGCGTGATGAGCCTGCACAGGGAGATTGAATTCGAGAACGACATCTGCGCGCACCTTGCCGCGAACGGCTGGCTGTACGCGGACGGCGACGCGGCGGGCTATGACCGCCCCCGTGCACTGTTCCCCGCCGATGTCGTGGCCTGGGTCCAGGCTTCTCAGCCCAGAGCCTGGGAAACCCTGAGCAAGAGTCACGGCGCCGCTGCGCAGACCATGTTGCTCGACCGCCTCCGCAAGCAGATCGACGACCGCGGCACGCTGGATGTGATCCGTCACGGCATCGACATCGTCGGTCTGCGCGAGGCCCTGAAGCTGGCGCAGTTCAAGCCGGCAATGGGGATCAACCCCGAGATCGTGGCGCGTTACGAGGCCAACCGGCTGCGCGTGGTGCGGCAGCTCCGGTATTCGCTGCACAACGAGAACTGCATCGACCTGGTGCTGTTTCTCAACGGCATTCCGGTGGCCACGGTCGAGCTGAAAACCGACTTCACGCAGAGCGTGGAGGATGCGGTCGACCAGTACCGGTTCGACCGTCATCCCCGCCCCAGGGGGCAGCCCGCGGCGGAACCCCTGCTGGAGTTTCCACGCGGCGCGCTGGTGCACTTCGCCGTCAGCAACAGCGAAGTGAAGATGACGACGAAGCTGGCCGGGCCGGTGACCACGTTCCTGCCCTTCAACCAGGGGGACCACGGCGGCGCCGGCAACCCGCCAAACCCGAGCGGCCACAAGACTGCCTATCTGTGGGAGACCGTCTGGGCGCGCGAAAGCTGGCTGGAGATCCTGGGCCGCTATCTGGTTGCGCCACGCGACGACAGGAAGAAGATCAGGGCGATCATCTTTCCGCGCTTTCACCAGCTCGACGCCACGCGCAGGCTGGTGGCCGCCGTCCGCGCCGACGGTCCCGGGCAGAAATACCTGATCCAGCACTCGGCAGGTTCCGGCAAGACCAACTCCATCGCGTGGACGGCACATTTCCTGGCCGACCTGCACGACGACGAGCACCGGAAACTGTTCGACACGGTCCTGGTCGTCAGCGACCGCACCGTACTCGATGCCCAGCTTCAGGAGGCCATCTTCGACTTCCAGCGCACCACGGGTGTCGTGGAAACGATCAAGGGCGAGGGCGGCGCCAAGAGCGCACAGCTTGCCGAGGCCCTGTCGGGCAACAAGAAGATTGTGGTCTGTACCATCCAGACCTTTCCCTTCGCGCTCCAGACCGTCCAGGCTCTGGCGGCGACGCAGGGCAAGCGCTTTGCGGTCATCGCCGACGAGGCGCACAGCTCGCAGACCGGAGAGGCGGCGTCCAAGCTGAAGCTGGTGCTGTCGGCCGAAGAAGCCAAGGCGCTGGCTGACGGCGGCGAGATCAGCACCGAAGACGTGCTTGCCGCACAGATGACGGCACGCGCCGCAGACAGTGGCATCACCTATGCCGCCTTCACCGCAACGCCCAAGGCCAAGACGCTGGAGCTGTTCGGCCGCCGTCCACAGCCCGACCTTCCCGCCGGGCCCGACAACCTGCCGGCACCGTTTCACGTCTATTCAATGCGCCAGGCCATCGAGGAAGGCTTCATTCTCGACGTCCTGAAAAACTACACGCCGTACAAGCTCGCCTTCCGCCTGGCGACGGGTGAGAAGGAGCTGGACGACAAGGCCGTGGAACGCGGCCAGGCGATGAAGGGCCTGATGCGCTGGGTCAAGCTGCACCCGTACAACATCGCGCAGAAAGTCCAGGTGGTGGTCGAGCACTTCCGCGAAAACGTGGCACCGCTGCTCGACGGCTATGCCAAGGCCATGGTTGTGACCTCCAGCCGGCAGGAGGCTGTGCGCTGGAAACTGGCGATGGACAAGTACATCCGGTCGCAGAACTACCGCCTGGGCACGCTGGTAGCGTTCTCAGGCGAGGTCGACGACCGCGAGTCCGGGCCTGACCCGTTCACCGAACATTCGCGGACGCTGAACCCCAACCTCAAGGGTCGGGACATCCGAGAGGCCTTCAAGGGCGACGAGTACCAGATCCTGCTCGTCGCCAACAAGTTCCAGACCGGCTTCGACCAGCCCCTGCTCTGCGGCATGTACGTGGACAAGCGGCTGGCGGGCATCCAGGCGGTGCAGACCCTGTCCCGCCTGAACCGCGCCTACCCGGGCAAGGACACGACCTACATCCTCGACTTCATCAACGACCCGCAGGAGATTCTCGCGGCGTTCAAGACCTATCACGAAACAGCCGAACTGGAGGATGTCACCGACCCCAATCTGGTCTACGATCTGCGCGCCAAGCTCGACGCGCAGGGACACTACGACGACCACGAGGTCGAGCGCGTGGTCGCCGCAGAGCTGCGTGCCCGGTCTCAGGCCGAGCTTTCCGCGGCCATCGAGCCGGTTGCCGACCGGCTGCTGAAGGCCCACCTGACTGCCCGCAGGGCGCTGAAGGATGCGCAGGACCGGCAGGATGCCGATGCCGAACAGGCAGCCCGGAACGAGATGAATGCCTTGGCCATGTTCAAGCGCGACATCGGCACCTTTGGTCGCGTCTACGCCTTCCTGTCACAGATCTTCGACTACGGCAACACCGCCGTCGAAAAACGCGCGATCTTCTTCAAGCGACTACTGCCGCTGCTGGAGTTCGGCCGCGAACGTGGGTCCGTGGACCTGTCCAAGGTCGTGCTGACTCATCACCGGTTGCGCAACCAGGGCCCGTCCAAATTGAATCTGTACACGGGAGTGGCGGAAAAACTCGGACCGATGACCGAGGCCGGCGGCGGTGAGGTGCGCGAGCCGGAAAAGGTCTATCTCAGCGAGATCATCGCCCGCCTCAATGAGTTGTTCGAGGGGGAGCTGAGCGACGACGACAAGCTGGTCTACGTCAACAATGTGCTCAAGGGCAAGCTGCTGGAGTCGGCGGTTCTGGTCGCCCAGGCCAGGAGCAATACCAAGGAACAGTTCGCCAATTCTCCGGATCTGGCCAATGAGATTCTCAATGCGATCATGGACGCGCTCTCCGCACACACAACGATGAGCAAACAGGCCCTCGATTCGGAGAAGGTGCGTCAGGGTCTGAAGGACATACTGCTCGGGCCGGCGCGGCTGTACGAGGCGCTCCGGGGTGAAGGCTGATCACCAGGGCCCGATCGGCCGGAGCCTGGATCTCCGTCGGACAGGGCCCTGTCTCCGGCATCGAATGCGCCCCCCGGCCCGGGGTGTTGCTGAACGGATGCGTCGATGAGGCGCGTTCACCTTGACACCGATCGACGGTGGACTAGCATGTTGCCGCTCTGCGCGTGCTGAACCACCTCACCCAAGTAGAGGGGAAAGGTCGTAGCACGCGCAGAGTCTTCTTAGGCTAGGCACGCCCCGGGTCGTATCACCCCAGCCGACTCAGCCAACGGCATGGCGGCGCATGCACAGGCAGCAACTGCTGCGCGTCAGTCCTCAAACACCCCGCACACGCCTCGACCGCTCGTCGGAAATCCAGCGAAGAATTCCCCCGCGCACAGCCCGCGTTTGTCTGGAATTGGCTTGAAAACGGCCCGCAGCCATTCGGAAACACACAACTATTGCAGTAACGTTCAAGTTTGAATTTCCATTTTTCTTTCTGGATCAATCTCCTGGATATACTCTTGCGGAGCAATCGCGCCTACCAATTGTTGAATGAGCCCCGCTTCGCGCGGGGCTTTTTCATGCCCCGACGCCGGCCCCTGTCGCTGCCGGTCGAGAGGATCCTGTCTCCCGGCGCGCTTGCCGGGACGACGACCGACACAGGTCAACGCCGGCGCCTTCCGACCCTGCGACGATGGACTTCGTTCGCGATACCGGGGGCGGTATTCCCGTCCGGTTGTGCGAATGCGCACACGATCCACATGTTCCGGGCCGCCACGACGGCGATACACCGCCTATCATTCACGTCTGCATTTGATTCCGACGGACTCATGAGCCTCAAGCACTCCTGTGCCCTGCTGGCCGCGCTCGCCGTGGGCGCCTGCTCGGTGACGCCGCAGCGGGGCGAGCTCGCACCGGAGTTGCCGGCCGGTTTCGACGCCGCCGGCACCGCCACGGCGCCGGCATTGTGGTGGACCGCATTCAGCGATCCGCAACTCGATGCGCTGACGCTGCAGGCACTGGCGGCCAATCCGGGATTGCAGGTGATCGAGGCGCGGCTGCGCGCCGCCCGGGCCGGCACCCGCGCCGCTGCCGCCGGCCTCTGGCCCAGCGTCAGCGCAAGCGCATCGCGCACCGAAGGCTTCGACGGTGGGCGCGACAACGACTCCAGCAGCGCAGGACTGGCCGCCAGCTACGAGGTCGACCTGTGGGGCCGCGTGCGCGCGCGGCGCGAATCGGCGGCGCTGTCGGCCCAGGCCACCGCCGAAGAGCTGCAGGCCGCGCAGATCAGCCTCAGCGCCAACGTCGCGAGCCTCTGGTTCCGGATCGGAACGACGCGGCGCCGGCTCGAGCTGATCGAGCAGGACCGGGCGCGTTATGCCCGCATTCTGAGCCTGGTCGAGCAGCGCTTCCGCAACGGCCAGACGCAGGCCAGCGAAGTCCTGCGGCAACGCCAGCTCCTCGAATCCACCCAGGCGCTGGCGGCCAGCACCCGGGCGGACCTCGGCGTGCAGCGCCACGCTCTCGACGAACTGCTCGGCGAACCCGCCGGCCGCGCCGCCTACGCCGGCGCGGCTGCGCGAGACCTGCCGCCGGTTCCGGCCACCGGCGTACCCGCCGGCGTCGTGAACCGTCGCCCCGATGTCCGCCAGAGCTGGTCACAGTTGCTGGCAGCGGACCGCGATGTCGCCGCTGCGATCGCCAACCGCTTTCCGCAACTCGGGCTGGATCTGACGTACAGCAGTACCGATGCCGGTGTCGCCGAACTGTTCGACGACTGGATCGGATCGCTGGTCGGGTCGGTGGCGCTGCCGCTGATCGACGGCGGCGCCCGGCGTGCCGAAGTCGAGCGGACGCGCGCCGTCCTCGATCAGCGCGTTGCCGCCTACCGGCAGACGGTGCTGGCGGCATTCCGGGAGATCCAGGATGCGCTGCTGCAGGACCGCCAGCAGGACGAACGCGTCACGAGCCTGACCGAGCAGCTGCGCCTGTCCGACGCATCCGTCGAGCGGCTGGTGACGCAGCTGCGCAACGGTCAGGTCGAGTATCCGAGCCTGCTCGAAGCGCAGGTCAGCAACAGCGCCCTGCGCCGGGACCTTCTCACCGCCCGCCAGCAGCAGGCCGAATTCCGCATCGCCCTTTACCGCGCGCTCGCCGGCCCCCTGCCCGCCGCGCCCACATCCGTACGGGAGCCCGCCTAGATGCCGGCATCGAAAGCATCGTCACGCAAACCCTGGCTGTTCGTCGCCCTCACCGTCGGCGTGCTCATCGCCGCGATCGTCATCAGCAAGGTCCTGCTGAGCACTGCCCCCAGCGCTGAGCGCCGCCATCCACAACGCGCCGCCCGGCTGGTGGACGTAACGGTCGTGCACCCGGCCTCCGAGCCGGTCACGCTGACCGCGTACGGTCAGGTCGCGGCATCGCAGCAGGTACAGCTGTCGGCGCAGGTCGCGGGCGTGATCACGGCACTGGGTGACGCCTTCGTACCCGGCCGGCGTGTCCGCGAGGGCGAGATGCTGGTACAGATCGATCCGCGCGACTACCGCCTGACGCTGGCCAGCGCGGAAGCGTCGCTGGCTTCGGCCGAGGCGAACCTGACACTCGAGCAGGGCAATCAGGCGGTCGCCCGCGGCGATGTGGAGCTGCTCGACCTGCAGGTCGACACCGGCGAACGCGCGCTGATGCTGCGCGAGCCCCAGCTCAAGGCGGCGCAGGCCAGCGTGGCATCGGCCCGCGCCGCCGTCGAGCGCGCGCGCCTGGACCTGGCGCGCACGACCCTTCGTGCGCCGTTCGACGCCCTGGTGCTGAGCCGAAACGTCGGCGTCGGCACACAGGTCAACGGCCGCGTCACCGTGCTCGGCGAGCTGGCCGCCGCCGAACCGTTCTGGGTGACACTGCTGCTGCCGGTCGAGGACGTGCAGTGGATCGACGATCCGGAATCCGGCCGGACATCGGGATCGACCGTCGAACTGGCCGACGCGACCCGTCCGGACGTTACTGCCTGGCGCGGACGGGTCATCGAAATCATCGACGCGGTGGAAGCGCAGGGTCGCCGCGCGCAGGTGCTGGTCGAGGTCACGCCGGAAAGCAACGCCCCGCCGCTGCTGCTGGGAACCTACGTCCAGGCGCGCATCCATGGCCGCGCGCTTGAAAACGCATTCCGGCTCGACCCGGCCTGGCTGCAGGGTGACCGCGTCTGGACCGTGCGCGACGACGTGCTGGCCGCGGTGAAGGTCGACGTGCGCTTCCGCGACGAACGTTCGGTCCTGGTCAGCGGCCTGCGCGACGGCGAGCGGATCGTCAGCAGCCTGCTGGCCGGCGCGGTGGACGGCATGCGCGTGCGCACCGCGGACGCGGCGACCACGCCGGCGGCCGACGCCCCCGGGCCTGCGGAACCGCAGCCATGAGCGATCCCCGCCCGGCGCTGCATGGCCCGATCGCGTGGATGGCGCGCAACGGCGTCACCCCCAATCTGCTGATGCTGGTGATGCTGGTCGGCGGCCTGATCTCCAGCGTCCTGATCAAGAAGGAAGTGTTTCCCGAGTTCGCGCTGGATCAGGTCACGGTCTCGGTGGTCTATCCCGGCGCCAGCCCCGAAGACGTCGAACAGGGCATCGTTCTGGCCGTCGAGGAGGCGCTGCAGGGCATCGATGGCATCGACGAGGTCAACTCGACCGCCCGGGAAGGCGTGGCCACCGTCGTCGCCGAACTGGACGACGACGCCGATCCGTCGACCGCGTTCCAGGACATCCAGCAGGCGGTGTCCCGCATCCGCACGATGCCGGTGGACGCCGAGCGCCCCGTCGTCGCGCTCGACCAGCGCGTCCGCAGCGTGCTGCGCATCCTGCTGTACGGACAGACCAGCGAATGGGTGCTGCGCGACCTCGCCGAGACCGTGCGGGACCAGTTGCTGGTCAGCGACGGCGTGACCCAGGTCGAGCTCGAAGGGGTGCGCGACTACCGCGTCCACATCGACGTGCCAACGGCCAGGCTGCAGGCCTACGGCCTGACCCTGGGCGCGGTCGCCGACCGCCTGTCCGCCGCGGCGCTGGATGCCAGCGGCGGTCGTATCGAAACCCGCGGCGGCGAGATCCTGGTCCGCGTGTCCGAGCGTCGCGACTGGGCGCGCCAGTTCGCCGAGCTACCGGTGGTGACGACGGCAGACGGCTCGGTCGTCCGCCTCGGCGAGATCGCGGACGTCACCGAGGGCTTCGACGACACCGCCAGCGCCCTGGCGCTGTACGACGGCATGCCCGCGATCGGCATCGGCGTCTACCGCATCGGCGACGAGACGCCGACCGGCGTTTCGGATGCCGCGCGCACCGCGCTGGATTCGATCCGCCAGACGCTGCCCGACGGCGTCGACGTGGTCGTACTCAACGACATGTCGGAGATCTACCAGCAGCGTCTGCAGCTGCTGCTGAAGAACGCCTTCCTCGGCCTGATGCTGGTGTTCGCGCTGATGGCCCTGTTCCTCGAACTGAAGCTCGCGTTCTGGGTGACGATGGGCATCCCGACGTCGTTTCTCGGGGCGATGCTGTTCCTGCCCGGCGCCGACGTCAGCATCAACATGGTCTCGATGTTCGCGTTCATCGTCAGTCTCGGCATCGTCGTCGACGACGCCGTCGTCGCCGGCGAGAACATCTACGAGTACCGCCAGCGCGGCATGAGCTTCCTCGACGCGGCCATCGCCGGCGCGCGGGACGTCGCGGTGCCGATCGTGTTCAGCGTGCTGACCAACATGGTCGCGTTCCTGCCGCTGATGTTCGTCCCCGGCTTCCTCGGCAAGATCTGGCAGGTGATTCCGCTGGTGGTGTGTTCGGTCTTCGCGATCAGCCTGGTCGAGGCATTGTTCATCCTGCCGGCGCATCTGGCGCATTCGAAGCCGCTGGCACGGGAATCCCGCCTGCGCCGCTGGCAGCAGGAATTCTCGGCCGGCTTTTCGAACTGGGTCGAGCGTGTCTATCACCCGCAGGTCGAGCGTGCGGTCACGCATCGCTACCTGACGATGAGCGTCGGGATCGGCGCGCTGATGATCGTGCTGGCCTACGCCGCGTCCGGCCGCATGGGCTTCGAGCTGATGCCCAGCGTCGAATCGGATCTGGCGCAGGTCACCGCGGTGCTGCCGGTCGGCACGCCGTCCGACCGCGTCATGACCGTGGCCGAGCAGTTGCGCACCGCCGCCGACGCGGTGATCGCCGAACATGGCGGCAGCCGCCTGTCCGAAGGGGTCTACACGCTGGTCAACGACAACCAGGTGCGGATCCAGGTCTATCTGACCGCGGCCGGCGTGCGGCCGATCAGCACCTCGCGCATGACCCAGCTGTGGCGCGAACGCCTGCCGCCGATTCCCGACGCGCAGTACGTCCGCTTCGCGTCCGACTCCGGCGGCCCCGGCGGCGGGCCGGTGATGACCATCGAGCTGAGCCATCGCGACGTCGCGGTCCTCGACCAGGCCAGCGCCGCGCTGGCCGAGGCGCTGCAGGACTTCCCCAGCGTCTCCGAGGTCGACGACGGCTTCCAGCCGGGCAAGGCCCAGTTCAACGTGACCCTGCGCGACGCCGGCCGCAGCCTCGGCCTCAGCGCCCGCGACGTCGCCGCCCAGATCCGCGCCGCGTTCTACGGCGCCGAGGTCCTGCGTCAGCAACGCGGCCGCAACGAGGTTCGTGTGCTCGTGCGCCTGCCCGAACACGAGCGCATGAGCATCGAGAACGTCTCCGGCCTGCTGATCCGCACCCCGGCCGGCACCTACGTGCCGCTCAACGTCGTCGCGCACCTGGACCTCGGCCGCGCCTACGACACGATCACGCGGCGCCAGGGCCGCCGTACGGTCCAGGTCACCGCCAACATCACCCCGCGCAGCGCCGCCAACCAGGTGCTGGCAACGCTGCAGGCGGAAGTCTTCCCGCAGTTGCAGCGCGACTACCCCGGCCTCAGCTACGGCCTCGAAGGCCAGCAGGCCGACATGCGCGACGCGCTGCGGGCGCTCGGCATCGGCTTCCTGATCGCAATGGGCCTGATCTACCTGCTGCTGGCCATTCCGTTCGCGAGCTACGTCCAGCCGGTGATCGTGATGTTCGCGATTCCGTTCGGCGTCTTCGGCGCGATTCTCGGCCACCTGCTGATGGGCTACAGCATGAGCGTGATCTCGTTCATGGGCGTGGTCGCGCTGGCCGGCGTCGTCGTCAACGACTCGCTGGTGATGGTCCACTACGCGAACCAGCTGCGTGACTCGGGGCAAGCGGCGCACGAGGCCATCGTCCGGTCCTGCTCGCGACGCTTCCGCCCGATCCTGCTGACGACGCTGTCGACCTTCGGCGGCCTCGCGCCGATGATCTTCGAGACCTCGCGACAGGCGCGCTTCATGATTCCGATGGCGATCTCGCTCGGCTTCGGCATCCTGTTCGCGACCGCGATCACCCTGATCCTGGTGCCGTGCCTGTACATGATCATCGAGGATGCCAAATCCGTCCTCGCGCGGATTCGTCGGACGACACACTCGGATGCGGATGCAGATCCGGCGTGACGCCGGAGCCCTACTGCCCCGGCAGCGCCTCCGGCGACATCGGGTCGACGGGCGGGCGCAGCGCCTCCGTGCGTCGCGCGGCCTTCTGTGTCTGCTCGATCACGCGGAAGCGGTAGCGTAGCAACTCGACGGTCGCATGCGCCCGGCGCGCACTGAGGTGCCCTTCGGCGGCCTGTGTGAGGACCGCGTCACGGGCGACGCGGTAGCTGTGCTCGATGCGCGAGAACCGCTCGGTCACGCCGGTATCGGACAGTGAGGTCTGTGGTTGCCAGGCCCGCAGCTCGCGGTCGACCAATTCGGCAAATCCGACCAGCTCCGCGTTGCCTTCTCCGGGTCGGGCGCCTAACTTCGCAGCGTCAAGTGCCTCGCGGACGTGATGGGTGATCCGCAACACGTCCGGCAACGCCCGTGCGATCTCCGGCGCCAGCCGGATGCGCTCGATGCGTTCAATGCTCTGATCGACGACATCGCTCAAGCGCTCGATCGCCTGGGCCAGTGACTGGAAGCGCGCACGATCCAGCGGTTCGGTCACCGTCACCATCGACAGTTGCCTGAGCAGGTCGACGATCCGGAACAGTTCGAGCCGGATCGCGTCGAGCGCCAGATTCGGCGTGCCCAGGGTCGTCGTATCGAGGTACCGAGGCTGCCCAAGGTCCTCACCCACACTGACGAAACGACGCCGGAGAAAAACGGCCAGCCTTGCGGTGAAGGGCCACAACAGGACCACACCGATCACGTTGAACAGGGTATGAAAGATGGCCAAGGCAACCGCCGGCACCGCTTCCAGATTCATGACCTTCGCCATCATGTCCACGAACCACAACAGTCCCGGCAGCATCAACAACGCGACCACGCCGGTGGCGAGGTTGAACACCACGTGGGCGACAGCCACACGCTTGGCATTCGGGGTCGCACCGATCGCGGCAAACCCTGCGGTGGAGGTGGTGCCGACGTTCGCGCCGATCACCATGGCGGCAGCACTGGACAGCGGCACCATCCCGCCGGTTGCCGCGGTCAGGATGATCGCAATGGCGGCACTCGACGACTGCGTGACCAGCGTCATGAAGAATCCCGTCCCCGCGAACACCAGCATTGCCGCCGGCGTCTGCGAGCCGATCGACGCCAGATCAACATTCTGAGCGAGCCCCTCGAACGCGGTTCGCAGCACGTCGATGCCGATGAAAAACAGCCCGAACCCGGCCAGCGCTTCACCGATGGCGGACCGCCGGGTTCCTGCACCGGTCAGTCGCATGACCATCCCCACTCCGATCATCGGCAGTGCAAACGCCTCGACCTTGATCTCGAATCCGACAGCCGCGACCAGCCAGCCGGTCATGGTCGTTCCGACGTTGGCGCCGTAGACGACGCCCAGGGCCTGCTCCATCGTCAGCAGATTCGCATTGACGAATCCGATCGTGGCAACGGTGACTGCGCTCGACGACTGCACAATGGCGGTGATCAGCGCACCCGAGCCGATCCCCCGCAAAGCGGTACGCGTCCACTGTCCCAGCATCGTCCGCAAGGCATCTCCGGCCGCCAGCCGCAAACCGTCCGTGATCATGCCGACGGCCAGCAGAAACAGACCGAGTCCGCCGACCAGCGCGCCGATTGTTTCCACGGAAAGATGCCCGCTCATGTATTCCAGTATGCCCCAGGTCTGTCCTGTTTCCTGATGCCGCGGAGTTCGAATCGACCTCGCGAAACACTTAAAGTGACGGGCACACCGCGCATTTCCCGACCGACATGCCTCCTCACCCCTTTTCTCGCTCCCGCAGCCTCGCCGCCCTCAACGAACAGCTGGCGCATCTGATCGAGGGCAAGCTCTGGGTGCAGGTGCTGATCGGTATGGGCGCCGGACTGCTGGTCGGCATCGCCATCGGCCCCGCGACCGGGTGGGTCGCACTCGATACCAGCGCGGTGATCGGCAACTGGCTGGCGTTTCCGGGCCGTCTGTTTCTGGTCACGATCCAGATGATCGTGGTGCCGCTGGTATTCGCGTCGATCGTCAGAGGCCTCGCCGGCAGTGCGCTGACCGGCGATCTCAAGCGGCTGACGCTGTCGGTGATCGTGTTCTTCGTCATCACCACCGCCGTCGCGGCCCTGCTCGGCGTGGAGCTAACGCTGTGGATCGAGCCCGGGCGCTACCTGGAACTCGGCGAGGCCTACGCCCGGACAGACCCCGACACGGTCGAAGCGGTCTCCGCACCGCTGCTGCAGGATCTGCCCGAAATTCTCATCGGCCTGCTGCCCGGCAATCCGCTCAACGCGATGGTCGAAGGCCAGATGCTGCAGATCGTGCTGTTCGCGTTCGTGATCTCGGCGGCGTCGCTGTCCCTGCCGCGCAAGACCTCGCAGCCGCTGATGGATCTGCTCGGATCGGTGCAGGAGGTCTGCATGGCGGTGGTGCGCTGGGCGATGAAGCTCGCACCGCTGGCGGTATTCGGACTGATGGCGCAGCTGACCAGCCGCACCGGCGCGCAGACCCTCGTCGGCCTCGGGGTATACGCGATGACGGTGCTGTTGGGCCTGGCTCTGATGGTACTGCTGTATCTCGCCCTGATGGCCGTGATCGCCGGGATCACCCCGCGCAGCTTCCTGCGTGACAGCCGCGAACTGCTGCTGCTGGCGTTCAGCACCTCCAGCTCGGCCGCCGTCATGCCGCTGTCGATGCAGACCGCCGCCGACAAACTGCAGGTCCGCCCCGGCGTCGCCCAGTTCGTCGTACCGCTGGGCGCGACGATCAACATGAACGGCACCGCGCTATATCAGGCCGTCGCGGCCGTATTTCTCGCGCAGGTGTTCGGCGTCGACATCAGCACCAGCGGCCTCGTCCTGATCGTCGCGATGGCGGTTGGCGCATCGATCGGTTCACCGGCGACGCCCGGCGTCGGCATCGTGATCCTCGCCAGCATCGTCTCCAGCATCGGCGTGCCGCCGGCCGGCGTCGCGTTGATCATGGGCATCGATCGCGTGCTCGACATGAGTCGCACGGCGGTCAACGTGATGGGGGATCTGGTGGCCTGCACCTTCGCCGATCGCTGGGTTCTCGGCACCGGCGCGGAATCCGACGCCACACAATCCACGGCCACGCCGGGCAACACAGCCGAAGCCGACTGACCCGCGGCGCGGCATTCCTTCATTGAAAACGCCCGCCCGGCATGCCGGGCGGGCGGATGTACGTGGTCCGGATCGACGATCCGGCGGGTGTCTTGCCTCAGGGGCAGGACACCGCGATGCCAGCGTCGCCATCGGTCGTCGGCACGGCAAGGAAATCGACTCCGCGGGCCTCGCCGAACACGCATTCGGTCGAGGTGCCGGAGAATTTCGGCCCGGCCATGCCCGGCGCGGTGGTGTAGCCCCAGGAATTCACCGAGATCAGCGGACCGTCCCCACCGGACATCGGCTGTACCCACGGTCCCCCAGACGCACCGCCCGACAGGCCGCAGCTGGGCAACCACCAGTTCACCGTGCCTTCGAGGGTCATGTCCTCCGCGCAGTACATGAAGGTGGGATCGTCGGAATACGAGTAGCCCAGCGCATGGGTGAAGTCCACGCTGGTCGCGGACGGATCGCCATCGTCGTAGGCCGGAGTGGCGAAGCTGATCGCCATCGGCGTGACCGCGACGTCGAGGACCTCGGAACCGGCCGACGTGCCCGAGTGCGCGCCCGAGTCTCTGACCACGTAGAACGCGTAGTCCCAGGCGACGTTGTCGGGGAAGGTCCGGGTCGTCCAGTTCACGTCCACCGCGCCGAACGACGGCACCCAGCATCCGAGCGGATCGTTGCTGCAGTCCCGGTCCGTCCCGGTGCCGGTGGTCGCATCCTGATTGGGAATGAACAGTACGTTCCGCGCGAACGCCTTGTTGGCGTCGTCATACACGCAGTGCGCGGCCGTCAGGATGACCGACCGTCCGCTGGTCGCGTCGGTCGCCACCGTGCCCGAGCAGACATAGCCGCTCCAGCCGCCCTTGCGCTTCGGATTGCCCGGCATCTCGAAATAGATGCGCCCGGCCGCAGTCTGGACCACGCCACCTCCGACCCAGCCGGCGTTGGTGGTGATGTAGCTGCCGCCGCCACCGCCACCGCCACCGGAACCGCCGCCCCCGGTATCGACGGCAAAGCCACTCGGCGCGGATGTCGCGGTGTTGCCCCCACCCTTGGCGGCGTCCTTGGCCACGACCTGCCAGCTCCACTGCCCGTCGCTGAAGCCCTGCAGGTTCGTCTCCCAGGTGTCATTGCCGACGAAGGTGGGCGTGAAGCTCTGGGTGGTCACGCCATCGGGATAGGTCACCACGAAGCTGACGCTGCGGATGCCGCTGGCATCGGTGATCACGGCGGAAAACGTCGCGCTGGCCGCGATCGTCGCACCGTCGGCGGGCGCCATGCCCGAAATGCTCGGCGGCGTGGCATCGCTGCCACCGCCACCGCCGCCACCCGGTCTGGCCGCCGGGACGGGATTGCTCGCACTGAGCTGATCGCCGCCAGCCCGACCGTAAGCGATCAACGCGCCGTCGGCCCGCCGCATGTAGGCCTTTCCGTGCGGATCGAGGAACAGATCACGCGGAGTCGCGGCGGCCCGCCGCTCCGGCGTCCAGTGATCCACCACCCGTTGTCGGGCTGCGGCTGCGGCTGCGGCGTCGGCCGGCGGCCCCGCCGCAATCGCGCCGGAACAATGGCCCATGGCCAGGACGAGAACGGGGACACACACCAGGGAGCGCTTCATCATCGTTCTTCCTCTTACGGTCGCGACCGACGCAAGTCCGAGTATAGACACGAACCAGCGCCCCTAAAGTGGGGAAAAGTTCTCAGTCCTCAGGACTGATGCGTCAGCGCCAGGTGGCGTGTACCGCCCAGAATTCGACGCTCCGCTGGTAGGCGTCGCGGTCGAGCGGCACTCCTGACCCGCCCTCCTCGACCCCGAGCGCGTTGCGCATCATCGTGATCGGCGCCAGCGGCGTTTCCTTCGGCTCCATCGTCGCGAGGCAGCCGACGACGCCCCAGTCGGCATCCACCGCCTCGCCCTCGCGGGCCAGCTGCTCGCGGTCGTACAGGATCACCAGCAGATAGTTCGCCAGTGGCGGTTCGACGCCCTCGAACCAGCGATTCAGCACCGCCAGCTCGTCACGCGTGCGCGCCTCGTAGCCCGAGCGCAGCAGATGCTGGTTGTCCGGCGTGATCTCGACCGCGGCGCAGCGCGTCGTCGTCCAGTTGCGATGCACGTGCAGCTTGCAGAACGGCGCGTAGCCGTCGAGCACCGCCAACGGCGCATGCGCGTTGATGTGACGCTCGAAGGACTCAGGGTCGGTGCCGACGATGGCATTGCGGCGCTCCGAACGCGGAAACAGACGCGTCCGCGCAAAAGGCGTCAAGGCGATCTTCATCTGATACGGGATCCTGCGAATGTGACGAACCGCGCCGGACTTTAACGCATGCTCCCACCGCCCTGCGCAACGGCAGGGTCACGGCACCACGCATGCCCTGAGCGAAGTCCGCCGTGGTCCGGCGCTCGCGAAGACGACGGGGAATGCGCCACACCTGGGCCGTCGAACCCATTCAGGACTGGATCGAGGGTTCGAATCCTGATCACGATACAAACACGAAGGCCCCGCATCGCGGGGCCTTTTCGTACGCATGGCGGAGAGAGGGATTACTCGCGGCTACGCCGCTCGCCCTTCGGGTCGTGCCCGCGCACGATCGCCCGGCAAAGCCGGTCGTCGAACCCGTTCATCGCTGTATCGATGTTTCGAATCCTGATCACGATACAAACACGAAGGCCCCGCGATGCGGGGCCTTCGTGTTTGTATTGGCGGAGAGAGAGGGATTCGAACCCTCGATACGGGTATAAGCCGTATACTCCCTTAGCAGGGGAGCGCCTTCGTCCACTCGGCCATCTCTCCGGGACGATCAGCCAGGGCTCGGGCCCTGCCCTGCCGAGCCAACAACCGGCTCGACAGCATCACCTCTAAATCCATTTGGCGCGCCCGGAAGGATCACTCGGAGCAGCGCTCTTCGCCCTTCGGACTCGTCGAACCCAGATGCCGCTCGGAGGTTCGAATCCACCCGCCGTCCGACCTTACCGCTGATCCGACAGCATCACTGCTTGATACATTTGGTGCGCCCGGAAGGATTCGAACCTCCGACCCCCAAGTTCGTAGCCTGGTGCTCTATCCAGCTGAGCTACGGGCGCGCAACCTGTGCGGCAAAACAACACAGGGGCCGCGATTCTAGCGGCCTTGCAGATGAAGGTAAAGTGCGGCGGGCAACCGCTGTGCAGAAACCCCGGAAACGGCTCAGGCCACGGCCTGAACGGCGTCGCCATCCCCCTCGCGCTGGATGCGTTCGAAGACTTCTTCGCGATGCACGGCGACGTTACGCGGCGCCTTGACGCCGAGTCGCACCTGATTGCCCTTGACGCCCAGCACCGTGACCTCGACCTCGTCCCCGATCACCACGGTCTCACCGACACGCCTTGTCAGGATCAGCATAATTCCATCCTCCTTGACTGATAGCGCCCAGTTTCGGAGAACACAGCGGCCAGGGCATATCCTGTCCGATGAACCGCACCCTGTGGATAACTGAACGGTGCCGGACGGCCTCAGGCCGCCGCTTCCTCGAGGCCGAAGGCCTTGTGCAGGGTCCGCACGGCCAGCTCCAGATACATCTCGTCGATGACCACGGAGATCTTGATTTCCGACGTCGAGATCATGCGGATGTTGATGCCGGCCGAAGCCAGCGACTTGAACATCTGCGACGCGATCCCGGCATGGCTGCGCATACCGACACCGACCAGCGACACCTTGACGATGTCGGTCGCGCCGCTGACGCCCACCGCGCCGAGTTCGTCGGCGACCTTGCGCATGACCTCGAGCGCCCGCTCGTAGTCATTGCGGTGCACGGTGAAGGTGAAATCGGTCGCGCCGTCGCCACCGACGTTCTGCACGATCATGTCGACTTCGATGTTGGCGTCGCCGACGGGGCCCAGAATCGCCGCGGCGATTCCCGGGCGATCCGGCACACCGGTCATCGTCACCTGCGCTTCGTCGCGATTGAACGCGATCCCGGAGATCAGCGGCTCTTCCATCTTGTTGTCCTCTAACGTGATCAGCGTGCCCGGCCCCTCGACGAAGGTCGACAGCACGCGCAGCGGTACCTTGTATTTGCCCGCGAACTCGACAGAACGGATCTGCAGCACCTTGGATCCGAGGCTGGCGAGTTCGAGCATTTCCTCGAACGTGATCCGGTCCAGACGGCGCGCCTTCGGCTCGACCCGCGGATCGGTGGTGTAGACGCCGTCGACGTCGGTGTAGATCTGGCATTCGTCGGCCTTGAGCGCGGCCGCGATGGCCACCCCGGTCGTATCCGAACCGCCACGGCCGAGCGTCGCGACGCTGTTGTCGGCGCAGATGCCCTGGAACCCGGCCACCACCGGCACGATGCCGGCTTCGCAATCGTTGCGCAGCCGCTGCGCATCGATGTCCTGGATCCGCGCCTTCATGTGGGCGTCGTCGGTGCGGATCGGCACCTGCCATCCGGTATAGGAGCGGGCCTGCACGCCGAGCTTGCCGAGGGCCAGCGCCAGCAGCCCGATCGTGACCTGCTCGCCGGTCGCTGCGATCTGGTCGAACTCGCGCTTCGAACCGCGCGGATCGATCGACTTGGCCAGCTTCAGCAGGCGGTCGGTCTCACCGGACATCGCGGAAACCACGACGATGACCTGGTGTCCCTGCTGCCGCCAGGACGCCACCTTGTGCGCCACGTGTTCGATGCGCTCGACCGAACCCATCGACGTGCCGCCGTACTTCTGAACAATGAGTGCCATGGTGTCTTGTGGAGAATTGAGACGCACGCCCACACCGGGCGCTGCGTTTAGAGTTTCTGTTCGAGCCAGCCGCTGACGCTGGCGATGGCGTCGGGCAGCCTGTCGGGCTGGCTGCCGCCGGCCTGCGCCATGTCCGGACGCCCGCCGCCCTTACCGCCGACCTGACCTGCCACGAAGTTGACCAGCTCGCCGGCCTTGACCTTGCCGGTCAGATCGCCGGTAACGCCCGCGATCAGGCTGACCTTGTCCGCGCCGGCGACGCCGATCACGACGATGCCGCTGCCGAGCCGCGACTTGAGCTGGTCCAGCAGGTCGCGCAGTTCGCCACCGCTGACGCCCTCGACCTGCGCGGCGATCAGCTTGACGCCCTTGACCTCGACCGCCTGCGCCACCAGATCGCCACCGGCGCTGGACGCCATCTTGCTCTTGAGCCCGGCGATTTCCTTGTCCTGGGCCTTGAGCCGGTCCTGCAACTGTTCGACCCGGACGACGAGTTCGTCGGCCGGGACGCGCAGACGATCGGCCGCATCGCGCAGTCTCGCCTCGAGTTCACCGACATAGCGAATCGCGTTTTCGCCGGTCACCGCCTCGATGCGGCGCACACCGGCGGCGACGCCGCCCTGCGAGACGATCTTGAACAGGCCGATGTCGCCGGTGCGGGCCACATGGGTGCCGCCGCACAGCTCGGTCGAATACGAGCCCATCGTCAGCACCCGGACCTCGTCGCCGTACTTCTCGCCGAACAGCGCCATCGCACCGGCCTGGATCGCGGCGTCGTAGCTCATCAGCGCGGTCTCGACCGGGACGTTGGCGAGCACCGCGTGATTGACCCGGCGCTCGATCTCGGCCACCTCGGCCGCGTCCAGCGGCTGATTGTGCGAGAAGTCGAAACGCGTGCGGGCGGCATCGACCAGCGAGCCTTTCTGGGCCACGTGAGTCCCGAGCACGTCGCGCAACGCGCGGTGCAGCAGATGCGTTGCCGAGTGATTGCGCATGGTCGCGCGCCGCAGGCTCTCGCCGACCTCCGCCTTGACCGCGTCGCCGACGCTCAGGCTTCCGCCGGCAAGCCGGCCATGGTGGCCGAACACCGCGTTCCTGATCTTCTGCGTATCGGCGACCTCGAAGCAGCTGTCCGCCGCGGTGATCTGGCCGCGATCGCCGACCTGGCCGCCGCTCTCGGCATAGAACGGCGTCGTGTCCAGCACCACGACGCCTTCATCGCCGGCGTCGATGCGGTCGACCGCCTGACCATCGCGGTACAGCGCCAGCACCCTGGCCTGCGCCACCAGATGCTCGTAACCGATGAAGCTCGTCTCGGCACCATCGTAGACCAGCGCCGCGCCGGACTTGAAGTGGCTCGCGGCACGGGCGCGTTCACGCTGCGCCTCCATCTCGCGCTCGTAGCCTTCCAGATCCAGCTGCAGTTCACGCTCGCGGGCGATGTCCGCGGTCAGGTCGACCGGGAAGCCGTAGGTGTCGTAGAGCTTGAACACGACCTCGCCCGGAATGACGCCGTCGCTGATCGCGCCGATCGCCTCGTCGAGCAGCTTCATGCCCTTGTCGAGCGTGATCGCGAAGCTGTCCTCTTCGGCGCGAATGGCCTGCTCGATCGCGTCGCTGCGGCTGATCAGGTCCGGATAGGCCTCGCCCATGACCTCGCCCAGCGGCGACACCAGCTTGTAGAAGAACGGTTCATTCAGGCCGAGCTTGTATCCGTGCCGGATCGCACGCCGCATGATCCGGCGCAGCACATAGCCGCGGCCCTCGTTGGACGGCAGCACGCCGTCAAGGATCAGGAACGCGCTCGCACGGATATGGTCGGCGATCACCTTCTGCGACGCGCTGGCATAAGGTTCCGTGCCGGCCAGGCCGGCGACGGCCTTGATCAGGTGGGCGAAGACATCGGTCCGGTAGTTGTCATGCGTACCCTGCAACAGCGCGCTGATGCGCTCCAGCCCCATGCCGGTGTCGACACTGGGCGCCGGCAGCGGGCTCATGCTGCCGTCGGCGGCCCGGTCGAACTGCATGAACACGATGTTCCAGATCTCGATCCAGCGATCGCCGTCCTCGTCCGGCGATCCCGGCGGCCCGCCGAAGATGCCCTTGGAGCCGTCCGGATCGTGGTCGTAGAAGATCTCGGTGCACGGGCCGCAGGGACCGGTGTCGCCCATGCTCCAGAAATTGTCGGAGGCGTAGCGCGCGCCCTTGTTGTCTCCGATGCGGACGATACGGTCGGCCGGCACACCGATCTGGTCGCGCCAGATGCCGTAAGCCTCGTCATCCTCCTCGTAGACGGTGACCAGCAGGCGCGCCGGGTCGATGCCGAGCCAGTCCGCACCGGTGATGAAATCCCAGGCGTAGCGGATCGCGTCGCGCTTGAAATAGTCGCCGAAGCTGAAATTCCCCAGCATCTCGAAGAACGTGTGGTGGCGCGCGGTGTAGCCGACGTTCTCGAGGTCGTTGTGCTTGCCGCCGGCGCGCACACACTTCTGGCTGCTTGCCGCGCGCGTGTACGGACGCTTCTCCTGGCCGGTGAAAACGTCCTTGAACTGGACCATTCCGGCATTGGTGAACAGCAGCGTCGGATCATTGGCGGGGACCAATGGGCTCGACGCCACGACTGTGTGGCCCTGCGTCCGGAAAAACTCCAGGAAGCGGGCGCGGAGTTCGTTGCTGTTCATGCTGGGGAGCGGATTCGGGTGGCACAAAAAGGGGCGTTATGGTAGCCAAGCGCCGCCCCGACCGCCACAGCGCCGCCGCTGGCGACGCCCCGTCGCGATCGCCTCCCGGCTACAGGGACTCGAGAAACGCGATCAGCGCGTCACGATCGGCCTTGTCCATGGTCCGGAATGCCTCGCGCGCGGGTTCGGCTTCCCCACCGTGCCAGAGGATCGCCTCGGGCAGGGTGCGCGCCCGCGCGTCGTGCAGGTAGCCGGCCAGCGGATTGACGGTCCGGGTCAGGCCGAGGCCCCACAGCGGCCGCGTCTTCCACTCGCGCCCATCCGCGGCGAAGTCGCTGCGATGGTCCGCAAGATCCTCGCCCATGTCGTGCAACAGCATGTCGGTGAACGGGTAGATCGTCTGCTGCTCGACCTGCGGCACCGCCACCGTGCCCGAAGGCCCCCAGACGCCAGGGTGCGCCCCGGTCCGGAACGACGGGTGATGGCAGCTCGCGCAGCCGGCCTGCTCGAACAGCGCCGCGCCGTGCCGCACCCCGGGATCGTCGACGTTGCGCCGCCCCGGCACCGCCAGGGTGTTCGAATAGAACATCACCTGCTTGATGGTCGCTTCGTCGACCTCCGCGCCCTGCTGGCCGTCGTCGTCGGGATGATCGGCGATGTAGGCGTCGTACAAGGGCGTGCCGACGATGCTCTCGTCCGGGAACAGGTAGTTGGTGACGCCGATGTCGCCGCGGTACGCGCCGGCACCCTGGATCGCCACGCTGGGCGTGCTGGCCTTCCAGCCGAAGCGCCCCAGGCTGACCGGCTCCGGATCACCCTGCAGCTGCTTGATGCGATCGCACACCCAGTTGGGCCGGCCGGAGATACCGTCGCCGTCGAGGTCGTCGGGATCGGCCAGCGCGACGATATCGGCCTCCGGGATCGCCTCGAGCAGCCCCAGGCCGAACATCGGCAGCCCCATGCGCGGACTGCTGCGCACGTCCGCCTGCAGCAGGCGGCTCACCGGCGGGTCGTAGTCGCCCGGCACCTCGCCGGGATAGTCGTAGGGGTTGCGGATCTCGAACACCGGACGACGCAGCGTCACGGTTTCGCCGTCGGCATAGGCGACGATCGACGGCTCGAAACGCACGTAGACGTCGGCCTGCCCGGTGAATGGCGATTCGGCGCGCAGACCCTGCACGCCCCGATGGAACAGCTGGTCCGAGTAACCCGGCACCGGCTGCGGCGCGCAGTAACAGTTGTCCGCGCTGGGGACACAGGCCTCGCCTTCGGGCTCGACGCTGATGCGCAGGAAGATCGCCTCGTTGGAGCCCAGCTTGGTCCAGGTCTCCGCATCGGCCTGCAGCGCGGCCAGTGTGTAGTTGCCGCGACCATCGCGGTTGTGGCACTCGACGCAGGCGTCGTTGTTCAGCACCGGGCCGACACCGTCGAGCTGCGGAAAGTCATCGCTGGGCGCGCGGATGAACTTGTCCTCGAACGCGGCATCGCCCTGCAGATGCAGCGCCAGCGCTTCGCCCTCGAGGTTCGCCGCCGGCGTGTCGAAACCGAAGCTGGACTGGTTGCCGGTGTAGTTGGTGGTCTGTCCGCCGAGTGCGGTCACACCGGCCCAGGCCGGCGCCGACGACGCGTCGCCGCCACCGCCGCCACAGGCGGCCAGCAGGCCGGCGACGCACAGGGCCGGCAACAGGCGCGCAACACGGCGCGGACCAGGACTCAGATGGATGATCGACATCGGCAAACCGCCCCATGCAGTCGGGCCCGGCAAGACACCCGTCCACACGGGGCCTCCGGCAGATATGGCCGGCGCCCGGCCTCGCGGCCGGGACCGGGAACAGGTCCGGCGGATCAGCCGGCGAAATCGGTGTTCGCCACCAGCGGCAGCACTTCGGTCTCAAGCGTCGTCGCCAGCATCAGCACGGCATCGATCGCGTCCTCGATCAGCGCACGCCCGGCCTCGTTGAGAATCTGCTCGCGAAACGGCTTGGCGTCGCCGGTGATCTCGGTGCTGCTGTCATCCCCATCACCCTTGATCAGCGCGATGCGGCTCTGCGCCGCGATGATCTCGTCGTAGACCCGCTGCGCCAGCGCCTGATCGTGCGCGGCAACGAAGGCATACAGCCCGTTCAGGCCTGCGGAGACGGTATCGGTGTCGGGATCGAAGCCGCGCTTGCCGGTATAGACGTTGAGCACGCTCTGGATGTTGTTGTGGAAATCGGTCAGCGAGTTCCAGCTGTACTGCGACTCGACCTGGGACGTGTCGGCCTGCCCGATCGACGTCCCGAACGGATCGGCGATCTTGGCGGCGCCGACTTCGCTGGCGATGCCGATCACGCCGTTGACCAGTTCCTCGACCACCGCGGACTGCGACGCGAACAACTGCCCGGGGCCGGGATTGGCGACATCGTCGGCATAGGCGCCGTTGCCGTTGAAGTCGGTCGTCCACGAGTCCGCCAGCAACTGCGTCTGCGCCTGGAATGCCTGCGCCAGCGCGACCAGGTAGTTGATGGCGCCGGTCTGGTTGATCAGGTCGGCGACCGCCATGTCGTTGTTGTCCTGACCGTCGTCGTCGAGACCGAACAGCAGCCACTCCATCGCATGGAAACCGCGCAGATCGTCACCCGCGTTCTCGATATCCTGCTGCGTCGTGTTCGGATTGGCCGCCAGATAGGCCTTCAGATCCGGGGTGTTCAGCGGCCAGCTGTCGATCGCCGGGTCGACCCCGAGCGCGTCGACCGGCCCGAACAGGAAGCCTTCGCTGGTCTCCCAGGGCACGCGGGTGTTCCGCCACGCCGCCTGCGCGGCGTCCAGCTCGGCTTCGGTCGCATCGCCGTCAGCCAGCGCCTGCACCGCGGTCAGCAACAGACCGGCCCGCGTGTTCAGATCGCTGTAGGTCTGGGTGATGACGTTGTTGGCCTCGTTGGCGATCAGCGCCGAAGCGTCGAAGCTGACTCGAGAGTCGCCGCCACCACCGCCACCGCCGCCGCAACCGGCTGCCAACAGCACACCGACCGTCGCGGTCGATGCCCAAAGAATGCGCTCTGCCTTTTTCATCATCTGCATCGGTTTGCTCCTGCTCGTCTTCGCTGAGGGCGTGACTAGAATTCGAAGCCGAGGCCGAGGCCGTAGACTTCCTGCTCGTTGCCGGTGGTGCCGGCGTGTTCACGCTGGGAGTACTCGGCCTTGAACACGATGCCGGGCATCGGCTGGTAGTTCAGGCCGGCGGTGATCGCCTCGCGGTCATAGCGCGCAACCTCGACGATCGTGCCTTCGGTATCGGCATGGGTGTCATAGGCGTCGTAGCGCGCGAACACGTCGAGACGATCGCGGCTGCGGCCGAACAGCGGCATCACGTCGTAGCCCGCCTCGACGAAGTAGGCGACCGCCTTGCTGCCGACCGGCGTCTTCGAGATGCCCAGCTCGCCAGCGTTGTAGGTGGTGTAGTTGGCGCGGGTGACCTCGTCGGCATTCTCGATCGTGCCGCTTATGTACTGCCCGCGCACGATCAGCGGACCGCGTTCGTAGCGGCCATGCACCTCGAGCAGCGTCACCGCGGCACTGACATCCAGATTCTTGCGCGGGCGGTTGCCGGCGCTGTCGCCGTAGTACACGGCGCCGCCGAGCAGCACACCGGGAGCGAGGCTGTAGTCCGCGCGCCCGACGACGGCGAGATCGTCGGCATTGTCGAATTCGAGGCGGCCCTGCATGCCGCCGCGCACGAATTCCGGCCCTGAGAACCCCGAGGAATCCAGCGCCGTGACCACCTGCAGCTGGTAGCGCAGCTGACCCACCGCGCCGTACAGCTCCACACCGGTCTCGTGCCAGACCGACGCGATCAGGCTGGTTTCCGCAAGCGAGCGCTCCAGCGTGAAGTACTGGCTCGGTTGATGATGGGTGTTGACCATGCCGAACGGCACGACGATTTCGCCGAGCCGCCAGTTCAGCCAGGGGCTGACCTCGATCTGCAGGTGCGCCTGCTCCAGCACGACCTCACCGCCCTTCTCGACCTCGGTCTCGAATTCCCCGGCCTCTTCCTGCTCGAACTCGACGGTCGCGCCGGTGCCGCCGTGCTCGAACTCGATCTCGGCGACGAACGCATAGCCGTTTCCGAAATCGTAGGTCGGCGCCAGCACGATGCGTTCGAGATCGGTCCGCGCGCGCGATTCGGCCGTGTCGTCCTGACTGTTCTCGTAGAAGTCGTAGCGCTGGTAGTTGATGACACCGTAGCCCTCCCAGCTCAGCTTGCCCGGGCCGGTGGCGGACGCCTCTTTCTCGACGTGTTCGATCTGGTCGACCAGCGCGTCGATCCGCTCCTGCTGCTGGTCGATCGTCTGCTGCTGCTGACGCACGGCGTCCCGGAGCGCTTCGAGATCGATCGTCGGAGCCGATGCCGCCGTTGGCGTCGCATCCTGCGTCTCGGCCGCGTGCAACGGCGATGCGAGCACGAGGGCGAGCGCGGCGCCGCAATGTGCTCGGGCGCGGGGGATCTGCCATCTGGGTTTCACGTCGACTGCACTCCTGGTTGATCTGCCGCCCGCCGCCACGCCCGCTCGTCTCGGGGCCCTCCCGGCCACGCCGCTGCAGGCGCTGCCGGGGGCGGCGGCTGACATTTGCATATGCTTAGGCTAATGTTAGTAGTAATTATTCTTATTAATAATACGTAATAGTACGAGGGATCCGAAACGTTCAGTCCATCGAGAGGGACCAGGTCCCCTTCAGCGCGATGCTGTCAGGGGCAGCGGATCGGGTCAGTTATGCGGCCGGTGCCGGGACCGCAGCCACAACCAGAACCCGCTGATGGCGAGCAGCGCCATCGTCAGTGCAAACAGGTCAACCAGCCAGGGCCCCCAGCCGCCGAACAGGCGGCCGCTGTGCACATCCAGAAGCACGCGCTCCCAGTCGAGCTGACGCCCACGCGCATCCGTTCCCACCACGGTCGCGATCTGCTCGGGAAGCTGGCGAAGCTGCGGGGTCATGGCAGGCGCCGCACTCGGCGTCCAGCGCAGCAGGTTGCTGTCGCTGGCGTACCAGCGGCCGCCGGCCTCGAGCAGCAATCGCGCACCCTGCACGGCGAGCGCGCTGACGGCACCAGGCAGCGACGCGCGATCCAGCCGGTCGATCAGGACACCCTGCCCATCCAGCACCAGCAGTCCGTCGCCCCCGCCGACGAAGAGCATGCCGTCGAACCGCACAGCGCCCGTGATCCGATCCAGCTCCGACACGGCCTCGGTGTCGACGTAGAGTCGTCCGCCACAGACGCTGAGCCAGAGCGGCTCGACGAAATATCCGCTGGTGGGCGCCTCGACCTCGATTCCGTAACGGCTCAGTACCCATTCGGAGCGAACGGGCGAACGATCCAGACCGAGAGACGGCGCATGATTGAGCAACATGCCGGTCACGACCAGCAGCAAGACGCCAATTGCGGCAAGCGCGCCGGCGCTGCGGTGCCAGCGCCGCATGCGAACACGGAGGCTATGCGTCATTCGGCACGCAGGTGCTGATCGAGCATCAAGGCCACGTGCGCCAGCTTGCGGACGGCGTTGACCGACAGGGTCGCGCCGGCGATGTTGTCGATACGCCGGTCGAGGTGATCGTCGGCACCCAGGGTGGCCCCGGAGAATCGCCGTGTGAAGAAGTCATTGCGCACTTCCCAGCCACGGCTTTCACGATAGATCAGGACTTCCAGATCCCGGATCTTCTGGGCCTCGACGACGATCCCGACCGTGATCGGTCGCTCCTTGCCGATTTCCTCGAGGATCCACGCGCTGCGAGCGTCGGACTGCCAGTAGCGCAGACGCACCACGCCCGGCGGATGCCCCAACACATCGGACACGCGCTCCCTCAGCTCGCCGGTGAGCCACAGCAGCTGCGGTTGTGGCGGCGTTCCATTGAAAGCCAACGACAGGAATGCGTCCTGACTGAGGTAGACGTCCTCACTCCCGATGGACGCGGCCGTGCCGCATGACGCCGCGAGCAGGACGGCGGCCATCAGCCAACCGCCCGCCCGACGGGCCCGTCGTTCAGAAGTTGTAGCCAATGCCCAGATCGAATCCATCGAAATCGCGTCCGCTCTCGGACGACAGATCGTGCTCACGCATGCGGTAGTCGGCCTTCAGGACGACTTGAGGATGCGGATAGTAGTTGATTCCGCCTTCCCACTGCGAGAACTGATCCTGCGCGCGCGCGGCGTCGACGTCCTCGTAGCGCGCATAGATTCCGAGCGGTTCGGCGATGCGGTAGCTCGGTTCGACATACCAGCCGGTCTGCGTGTCGGCATCGGCCGCTTCGACCGCGTCGCCCGACAGATCCCAGCCGGCATACAGCAGCCGCAGACCGAACGCTCCGTGCGTCCAGACCGCGTGCGCGGTGTAGAGCAGAGCCTCGTCGAGGCCGTCGCCACCGACCTGGCTGGCGTCGGTCTGCCACTGCAGCGATCCTGCGAGTTCCAGCCCCGGGAGCCCGGTGTAGCGCAGTCGCGTGGTGTAGGCCAGGTCGGAGGCGCGGGCCTCGGAGGTCTTCTGCCGCCCGGAACGCACGCGGAAGGCGCTGCTGCCGTCGGTCGGAATCGCCAGGCCTTCGTGGACCATCACATCCCACTGCAGTCCCTGGCCGAAACGGTAGCTCGTACCGACACCCCCGGCCCACCAGGTGCTCGGAATGATGATGCTCTCGACATCATTGCGCTCGACGCCGTAGAAAGTCGTCGGCTCGTGCGTCTCGTTGATGATGCCGGCCGGGATCAGCATGAGGCCGGCGCGGGCGGTCAGCGCCTCGCTGGCATCGAACTCGATGTAGGCCTGCTCCAGCTCGATCTCGCCGTCCTGCCCGTCACCCGCGATCGAGTGCTCGAGCTCCAGCTCGGATACGAAACGGATGCGATCCGAAAAATCGTAGCCCGCGTACAGCACGAAACGGTGGAAATCGATCATTTCCAGATCGTTGGCCGGATCGTCCGCGCTCAGATTGTTGTAGTGCAGCTCACCGTATCCGCCGAAATGCACCGCGGGCTTGCCACCCTCCGCCCCTTGCGCGACTTCGGCCAGGGCGTCGATCTTGGCCTGTTGCGCCTCGACCTGCGCCTGCAGGGCGTCGACCTTTGGCGCCGCAACCCGATCCGCGGGCTCGGCCGCGAGCTGCTCGCGCAGCGACTTCACCTCGGCCTGCAGGCTCTGGATGATCTGGTACAGCTCGGCGTTGCTGGGCGTCTGCGATTGCGCATGGACGGGAACTGCGGCGGCAAACGCCAACAGACCGGCTGCCTGCTTCACGACCAGACGGCACTTCGATGCATTCAAGTTTCTTCTCCAGGAAATGATGATGAGCCCCGGTACGCCCGCCCTGGCTCAGACCCGTGTTTGCCGCTGGTTGTTGTCGTCGGAGCGCGGCGCACCGGCGGATCTCGATCGATCCGGCGACACACAGGTCCTGGTTGCCACCCCGACCTCGGCACGCGGGAGGCATAGAGATACTAATAACAATGAGAGTTAATCTCAATATCAGACAGCAGGCTGCACCCGCCCCGCAGCCGCGGCGGCGCGTCGGTCAATCGTATTCGGCGCAGCCCTTGAGGATGGATCGGATCTGCCCGGACTCGAACCCACGACCGGCGAGGAAGCGATATTGCTGCTGCCACTGCTTGGCGGTGGTCGCCGGGCCTTCGAAGCGGCGTGCGTGCGCCGCGGCGGCCCGTTCGAGCCAGTCGACCTCGGCCGCGTCCAGCGCCTCGCGCGCCAGCGCATCGGATACGCCCGCAGCCTGCAGATCGGCGCGGATCCGCAGCGGCCCGTACCCCTGCGCAACGCGGTTGCGCACCAGCATTTCGGTGTAACGCTGGTCGGACAGCCAGCCGGCGCCGTCGAGCTGCTCCAGAGTCTGCCGCACGGTGTGCTCGTCGTGCCCCCGCTGTCTGAGCTTGGCACCGAGCTGCGCGGCGCTGTGCTCGCGCCGTGCGAGTACCCGCAACGCCGTGTTGCGGGCACCCTCAGCGCTCAGATCCTTATTCGGCGGTCGCCTCATCGGGCACCGCGCGTGCCGGCATCAGTGCTTCGCGCACCGCCGCCTCGATCTCGGCCGCAACCTCCGGGTTCTCGCGCAGGTAGTTGCGCACGTTTTCCTTGCCCTGCCCGATCTTGTCGCCCTTGTAGGCATACCAGGCACCGGACTTGTCGACGATCTTGTTCTGCACACCCAGATCGATCAGTTCGCCGAGCTTGGAGATGCCCTCGTTGTAGAGAATCTCGAAGTGCGCCTCGCGGAACGGCGGCGCCATCTTGTTCTTGACGATCTTGACGCGCGTCTCGTTGCCGACAACCTCGTCGCCCTTCTTGATCGCACCGGTGCGGCGGATGTCCAGACGCACCGACGAGTAGAACTTCAACGCGTTGCCACCGGTGGTGGTTTCCGGCGAACCGTACATCACGCCGATCTTCATGCGGATCTGGTTGATGAACACCACCAGACACTTCGAGCGCGAAATGTTGCCGGTGAGCTTGCGCAGCGCCTGCGACATCAGGCGCGCCTGCACGCCGACGCTGGAATCGCCCATCTCGCCCTCGATCTCGGCCTTGGGCACCAGCGCCGCCACCGAGTCGATCACGACCATGTCGACACTGTTGGAACGCACCAGCATGTCGGCAATTTCGAGCGCCTGTTCGCCGGTGTCGGGCTGCGAGATCAGCAGATCCTCGACCTTGACGCCGAGGCGCGACGCATACCCGACGTCCAGCGCGTGCTCGGCGTCGATGAACGCCGCGACACCGCCAGCCTTCTGACACTCGGCGACCGCGTGCAGCGTCAGCGTCGTCTTGCCCGACGACTCCGGCCCGTAGATCTCGACCACGCGCCCGCGCGGCAGACCGCCGATCCCCAGCGCCATGTCCAGCGTCAGCGACCCGGTGGAAATGACCTCGACGTCGCGCAGATGCGCCCCTGGAGCCATTCTCATGATGGCGCCCTTGCCAAACTGGCGTTCGATCTGGGACAGGGCAGCTTCAAGCGCTTTCTTGCGGTTTTCGTCCATAGCGTTTCGATCAGGTTGCGAAGAGGAATTCGGTATCAGTATGCGCACCCGCCGGCTCATATCCTGAGCCTGCGGAGGAAATCCGAGCAATTGCCGCGCAGGCCTCCCCTCGTTATTGATTCCTGAGCCGGGCGATCGGTGCATCTCTGATGCGGTCATTGTCCCACAGACTCGCCCCGGGGTTGTGGGATCCGGCGCGCCCAAGAGGGGGCAGTAGTAAAAACGCATCAATCAATGCGTTGTGCAACTTTCCTACATCCGTTTCCCGCGACAATGACCAGAGTTCATGAATTAACGGACATTTCAAGGATGCGGGATCATCTTCGCCTGGCACTGGCCGGGAGCCTGTGCGCCTTTTCCGCCAGCGCCTCCGCCGGGCTCGGCGATACCCTGCAGACCCTGCGGGACAATCTGCAGGACACCACCCAACGTCTGCAGGACAACCTTCAGGACACCACCCAGCGACTGGCCGACAACCTGCAGTCGACGGGGCAGCGGCTGGGCGACGGCCTGCAGGAGACCGGCCAACGTCTCAATGACAACCTGACGGCCAGCTTCGAGCAGCTCCGGAGCGAGCTGGAGATCGGCTTCGCGCGCCTGCAGCATCGCTACCTGTTCCCGACCGACGGCACCATCGCTTTCGAGGATGCCATCGAACATGAAGGCGTTGGCCGGCGGATCATCTACATCCGCCCCGAGACGACCACCGAAACCCCCGCTCCGGCCATCGTGCTGCTGCACTACAACACCGGCACCGCCGAGGACATCGCCAACGCCGTCGACATCGGCGCGCTGGTCGCCGCGACCGGCGCATGGGCCATCGTCCCGGAAGGCCTCAACCAGCACTGGAACGACGATCCGGGCTCGGTTTCCGGCGCCGACGACGTCGGCTTTCTCGCCAAGCTGATCGAGACCGCGACCGCGCAATATCCCATCGACGCGAGCCGCGTCTACGTCGCCGGCATGTCCAACGGCGGATTCATGGCCACGCGCCTGGCCTGCGAGCGACCCGAGCTGGTCGCCGCGGTCGCCTCGGTCGCCGCGTCGATGCGAACCTCGCAGGCCGCGGCCTGCGCGCCCGCCATCGGCGTCCCGATGGTGCTGATCCTGGGCACGAACGATCTCTATGTCGCCTACAACGCGCGCCTCGGTCTGCTGTCGGCCCGGGAGACCTTCGACCACTGGCGCGGGATCAATCATTGCGATCTGTCAGCAGTCGGTGAGACGGCGCTACCCGACACCGTCAACGACGGCACGACCACGGTCGTCTCACGCGGCGTCGACTGCGGCGCCGATACCGCGCTGTACACCGTCAACGGCGGCGGCCACACCTGGCCGCAGTGGACACCGACGATCTCGCCCTACAGCCTGGGCCGGGTGGCCAAGGACTTCAGCGGCAACGAGGCAATCTGGAGTTTCTTTTCGTCGCACAGCCGCCCCTGAAGACGGGACGGCTCACCACAGCGACAGCTGATCCGGCGGCGCGGCCCGCCCCGCCTGCGGCGGTCCGGAAAGCGGCCAGCGCGCGAGAATCTGATAGTCCGGCGGCCGATGATCCAGACGACTGCGCACGAGCACGAATTCGCGCACCGACCAGGGGATCGATGCGATCGGCGTTTGCGGCAATGCCTGATCGGCCCCGCGCTGGATCGTCAGATGCGGCACGAAACGGCCACGCTCGACGCCGATCCCGACCGACTGCACCGTCTGGCGCAGGCGCTCATGCAACAGCGTCAGCTCCGGGGGCACCGCGCGGGCACCCAGCCACCACGGCATCCGCCGCCCCGAACGGAAGCTGCCGGCATGGTCCAGTGTCCACGCGAACGGCGGCGACCTGATCAGGCTGGCGGCCTGACGAACGGCCGCTTCCTGCTCCGCCGACACGGCACTGCCGAGAAACGCCAGCGTCACGTGATACTGCCCGACCGGGGTCGGGTGCCCGCCGGGGGGCATGCGGATGCGGATGCCGCGAGCCGCTGCAGCTGCCGCCTCGCGTACGCCATCGTCCGGCCACAGCGCAAAGAACAGGCGATTGAGCGCACTCGCCATCCGACTCAGGCCACCGCGTCCGGCGCCGCCTGAAGCCGCTGCAACAAGCCCTCGAGCACCACTCGCAGCGTCTGTTCGCGGACTTGTTGCCGATCGCCGGAGAAAACCCGGCACACCGTTTCGACACGTGTCGGCGCCGCCTGGCCGGGTTCGCCGAGCCGCCGCGCCCACGCCATCCATACCGTGCCGACAGGCTTGTCGGCCGTGCCTCCGCTCGGCCCGGCGATGCCGGTCACCGCGAGCGCCCACTGCACCGGCGCCCGCATCAGCAGCCCGCCGGCCATCGCCATCGCCACCGCCTCGCTGACCGCGCCGTGATGCTCGAGCACCGCGGCGGGCACCGCGAGCAGGTCGGACTTGGCCTGATTCGAATACGTCACCACGCCGCGTTCGAACCACGCCGACGACCCCGCCAGATCGGTCAGCTGCTTGGCGATCAGACCGCCGGTGCAGGACTCCGCCACCGCGAGCATCTCCCCGCGGGACAGCAGCCGTTCGGCAATCGCTTCGACCAGGTGCGCGGGATCGACGGCGTCGTTCATGACGGTCTGAATCGTTCTTCGGCCATGCGGTCGGCGATCTCGCCGGTGGGCCGCCCCTGATCGCGGGCACGTTCGAAGATCGCGGTCAGCGTCGTGCCGATCCGCCGCAGATGGCGGTCAACGACCGCCGCATCGTAATCCGGACCTTCGTAGTAGATGTCGATGATGCCGCCGGCGTTGATGCAGTAGTCCGGGGCATAGAGGATGCCGCGCTCCTGCAGGGCGCGGTCGTGGCGGGGTTCCGACAGCTGATTGTTCGCCGCGCCGGCCACCACCCTGGCACGGATCTGCGGAATCGTCCGGTCGTTGAGCACGGCGCCGAGCGCACAGGGGGCATAGACATCCACATCGAGCGCGGCGATCTGGTCCATGCCGACGGCGGTGGCGTTGAACTGGCGCACGCAGCGCTCGACTGCCGGCGCATACAGATCGGTCACCCACAACCGCGCGCCGGCCTCGCTGAGATGACGGCACAGCCGGTAGCCGACGTTGCCGAGGCCCTGCACGGCGACGCGCACGCCCGACAGATCCTCGCGTCCGAGCTGAAAGCGAACCGCCGCCTGGATGCCGACGAACACGCCGAACGCCGTCGCCGGAGACGGATCGCCGGTACGCCCGGCGGCCTGCGCCGCGGCGTCGGCAAGGCCGCCGACATGCGACGTGACCTCCGCCATCAGGCGCATGTCCTGCACGCTGGTTCCGGAATCCTCGGCGACGACGTAGACCCCGCCGAGACGGTCGATGGCACGCCCCATCGCGCGGATCAGGTCCGGGGTCTTGTCCGCGCGCGGATCGCCGATGATCACCGACTTGCCGCCCCCTTGCGGCAGGTCCGCGAGCGCCGCCTTGTAGGTCATGCCGCGTGCCAGGCGCAGGACGTCGGTCAGGGCCTCGGCTTCGCCCGGGTACGGCCACATCCGGCAGCCGCCGAGCGCCTTGCCGAGGTGCGTATCGTGCACGGCGATGATGCCGCGCAGCCCGCTGCGCGCATCGTGGCAGTAGACCACGGCTTCGTGGTGGTCGAACTCAGGATGGGCAAAAACCGACATTCCGCCTCCGGCACCACGGCCGAGCTGTCCATACGGGTGGCTATTGTATCGACCGGACGATGCGATAATGCGGCTTTCCGACCCATCCCCCCAACCGGAGCCCGATTGCCATGAGCCAGAACGATCCCATTGTCATCACCGCCGCGACCCGCACGCCGATGGGCGGCATGCTCGGGATGCTGTCGGGCGTCAGCGCTCCGCAGCTGGGCGCGACCGCGATCAAGGCCGCGGTGGAACGCAGCGGCCTGAGCGGCAGCGAGGTCGAGGAAGTCATCATGGGCTGCTGCCTGCCGGCCGGACTCGGGCAGGCTCCGGCACGCCAGGCCGCCCGTGGCGCCGGCCTGCCGGATTCGGCCGGTGCGCTGACCGTCAACAAGATGTGCGGCTCGGGCATGAAGGCCGCAATGCTGGCGCACGACCTGATCAGGGCCGGCAGCGCGCGCATCATGGTCGCTGGCGGCATGGAAAGCATGACCAATGCGCCGTACCTGATGCTCAAGGGCCGCAGCGGATACCGCTATGGCCACAGCGAACTGCTCGATCACATGGCACTGGACGGCCTCGAGGACGCCTACGAGAAGCGCACGCCGATGGGTGTGTTCGCCGAACGCACCGCCGAGCAGTACGGCTTCACCCGCGAGCAGCAGGACGCGTTCGCGATCGCGTCGCTGGAGCGCGCCAAGCTCGCCAACGAGGACGGCAGCTTCGCATTCGAAATCGCCCCGATCGAGATCACCACGCGGACCGGCAGCGAGCGGATCGAGCGCGACGAGCAGCCCTTCAAGGGCCGCCCGGACAAGATTCCGACGCTGCGCCCTGCGTTCAAGAAGGACGGCACCATCACCGCAGCCAACGCCAGCTCGATTTCCGACGGCGCCGCCGCGCTGGTCCTGATGCCGCTGTCGGAAGCCGAACGACGCGGCGCGACGCCGCTGGCGCGGATCGTCGCGCATTCGACGCATGCGCGCCTGCCGTCGGAATTCCCGGTCGCACCGGTGCAGGCGATCGCGGATGTGCTGGCCAAGGCCGGCTGGACCGCTGCCGAAGTCGACCTGTGGGAAATCAACGAAGCCTTCGCGGTGGTCGCCATGGCCGCGATGAAGGAACACAAGCTGCCGCACGAGAAGGTCAACGTGCACGGCGGCGCCTGCGCGCTGGGCCATCCGATCGGCGCGTCGGGCGCCCGCATCACCGCCACCCTGCTCGGCGCGCTGAAGAAGACCGGCGGCCGCCGGGGCGTCGCGTCGCTGTGCATCGGCGGCGGCGAGGCCGTGGCCCTGGCCGTGGAAATGCTCTGATGATGCCGGCGCGCCGAGTCGCCCCTCTCCTGGTTGCCGCCGCGCTCACGCTGGGCGCGTGCGGCTCCGGCAGCGACGGCGACAACCGCGCGCCACCGCAGTCACCGGTCGACCCGACCACCCTCTGCGTCGACAGCCAGTGCGGTTCGTCCAGCAAGCTGCTGACGATTCCGGATGCCGAGAATCTGCTGTTCTCGGCATCCGGCCGCCTGTTCGTGTCCAGCGGGCTCAACGTCTTCGAAGTCGTACGCGAGAACGATACCCTCGTCGCTTACGCGCTCTATGAGAGCACCTGCAACTTCACCGGCCTGGCGATCCGCGGCAACGTGCTCTACGCCAACTGCTTCGACGGATGGCTCTACGCCGGCCCGCTCGAAATCGGCGGCCTGCTGCAGCCGATCCACGATCTCGGCCTGGCCGCCCCGAACGGGCTGGTCGACGGCCCGGACGGCGACCTGTATCTGGTCAATGGCCCGATCGCGATCGGAGCCCTGCCGGACCCGAAGATCGTGCGGCTGACGCTCGACCCGGACGATCCCTACAAAGTGCTCGAACAGAGCGACTGGTACAGCGACGGACTGCTCGGCCCCAACGGTCTGCAGCGGCGCGGTCGCACGCTCTACGTCAGCAATACCGGCGCCGGCAGTCTCGGCGAAATCCGCACGATCGAGATCGCGGCGGACGGCACTCCCGGCGCCAGCGCCCAGCTGGCTTCATTCATCAGCGTGCCCGACGACTTCAGCCTGATCGGCGAATACGTTCTGGCCACCTGGTACGCCACCGGCCAGATCGCGCTGATCGACCCGAGCGGCGCCGTCGTCGCCAATACCGCCCCGCTGACCTTCAGCTTTCCGTCACAGGCGCGGCTCGGGCAGCCGCCGCTGTTCGCGCCCGACGACATTCTCGTCACCGAGAAAGGCATCATCGGCGACACCGGCTCGAACGTCGGCAACGCCCTGTCCGTGTTCCGGCGCAACCCGGCGCGCTGATCCCGGACTTCAGCGGCGCTGCAGCTCCTTGACCAGCGCCGGCGCCTCGTAGACCTCGTCGAGCAGCTCGATGATGGCGCCGCTGTGCACCGCCACGCAGCGGTTGAGGGTTTCGTCGAACCAGAACGCGCCGCCGAGCGAGTGGATGTTGCCGTCGAAGGCCACGCCCACCACCTCGGCCTTGCGGTTGATCACCGGGCTGCCGGAGTTGCCGCCGATGATGTCGTTGGTGGTGACGAAGTTGAACGGCACATCCAGATCCAGCGCCTTCTTCCGGCTCAGCCACGACTGCGGCAACGCGAAGGGATCGACGCCGGTGGCGCGCTCGAAGGCACCCCCAAGCGTCGTCATCGGCTCGACCGTCTGGCCGTTCTCGACCCAGCCTTTGACCTCGCCGTACGAGAGGCGCAGCGTGAACGTCGCGTCGGGGTAGATCGACGTCCCGTACTTTTCGAAGCGCAGTCTGGCGATGATCGCCTGATTGCGCGTCTCGACCGACTCGACCTCCGCCTCGTAGCGCGTACGCAGATCACGCGACACCCGGTCGATCGCCCGCGCCAGCTGGATGAAGGGGTCCTTCGACTGAGCCACGGCGGGCACGCCGCCTTCCCACAGCCGGCGGCGCTCGGCGACATCCCCCAGCGCAGTGCCCTCGACCAGGCGTTGCGCCACGATTTCCGGTGACTCGCGTCCGAGCACCAGCTTCACCAACGGATCGTCCGGCCCCAGCAGCTCGCGCAGCTTGGTCAGGGACCACGCCAGCTTGGTGGCCTCATAGTCGGGATCGATCGGCGCCGACGACATCAGCGTCTGCTCCAGCCGCGGCAACGAAGCATCCTGGTATTCGGGCAGTCGCTCGGCATTGGGCTTGGCGCGCTCGTCGGCCGCCCGGACCAGACCACGGGCCATCGAGAAGTAGGTCGAATAGAATCCCCGCCGCCGCTCGACCAGGACATAGGGATCGCGCAGCTCGCGATAGGCGTTCTGGGCATCAGCGATCGCCGCCCACGGATCGGATTCGAGATCGCCTGCCGACTCGCGCAGCGCCAGCTCCTCCTGCCGCTTGCGCTCGATCAGCTCCGGTTGCAGCAGCGCCTGCAACTGCCCCTTGAACACCTTGAGCGAGTTCTCGGTGAAGGTCAGATCCGCCTGCGCCCGCCGCGCGGCCGATTCACCTTGCCGGCTGTACTGCCACAGCAGCGCGCGGCGCTCCGAGTAATAGGCCAGCGTATCGATCAGGTCGACGTCCCGCACCCGCTCGAGCTGCGCCACCGTCAGCTGGCGTTCGGTGCGGCCCGGATGTCCGGTCACCATCGTCAGTTCGCCCGGCCTGGCGCCCTTGCGGTTGATCCGGAACCGATCGGCCACATCAATCGGTCGGCCATCCTCGTAGACCCGCAGCAGGCCGATGTCGAGGTTGTAGCGCGGAAAGTTGAAGTTGTCCGGATCGCCGCCGAAGAATCCTGCCCGATATTCGGGCGAGAACACCAGACGCACATCCTGATACCGGCGGTAGCGGTACAGGTGATACAGCCCGCCGTTATAGAGCTCGACGACATCGCAGCGGCGGCGTCCGGCCTGGTCCCCGATACAGGCCGACTCGATGTCGCCGATCACCGCATTGCGCGCGTCGACGAACGCCTCGCCTTCCAGGCCTTCGGTCGCCGTTTCGACCTGCGCGGTGACATCGGTGATGGCTTCGAGCTGAT
Organism: Nevskiales bacterium; assembly: GCA_028698335.1. Taxonomy (GTDB): domain Bacteria; phylum Pseudomonadota; class Gammaproteobacteria; order Nevskiales; family Nevskiaceae; genus Solimonas. The sequence goes on along the minus strand of JAQVDP010000003.1, from coordinate 141,917 downwards.
TGACCTCTTCGGCCGGACATTTGGCTTCAGCGTCACGCTTGCGTGCGACGAACCCCTCGTTGACCAGATCCTGCGCGTCGTCCGACAGCTCGTGGACGCAATCCAGCACGCAGTGCGCATTGGTCAGGACCAGCCCGTCGTCCGATACGAATGACCCGGAGCAACCGCTGGCCAGGCGCACCGACGCGTGCATCACATGGTCGATCCAGGCCTGGTCCGGTTCGAAGTCGTACTGCGCCTTCAGCGGACCGAGCGGCAGGTTGTCCAGCGTCCACATGCCCTCGGCCGCCCGCGCCGGCAGGCTCGCGGCCGCCACGAGCAGCAGTCCCGCCCCCCAGTTGCGCCAGCTCGTCATCACCATCACTGTTCCTCTCCGGTCGCCGCTTCAAGGCGGCAGACTTTCAGGATAACGCCATCTGCCGCGGGTTCCGATGCCCCCTTGCCGGTGCCCGGTGTCGGAAATGAACCTTCGCCCCGCCCCACCGGAACAGCCCGGCACGGAGCGGACCGGCCTCAGTAGCGCCACAGGACACTCAGAACCGACTGCGTGCGGCGATAGCGCGACGCCAGATCGTCGGCGCCGGCATCCGCATGGCGCAGGTGCAGATCCAGCGACCAGTTCGGCGAAAACATGCGGCTGGCGCCGACCGTCACCACGTCGCCATGGGCCGCCAGGCGCAGGGCGGTATCGCCGTCGAAGACGTCGTCGGCCGCAACCGCCCGCGCCGCGGCGAGCGCCGCCGCCGACGGTGCCGGTGCCACCGTCACCAGATCGCCCCAGATCCGCCGATACCCCAGATACAGGCTCCAGGCGTCCCCCGGACGCCAGTCGAAATCGGCCCCGGCCGATCGCTGCGAGACATCGAAGACGGCAACGCCGCCGTCACGCCACTGCTGTTGCCATGACAGCCGCGCCGAGAGCCGGGTGGTCAGTTGTTGCATCACCTGCACCCGCACGCGCGCATCGCCACCGTCGCGCAGACGGCGGTCGGTTTCGACCGCGCCGGCGCCGACGTCCAGCGCCAACGTCGGTGTCAGGAACGCGGCGCCGGGGCGGTAGAGTCCACGCAACTGCACCGCACCGCGGATCTGCGACAGTCCGCGGTGCCGGTCGAAAGCCGCGAACTCCACCCCGGCGCTCGGAACCAGCGCGGTACGCGGACCTGGCCTGAGCCAGACACGCAGATCGGCAGCGCCCTGCAGCCGGCGATCGTCCCGACCCGGTCCACCGGAGCGCACATTGGCGACGTTGTCGTCGTAGGCGACGCCGAGTTCGCCATGCAGGTTCGCGTCCCAGGCCCGGGCGGCGCCGGTCGCCCCCATCGCGCCCACGGCCAGCAGCGCCGACATTGCCAACCACCCGCCTCGCCGCATCCTGTTCCGACCGATCATGCACCGCTCCCAAATGGAGGCGATCGCAGCGGACTGTGCGCCAGACCGCTGTCACCGCGTACGCAACTGTCGCATGATGCGGCATCGCCCGACACGCCGGCAGGCGGCGTCACGGCCTCGACGGAGAAACCGATGGACTCGACCGGGACTCGCGCGACCGCGTCCGAAGACGACCCGCGCCGCCGCCTGCTGCTGCGCGCGCTGGCGTCGGGCGCGCTGGTCGGCGGCTGCGGCTGGAGCGCGCACACCGCGGCGGCGCTGTTCGGCAAGGTTCCCGGGAAGCTCCCGGAAGGCCGCTCCATCTTCGAGATGCAGGGTGACGTCCGCGTCAACGGCCGCGCCGCGCGCGCCGACACCGTGATCACCGCGAGCGACCGGATCAGCACCGGGGCCGGGGCCTCGATCGTCGCCGTGATCGGACAGGATGCGCTGATCCTGCGCGAACACTCCGATCTGCAGCTCGGCGCAGTCGCCAGTGCCGGGGCGCGCGCCGCCAAGCGCTTCTTCCGTCTGGTCACCGGTGCGATGCTGACCGTGTTCGGTCCCCGCGACGAGATGCTCGAGATCAACACCCCGACCGTCACCATCGGCATCCGCGGCACCGGCGTATATACCGAATCCGCAGCGGAGCGCAGCTATGTCTGCACCTGCTACGGACAGACCCGGATCAGCGCCGCCGACGATCCGCGGATAGCGGAGGACATCCGCTCACGTCACCACGACGCACCCCGCTACGTTCTGCGCGACGCCGAACAGGGCCGGCGGATCATCGCGGCGCCATTCAAGAACCACACCGATCTCGAACTGCGCATGCTCGAGGCACTGGTCGGGCGCGAAGTGCCGTTCGCGCTCGAACGCGAAGACCGTTATTCGGGCCCGCAGCGCGACTACTGAGTCGCCCGCGTCAGCCGTATCGGGCGGCGACCGACTCGACCTCGGCGATGTACTGGCGCATCGCCTGGTCGGCGGAGGTCCCCGCCAGCTTCGCCCAGGCGTCGTACTTCATCCGCCCGATCGGATCGAGCAGGCTCGGACGCTTGCCCCGCACATCGCCGTCGGTGGCCTGTCGGTACAAGCCGTACATCTTCAGCTTGTACGCGTTGTCGGGCTTGAAGGGGCCGTCGCTGGGCGCGGTGCGCACCTGTTCGACGGCGGCTTCGAATTGCTGCTTGAGGGTCGTGCTCATGATCGGTCTTCGAGTGGAAAGTGACGGAGACGGCCAGCGACCGCGTCAGCGGCGCCCGCCCAGGCTCTGGCAGAGATTGTCGATATAGGTATCGACGCTGCGCGCGAACTCGCCCAGCACGAACGGCTCGGCGACCGACCGCAGCAGTCGCGGTACCGGAATGTCGAGATGTCCCTGGGTCTGAAAGTCGATGGTGGTCGCGTCAGCCCCGGCATCGATCCGCCAGTGCCCGGTGATCTCGCCATTGCCGACATCCGGCAGCGGTGTCCAGGTGACGTGCTGGCCGGACGCATCGGCCCGATAACGACAGGCGTAGACGACCTGATGGGCAATACCGGCCGTACCCATCGGTTCCATTTCCCAGCGATAGGCGTTGTCACCAAGGTCCACCAGCTGGCGGACCTTGGGAAAGTGACCGACCGAACGCGGCACGTCCGCCAGCAGCCCGAATACCGCATCCGGATCCGCACCCACCGAGAACGCCCGGTTGACCCGGACGGCTATCTTGGCCATCTCGCTCCTCCATCGATTCAAAAATGCTTGATGCCGCCGACCCGCCCCGCGCTGCTCGACGAACGGCGTCGTTACGGGGGATCGGCTCGCCACGCCGGATCTCGTTGTCGCCGGCGAATTGGCGCATGCTATGCACACGCCGCACGACACGTGACGTGTTTGGAACGATGCCTGCGGCGCGGCGTGCTTGCATTGGCGCGGATGACAACGGCCACTGCCGGTTCGCCCCGGACTTCGACCGACAGCCGACAGATGGCCATGAGGAGAGAGCCGCTACGATGCGCCACGACGACCAGCGACGCCATCTGCAGACCGGTGAGCTGCTGTTCAGGACCGGAGATCCCGGCCACGAGGCCTACCTCGTCGAGTCCGGAACGATCGAAATCTTTCTCGAACGCGCCGACGGAAACTCGGTCGTCGCGCGGCTGGGCCCCGATGACCTTTTTGGCGAAATGGCACTGGTCGGCGACCAGACCCGCACCGCATCGGCCCGCGCGATCGAACCGACCGACCTGATCGTCATCACCCATGGCACCCTCGGCGAGCAGATGTCGCGCGCCGCGCCGGTGCTGCGCCACCTGCTGCGGGTCACACTGAACCGCTGCCGCGATTCCCTGCGCTGGCTGCAGAATTCCGATGCCGACGTTCAGCCTGCCACTGCTTCGGGCACTGATGCACCCGAGACGCAGGACCGCGACCTGGCGATCACCCGTCTGAGAACCGAACAGCACCTGCGGGAAGCCCTGCGCCAGAACCAACTCGAACTGCACTTCCAGCCGATCGTCCGCCTCGAATCCGGCCGGACCACCGGATTCGAGGCGCTGCTGCGCTGGCGGCGCCCGGACGGGACGCTGGTTCCACCCAGTGACTTCATCTGGGTTGCGGAGGACTCGGATCTGATCGTCGACATCGGGCGCTGGATCATCGACGAGGCCGCCGCCAGTCTGCAGCGCTTCAACACGGCCCGCGCCTGCGCCGACGACGAGCGGCCGTTCTGCTCGATCAACCTGTCACCGCGACAGTTCGAGGATCCCGGCCTGTTTTCGGCGATTGCGTCTGCGCTCCAGCGCCACGATCTGCAGGCCCGGCAACTGCGTCTTGAAATCACCGAGTCGATGATCCTGACCAACTTCGAAGCCACACGTGCGCTGCTGGAGCGCTGCCGCGCCCTCGGGTGTCCGCTGCTGATCGACGATTTCGGCACCGGATACAGTTCGCTGTCGTATCTCTATCAGCTCCCGGTCGACGCCCTCAAGCTCGACCGCGCCTTCGTCATCGACGCCGAAAGCGAACCCCGCGCGGCGGTCGTGATCGGTGTGATCGCCGAACTCGCGGCGCAGCTCGGCATGTACTCGGTGATCGAGGGGATCGAATCGCAGAACCAGCTGGAGATCTGCCGCCAGCGCGGGGTCGATTACGGACAGGGCTATCTGTTCAGCAAGCCACTGCCGTTCGATGCCGCGATGGCGGTGCTCGGGAACGGAGACTGAAGCCGCGCGCTACCACCGGAACATCGGCAGCGGCGACAAAGGGTGACTCCGCAGCCGCCGCCAGATCAGACGCAGCAGCACGATGTGGAAGCCGGCGACGGGAAAACACCGATAGATCGCGCGCTTGCGCACGTCCGGACTCAGGTGCCCGGTCAGGCCGAGCATGACGTCGTACCAGTCAGCCCGGCGAAAGGCATTCACCAGAGCGGCGAAGGCACCGCGAAACGGCGTGACCTTGTGGTGCCAGACGATCAGGTCGGTGATGCGACCGCGATCCAGGGGCGCACCCGGCGTATCCGGGAGTGACAGCGCCTGCCGCACCGACGGTTCCAGATAGTCCAGCGTATGGTCGGTCCAGATCCCGACGTCGTGGCAGGCGACGGCAACCGCCAGATCGCGCATCTCGTCCGGTCCGATCTGCGGGTAGCGCAGCAACGTGAGATTGAGCACCCGATAACAGTGATGGCGATACGCCTGATAGTCGGACCCGATCTGCGACGCGTATGCGGCGAGGCAGTCGTCCAACTCGGCCAGTTGTTCGATCATGAGCGGTTCCGGGGGCGAAGCCCGGATACTGCAGCCCGCGATCGACGCCGGTCAATCGCCGAGAAGGATCCCCGCGCCCGGGGCTAGCGACGACGCGTTCCGACAGGCTGTGCGACCCGCACCGGCTGCCCCGCAGTCGCCAGACCGAAGCATGCCGCCATCGTCGCGACCGAAGACGACCGCAGGCGCGGCCCCAACGGCAGGTGCATCAACATCCACATCGTCAGGCCGGCGGCGCCGATCGCCGCCCCGACCGTTGCCGCGCGCAGCCCGCGCCAGATTTCCCGCAGCTGATGGCCATCCTTTGCACCCATCGAGGTCCGCTGATCCATGTGACACCTCCGCAATCGTCAACCCAAGACAGTCCGGTCGTTGCACCGTGTGTCTAGTTGACGCCAGTTCGCCGGTGACGTGGATTCCGTCCACACGCTGTCGAAAACCGCTGGTCGGAACGCCGACGGCAGCGGTCGCACGAACGCGACGAACGGTCACTCCGATCTCCGCTCCGGCGCTCGCGCGAGCGCCGGCCGATCAGGATGTCCGGCGCGTGGACCGCTTGCGCGCGGTCCGGCGTGCCGGCGCCGGGGCTTCGGCCGACGACCGCACCGTCTGCAGGAACGATTCGATCTTCGGCCACAACCGCTGCGGCCGGGTGCGCAACTCGAGGATATGGCGCGCGCTGATCAGCCGCGCGTTGGGCATTTGCATCGCCAGCGCCCGCGCGTCGCGATACTCGTGCAACTTGTCGCCCCAGTGACCGACGATCAGGGTCGGCATCGTCAAGGTGCGGCGCGCCGCCACGGGCGGCACCATCGGCCCGACGAGTACGCCATGCAGAATCGCCGCGACGACCTTGGGGTCATTGCTCAGCGCATTCATCCCGCTCGCGACCCAGTCGGTCCGGGGACGGCGGCGGCGCGACAGCCAGTGCGCGAACCGGCGATACAGCGGCTGGCCGTAGCGCGTCGCGATCAGCATCGGCGCCAGGATCACCGCCGCCCACGGCGCCGACCACTCCATCACCGGCATTTCCAGAAAGAGGCCGTGCACGCGCTCCGGCGCCTTGGCTGCTGCGGTGATCGCGGTGATGCTGCCCAGCGAGATCCCGCCGATCAGCGCCCGCTCCCATCCCAGATGATCCATCAGCGCCAGCAGCTGATCGGCGTAGAAATCGACCCGGTGTTCCTTGGGATCGTGCGACTTGGCGCTGCGCCCGTGACCGAGCAGATCCAGCAGCGCAACCTGATAGCCCTGCTCCGCGAAGCGCAGCGCCAGATCCCGATTCAGGCGCGAATCCAGCAGGATGCCGTGCACCAGCACGCACGGCACGCCGGCATCGCCATAGATTTCATAGGCCAGCCGATGGCCCTCCACCGAGAAGTGACCACTCTTGACCGGGGTCGGTGACGGCATGCTGCTCTCCATCCAATCCAGAAATCAGACACCGCAGCATACCGATGCGGGCACCCGGAGCGTCAGGCCGCGTAGACGCCCGCGCTGGCGACGCGGCCAATGGCGCCGTTGCCGACCTGCGCATAGGGTGCCGCCCAATGCCCTTGCCGCACGCCACCGTCCGCACCGAATGGCCGACCCGTTCGTGCGCCGCTCAGACCATCCGCCGCGGACCGAAACGCGGCTCGCGCTTCTCCATGTTCGCGCGCACCGCCTCGCGATGATTGGCACCGAGCATCAGCTTGAGCTGAAGGGCGCTCTCGATCCGGAACGCCCGGCGGACACTGGCGCTCCAGCTGCGATGGAACAGCGCCTTGGTCGCCGCCACCGAATCCGGCGAACGGGTTGCGATCTGTCGGGCCAGCGCCTCGGCGGCCGCCAGCGGATCGTCCGCGACCTGGCTCACCAGACCGTAAGCCAGCGCCTGCTCGCCGCTGAACCGCTCGCCGGTCATGGTCAGACGCTTGGCCACGTCCATCGGCACCAGCTCGCGCAGGGTGACCGATCCGCTCATGTCCGGGATCAGGCCCCACTTGGCCTCCATGATCGAGCAGTCCGCATCGGGGGTCGCGATCCGGAAGTCGGCTCCCAGCGCAATCTGCATGCCGCCGCCATAGCACACGCCGTGAACGGCAGCGATCACCGGCACCGGCAGTTCACGCCAGCACCAACAGACCTCCTGGTACAGGTTGGTCTTGCTGAATCCCCATTTGACGAAGCTGCGCATCATCCGCCCGCGCTGGCGCGACACCGCCGCGAAATCCAGCCCCGCGCAGAACGCACGACCCGCGCCGTGCAGGATCACCGCGCGCACCGAGCGCATCCGGCGCAGACGCCGCGCGGCCCTGACCAGCGCGTCGAACATGGCCAGGTCGAGGCCGTTGAGCTTGTCCGGCCGGTTGAGGGTGACGAACGCAAGATCGTCGCGGATGTCGACGATGACCCGCTGCTGCTCCATGGAAAAGCGCCTCCTGTTCGATCAGCCGGCATTGTCGCCGATCCCGCCACGGGCCGGCGCTGGACGCCCCGGCCGGGCAAGCGGGCCGGCTATGATGCGCCCCAAATCTTTTTCATCATTTCGCCATTCGTTCTGGAGAAGTCACCGTGACGACGCCCTACCCGCATCTGCTCGAACCCCTGGACCTGGGCTTCACGACGCTCAGGAACCGCGTCCTGATGGGCTCGATGCATACCGGCCTGGAAGACCGCAAGAAGAACTTCCCGCGCCTGGCGGCCTATTTCGCCGAACGCGCCCGCGGTGGTGTCGGCCTGATGGTCACCGGCGGTTTCGCCCCCAACGTCGAGGGCTGGCTGTTTCCGTTCGCGTCCAAGCTGACGACGCAGGCCAGCGCGAGGGCGCATCGCCAGATCACCGATGCCGTCCACAGCGAGGGCGGCAAGATCGCGCTGCAGATCCTGCACGCCGGCCGTTACGGCTATCACCCGTTCTCGGTCAGCGCGTCCAAGATCAAGTCACCGATCACTCCGTTCACACCGCGCGAGCTGTCCGCCCGTGGCGTCGAGCGCCAGATTCGCGCCTTTGTCCGCTGCGCCCGGCTGGCCCGCGAAGCCGGCTATGACGGCGTCGAGGTCATGGGCTCCGAGGGCTACTTCATCAACCAGTTTCTCGTCAGCCACGTCAACAAGCGCACCGACGAATGGGGCGGCCCGTACGAGAACCGCATGCGCCTGCCGGTCGAGATCGTCTCGCGGGTCCGTGAGGCGGTGGGCAAGGACTTCATCATCATCTACCGGCTGTCGATGCTCGACCTGATCCCGGACGGGCAGACCTGGGACGAGACGGTGCGACTCGCCAAGGCGATCGAACAGGCCGGTGCCACGATCATCAACACCGGCATCGGCTGGCACGAGGCGCGGGTCCCCACGATCGCGACCTCGGTGCCGCGCGCGGCTTTCGCATGGGTCACCCGGAAGCTCAAGGGCGAGGTCGGCATTCCGCTGTGCACGACCAACCGCTTCAACGATCCAGCCGTGGCCGAGGCCGCGCTTGCCGACGGTGCGGCCGACATGATCTCGATGGCGCGCCCGCTGCTCGCGGACGCCGACTTCGTCAACAAGGCTGCCGCCGGACAGGCCGAGCGCATCAATACCTGCATCGCCTGCAACCAGGCCTGCCTCGACCACACCTTCCAGGCCAAGACCGCGAGCTGCCTGGTCAATCCGCGCGCCTGCCACGAGACCGAACTCAACTACGTCCCCGCCACGGAGAAGAAGAAGATCGCGGTCGTCGGCGCCGGCCCCGCCGGCCTCGCCGCGGCCACGGTGCTGGCGACGCGCGGCCATCAGGTCGAACTGTTCGACGCCGCGGCCGAAATCGGCGGCCAGTTCAACATGGCCAAGCGCATCCCCGGCAAGGAGGAGTTCCACGAGACGCTGCGCTACTTCCGCCACCAGCTCGCCGCAACCGGAGTGTCCCTGCAACTCGAGCGGCGGGTGACGGCGGACGAGCTCATCGCCGGCGGTTACGACGAGGTGCTGCTGGCCACCGGCGTGACGCCGCGCAACACGACGATTCCCGGACAGGCCGAGCAGGAAAAGACCGGGAAGGTCCTGAGCTACGTGGACGTCCTGCGCGACAAGCGCCCGGTCGGCCAGCGTGTCGCGGTGATCGGTGCCGGCGGCATCGGCTTCGATATCGCCGAATATCTGGTGCACGATGGTCACTCGCCGACGCTCGACCTCGATGAGTGGAATCACGAGTGGGGCGTGGTGGATCCGGCACAGGCCCGCGGCGGCATCGGCAAGCGCGAGATCACCCCGCCGGCCCGCCAGGTGATGCTGCTGCAGCGCAAGGCCGAAAGCCTTGGCAAACGTCTGGGCAAGACCACCGGCTGGATTCACCGTGCATCGCTGAAGATGAAGCAGGTCGAGATGATCGGCGGCGTCAACTACGAGGCCATCGACGAGCGCGGGCTGCTGATCAGCTATGGCGAAAAACGCGAGAAAGCCCAGCTGCTCGAGGTCGACACCATCGTCATCTGCGCCGGACAGGAACCCTTGCGCGAGCTGCACGAACCGCTGCAAGCCGCCGGTGTCAGCGTGCATCTGATCGGCGGTGCCGACGTCGCTGCAGAGCTGGACGCCAAGCGCGCGATCAACCAGGGCTCGCGCCTCGCCGCCTCACTCTGATCCGGCATCGACCCCGGCCGCAGTGCCGGGGTCGCCTTGTCGCCGGCAAAGCTGCATGATGCCGGTCGGTGCTGCCCGGACCATCGGTCGGCACCGGCAACCGGACACGAGGAGATCACAATGAAGCTATACGACTACAAGGCCGCTCCGAGCCCGCGGCGCGTCCGCATCTTTATGGCGGAAAAAGGCATCGAGGTCGAAACGGTACAGGTCGACCTGATGACCGGCGAACATCTCAAGCCTGAATTCCATGTCCGCAATCCACGTCGTGTGGTGCCCGTGCTCGAACTCGACGACGGCACCTGCATCGACGAAGGCGTCGCGATCTGCCGCTACTTCGAGGCGATCCAGCCGGAACCACCGCTGATGGGGACCGACCCCAAGAATCAGGCACTGGTCGAGTCCTGGGTGCGCCATGCCGACTTCGACGGCTTCCTGGCCGTGGCCGACGCCCTGCGCAACTCGTCTCCGGCGTTCTCGACCCGCGCCCTGCCCGGCGCCGACGAGCCGATACCGGCGATCCCGGCCCTCGCCGAACGTGGGCAGGCCAGCATCACCCGCTACTTCAACCGGCTCGAACAGCGCCTCGCGCAGGTTCCCTTCCTCGCGGGCGACACCTTCTCCCTCGCCGACATCAGCGCGCTGTGCGTGGTCGACTTCGCCAAGTGGGTCAAGCGCAACGTGCCGGAGGCGCACAGCCATACCCTGCGCTGGTACGAACAGGTGTCGTCGCGCCCGAGCGCCGCGGCCTGAAGCCGCAGGCTGATCAAGCGGCGGTCACGACCGTCACCCGTGGGCGCCCGAACCTCGCCCGCCGGCTCCGACCGACCTCGGGTCGGTGCCGGTGGTCCGTGCCGGAGCCGCTCACCTAGACTGCTCCACTCATGCTCCGCTTCCGGATCCCCTACGCCATGCGCATGCACCGCCTCGTCACGCTCCTGCCCGTCTGGCTGATCGTCTCCACGCTGCTGAGCGCATGCGGCGGCGGTGGCGGCGAAGACGGCGACACCCCGCAATCGCAGGTTCCGACGATCTCGGTGTTCACCGTCACGCCCACCGGGATCGAGGCTGGCCAGTCGGCGACCCTGCAATGGGCAACGCAGGGTGCCGACAGCGTCAGCATCAGTCCGTCGGTCGGCGGGGTCGCCGGCAGTGGCAGCCGCTCCGTCACCCCCACCGTCACCACGACCTACCAGCTCAGCGCCAGCAACAGCGCCGGCACCAGCACCGCGCAGGTCACCGTGACCGTCACCGCCGTGGCCGCGCCGGTAATCAGCTTTGCCGCCAGCCCGGCCACGATCAGCGCCGGCCAGTCGGCAACGCTGAACTGGTCGACGCAGAACGCCGACAGCGTTTCGATCGACAACGGCGTCGGCGCCCAGCCCACCAGCGGGACCCTGGCGGTCACACCGGCCTCGACCACGACCTACACCCTCACCGCCAGCGGTGCCGGCGGCAGCACGACTGCCTCCACGACCGTCACCGTCAGCACGGCGCCCGCACCGACCGTCAGCTTCACCGCCACCCCGGAGACGATCGGCGCCGGCCAGATCGCGACGCTGAGCTGGTCGACGCAGAATGCCGATTCGGTCACGATCGACAACGGTATCGGCACCGTGCCCACCAGCGGAACCTTCGACGTCGATCCCACCGTGACGACCACCTTCACGCTCACCGCCAGCGGCGCTGGCGGCGGCGTCGTCGACACCGTGACCGTCACGGTCACCCACGATCCGGTCCCGACCGTCAGTTTCGGCAGCGACGCGGATGCCGTCCTCGCCGGCGAAAGCACCTCACTGCGCTGGACCACCAGCAATGCGGACACCGTAACGCTCGACAACGGCCTCGGCGCGCAGCCGCTGTCCGGCAGCGTCACGATCACACCGGCTCAGAACACGACCTATCAGCTCACCGCCAGCGGCAGTGGTGGTACCACCGCCGCGCAGACCACCGTGGACGTGGTGAGTTACGACTGGACGGCGCTGGCCACAGCGCTCGACAACGCCGTCGGCAGTGGCGCCGACCAGGTCGGCGGATACAGCTTCGCACTCAACGTCGCGGGCCGGACCGTGTTCCGGCGCGGCGGCGGCGATCTCACCCAGGACAGCTTCGTCGCGATCGCCTCGGCCACCAAGGCCGCATCGGCGATGGCGATCCTGACGCTGGTCGACGCCGGGCTGCTGGATCTCGACACGCCGGTTTCGACTTATATCGGCGGGGTGGTCAACTGGCCGGCGGACAAGGCATCGATCACGACCCGGATGCTGCTCAACCACAGCTCGGGCCTGCCGTTCGATTCCCCCTGCCTCGACGATACCGCCACTACGCTGACCGCCTGTGTCGCCGAAATCGCGGCGCTGGACCTCAATTTCACGCCGGGCAGCCGCTTCGGCTACAGCGGCGCCGGCTATCAGGTCGCCGGGCTGGTGGCCGAGCAGGTCAGCGGCCAGAGCTGGTCGACGCTGTTCCAGCAACGCATCACGACGCCGCTGGAGATCGGCCTGTTCACCTACGGCAACACCCAGAATCCGCGGATCGGCGGCGGCGCCGTCACCAATGCGAGGAGCTATCTGAAAATCGCGCAGATGGTGCTCGATGGCGGCACCTACAATGGGTCGGCGGTGCTCAGTCCCGCATCCGCCCAACTGCTGCGCAACGATCAGGTCGCCGGGCTGCCGCTGTACTTCTCGCCGCTGCCGTTCGGCAGCTCGATCCATGCGTATGCATTCGGCTGGTGGATCTCCGATGCTTCGCTGCATCCCGGCAGTATCGGACCGGAACTCAGCGACCCCGGAAAATTCGGCAGCCTGCCGTGGCTGGATTTCGACCGTCGGTATGCGGCGACGCTGCTGCTCAACGCCGACGTCCAGCGCGGCATCGCCCTGTGGGACGATGCCCGGACCGCGATCATCGGGCAGATCAACCAGAACGGCCTGCCGGACGAACCCGCCCCCTGATCGACACGCTGGCCGGCATTCACAATCCGTTCATCCGTCAGCCGCTAGCGTTCGTACCTTAGAGAGGGTCCGGACGCCGCTAACGAGCTGGCCGTAACGGCGCGGACAGATTGACTTGCCAGCGCATCAGGAGCACCACCATGTTGCATTTCCGTATCGCCGCGTTGCTCGCCACGGCCACGCTGGCCGCCTGTGCGACGACCCCCGAGTCGTTGCGCGGAGAATTCGCCGACACCACGCCGGCCCAGGCATCAACCGGCGCCGAGCCCGCCGCGGCAACGACGGTCCGCTGGGGCGGTCCGATCCTGTCGATGAACAACACCGCCGACCAGAGCTGCTTCGAGATCCTGAGTCGCCCGCTGGACAGCCAGGGCCGCCCGAAACACGTCGACCAGGATCAGGGGCGTTTCCTCGCCTGCTATGCCGGATTCCTTGATCCCGAGACCTACAAACCCGGGCGCGACGTCACCGTGGTCGGCACCGCAACCGGAACCGAAGTCCGCAAGGTCGGCGAGTTCGAATACACCTACCCGAAGGTCAGTGCGCAGATCGTGCACCTGTGGAAGCCCAGGCAGCAGACGGCAACCACGACCTACGTGGTCGATCCGTTCTTCTACGGGCCCTATCCGTACTACTACCCGTATTACTACCGCGTCTACTACGTCGCACCGCCGCGGGAGCCGGGCGATCCGACCGGGCCACAGCTGCAGTCGCCGCTGCAGGGCATGCCCGGACCGTCCAGCATCACCAAACAGCTGCCGCAGGCGCCGGGCGGCCGGGCACCGCTCGGGGGGGTGATCCGCCGTTGATCCAGCCCCCGCCCCGGCCCCACGCCGCGGGCCGGACCGCGAACGAGCAGATCCGAACCGGCCGCATCGCGGCCGGTTCTTTTTGTACCGAGCGAGTCGGAATGGATGGGGTTAACTTTTTGTTTACATTGCCCAAATGGGTGAATTCACGCATTGCGGTCACGCCCGCACGGTGACATAAAGGAGACGCATATATAGACAGCGCAGCAAGCGCGAGATTGAACCGGGACGAGGAAACAAGATGAACAATCGCTACATCGCGAAGGTCGCGGCTGCGGCCCTCGCCGCCTGTGCCGTCCAGGCATGGGCCGCGGATCCGGACAGCGGCAGCGTCAGCCCCGCCGCACCGGACCTGAGCTACACGTCGGGGCCTTTTCTGGTCTCCAATCCGGTCGGGATCACCGCCAACGGGGCTCCGGACTGCATCGACCCGGTGGCTCCGTGCGACGACTTCGCACTGACCGTCGACGTTCCGGCCGACTACGACCAGACCCATCCCGGCGCGACCGTCCGCATCGCGGTCGGCTGGTCCGCCGCAGCCGACGACTACGACATCTTTCTATACGACGCGGGTGGCGCCATCGTCGCCCAGTCCGCCGGCGGCTCGAACCCGGAGGTCATGACGATCGCCGCCGGTGCCGGCGCCCGGACCTACACCGTCCGCATCGTGCCGTTCACGGTGACCGGGAGCTCGACCGAAACCCTGATCTCGCTGGCGTCACCGACGCCGGGGACCGTCACGCCGCCACCGGTGGCCAGCGGCATCGCACCGCGGTACGCCTACCACCAGTCCCCGAGCGGCAAGGCCGACGGCGCCGGCGAGCCCACGATCGGCTTCAATCCGCATACCGGCCGGGCGATGTTCATCGCCGCACTCGAAACCGACCGGGTGACCTTCGCCGAGAACGCCGACGCGGTCGATGCCGCCGGCAACCCGTTGCCGGCAAGTTGCGACGCGACCTGGGAAGACGTCTCCTACGCGCTGGCGGTCGAAACCCTGGACCCGATCCTGGAGACCGAACAGAGCGTCGGCCGCACCTTCGCCAGCCAGCTGACGGGCGCGAACAGCATCTTCGCGTACTCCGACGACGACGGTGACACCTGGATCCCGGGCCAGATCGGACCGCCCAACGGCGGCGTCGACCACCAGACCATCGGATCCGGCCCGTACTCGCCGAACTTCACCGGCCTGGCCAATCCGGACGGCTACGCGGTGTACTACTGCTCGCAGTCGGTCGCGGCGGCGTTCTGCGCCCGCAGCGACGACGGCGGACAGACCTTCGGGCCGGGCATCCCGATCTACGAGCCCGCGCTCGACTGCGAGGGCGGCTCCGTCGGCGCCCTGCACGGCCACGTTCAGGTCGCCGACAACGACGGCACGGTCTATGTCCCGTTCGGCGGCTGCGGCGCGACCCAGGCGGTATCGGTCTCAGAGGACAGCGGCCTGACCTGGACGGTCAAGCCGGTCCCGCAGAGCGAACCCGGTGACGACCCGGGCGTCGGCATCGCCTCCGACGGCACCGCGTACTTCTGCTACATCAACGGCACCGGCAGCCCGCACGTCACCGTGTCCGGCGACAAGGGCGACACCTGGATCAACGACGCGGATATCGGCGCAGCGGCAGGCATCAAGCACGCGGTGTTCCCGACAGCCGTCGCCGGCGACGGTGATCGCGCCGCCTGCGCCTTCATCGGCACCCCCGACGACGGCAATCCCGAGGCACTGGACTTCGAGGGCGTCTGGTATCCGTACGTTGCGATGACCTACGACGGCGGCCAGACCTGGCATACGGTCAACGTCTCGCCGAACGATCCGATCCAGGGCGCCGGTGGCATCTGCCTGTCCGGCACCACCTGCGGCTCCAACCGCAACCTGCTCGATTTCAACGACATCATCAAGGACGATCACGGTCGCGTCCTGTTCGCACTTGCCGACGGTTGCGTCGGTGCCTGCGTACAGGATCCGAGCAAGAACTCGTTCACCGATGACGGCGTGATCGTGCGCCAGAGCGGCGGCAAGACGCTGCTGGCGGCGTTCGACACCCTCGAACCGACCGCACCCGGCGGCGCCTGCGTTGCCGGATCGCGCTCGTCGACGAGCACCCTGCTGCAGTGGCGCGAGCCCGACAACGGCGGGTCTCCGATCACCGGCTACGACGTCTATCGCGGCACCAGCGCCAACGACGTCAACGAGCTGATCGGCTCGACCAGCGGCAAGCCCGCGTTCGAGGACGACTCGACGTCGCCGGCGGTGGACACCTACTACTATCGCGTAGTGGCCAAGAACGCCAACGGCTCACGGGCCGGCAACGTCATCGCGCTGCCGATCGAACCCGAACCGGTGCCGGAAACCAGCTGCTCGCTGCCGGGCATCACCGTCACCGCGGGCGAGGCCGGCAACTGCACGCTGGACGGCTGCACGCCGCAGACCGATCTGGTCAGGGCCAGCGTTGCCGAGCTGCCGTCGCTGCCGGATCAGCTGGTGTTCGATATCAAGGTCGACAGCCTCGATCCGGCGCCGCTACCGGGCAACTACTGGTTCGTGCTGACGTCGAGCTCGAGCGGCGAGAGCCTGTACCTGTCGATGGACACGTCGACCGGCACGCCGGCGTTCTCCTACGGCACCTACACCGCGGGCACCGCGGGTCTGCTGAGCTTCTCCTACGTCGGCGACCTCAACGCGGCCAGCACCTACACCACCGATGGCCACATCTACCTCGTCGCGGACAAGTCGATCTTCGGCGACCTGCAGCCGGGCAGCGTGATCTCCCCGATCGACGTGCGTACCCGGACCGGGCTCGACCTGGCGCCGAGCCGTGACACCCTCGCGGTGGGCGACTACACCCTGCAGGGGACCGCGGCCTGCCTGAGCAGCGCGGCACCTCTGGCATTGCTGGGGGCGGACGACCAGTTCGGCGAAGCCCCGTTCACGGTCAACTTCACCGTCAGTGGTGGCGTCAGCGAACCGGGCCTGAGCCTTAAGAGCTACAGCCTGGGCTTCGGTGATGGCGAAAGCGCCAGCGGCGACTTCAACGGCGCGGGCTCGGTGATCGTCGAGCACACCTATGCCGCCAACGGCGCCTATCCGGCACGACTGACCGTCACCGACAGCAACGACGCTGCCAGCGAGAATCGAGCGGAACGCGTCATCCAGGTCGGCCCCGTCCCCGATGACAACACCGGCGGCGGCGGTTCCGGTGGCGGCGGCACCGGCGGCGGAACGTCAGGCGGCGGTGGCGGCGGTGCCGCCGGCCTCGGGCTGCTGCTGCCGCTGCTCGGCGTGGCCTGGCTGCGCCGGCGCAGGATCGATCGCGAGGCGGTCTGATCGCGCTGCTGATTCCCGAGCACACGGGGTGGCCAGGCCACCCCGTTTTTTTTGGGGGGCGGCGTTCCGGAAGACAAACCCGCGACAACAAAAAAGCGCCCCACTCGGGGGCGCCTTGATCGAACGCGGATGCCCGCTTACTCGAAGATGAAATGATCGACCGGCAGCTTGGTCAGCGAGCGGCTGGGCTTGAGCATCGAGGTCGCATGGCCCTTCGACCGCGGCAGGATGTGGTCGAAATAGAACCGCGCCGTGGCAATCTTGGCCTTGTAGAACTCGGTGCTTTCGGCACCGCCTTCGGCCAGGCGTTTGCCCGCCACCGCGGCCTGCAGCGCCCAGAAATAGGCCATCGTCACGTAGCCCGAGAACATCAGGAAGTGATGGCTGGCGGCGCTGACCTGCTCGCGGTCCTTGCGCGCCATCAGCATGATGCGCATCGTCAGGACGTTCCACTCCGCGGCCAGACGCGCCAGCGAAGTCGCATAGCGGCGCAGCTTGGGATCGGACATGTGCTCCATCGCGAACTTCGCGATCATGCCGGTGAACTCACGCACGGCCTTGCCGCGAGTCATCACCAGCACCTTGCGGCCCAGCAGGTCCAGCGCCTGGATGCCGGTGGTGCCTTCGTACAGGGTGGCGATGCGCGCATCCCGCGCGATCTGCTCCATGCCGTGTTCCTTGATGTAGCCGTGGCCGCCGAACACCTGGATGCCCTGATTCGCCGCTTCCAGCCCCATCTCGGTCAGGAAGCCTTTCAGGATCGGAGTGAAGAAGCCGAGCTTGTCGTCCCAGTACTTGTATTTCTTCTCGTCGCCTTCGGTGACGCCATTGGTCATGTGATCGGCGTACTGCGCGGCGAAATAGATCATCGCGCGGCCGCCTTCGGCGAAGGCCTTCTGTGTCAGCAGCATGCGGCGCACATCGGCGTGATGGATCAGCGCGTCGGCGACCTTGTCCGGCTCCTGCTTGCCGCGCAGCGCGCGCATCGAGCGGCGCTCCTTGGCATAGGCGACGGCGCCCTGGAACGAGGCTTCGGCGTGGCACACGCCCTGGATCGCGGTACCGATGCGGGCGGTGTTCATGAACGTGAACATCGCCTCGAGGCCCTTGTTGGGTTCGGCGATCATGACACCTTCGGCGCCTTCGAAGTTCAGCACGCAGGTCGCGGAGGCCTTGATGCCCATCTTGTGTTCGAGCGCGCTGCAGACCACGCCGTTGCGCTCGCCGAGGCTGCCGTCGGCATTGACCTTGATCTTCGGCACGATGAACAGCGAGATCCCCCTGGTTCCCGGCGGCGCATCCGGCAGACGCGCCAGCACGATGTGCACGATGTTCTCGGTGAGGTCATGCTCACCGGCGGAGATGAAGATCTTGGTGCCGGTGATCTTGTAGGTGCCGTCGCCATTGGGTTCGGCCTTGGTCTTGACCTGTCCGAGATCGGTTCCGCACTGCGGCTCGGTCAGACACATGGTGCCCGACCAGCGGCCTTCGCACAGCGGCGGCATGTAGATCGCCTTCTGCTCGTCGGTGGCGTGCTGCATCACGGTGTTCATCGCGCCCAGCGACAACCCGGGGTACATGCTGAACGACCAGTTCGCCGTTCCCATCATCTCGGCCTTCACCAGGCCGAGCGACATCGGCATGCCCTGCCCGCCGTATTCGGTCGGATGCGACAGTCCCTGCCAGCCACCTTCGATGAACTGGGTGTAGGCCTCCTTGAAGCCCTTCGGCGTCCGCACCTCGCCGTTCTCGAGATGGCAACCTTCCTCGTCACCCGGCAGGTTCAGCGGCGCCAGCTCTTCCTCGCACAGCTTGGCGCACTCCTCGAGAATCGCATTGACGGTATCCGGGTCGGCATCCTTGCCATTGGACAGCTCGGCGTAGTGGCCGGGGTAGTCGAACACTTCGTTGAGCAGAAAGCGCATGTCGCGCATCGGCGCTTTGTATGCAGGCATAGTGACAATCCATCCAAGGGGTCGAAACGATGGGCGACATTCTGGATAAGCCCCGTGCGCATTGCATTGACCAAAATCAGGCGGGATCGCGGCTGTGCGGTAAATGACGCACTGCAGCGAAACTGGCGCCGGCACCGGACGCGGGCTACCCTGGGCGCCGATCCAGTCCGCATTTTTTGCCCATGTCGCCCCGTACCATCGCCCCCCTCCGCATCGCGCTGACCGCGCTGCTGCTGGCGTTGGCCACGCAGGTCTGCGCCGCCGCGCAGGCGCGGCCGATGGCGGTGCTGTTCTCAGCCCCGTGGTGCTACAACTGCAAGCTGATCAAGCCCAAACTCAAGACCGTCGAAGCCGAATTCGGGGCGCAGATCGACTTCATCGTGCTCGACTTCGCCGATGACGCATCCCGCTCGGCGGCCGAATCGGTCGCCCGCGAACGCGGCTTCCTGCCGCTGTTTGCGGCCAATCGCGCCACCGGCTGGGTCGCACTGCTCGACCGCGATGGCCACCAGGTCGGCGAACTCAAGCAGGACATGACGGTGGAAGAGATGCAGGCACGGCTGCAAACCCTGCTGCGTTGACCGGGTCGACCAGCCCTGGCGGTATACTTTGCGGGCTTGCACCGCCTCCCGCCCTCATCCCAACGAGACTCTCGCGTCACCATGTCATCTTCCGAAAACGCTGCTGCCGACACCCCGACCGCACTGGAAACCGCGATCCCGGTCGCCTTCCGCTACGCCGAACAGTTGTTGCAGCAGTCCGAACAGCTGCTGTTCCTCTACACCGAGAACAACGGCGAAAAGCAGCTGGCTGACGTCACCGACTGCCGCACCCAGGACGAGGTCCTCGACAAGATCCGCGCCTGGACCGCTCAGAACCCTGCCGCGCGCTGGTTCGTCCAGGTCGGTCGCGCCCAGCTCCGGAACGACGGCCGCAATGCCGATGCCGTGATCGCGCACTGCGCCGAACGCGGCCACGCGCAGGGCGTCGTCGTGTTCCAGCTGCTGACGACAAACGCCGCCGGCAAGCCGCAGCCGACCGGAGACATCAAGCTGCTGTCGAGAATTCCGAACGACTTCTTCCCGTCGGCCGCCTGAGCGCAGGCCGCCGATGCGCGCGATCGAATTCTGGTTCGAGTTCGGCAGCCCCTATTCCTATCCCGCAGCCGCCCGCGCCGGTGCCGTCTGCGCCGCCGCCGGCGTGGAGCTGCGATGGCGGCCGTTCCTGCTGGGGCCGTTGCTGCGCGCGCAGGGTTACACCGACTCGCCGTTCAATTTCTATCAGCTCAAGGGGCGTTACATGTGGCGCGACCTCGAGCGCAGCTGCGCTTTGCTCGGCCTGCCATGGCAGCGTCCTTCGGTGTTCCCCCGCAACGGACTGCTCGCAGCCAGGGTCGCCTGCCGGTTTCAGGACACGCCGTGGTTGCCGGCGTTCGCAACCGCGGTGTTCAGGGCCAATTTCGTCGACGACCACGACATCGCCGACCCGGCGGTGATCGGCGCCTGTCTGCGCGAGGCCGGTCAGGACCCGCAGACGCTGATCGACGTAGCCCAGCACCCCGATGCCAAGCGGCAACTGCGCGACCAGACCGAACGCGCCCGGAGTCTGGGAATGTTCGGTGCGCCCAACTTCAGGGTCGGCGACGAACTGTTCTGGGGCAACGACCGTCTCGAACAGGCCCTGCAGTGGCTCGAACATGCCGCCCCCTAGATCCGAGCCAACCGTCCCGCTGTTCGTCTACGGCAGCCTGCTGTCGCCGCAGGTCCGCAGGATCGTGGTCGGGAACCACCCGCCGGCGGCGATCGCGACGCTGCGGGGATTCCGACGCGTCAGCCTCCACGGGCACACGTTTCCCGGGCTGGTCCCGGCCGCCACGGTGCGGACGCGGGGTCTGCTCATCGACGTCTCGGCGGCACAGCTGCGACGACTCGACCGTTACGAGAGCGACTACTATCGCCGTCTGCCGGTGACCGTCAGCGGTGCCGACGGCGCCCGCCGGCGCGCCGAAGTCTACGTGCTGTCTCCGGCGTACCGGCGACTGTGCCGTCCGGCGCCGTGGCGCCCCCGCGCTTATGAACAGCGGCACGCCGCACGTGGCGCGCGGTCGGCACGCGCGGACCTCGCCGCAATCCGCATCCGGCGCTAGCGCCCCCGCGGGCGGCTGCCGCCAAGCAGGCCCTTCCAGAACTGGATGCGGGGCAGACCGCTGGCGATATCGCCGGTGTGGCCGGCCATCTGGCTGACGTCGACCGCCAGACGAAACACCACCAACAGAAACTCAAGCGCGATCCGGCTCACCGTCACCAGCACCATGAAGCCGGCCGGCGCCACCACCAGCAGACGGAACAGACCGATCCCCGTCGACCGTGCGAATCCCTCGACCGCGAATGCCAGCACGGCATAGCCGCTGGCGACGATCGCCAGCAGATAGATCGTCGGCAGCATCCGTGGCGTGATCAGTTGCTGGAACTGCATGTCGAACAACTGGCGGAGAAACTCCCGCATCCGTTCCCGCCAGTTCAGAAACTGTTCCGCCGCCCCTTCCGGGGCTTCCAACTCGTCACGCTCGTCCATCGACTCTCTTCGAAACGCTGTAATCCCTAGACGGCAAACACCAGAATCAGCTGAGCGAATCCGGCGGCCGCACCCAGAGCCGCGCCGACCAGGATCAGCTTCAGCTCATCTTCCTGGAAGCAGGGACGCAACAGATCCTGGAACTCCTCGGGCGGCAGCTTCTCCATGCGCCCCTGGATCATCTGCTGCATCTCCGATCCCCGCTCACGCACGAAATCACGATCCTCGAACGGCAGCTGCGCCTCGGCCTGCGCCTTGGCGGCGACCGACTCCTTGATCTGCGCAAAACCGCTGGGGCCCAGCGTCGTCTGCACCGCCAGCTTGGTCATGCCACCGAGACCACCGGCGACCTTGTCGACCAGCGGCTTGACGTGGCGTCGCATCAGGGCGCGCGTACGCTCCTTGTGCGCACCGTTGATCATCGCGTCGATCAGGCGCGGCAGGGTCACGATTTCCTCGATGACGATCCGGCAGAACGACTCGGAGACCTCCTTCTGCCGCTTCAGAAACAGGCCCTGCACGTTGAAAGGACCGATCCGGTGCGGATTGAGCGGGCGGAAGATCAGGTTCAGCGCGATCCAGTTGGTGGCATAGCCGACGATCAGGCCGGCCAGCGGCAACGACCACCACACCGGAAAGAAATACCAGAGGGTGGCCTGGATCACCCCGAACGCACCACCGAAATACCAACCCGAGCGCACCAGGAACCTGAATTCCTGCTCACCGCATTCGAGAAACACCCGGTTGAGCAGGATCTTGTTCTGCTCCAGATGCCCCTCGACCATCGGCCGCAGGTCCAGCAGATGGTCGATGTTGATCTCGACATCACGCATCAGCGCGTCGACCTGCGCCGGCATCTGCGTGCGCACGCGCGCATAGACCTGACGCCGGACGAACAGGGGCATGTTGTCCCAGAGCACCCGGTAGTGTTCGGTCATCAGCTCGTCGACCCAGGTCTCGATCAGCGGATCGATCGCCTCGACGATCTGCTGCGCGAGGCGTCGGGAATCGAGCACCTCGATGACTTCCCGCATGGTGATCAGCTTGGACAGGATCGACTGTACCGCCAGCCCCGCCATGCGCCGGGCCTTGGACGGAATGATGCCCTGCCAGCCCAGATACGGCGGGCGGATGCCGACGAACTCCAACGGGTTGAAGGTCATCCACACGGCCAGCCAGTTGGTGATTCCGCCGACGGCCGCCGCCACCACCGGAATCGTCAACGTCTTCCACAGCGAGACGTCGGCCGCGAGCTCAAACATCGGCGCCCCCACCCTGCTGCCGTCCGCCAACGGCGCAGCCCGGGCTCATCACTGCCCGTCTGTGTCTCACGACGCGCAGCCGTGGTCGCCTGCCGTTCGAATGCGGCCGCTCTGTGGTCATGATGTGGTGATTCCCCCGGACTCGATCCTGCTTCCGGACGCAAATTAGCAGTCGTGCAGCCCATCCGCCAGTTGGCCGCACGATGACCCGCGACTGTCATTGCGGCAAACTACCCCCTCAACCTGGACTGACACGACAACGACAAGAGTCGGGGCAAATGCGCGATTCCGGACAGTTTTTGCTGGTGGTTCACGAGGCCATGGTCAAGGCCGGCGTGGATATCAACGCGCTGTATACGCGCCTGGGCTACGACGCCGAAAAGCTGCCGCTGAAGGACCTGCGCACCCCGCACCAGCAGCAGGCGCTGTTCTGGCAGATCGTCGAAGCCGTGACCGGCGACCCCGACATCGGCCTGCACCTGTGCCCGCATCTGCCGCTGTATCGGGGCGAGGTCATCGAATACCTGATGTTCAGCAGCCCGACCTTCGGCGAGGGCATGCTGCGTGCGCTCAAGTACCTGCGCCTGGTCAGCGACGCCCTGAGCGTGCGCGTCGTCAGCGACGACGCCGGCGCCCGCATCTGCGTCATCGGCAGTACCCTCGAGGCGCCGCAGCTCCGGCATACCGAAATCAGCGTGGTCTACGAGTTGATCCAGTTCGCGCGCTCGGTGACCGAAGGTCGGTTCGAACCGCAGAAGATCAAGTTGCGCTGCAGTGCGCGCAGCACGCAGGCGGAGTACGAGGCGGTGTTCGGCTGCCCGGTCGAATTCGACGGCAGCGAAAGCGAGATCTGGTTCGACCCCGCCGTGCTCGACTACCGTTCGCCCCGCTGGGACCCGGACCTGCTGAAGCTGCACGAGGAACTCGCGCAGAAACGCCTCTCCGATCTGCACCGGCGCGATCTGGTCGAACAGATCCGCAAGGTCCTGTCGCAACGCCTCGAACTCGAAAGCTGCGACCTCGAAGACGTCGCCGACGAGGTCGGCCTGGCGCCACGGCGACTGCGCTTCGAGCTGTCCCGCGCCGGCACCAGCTTCAGTCAGATCGTGACCGACTTCCGCTACGCGCTGGCGCGCCGGCTGCTCGCCCGGACCGAGGAGCCGATCGACAACATCGTCTATCTGACCGGCTTCTCCGAGCCCAGCACCTTCTACCGCGCATTCAAGCGCTGGTCCGGCATGACCCCGGTCCAGTACCGCGAGCAGAATCGGGTCCCGGCGGACGCCGGCTGAGCGGGCCGCCGCGCGTCGGCATGCGCGCGGGATGCCGGACCGACACCGCACCGCGCCGTGCGGTCAATGCACCGGGCTCGCCGCCCCCCCTATCCTCTGGGCCATAAACGGAACGCCGGCCGGTGACCGCACCGTCCCGGACGCCGACAACAGGCCACTTCGGAGGAGACTTGAGTGTCCGAACATCCCATCCAGGCGCTGGCGCGCGAACTGGGCACCGCCCCGTCGGCGCTGCCGCCGCTCGACACACTCAGCGCCGAGGAGCTGCAACTGCTGACGACGGCGATGCGCATGACCCGCCAGCGCCAGCAGACTCACCTCAGGGACGCTCTCAACGCCGCGCTCAAGCATGTTCCGGCGCTGCTGCGCGGACCGGTGCGCAAGGTCCTGTTCCCGTGAGCGGCGCCGCGTCCTTCGCCCATCAGGCGGAGATCCTCAAGCTCGCACGGCTGTTCAATCTCGGAGAGGACCGCCTCGCATTCCTGCGCAGCCTGGATCCCGCGACGATCCGCCAGCTTCGTGAAACCGCCACCGCCGCGCTGTTCGACAGCGACCAGCACGTCTTCCAGCGGCTCGCGGCCGCCACCCGACTGCTGCCCGGCAAGGTCAGCGCACTGATCGCGGAAAAGGCGCTCGGCGCGCTGATCTGCGCCCGCATCGCCGGACTGCTGCCGCCGGAGCGCGCGGTCGACGTCGCCAGGCGCCTGCACACGCCGTTCCTCGCGGACGTCTGCCTCGAACTCGATCCGCGCCATGTCCGCGAGCTGATCGCGATGATGCCGGTCGACCGCGTCGTCGAAGTCGCCCGGGAACTGGCACGGCGTCAGGAATACATCACCATGGCGCGCTTCGTCGACAGCCTCGGCGAGACGGCGATGCGCGCCATCCTCGACGCGCTGACCGACGATGCTGCGCTGCTGCGCGTCGGCTTCTTCGTCGAGGATCCCGCACAGCTCGATGCGGTGGTCGCGATGCTGCCGCCGGCACGGCTCGGCCACATGATCCGGATCGCGGTCACCGGACCGGCGGAACTCTGGCCCGAGGCCCTGGCGCTGCTGCAGGCGATCGGCGAGTCGCAACGCCGGCGCATGGCCGAACAGGCCGCGGGCCTGGACGACGACGTCATCGGCCTGATGATCGAACGCACCCAGTCCCAGGATCTGTGGGCCCAGCTGGTCCCCGTCGTCGCGCTGATCAGGCGCGACCAGCAGCAGCGTCTGATGCGGATGCCGCAGATCGACCGCACGGCCCTGGAATCGATCGTCCGCTCGGCAGAGGACCTGCAGGATGATCCCGGCCTGCCGGAGCTGCTCGCGCAACTCGACGACGCACTGCTGCGGGAGGCACGGGCGCTGGTCACGGCGCAGAATCCGACGCTGGCCGACCGCCTCGACGCGGTCATCGCCGCGGCGGCAACGGCCGGCCCGGCAGCCGCGAGATAGCTGTCACTTTACCACTGTCCGATGGCAATGTAGCATCGCTAGCCTCGGGGGAGAAAATAATGTCCAAACGGCAACTGATCGGTGCCGTGCTGCTGGCGTCGGGCGCGACCACGGCACACGCGTTCCAGTTTGAGTATGGCGATGTCTACGGCAGTCTCAAAAGCCGTATTTCGCTCGGCGCATCGTGGCGCGTCGACCAGCGCGACCGCGATCTGATCGACAAGAACAACCTCGACCCGACCCTGTGCGGCAGCGGCGTCGACGACGCCTGCATGTCGTTCAACGGCAACCCCGACCTCAACCAGAAGCTGGTCGATGCCCCGGGCGCGTTCTTCGGCGTCAACAAGGACGACGGCAACCTCAACTACGACCGGGGCGACATCGTCGCCGCGATCTCCAAGTTCAGCACCGAGCTGTCATTGTCATGGGGCGACTGGGTCCTCAAGGCCGGCGGCACGATCTTCTTCGACCCGGTCAACTACGAGTTCGACGAATATCATCCGGACACGACCTACCAACCGCGCCATACCCCGCGACCGGATTCGGTCCGGGACAACGTCGGCCTCGACTGGACGCCGGGCAACCTGCTCGTCAGCGGCATCTTCGACGTCTTCGACCACGAGTTCGCCGCAGTCATCGGCTACCAGCAGATCCGCTGGGGCGAATCGACGCTGATCGCGCTCAACAGCCTCAACGAGCTCAACCCGCCGGACGCCCGTTATCTCTACCAGCCCGGCACCCAGATCGCCGCGGTGTTCCGCTCGATTCCGGCGGTGCTGCTGAGCACCCCGATCGGCGACACCGTCACGATCGACCTGTTCTATCAGCTCGCCTGGCAGGGCGCGACGATTCCGGAGGGCGGCAGCTTCTTCGCACCGTTCGACGTCATCGGCAAGGACACCGCGCTGCTGACGCTGGGCCAGTTCCACGAGGACCCCGACCAATTGCAGCGACTGCCGGGGATCGGCGCCGACATTTCGGACACGTCACTGACCGTGCCGATCTCGCAACACGACGGCGAGCCGCGCGATTCCGGCCAGATCGGCGCCAAGCTCACCTGGTACGCGGCCGACTTCAACGGCGGCACCGAGTTCAGCTTCTATGCGCTGAACTATCACAGCCGCCTGCCGTACCTGAGCTTCTACGCCACCGATCACACCTGCATCCAGGACAGCACCACCGACGTGATCCAGGCGGCGGTCGATTGCGAAGGCATGAAGCTGACACCGAACGGCCTCGAGCCGGTGCCGATCGACTCGGGCCGCGCCTTCCTCGACTATCCCGAGGACATCCAGATGTACGGGGTCAGCTTCAACACCACCGTCGGCGCATGGTCGCTGGCCGGCGAGGTGGCGTACCGCCCCAACCTGCCGGTCCAGGTGCACATCGCCGACACCGTCTTCACGATGCTGCAGCCGGCCCTGCCCGCCAACGACATCCGACTGGGCCTTGGCACACTGGGCGACCTCTCGCTCGAAAGCCTGGTGAACCTGGGCCTGGATCCGGCGACGGCGCTGGGCATCCTGACGTCGCCTGGCACGTTGAACCTGCTCGGCGCGCTCGCCGGCAGCCTCGGCAACGACTTCATCGTCCCCAGTCGCGACCATGCGATTCCGAGCTATCTGGCGGCGTACCGGGGATGGGACACGGTGCAGGCCAACCAGCTCGTCCGCGGCTACGAACGCCTGCAGGTGCTGCAGTTCGACCTGACCGGCATCCGCATCTTCGGCAACAGCGAGAACCCGATCGGCGCCGACCAGGTGACCCTGATCGCCGAAGCGGGCTTCACCTGGGCGCTGGACATGCCATCGCGCAGCGAAGTGCAGTTCGAAGGCGGCGACTACAACGAGACGCACGCCAGCCCCGGCGCCGACGGCACCGGTGGCCATCCCACCGACGGTTCGCTGGCCACCGAACGCTTCAATCCGACCCAGCAGACCGAAGGCTTCGCCGATGCCTTCGCCACCGGCTACCGGCTGATCATGCGGATGGAGTACGCCAACCTGCTGTTCGGATGGACCTTCAAGCCGCAGCTGGTGTGGTCGCACGATGTCAAGGGCATCGCGGTCAGTCCGTCGCAGAATTTCATCGAAGGCACGATGCTCTACCAGATCGCAACGGACATCGAGATCACCAACAAGCTCACCAGCCAGCTGTTCTACCAGGGCTGGACGGGTGGCGGCACCGTCAACGGCTACCGTGACAAGGATTTCGCCGGGTTCAGCGTCGCCTACACCTTCTGACCCCGCGCACCGCCAGCGCACCGCGCTGCGCATGATTCACCCGGGACCGTCCGACAGAACCGATCGACCGTGGCGTGACCGCAGCAACCGAGGAGAGAGATGATGAACAACTTGAGCGGCCTGAGGATGCTGGCGTTCGCCGCGTGCCTGGGCGTGTCGTCCATGGCGCTGGCCAAGGTCTCGGCCGATGAAGCCGCCCGGCTCGGCAAGGACCTGACGCCGGTCGGCGCGACCGCCGCCGGCAATGCCGACGGCAGCATCCCGGCCTGGGTCGGCGGCAAGCATTACGACGCCGAGATCCGCGGTCAGACGCCGGAAAGCCTGGAGAATCTGCGGCAACGCTTCGAGGACGCCCGCGCCAAGAACCCGGCCGATTTCGACGCGCTGCTCAAGTATGTCGACGGCTTCAAGGTCGAGGACTATCCGACGATCTCCAAGCAGATCGACACGATCATCTCCAAGCTGCCGCCCGCCGACCAGGCCCTGGCGCAGAAGCAGCGCAAGCAGATGGGTGGCGACGGCGAGTTCGAGGCGCCCCAGTTCATCATTACCAAGGACAACATGGCGAAGTACGCGGACCATCTGACCGAAGGGCAGAAGGCCATGTTCGCCAAGTATCCGAGCTACAAGATGGTGGTCTACCCGTCGATGCGCTCCGCCTTCTTCCCGCCCGAGATCGAACAGGCCACGGTCAAGAATGCGACCCAGGCCACGCTCAAGGGCACCGACGACGTCGAGGGCGCCGTGCTCGGCTTCCCGTTCCCGATTCCCAAGAGCGGCGCCGAGGTGCTGTGGAACCACAAGATGCGCTTCCGCGGAACGGCGGTCCGGCGCTACAACAATCAGGCGATCGTCAAACTCGACGGCAGCTACAAGATCAGCAAGCTCGTCGAGGACGTGAAGTTCAAGTACGCCAACCTCGAAGAAGACAACGCCGGCACCAAGATCCTGCTGTACTACCTGTCGGAGGTGCTGTCACCGCCGCGCGTCGCCGGCCAGCTGATTCTCGTGCATGAAAGCTCCGGCGCGGGCGGCAGCGGCCGTGACGCCTGGATCTTCAACCCCGGACTGGGCCGCACCAATCGCGCCCCCGACGTCGGCTACGACAATCCCTACATCGGCACCGACAACGAACAGTTCAATGATCAGGTCGATGTCTTCAACGGTGCGCTCGATCGCTACGACTGGAAGCTGGTCGGCAAGAAGGAGGTGTACATCCCGTACAACTCCTTCCTGATCAACTCGCCGATGATCAAGTACAAGGACATCATCCGCCCGGGCCACATCAACCAGAACCTCGCCCGCTACGAGCTGCATCGCGTCTGGGTGGTCGAGGCGAATCTGCGCCAGGGCCTGCGCCACCAGTTCAAGCGTCGCACCTTCTACGTCGACGAGGACAGCTGGGCGGTCGCCGCGGTCGACTGCTACGACAACCGCGATCAGCTCTGGAAGGTGCAGGAGGCGCAGTTGCTGACGGTGCCGTTCGTACCGACCGTGACCGGCATCCCGGAGATCATCTACGACCTGCAAAGCGGCCGCTATTTCGTCACGGCCCTGCAGAACGAGGACCGGATCAGCGACTTCAAGATCGACTTCGAGGATCGCTATTTCGCCCCCAACGGTCTGAACCGCAAGGGTCAGAGCCGCTGAGGCGTCCCGCGCGCCGCCCCGGCATCCGGTCGGGGCGGCGCAGACCAAGGCCCGCAGCTGCCGGGCATCCAGTCACCTGAGGGAGTTTGTCGATGACCCGTTCGACTGCCCGCCGCCGATCGCTGCTCGGCGCCGCCCTGTGCTGCGCGCTTGCCGCCACCTCGGCTCATGCCGCCGATGACGATGCGCGCCGCACGCCCCGCGCCGCCGTCATGGCGCCCCGCGCATCCGACGCGTTGCTGCTCGACATCGCCCGCGCCGGGGATCACTGGGTTGTCGCCGGCATGCGCGGGGACATCCTGTTGTCGTCCGACGCTCGGCAGTGGCGACAGGTTACGGTACCGGTCGACGTCACCATCACCCGGCTGCGCTTCATCGACGCCGACAACGGCTGGGCGATCGGATACGACGGCACGATTCTGCAGACCCGGGATGGCGGTAGCAGCTGGCAGCTGTTGCAGTTCGATCCGGACTGGGCCAAACCCTACTACGACGCGCTGTTCTTCGATCGCGACAACGGGCTGCTGGCCGGTGCCAACGGCACGCTGATGCGGACCGACGACGGCGGGCGCACGCTGCACGCGGTCGAGTCGCCGGCGTTCGAGGACGGACTCAATCTCTACAACCTGATTCGCCTGGGCGACGACAGTCTGCTCCTGGCCGGCGAACGCGGGTTCCTCGCGCGATCGACCGATCGGGGCGCGAGCTGGCAACCGCTCAAATCGCCGTACTCGGGGTCGTACTTCGGCGCCCTGCCCGTCGGCGACCGCGGCGCCCTGATCTTCGGCCTGCGCGGCAACACCTTCTACGCCGCCGACATCGGCAGCGCCGCGGTGCTTACGCCCGAGGACATCGAGGCCATGCGCGACGCGATGTTCGACCCCTCCGGCGCCACCGGCGACGCATCACCGGTGACCGCCGTCGCGGGCTGGACGCCGCTTGCCAACGATGCGTTCGAAAGCCTGTTCGGCGGCCAGGTCACCGCCGATGGCCGGATTCTGCTGTTCGGCAGCAACGGCCATGTCATGCAGGCGGATCTGGCCACGGCGACGCTGCGCCGTCTGCCGGTCGAACCCGACAACAACATCAACGCCGGCGCGGTCGACGACGGCGCGCTGCTGATCGTCGGCACCGCCGGCGTCCAGCGCGTTCCGCTGAACTGAATCCGACGCATTCCGAGGGGAGACAACCATCATGGCTGGAGCCGCCATCAGCGGGCCGATCACCGATCGCATCCTCCGCATCGTCGAGCCGATCGTCTACGGCCGGCGTCACCTGACTCATCTGATCCTGATCGCGCTGACGGTGTTCTTCACCGTCCAGACCGCGCGTCTGGAACCCGATGCCGGCTGGCTCAAGTCGGTGCCGCTGGATCATCCGTACATGCAGAAGTTCCGCGAGTACTACAAGGACTTCGGCGGCGCCAACACCGTGCTGTTCGCACTGATCCAGGACGACGGCGACATCTACAACGAGCACTTCATGGCGCAGTTGCAGCAGGCAACCGACGACGTGTTCTTCACCCCGGGCGTCGACCGCGCTCGGGTCATGTCCCTGTTCACGCCGAACGTGAACTACGTGGAGAACGTCGAGGGCGGCCTCGCCGGCGCGACCGTGATCCCGCCCGACTACCAGCCGACGCCCGAGGTGCTGGAGAAGGTGCGCTCCAACGTCGCCAAGGCGCAGATCATCGGCCGCCTCGTGACCAACGACCAGCGCGGGGCGATGATCATGGCCGAGCTGCTGGAATTCGATCCGCGGACCGGCGAGAAACTCGACTACCGCGAAGTCGGCGGCTACCTCGAACAGCTGCGCGCGAAGTACGAGAAGGACGGTATCAAGGTCCGCATCATCGGTTTCGCCAAGATCGTCGACGACATGACCAACGCGTCGCTCGAGGTCGCCGGATTCTTCGGTCTGACCCTGTTGATCACGGGCATCCTGTTGTGGCTCTACTGCGGCTCTCTGAAGCTCGGACTGATTCCGCTGGGCTCGTCGATCGTCGCGGTGATCTGGGAGATGGGCCTGCTGCGGACGGTGGGCTTCGGCCTCGACCCCTTCGCGATCCTGGTGCCGTTCCTGATCCTCGCGGTCTCGGTCAGCCATGGCGTGCAGTACGTCAACGCCTGGGTCGACGAGGTTCACGCCGGCCGTTCGAGCTATGACGCCTCGCTGGAAACCTTCCGACGCCTGGCGATCGCCGGCACCATCGCGCTGATTTCCGATATCGCCGGATTCGCGACGATCTATCTGATCGAGATCCAGATCATCCGCGAGATGTCGATCAACGCCGTACTCGGCGGCCTCGCGATCATCGTCGCCAACAAGATCTTCGTGCCGATCTGGCTGACGATGATCCGCATCAAGGATGTCGACGCCTTCATCGAACGCCAGAACCGGCGCGACGCGGTGCTCGACAAGGCCTGGTGGTGGCTGTCCGGCGTGACCCGACCGAAGGTCGCGGTCATGGTGCTGGCGGTCTGCGCGGTCATCGCCGGCTGGTCGTTCCACGCCAAGCGCGACCTGCAGATCGGCGACGCGCTCGAAGGCGTGCCGGAACTGCGCCCGGACTCGCGCTTCAATCAGGATTTCCGCGCGATCACCGACAACTTCCAGATCGCCGTCGACATCTTCAAGGTCATCGCCGAGACGCGCCCGAACGGCTGCATCGACTATCAGCTCATGGAACAGGTCGACCGGTTCGCCTGGCACATGCACAACACCGCGGGCGTACAGTCCACCCTGTCGCTGCTGACCTTCGCCAAGCTCGTCTATCAGGGGCTTTCGGAAGGACGACTCAACGCGCTGATCCTGCCACGCAACCACTACGCCCTGGCGCAGGCAACCGCACTGGTCCCGACCAGCACCGGCCTGCTCAACGACGAGTGCGACGCGCTCGCGGTCTACATGTTCACCAAGGATCACCGCGCCGAGACGATCAGCCACATCGTCGAACAGGTCAAAACCTTCAATGCCGACAACCGCGCCGACTTCTTCGAGCGCAATCCCGGGGTGTCGCCCGAATACTGCGACCGCAAATACGCCACCTTCCAGAAGCTCAAGGGCGCCAACGCCGACGTGTTCGGCATGGTCGAGCGCGGCGAGCAGGACTCCGAACCGGCGCGCGAGGCCCGCGAACGGCGCGACACCCTGCAACAGGAATACGAGGGCATGACCGACAACTGCCCGGTCAACTTCGCGCTGGCGACCGGCAATGTCGGCGTCATGGCCGCGACCAACGAGGTGGTCGAGGCCGAGGAAAGCCGCATCGTGCTGTGGGTCTACGCCGTGATTCTGATCCTGCTGTGGATGTCGTTCCGCAGCTGGCGCGCGATCGTCTGCGTGGTACTGCCCCTGGCCCTGGTCTCGCAGCTCGGCTACGGCGTCATGGCGTCGCTCGACATCGGCATGAAGGTGGCAACGCTACCGGTGCTGGCACTGGCGGTCGGCATCGGCGTGGACTACGGCATCTACGTCTATGGGGTCATGGCCGGCGCGCTCGACGAAGGCAAGTCGCTGCGGCGGGCCTACTACGAAACGCTGCGCGGCACCGGCAAGGCGGTCATCTTCACCGGCGTGACACTCGGAGTCTCCGTCACCACCTGGCTGATGTCGGAACTGCAGTTCCAGATCGACATGGGCAAGCTGCTGCTGTTCATGTTCACCGCCAATATGTTCGGCGCGATTCTGGTGCTGCCGGCGCTCGCCGCGTTCCTGCACCGCACGCGGGACGATGACGAAAGCACGCTGGCGCACATCCGGCCCGAGCCGTAGGCGTCGAAGCGTCGGTGTCGCGCCACACCCCGGGCGGGGTGGCGTGCCACCGCGGGTGTCCGGCCGGGGCGCGGCTCAGTCGTCGGATTCGACGTCGCTCGGCACCTGCCGCGCCGGCGACATCTGGTCGAGGATCGCCGCAAGCCGGTCCCCGAGATGGCTCGTGGCCGCCATCTCCATCGCACGCGCCACCTCGGCGTGCACCGCGCGCTCCACCAGTGGCCGCAGTCGCCAGATGATCTCGCCCAGGCGCGGGATCTCC
The DNA here is from genome assembly GCA_028698335.1 of Nevskiales bacterium. Classification (GTDB taxonomy): domain Bacteria; phylum Pseudomonadota; class Gammaproteobacteria; order Nevskiales; family Nevskiaceae; genus Solimonas. The sequence goes on along the minus strand of JAQVDP010000003.1, from coordinate 108,643 downwards.
TCCGGCGGTGGCAGGCCGTCGCCGTACGGGTCGAACAGGTACTTCTCGACCAGCTGCACCATCTGATCCGCGGCCAGCTCGACATTGGCCCGGAGCCGCCCGACAACCTCCAGCATCTCGTCGAGCGGAATCCCGCCTTTGACCAGCTCGGCCCCGGCCTGAATCATGCGGGGACTCGGCGCGCGGAAGCGCGCGCCCTCCGGCACCAGGATCTTCAGATCGGCAGCCTTGACCAGCCAGTGGACGTCGAAACGGCCACCGAACATCTTGACCAGCTCGGTCAACGAATAGAGTTTCGGCGACTCATCGGTCCAGGGGCTCGACACCGCCGACTCGAGGCCGAACAGGCCGGCGAGATCCGAGCCCTGCTCCCAGGCCTGCAGCAGCTCGCCGATGCTGCTGAGCGTGTATCCGCGCGTCAGCAGCTGACCGATGATGCGCAGCCGCGACACATGCTCGTCGCTGTACACGGCCACGCGGCCGCGCCGTTCCGGCGCGGGAATCAACCCCCGGTCCTGGTACGCGCGCACGTTGCGCACCGTCGTACGGGCAACGCGCGCCAGCTCCTCGATGCTGTATTCGGCCGCCTTGCGCGGTTCGCCCGTCGCGTCGGTCGGAACGGCCTTGCGCGCCTTCGCGGCCGCGGTCTTGCGGGTCTTCTTGGAAATCGCCATGGAGCGGAATGATAACGGTACCACTGAGTGATGGGCGAATCGGCTCGCGTCACCACCGGACCGCTGCGACACCGCCGACTGTCCCTTCAGTGGTTGACGACATCAGTCATGAATGACATCGTCTGATGACAACATAACAACGCAAGGAGAACGGCATGCTGCCGATCAGGCGCGATCTGCATTTCTCGATCGATCCCGCGCGCGTATGCGACTGGCACGGCCGCGGGCGGATCGTCACACACTTCATGAACGCGCTGTCGCTGTTCTTTCCCGACGGCGAGCGCTTCTTCATCCACAGCGTCCGCTACTACCGCGAACGTCTCGCCGATCCCGAGTTGCGCGACGCCGTCACCGCGTTCATCGGCCAGGAGGCGATGCACGGCCGCGAGCACACCGCCTACAACGGCGCCATGGCCGCCGCCGGCCTGCCGGCGGAGCCGCTGCAGCGCCGGGTCGCGGCACTCCTCGAACAGCTCAAGGTGATCCTGCCGGCGCCGACGCAGCTGGGGATCACGATCGCACTCGAACATCTGACCGCGATCATGGCCAACGCACTGCTGGCACACCCCGATCTGATCGAGGGATCGGACCCGAATTACAGCGCGCTGTGGCGCTGGCACGCCCTCGAGGAAACCGAGCACAAGGCGGTCGCGTTCGACGTCTACGAACGCACGGTCGGAACCGGTGCCACCGCCTATGCCGTCCGCGCCAGCAGTCTGGTCGTCGCCAGCACGATTTTCGCGGCGCTCGTGTTCGCTTACCACCTGCGCCTGGTCGCCGCCGATCCCAAGGCCCGCAAGGTCCGCGACGGGCTGCGCATGGTCGGGTTCCTGTACGGCCGCAAGGGACTGCTGCGCCGCATCGCGGGCCCGTGGCTGGATTACTTCCGTCCCGGCTTCCATCCGTGGCAACACGACAATCGCGCACTGCTCGACGAGATCGATGCGTTCACCGCACGCATCGAACGCGAGATGCTGACGGCGGCCTGATCCCCGTCAAACGGGCCAAGTCGAGCGCTGGTTGCGACTGTTGCGGTCGCAACCAGCGCCATGAGGGCATGGGCTAACGCAGCTCCGACGACGACTTGCCGAGCAGACGCCGCGCGACGATCAGGAGCTGGATCTGCTGTGTCCCCTCGAAGATGTCGAGGATCTTGGCGTCGCGCGCCCACTTCTCGAGCAGGCCGACCTCACGCTCGCCTTCGACCACGCCGAGCGCACCGCAGAGCTCCACACAGCGCAGCGCGACGTCGACGCAGGTACGGCCGGCCTTGGCCTTGGCCTGGCTGGCCTGCAGGGAGTTCGGCTGGCGGTTGTCGGCCATCCATGCCGCCCGCAGCGTCAACAGACGGGCCGCCTCGTAGTCCGCCTGCATCCGCATCAGCTCGGCCGCGGCGGCCGACTGGGTCAGCGCCGGACGGTCGAAGTCGACCGCGACACCCGCGCGCGCGAGTACCGAACGGGTGGTGTCGAGACAGGCGCGGGTCAGGCCCACCGCCATCGCCGCGACTAGCGGCCGGGTGTTGTCGAACGTCTGCATCACGCCGGCGAAGCCCTTGTCCGGCGTGACCTCCGGACTCCCCAGCAGGTTTTCCTTCGGCACGCGGCAGTCCTTCAGCACAAAGGCGGCGGTGTCGGACGCACGAATGCCGAGCTTGTGCTCGAGCCGGACCAGTTCGAACCCCGGCGTGCCTTTCTCGACGACGAAGGACTTGATCGCCGCTCGGCCGAGCTTGCGGTCGAGCGTCGCCCAGACCACGACCAGATCGGCGCGATCACCCGACGTCACGTAGATCTTCTCGCCGTTGAGCACGTAGTGGTCACCGTCCGCAACCGCCGTGGTGCGGATCGCGGCCGAGTCGGACCCGCAACCCGGCTCGGTGATCGCCATCGCCGCCCAGCGACCGGCGAACCGCTTGAGCTGCTCCTCGTTGGCCACCGACGCGATCGCCGAATTGCCCAGCCCCTGTCGCGGCAGGGACAGCAACAGCCCGACATCGCCCCAGCACAGCTCCATGATGCCGAGACAGGTCGACAGGTTGCTGCCGTTGCGGTTGCCTTCTTCGGCGGCCCGCTCGCGGCGCACGCCGGCGGCACCTGCACCCTCGCCGCTGCCGCTGGCGTTCATGCCGTCGAGCAGCGCGGCAAGCATGTCGAGTTCCTTGGGCCGCGCATGCTCGGCGCGGTCGTATTTGCGCGAGATCGGCCGGAAGACCTGCGTGGCGACCTGCTGCGCCTGGTCGACCAGCATCGCGAACTTCTTCGGTGTTTCGAGATGAATCATCGTTGTTCCCCGGCCATCGCTCAGATCAGCACCACACCTTCCAGCACGCCGGCAACCCGAAGATCGCGATACCAGCGTTCGACCGGATGCTCCTTGATGAAGCCGTGCCCACCGAGCAGCTGCACCGCATCGGAGCCGATCCGCGCCCCCTTGTCGGCACACAGGCGCCGCGCCAGCGCCGCCTGCTCGGCGAAGGCCATGCCCTGCTCTGCTCGGCTTGCGCCGCGCCAGGTCAGCAGCCGCATCGCGTCGAGTTCGATCGAGATGTCGGCGACCGGAAACGCCACCGCCTGCCGGTGGCTGATCGGCTCGCCGAAGGCCTTGCGCTCGTTGACGTAGGGGATCAGATAGTCGAGCACCGCCTGCGCGGTTCCCACCGACAGCGCGCACCACGCCAGGCGCGACAGCTGGACGCAATCGCGATAGCGCTCCGGAGTGACGCCGGCGAGCCTGGCTGTTTCCGGCAGTCGCACGTCCGACAGGTGCAGCCGCCCCCATTCCGCCGCCCGCAGCCCCATCGCGGGTTCGGCGGTGACACTGACACCGATCATCCCGGCCTCGACGATGAACAAGGCCGGATGCGGTTCGCCTTCGACCATCGCAGCGACGACGAACAGTTCCGCGGCGCCGGCCCGGGCAACCAGATGCTTGTCACCCCTCAGAATGTAGTCGTCACCGGACCGGCGGGCGGTACAGCGCAGGCGAAACGGATCGAACAGGGCATGCGCCTCCTGGATCGCCAGCGCCGCAACCGGCGCGTGCTCGGTCGCGAACGCTTCGAGGTAGGCCGCCTGCTGCTGCGCGTCGCCCCACAGGCTCAGTGCCAGCGGCACCGAGGACGGCGCCAGGCACGCCACCGCGAGTCCCATGTCGCCCTGCGCCAGCGCTTCGGCGACGAGCACGTTGGTCACCGCGCTGCGTTCGGTACCGGCGCCGCCCAGCGCCTCCGGCACGCTGAGCAGTCCGATCCCCAGGCCCTGCGCCTCCGCGACCAGCTCGGCCGGCGCCACGCCGTCGGCATCGGCCGCCGACGCCGCCGGCCTCAGCATCCCGAGTGCGAAATCCTGCACCGCCTCGCGCATCATCTGCTGTTCGTCGGTCGGCGTCAGGTCGAACAGCTCGCTGCTCCGGGCCGGCTCGAGTCTTGCGGGCCCCACGAGCTTGCGTGTCGCCCGGACGCCGCGCGCCGCCAACCCCACCGCGCCGAATCCGGCCTTGGCGCCCTGGTACAGCACCTGCTCGGTCGGGTTGCGCAGTCCCAGACGGTCGATCAGCGATGCTCCCGCCACCCGGTTGAGCGCCTTCAAACCCAGCCCCATCGCACGTTTGCCCAGCTTCATCGCGTATCTCCACCGGCCCCATCGCCACTCTCGATCGCCTCGCGGGTGATCTCGAGGAAAACGTCGATCAGGCGTGTGAACTTGCCCTGGATGAACGGCGGCGCCACCAGGCGGTACATCAGCGGCACCGGAACATCGCGCAGTTCTCCGCGCACATCGAATTCGAGGCGCGCACCCCGATCATGCTCGATCACCTGCAACGCCCCTTCGATGCGAGCGTTGCCGTGTCCCTCCAGCGGCATCCAGTGCAGTCGCCCTGCACCCGGATCGACCTCGTAGTGCGCGGCGTAGCTGACCTCGTGAGCGATCCCCGCGATCTTGGAGCCGATCGGCGCCAGTTCGCTCAGGTAGCGGTCCTGCCCCAAGCGGGTCAGACGCCGCATTTTCGGGAACCGCCGGATGACTCGCGGATAATCCTCCAGCAGGCTCATCGCCTGCGGGTAAGGCACCGGCACGTCGAGGCTACGCTCGATGCTGATCCGAACCTGCATGGTCTCCTCATCTACATGTTGTAATCGATCGTGTCGTCGAGAGTGACCGACGGCGCGGCGCGGCACCTTGGCCGGACGAACACCCCGGCAGGCCTGACGGCCAACTACAGCCTGATCCCGCCCGCCGCGATCTTGTCGAACTGCGCCCGACCCAGCGGTGCGTAACCGTGGTCGGGGTCGGCCAGCCAGTACAGCGGTTCGTCGACCTGTTCCGGATCGAAGCCCTGCTGCTTGAGCTCGCCCTTGCGGAACTTGAACGTGCCGGTGACTTCGTGTTCCTGGCGCAGCCGCAGGAACACCGGCACCGCATACGCGGGCAGGACCGCCCGCAGATGGGCGGCAAGGGCCCGGAGCCGTTCGGGCGTCGGCGCCTCGGCGAAAGAGACCGCCGCCATGCCGGCGCGACCGTCGGCGTGCGGCACCTGCACCCCGTAGACGACGGCGTGTTCGATGCCATCGAAACGGTTCAGTGCCGCTTCGACCTCGGTGGTCGCGACGTTTTCGCCTTTCCAGCGGAAGGTGTCGCCGATACGGTCGACGAACTGGATGTGGCGGAAGCCCTGGTCGCGCACCAGATCGCCGGTGTTGAACCAGACGTCGCCGCGCTTGAACACATCGCGCAGCAGTTTGGCTTCGGTCGCACGCGCATCGGTGTAGCCCTCGAACGGGGCCTTGTCCGTCACTTCGGTGATCAGCAGCCCGGTCCCGCCGCGGGACACCCTACGCAGATGGCCTTTTCGGTCGCGCACCGGTTGCTCGTCGAGCACGTCGAATTCGACGATGGCAAACGGCAGCGGGCAGAACCCGGCCGTGCGTTCGAGCCCGAATCCGTTGGCAAACGCCAGATTGCTCTCACTGGCCCCATAGAACTCGCAGACGCGGTCGATGCCGAAACGCTCGCGGAACGCGTCCCAGATCTCCGGCCGCAACCCGTTGCCGACGATGACCCGCACACGGTGGTCCCGGTCCCGCGGATCATCCGGCCGGTTCAGCAGATAACGGCACAGTTCGCCGATGTAGCAGAAAGAGGTCGCGTCGCTGGCCCGCACCTCGTCCCAGAACCTGGATGCGCTGAACTTGCGCCCCAGCGCGAAGGTCGCCCCCGCTCCGAACACCGCCCCGAGCGAAACCGTCAGTGCATTGTTGTGGTAAAGCGGCAGACAGCAGTACAGGACGTCATCGCCGCGCAGCCGCAGGCTCATCTGGCCGAGCCCGGCCATGCCCCGCAGCCAGCGGTAGTGGGTCATCACCGACGCCTTCGGCAGGCCGGTGGTCCCGGACGTGAAGATATAGAAACACGGCTGGCGCATACGGATCCGCTCGACCTCGGGCGGATTGTCCGCCGGCGCGCCGGCGCCGAGAGACCGCAGATCCTCCCAGCGTGCCGGACACTGGCCCTCGCCCTCCCAGAGAACCTGCAGATGCTCCAGCGCGGAATCCTGCGCCAGCAGCTGCGAGACCGCATCGGCGCACTCGGCACCGACGATGGCATGCGCAGCCTCGGTCAGCTTCAGGCTGTGCGCCAGCACCTCGCCACGTTGCTGCACGTTGATCATGCAGGCCACGGCGCCGAGTTTGGTCACCGCCAGCATGCAGGGCAGAACCTCCGCCCGGTTCTCCATCATGATGGCGACTCGCCGTCCCGGCCGGACGCCGCGCGTTCTCAGGACCGAGGCGACACGGTTCGACCAGGCATTGAGATCGGCATAACTCCAGTCGCGTCCCTCGAAACGCAGCGCGATCCGGTGCGGATGCTGCTCCGCCAGTTGTTGCAGGCGCAGACCGATCGAGCCGATGTCATCCGGGCCGAAGCGCAGCAGATTGAACAGGCCACGGTTGACTGACGCCACCTCCGGAACCGTCGCGATGACGCCGCGTACCAGATCGCCAACGCCCACCACATCGCCAGACCTGCTCATCGAAACCGTTCTCCTCGCATCGTTCAGGGGTCGCAGGACCGCGACCGCGTGCCCATCCCCGATCGGGGCCGATGGACGTTTATGATGGAGGAGACTGTCCCCTGCATGACCCGCACCGACAATCGCCGGCGCGACAGCTTGGAATGTCAACGACGCATGAGGCCCGGAACGCCGGGCGACACCCCGGCGGTCAGGCGGCCTGGTGCACCGTGGCAGCGATGCCTTCGGTCCCGCTCTGACTGGAGACCTGCCGTTCCAGCCAGCGACAGAACAGCTCGCGGTTCTCCGGCATCGCCTTTCCGCTCGCGGCTTCGGCTTCGGCCACCCCGAGGATCTGGTCCAGCGCCTGTGCCGTCAATGCATCCGGCGCGACCAGGCCGGAATTCATCAGCTCCGAGCGGATCATCAGACGCAGCGGATCGATCAGCCCCCGCAACGGATGCGTGCCGCCGGCGAAGCTGCTCCACGGAATCCGGGTCTGCCCGCTGCTGGTCGCTTCCAGTGCGGCATACCAGAATGCCTCGATCGCAAGTTCCAGGCGCTGTGGCCCCGGACGCATCCCTGTCGTCACCCGCAGCACCCGGTTGCGCATCCCTTCAAGAAAAGGGCGCGGCGCCAGACCGTTCGGCAGGGTGAATTCAGAGACCGACATGAGCGGGAAAGACGTCCTCCTCGGGGACCGCGGCTTGAGGCGATCCTGGGCCGGGAGCAGGCATGTCGCCAGACGCAGGGTCGCTCAGGGATCATCGCGCCATGGACGGTCAAGTTCCGGATCGGGCCGACGGAAGGAGGCCGTATGGTCGATGAATGGAGCCCGCCCTTTAGAGAAATCCGGGAGACGTTGCCCTGCCGGCCGTCGCCGCAAACGGCGACGTTCTTCACCGGCTCACGCCACGCGCGTCGAACCTTGCGCGGCACGAGACGCCGCGCCGGTCCTCACCCCTCTGCCGCGCCCAAACAAAAAGCCCGCTATGAAGCGGGCTATTTGTTTGGCTGGGGGACTAGGATTCGAACCTAGATAGGCAGAGTCAGAGTCTGCAGTCCTACCATTAGACGATCCCCCAAAACCGGGTGATTCCTCGGAGCGGCGAATTATACCGATCCACTCCGAAGAAACCAGCGTTTCGAGATTAACGCTTGGAGTACTGCGTACCGCGACGGGCCTTGTGCAGACCGATCTTCTTACGCTCGACCTCACGGGCGTCGCGCGTGACCAGACCGGCAGCGCGCAGCGGGCGGCGCAGCTCTTCGTCATAGTCGATCAGCGCACGGGTGATGCCGTGGCGGATCGCGCCGGCCTGCCCGTTGGGGCCACCGCCTGCGACCGTGATCTTCAGATCGAAGCGATCCAGCGACTCGGCGACTTCGAGCGGCTGGCGCACCAGCATGCGCGAGGTCTCGCGGCCGAAGTAGTCCTCGACGGTCTTGCCGTTGATGGTGATGTCGCCCTTGCCGGGCTTGAGGAACACGCGCGCTGTCGCAGTCTTGCGGCGGCCGGTGCCGTACTTGTAATCGACGTTCTTGGACATGAGTCTGGATCCGATCAGATATTGAGGACGACCGGCTGCTGCGCCGTGTGCGGATGCTCGGCACCCGCGTAGACCTTCAGCTTGCGGAACTGGGCGTAGCCCAGCGGGCCCTTCGGCAGCATGCCCTTGACGGCCTTCTCGATCGCGCGCTCCGGATGCTTCTCGAGGAGCTGCTGCAGCGACTGCGAACGGATGCCGCCCGGATACTCGGTATGCCGGTAGTACATCTTGTCCGTCAGCTTGTTGCCGGTGACCTTCACCTTCTCCGCGTTGACCACAACGATGTAATCGCCGGTGTCGACATTCGGGGTGTATTCGGGCTTGTGCTTGCCGCGGAGGCGGCGTGCAATCTCGGTGGCCAGACGTCCGAGCGTCTTGTCCGATGCGTCAATCACGTACCAGTCGCGCTTCACGCTCTCGGACTTGGCGAAGATGGTCTTCATCAGTCCTAAATCCAATCGTTCGTTATAGTTCAGTTGCCCGGCAGGCGCCGATCAACCTCGAAAAGGCCGCGGATTTTAGCCGCAGGATGCCTGACATGCAAGCCGCTCCGCCCTTATGCTCCGAGCCCGCCCCGAGGGTCTGTAGATGAATGCCCCTGATCCCACCGCCGGCCCCGGCGACCACCGCCGCCGCGTCCAGACGCTCGGCCTGTGGCTCGGCCCGCTCGCGGCGCTGGTCGTCTACGCCTGGCTGGCGCAGTCCGATGCCGCGTCCCTGACGCATGCAGGCAAGGCAACGGCAGCGGTCGGCATCCTGATGGCACTGTGGTGGCTGACCGAGGCGCTGCCGCTGCCCGCCACGGCGCTGTTGCCGCTGGCACTGTTTCCCCTGCTCGGAATTTCGGATCTCCCCACCACGGCAACGCCCTACGCCAAGGACATCATCTTCCTGTTCATGGGCGGCTTCATGCTCGGCCTGGCGATGGAACGATGGGGGCTGCACAAGCGCATCGCCCTGCGCATCATCCTGGCGACCGGAACCGGGCCAAGGCGTCTGGTTGCGGGATTCATGATCGCCACGGCCGCGATGAGCATGTGGATATCCAATACCGCGACCACCATCATCCTGTTGCCGGTGGCTCAGAGCGTGGTCACGCTGATGCTGCAGAACGCGGCCTCCGACAGCGCAGCCGCGGCGACGTCCGCGCGCCGCTTCGCGACCTGCCTGGTGCTGTCGATCGCCTACAGCGCCTCGATCGGAGGCTCGGGCAGCCTGATCGGATCCCCACCGAACCTGGTGGTCGCCGGCTATGCGGAACAGGAATTCGGCTGCTCCATCAGCGTCCTGGACTGGATGCGTCTCGGCCTGCCGGCGGTCGCGATCCTGCTGCCACTGTCCTGGCTGTATCTCACCCGGGTCGCATTCCGCTTCGATCCGCGGCACCTGCCCTGTGGTCGGGCACAGGTCCGTGGCGAACTCGAGGCGCTGGGACCGATGAACCGCGGTGAGCGCATCGTGAGCGTCATCTTCGCGGTCACGGCGTTGCTGTGGATTCTGCGCCCCCAGCTCGCACAGTGGCTGCAACTGCCGGGTCTGAGCGATGCCGGGATCGCAATGGTCGCCGCGCTGGTGCTGTTCATCATCCCGGTGCAGCGCGGCGTCGCGGCGCTGGACTGGGAGACCGCCATCCGCCTGCCCTGGGGCATTCTGCTGCTGTTCGGCGGCGGCCTCAGCCTGGCTTCCGCCATCGCCACCCACGACGTCGACCGCTTCATTGCCGGAGGGCTGTCGGGATTCGAGGCCCTGAGTCCGTTCGTGTTGCTGGCCGCCGTGGCGACGCTGGTCGTGTTCGCGACCGAACTGAGCAGCAATACCGCCACCGCCACCGCCTTCGCCCCGATCCTGGCGGCGGTCGCCATCGGGTTCGGAACCAACCCGCTGCCGGTGCTGTTCGCCGTCGGCCTCGGCGCGAACTACGCGTTCATGATGCCGGTCGCCACGCCGCCCAACGCCATCGTGTTCGGCTCCGGCCGGGTTCAGATCGGCGACATGGTGAGAACCGGCATGGCGCTCAACGTCATCGCGCTGTTCGTCATCGTGGGGCTGCTGAGCATCCTGCCCCTGCCCGCATGCCCGCCCCCCTGATCGCCCCGGAGAACGCAGTCACGGGGTCTGCGGCATCAGGGGGAGGACGCCGGCATCGAGATGACCGTCTCTCCATCCGGCTGGACTTCGGCAGGCACCGGCGGTGCCTGAACGGCATCCCCCAACGGCAGGCTCACGGCCTTGGCCAGTTCCCGCCCGCCCTGCCGGGTCACGACGATGACGCCGAGCATCTGGCTGCCCGAGCTGCGCCGAGTGACCTGCAGCTGCTTGCTCCAGGCCTGCCCGGCCTTGCTGGCCGCAAGCGTCTCGCGCTTCGGCAGGACCCCAACGTCCAGCCCCTCCGGAACGACGTAGCGGACTTCCACGGCGTCGAGATCCTGGGTCGGCGTTACCGTGACGGTCACCGGCGTCGGCCCGCCCGCCTTGGCCGTGCCCACCTCGAACCGTACCGACACCGGCGCCGCCGGTTTGCCGGGGCTGGCCGGCGCGGCAGTGGCCTTGACCGCATCCGCGGTCTCCGGCGCGGCGTTCTGCGAGCACCCCACGACGAGGGCGATCAGCCCGAACCATGTCACCTGCAAGGCTTTCATCTTGTTCTCCAGCGGGATCAGGAGGCGGAAACGGTCACGGTCAGGCAGGTCGTGCCGCCGGTACTGTCATCGTCGTCCGCATTGAGGTACTCGAGGACATCGAGCACGTAGTCGCCAGGCTCGGCACTATTGTGAACCAGCGTCTCGACCCCGGGGTTACCGGTGAACGAACCGTCGATCAGACCGCCGTGATACAGGTATAGATCCGGGTCGGTGCCGCCGGTGACCTGGATCTGCAGGGTCGCGGTATTCGCCAGGGTGAAGGTCAGGAAGCGGCGCACGCTGAGCTTGTTGGTCTCCCCGAAGGTCTTGATCGAACAGACCGTCTGGCTGCCGCCGTTGGGCGTGATCGCGGTGTAGATCGGCAGGACGTTGGTGCTGCCGGCATTGTTGGTCTCGGTCGATCCGCTCGGCGTCATCGTCGCACCGTTGATGCTCTGCGCGTCGACCAGCGCGCTGATCGCCGACGCGGCGCCTGGCTGTTCGGCCTTCAGCTCGCTGATGAAGGTGAAGATGCTGGTCAGCAGCGGCGTGGTGCGCTGGCCGTTGCGCCAGACCTGATGCAACGGCGCCAGCCCCAGCGCGACCGCGTCGACCCCATCGGCGTCACTGTCGTAGAGGTCATACAGGATCGACTGCACCGAGCTTTCGCTGTACCAGCCCGGATTGGTGACGCTGTTGCTGTCGACGTTGATCGTGAAGCTGCTGGCCTGGGCGCTGCCGAAGGAATCGCGGTAGCGCGGATCGTCCGTCACGATCCCGGACAGGGCATTGCCGAATCCCTCGCCATAGGCCACGCGCATGTCGAGGATATCGCCACCGCCGTGCGCGCCCCCGATGTTGTCGGCGCGCGACTGTGTGTCCTCGTAGTAGTGCCCCCATTCGTGAATGACGACATGATCATCGAACTCGTCGGTGTCGACATCCTTGGCACCGAGGATGTAGATGTTGTTGTTCGAATAGTACGACGTGCCGATCTGCCCCAGGGCCGTGTTGCCGCCCGACGGGACGTTATTGACGCTCCAGTTCAGCTGCAGCGGCGAGAACACCAGCGTGCCGTCGACGGCGAGGAACTTCTCGAAAGCGAGGCGCACGCTGTCGAGAATCGCGAACGGTGCCGCGGCACGCACGCCGGTGTAGTCGTTACCGCCCCAGCCGGTCGCGGCGTGCAGGTCCTGCACCGCCCCCGTGCCGGAATCGAACAGGGCGCTGTCCAGCACGTACAAGGCGCCGTTCTGCGTATTGTCGACAACCCGGAAGTCCCAGCCCGGCGTCCCCTGCTGGACCATCTCCGCCCGCACCCGGACCCGGACCTGGGTGTTGGCCGCAACGGCGAACTGGTACTCACCGTTGCTGTCGGTAACGCTGGTCGCCAGCACACCGTTGCCGGCATCGAGCAGTTGCACGGTCGCACGCCTGATCGGCGACTGCACAGGGTTGTTCAGATCCAGCCCACCACCGGTTGCGAATGGCACGAGGTCGAAGGTCGCTCGGCCGGACACCGAGACATTGGCCCCGCCCGCGACCACGGTCACCGTGATTTGGTCGCTGCCGGTCGCACCGTCGTCGTCGGTCACGGTCAGTTCGAAGACCAGCGTCGCTGCCGTCGCCGGCGCCGTGAATGACGCATTCTGCGTCGCGGCATTGGACAGGGTCACCGCCGGACCGGACAGCTGCGTCCACGCATAGGCTGCGACCGTGCCGTCGGCATCGCTGCCAGTGCCGGACAGCGCCACCACCGCACCGGCCGCGACCTGCTGGTCGCCGCCGGCCCCAGCGGTCGGGGCCTGGTTGGCCTGCACCGTCACCGTCACGTCGTCGGTGTCGGTCGCCCCGTCGTCATCGGTCACCGTCAAGCGGAAAACGAGTGCGCCTTCTGCATTCGGGGCGGTGAAGCTGGCACTGCTGGTGCCGCCGCCCGAAAGGCTCACCGCCGTGCCGGAAACCTGGGTCCAGGCATATGCGGTGACGGTGCCGTCGGCGTCGGTTCCGGACCCGTTGAGCGTGACCGGACTCTGCAGTTCCACCGTCTGATCGGCCCCCGCATCGGCGATCGGCGCCTGGTTGGTCGGTTGCGTGTCCCCACCCCCTCCGCCACCGCAACCGGCAATCGCCACCAGTGCCGCGAGCAGAACTCCCCGGTGCAAGGACGATCGGACATTTGAATGCATGAGCGACTCCAGCGCGGGCGGCTCAGCCGCCGAAATTGATTTTTGCTTCCAGATTGGTCCGCGAATCGGCGTTGATGAGCGCCTCGTCAAGCGCGATCGCGCCCGACTTGTAGAGACTGTAAAGCGAGTTGTCGAACGTGAGCATGCCCTTGTCGGAGGACTGGTTCATCGCTTCCTTGATCTCGTCGATCCGCCGGGCCAGGATCAGATCCTGGATATAGGGCGTGTTGATCATGACCTCCATCGCGGCACAGCGCTTGCCGTCCTTGCGCTTGACCAGACGCTGCGAAATGATCGCACGCAGCGTCAGCGACAGGTCCATGTAAAGCTGCGCGCGCAACTCCTCCGGATACAGATTCACGATGCGCTGCAGCGCCTGGTAGGCGTTGTTGGCGTGCAGCGTCGAGATCGCCAGATGGCCGGTGTTGGCCAGCTGCAGACACGCATCCATCGTTTCGCGGGTGCGGATTTCACCGATGAGGATGACGTCGGGCGCCTCGCGCAGCGAGCTTTTCAGCGCCCGCTCGTAGCTGACCGTATCCTGCCCGACCTCGCGCTGGTTGATGATGCTGCGGATGTTGGGATGCACGAACTCGATCGGGTCCTCGATCGTCAGGATATGACCCTGCATCAGCTCGTTGCGGTGATTGATCATCGCCGCCAGGGTCGTCGACTTGCCGGACCCGGTGGCGCCCACCATCAGGATCATGCCGCGCTTGTGCATGATCAGGTCCTTGAGCGCCGGCGGCATGCCGGTGATCTCGTCGAGGCGCGGCACCTTGGACTTGACGTAGCGCATCACCATGCTCAGCGATCCGCGCTGATAGAAGATGTTGACGCGAAAACGCCCCAGCCCGCCCGCCTCGGTGGCCAGATCGATTTCCAGATGCTCCTCGAGATGATCGATCTGGTCCGGCGCCAGGATGCTGTACGCCAGTTCCTTGACGAACTCCCGGGTCAGAACGGTCTTGCCGATCGGCATCAACTCGCCTTCGATCTTCACCTGCGCGGGCGCGTTGGCGGTGAAGAACAGGTCCGACCCGTTCTTTTCGATACACAACTTCAGGTACGGCAGAATCTTCAGCACGGCTTGTTCTCCTTGGCCCCTTCGGGGCACAGCCTCGCGGGCCCGGGCTGGCTATCGCCGCAGGACGTTGGCCTGGTCGTCGTCCTTCATCTGCATGCTGCGCACCCCCTCGTCGTCCAGCAGGTCCTGGCGTGCGCGCCTGGACTCGAGCTTCACCCGCAGGCGCAGCTCGTTCTGGGAGTCGGCATTGCGGATCGCCTCTTCGTAGCTGATCACCCCGTCCTCGAAGAGATTGAACAGGAACTGATCGAAAGTGATCATGCCCTGCTCGTTCGAGCGTCCCATGACCTCCTTGATCGACGCCACCTCGCCCTTGAAGATCAGGTCCGAGATCAATGGCGAATTGATCATGATCTCCATCGCCGCGACGCGACCGCCGCCTTCCTTGCGCACCAGTCGCTGCGAAATGATCGACTTGAGGTTCAGCGACAGATCCATCAGCAACTGCTCGCGCTTCTCCTCGGGGAAGAAGTTGATGATGCGGTCGAGCGCCTGGTTGGCGCTGTTGGCGTGCAGCGTCGCGAGCACCAGATGACCGGTTTCGGCGAAGTTGACCGCGTACTCCATGCCCTCGCGGGTCCGGATCTCACCGATCAGGATCACGTCCGGAGCCTGTCGCAGAGTGTTCTTGAGGGCGTTCTCCCACGAGAACGTGTCGGTGCCGACCTCACGCTGGGTGATCATGCAGCCGATGTGCGGATGGACGTATTCGATCGGATCCTCGATCGTGATGATATGCCCGCGCGAATTGCGGTTGCGGTAGCCGACCATCGCCGCGAGCGACGTCGACTTGCCCGAGCCGGTGGCGCCCACCATCAGCACCAGTCCGCGCTTCTCCATGACGATATTCTGCAACTGCGCCGGCAGTCCGAGTGCCTCGAAGGTGGGGATCTCGGTGTTGATCGTACGCAGCACGCCACCGACGCGGCCCTGCTGGACGAACGCGTTGACACGGAAGCGGCCGATCCCGGGCGGCGAGATCGCGAAGTTGCACTCGTTCTCGGATTCGAACTGCTTGACCTGCCGGTCGTTCATCAGCGACCGCATGATGATCGCCGAGGCCTCCGGCGGCAGCGGCTTGTCCATCACCGGCGTGAGCTGGCCGTCGACTTTGATCGCCGGCGGAAAACCCGCGGTGACGAAAAGATCGGAGGCGCCCTTCTGCTTCATCAGCGTCAGCAGCTGCTGCACCAGCTTGACACTCTGCTCGCGGTCCATGGCGGCCCCCTTATCAGTTCACGGAGAAGCTGCGCGGATCGGCCGACTTGTTCCGCGCTTCCTCGGTCGATGTCACGCCCTTCTTGACCAGATCCCGCAGGCACTGATCAAGTGTCTGCATGCCCTCCTTCTGGCCGGTCTGGATCGCGCTGTACATCTGCGCGATCTTGTTCTCGCGGATCAGATTGCGGATCGCCGGGGTGCCGATCATGATCTCGTGCGCGGCGACGCGTCCACCGCCACGTTTCTTCAGCAGCGTCTGCGAGATCACCGCCCGCATCGACTCCGACAGCATCGCCCGGACCATGTCCTTCTCGGCAGCCGGGAACACGTCAACGATACGGTCGACCGTCTTGGCCGCCGACGACGTATGCAGGGTGCCGAACACCAGATGACCCGTTTCGGCGGCGGTCAACGCCAGCCGGATGGTTTCCAGATCGCGCATTTCGCCAACGAGGATGACATCGGGATCCTCGCGCAGCGCCGAGCGCAGGGCCTCGTTGAAGCCGAGCGTGTCGCGATGCACTTCGCGCTGGTTGATCAGACACTTCTTCGGAACGTGCACGAATTCGATCGGATCTTCGATCGTGAGCACGTGGCCGTATTCATTCTCGTTGATGTGATTGACCATTGCCGCCAGCGTCGTCGACTTGCCCGACCCGGTCGGCCCTGTCACCAGCACGATCCCGCGCGGGAACTCGGAGATGTCCTTGAAGATGGACGGACACTTCAGGTCTTCGAGCGTGAGGATTTTCGACGGAATGGTGCGGAATACCGCACCGGCACCGCGCGCCTGCGTGAACGCATTGACGCGGAAGCGCGCCAGGCCCGGAATCTCGAACGAGAAGTCGGTCTCGAGGAACTCGTCCCAGGCCTTGCGCTGCTTGTCGTTCATGATGTCGTACACCATGTCGTGGACCTGCTTGTGGTCCAGCGGCGGCAAGTTGATCCGTTTGACGTCGCCGTCGACGCGGATCATCGGTTCGACCCCGGCCGACAGATGCAGATCGGACGCTCCTTGCTTGACGCTGAAGGTCAGCAGCTGCGCAATATCCATGCGGGTGATTCCTGACTCAAGTTCTGATTGACGAACGAATTGCGCACGTACCGCACGACCGATCCCGGCCGGGCACAGCGCTCATGGCAGCACGGGGATGCCGGATCACGCCCGCCCGCTCGACGGGCACCCGCGCCACCGGTGCCGAATCCCCGCGCGAACCGCCGAACGTGCTGTTCAAATTTCCGCCGACCGTTTAAATAGATACGTCGATCATCAGACGTTATCGGCATTTCCATACCGAGGCAACATGCTCCAAAGTGCAGAACAGATTGCCGCGAACCTGGCCACGGTTCGCCAGAGAATCGCCGCAGCGTGCGAACTCGCCGGACGAGCGGCAGACAGCGTGACGCTGATCGCTGTCAGCAAGGGCTTCGGGCCCGAGGCGATCGACGCGGCCACCGCCGCAGGCCAACGTCATTTCGGCGAAAGCTACCTGCAGGAATCGCTCGGCAAGATCGCGGCGCACCCCGGCGCCGATCTGACCTGGCACTTCATCGGCCCCATGCAATCCAACAAGACGCGGGCGGTCGCCGAGCATTTCGACTGGGCGCACAGCGTCGACCGCCTCAAGATCGCACAGCGGCTGTCCGAGCAGCGTCCGGCACAGCGCCCGCCCCTGAACGTCTGCATACAGGTCAACGTCTCCGGAGAGGCCAGCAAGTCCGGCTGCATGCCGGCGGAGGCGCTGGCGCTGTGCGAAGCGGTCGCCGCGATGCCGAATCTCCGCCTGCGCGGTCTGATGGCGGTCCCCGCCCCGGCCGTCGGCGCGGACGCCGCCCGGCCGCCGTTCCGGCGCCTGTTCGAGCTGTATCAGTCGGTGCGCGAGCGCGTCGCCGGCATCGATACGCTGTCCGCCGGGATGTCCGGCGACCTCGAAGCCGCGATAATGGAGGGGTCGACCATGGTCCGGA
Source organism: Nevskiales bacterium (assembly GCA_028698335.1). Classification (GTDB taxonomy): domain Bacteria; phylum Pseudomonadota; class Gammaproteobacteria; order Nevskiales; family Nevskiaceae; genus Solimonas. The sequence goes on along the minus strand of JAQVDP010000003.1, from coordinate 91,321 downwards.
TCGGGACCGCCATTTTCGGAACACGAGAGTACAGATGAGCCAAGATGCCGCCAAACGCAAAGCCGCCGAAGCCGCCCTCGCCTATGTTCAGCCCGGCGAGGTGCTGGGTGTCGGCACCGGCTCGACCGTCAATCACTTCATCGACCTGCTGGCCGAGCGGCAGCTCGATGTCCCGGGCGTGGTGTCGTCGTCCAACGCCAGCACCGAACGCCTGAAGAAGACCGGCATCCCGGTTCTGGACCTCAACAACACCGGGACGCTGTCGGTCTACGTCGACGGCGCCGACGAAGCCGACAAGCACCTGCACCTGATCAAGGGCGGTGGCGGCGCGCTGACGCGCGAGAAGATCGTCGCCGCCGCGAGCCGCTCGTTCGTCTGCATCGTCGACGAATCCAAGCTGGTCGGCGTGCTCGGCAAGTTTCCCCTGCCGGTGGAGGTCATCCCGATGGCGCGTTCGTACGTCGGCCGCGAGCTGACCCGGCTCGGCGGGCGCCCCGAGCTGCGCGCAGGCTTCACCACCGACAACGGCAATCTGATCCTGGACGTGCACGGACTCGACATCGTCGACCCGGTCGGCCTGGAGGCGCAGATCAACGGGATCGCAGGCGTCGTCTGCGTCGGCCTGTTCGCCAGCCGGCCGGCGGACGTCCTGATCGTCGGCGCGAGCAGCGGCACGCGGGTCCTCAAGGCCGACTGACACACGCAGGCAAGCGTCCAAACGAAAAGCCGCTGCGGGAACAGGTCCCGCGGCGGCTTTTTCGGTGTTTCCGCGGGGCTGCAAGGCAGCCCGTGGGCACATCAGTGGCGACGGCCACCTCCGCGCTTGTTGCGCGGCTGTTCCTCATTGACCTTCATCGGCCGGCCCCGCAGGTCCTTGCCGTTGAGCCCGGCGATGGCGGCGCGCGCCTCGTGCCCTTCCATCTCGACGAACCCGAATCCCCGGCACCGCCCGCTGAAGACGTCCTGCATCAGCTTGATCGAAAACACGCGTCCGAAGGACGCAAAAATCTCGGACAGCTCACGCTCGGTCGTGTCTTCCGGCAGGTTGCCGGCAAATATGCGCTTCATTCAGATCTCCTGTAGTGACTTCAGCGTGACGGACGCGCGCCGCGCCCCGCCGACGGAGCCCGACCGCGGCCGGGCCGTTGCGCGGGTGCCGTTGCGGCACCCGGACTTGATGCCGAACGCTTGCGCCCGCGACTCCGCTTGCGCGGACGCGCGGCGCCATCGGAACGCTCGGACGCGTTCGGCTGAGCCCGCCCGTTGGCGGGGGCCTGGGCCGGCGCCTCGATGCGAGCGGGGGTGAATCCTTCGACTTCGTAGGCCTGGATCGACCGTTTCAGCAACTTCTCGATCGCACGCCACTGCGGATACTCCTCGCGGCAGACCAGCGCGATCGCCTCGCCACGCTCACCGGCCCGACCGGTGCGGCCGATACGGTGAACGTAGTCCTCCGGAACGGCCGGCAGCTCGAAGTTGACGACATGCGGCAGCTGGTCGATATCCAGGCCACGGGCGGCGATGTCGGTGGCGACCAGCGCCCGGATCTCGCCGGACTTGAACTGCGCCAGCGCCCGCGTCCGCGCGCCCTGACTCTTGTTGCCATGCAGCGCCGCGGCACCGATGCCGTCCTTGATCAGACGCTCGGTCAGACGGTTGGCGCCGTGCTTGGTCCGGGTGAACACCAGCACCTGACGCCAGTTGAAACGGCTGATGATGTAGCCGAGCAGCTGCGCCTTCTCCGCTTTTTCAACGAAGATCGCGCGCTGTTCGACCGAATCCGCGGCGCTGTTTCGCGGCGCGATGTCGATCGTCTCGGGTTGCTGCAGCAAACCCTCGGCGAGCTTGCGGATATCCGGCGAGAACGTTGCTGAGAACAGCAGGTTCTGCCGCTGCGCCGGCAGCAGCTGAATCACCTTGCGGATGTCGCGAATGAAGCCCATGTCGAGCATGCGGTCGGCTTCGTCGAGCACCAGAAACTCGACCTGCGACAGGTCGACGGTGCGCTGGCCGACGTGGTCGAGCAGGCGCCCTGGCGTCGCCACGACAATGTCAGCACCCTTGCGCAGGGCGCTGATCTGGGGATTGATCGACACGCCGCCGAAGACCAGAACGGTCCGCAGACCGCTGATGTGCTGCCCGTAGACGCGAACGCTTTCCTCGACCTGCGCGGCAAGCTCGCGCGTCGGAACCAGCACCAGCGCGCGAACCGCGCCCTTCTTGCCCGCAGCCGGCCGCTGCATCAGACGGTGCAGCATCGGCAACGTGAACGCGGCGGTCTTGCCGGTTCCGGTCTGGGCGGCGGCCAGCAAATCGCGCCCCTGCAGAATCGCCGGAATGGCCCGCGCCTGGATCGGCGTGGGGGTGTCGTAGCCTTGGTCCGCGACTGCGCGCACCAGACCCGGGCCCAGGCCCAGGGAATCGAAAGACATCAGATGAAACTCCTGAAGACACGCCTGCTCGATATCGACGGTCGATATCGGGGCCGGTTCAGGCGGAAAGTGCGCTGTGGCGCGGGTGGTTGGCCCGGCAGGTTTGCGGCAGACCAGATCCGACTGAGTCGGACGCGGTGATTTCTGAAGCGCGCAAAACCGGTTTGCGCCGCACAAACATGCGGACAAGTATAGCGGTCGGCCGCGGATTCACCTAATCTTCAGGTTACGACACGCAAATTACGTGCCGAAATCTTGACCAATTTCAACCCCTCCCGTCCTGGAGATCGCATGATGAAGGCCCTGCCTCTGCTGCTCGCATCCGCCACCGCCTTGCTTGCCGGAACGGCTCACGCCGATTCCTGGAGCCAGATCAAGGATGCCGCCAAGCAGCAGGCGGCGCAGAAGGCCGAGGAGGAACTCAACCTGCCGCAGGCGGCGCCGGCCGGCGCCAGGGTCTATCTGATCGAACCCAAAGACGGCGCGGTCGTCACGGGGCCGGTGCATGTCGTGTTCGGGCTCAGCGGAATGGGCGTCGCCCCGGCCGGGGTCAACCAGCCCAATACCGGCCACCACCACCTGCTGATCGACGCGCCGACCATCGATTTCGCCGCCCCCCTGCCGGCCACCGACCAGATCAAGCATTTCGGCGGCGGCCAGACCGAGACCGTCCTGAGCCTCCCGCCCGGTCAGCACAAGCTGCAGCTCGTCCTCGGAGACTGGAAGCACCAGCCGAACAACCCGGCGCTGATGTCGGAGCAGATCACCATCACCGTCAAGAGTCAGTAGCGCCTTCGCCGCTCTCCACCGACAACCTGCGGAACCCGATCCACCCATCTGACCAAAGGCCGATAATCGATCCATGAAGTCCTCCCTTGGGCTAAAGCTCGGCCAGTCGCTGACCATGACCCCGGCGCTGCAGCAGGCCATCCGGCTGCTGCAGCTATCGAGCCTGGACCTGCAGCAGGAAATCGAGCAGGTGCTCGACGCCAACATCCTGCTGGAACGCGACGATGGCAGCCCGGACAGCGAACCGGCGGCCGAAACCAGCGAAAGCGGCGAAAGCAGCGAAACCGCCACATCGACACCCGAAGAACAGGCCGACGTCAGCATCGGCGAAGGCGACGACATCCCGACCGAAATGCCGGTCGACGCCGACTGGGGGGATGTCTACGACGACGCGCCGTCGCAGCCGCGCAGCAGCGACGACGACGAACTTCGCGACTTCCTCGAAGCCAACATGCGCCGTTCGATGGGCTTGCACGAGCACCTGATCGAACAGGCCCGCATCGCGCCGTTCACCGAAGCGCAGGCCGAAATCGCCGAATTTCTGATCGACGCCATCGACGAGGACGGCTATATCCCGCGATGGGACGAGCTGGTCACGGAGATCCAGCGCTCGCTGTCGGTGAGCGTGGAGGACATCGAGGAGGTCCTCGAACTGGTGCAGGACTTCGACCCGACCGGTGTCGCCGCACGTGATCTGACCGAATGCCTGCGCCTGCAGCTCGAAGCGATGCCGGCCCGCACCCCTGGCGTCTACACGGCGATCGAGCTGGTCGACAAACACCTGCCGCTGCTGACCCGGCGTGACCCGGAGGTGCTGGCAAAGGTCACGCGGCGTCCGGTCGAGGAGATCGAACCTGCGTTGACGCTGATCAAGGCGCTGCAACCCCATCCCGGCCGACCCTTTCAGGCACATGAGTCGAACTACGTCACCCCCGACGTCTTCGTGGTCAAGCGCAAGGGCCGCTGGACGGTGAGCCTGAACCCGGAGCACATGCCGCGGCTGCGGATCAATCGCCACTACCAGGGTCTGATCCGGCGCGCCGACAGCTCGCGCGACCAGCAGATGCTGAAGCAGCATCTGCAGGAAGCCCGCTACTTCCTCAACAGCCTCGAAGCCCGCAATGAAACTCTGCTGCGGGTCGCGCAGTCGATAGTTGAAGAGCAGCGTGCTTTCTTGGAATATGGACCCGAGGCGATGCGGCCACTGGTGCTGCGCGATATCGCCGAACAGCTGGGCATACATGAATCGACGGTTTCTCGCGCCACTGCCAACAAATTCATGCTCACTCCACGTGGGCTGTTCGAACTCAAGTATTTCTTCTCCAGCCACGTACAGACCACCGGCGGCGGCGTCTGCTCGGCGACGGCCATCCAGGCCATGATCAAGCGCATGATTTCCGCCGAGAATCCCGCCCGCCCCCTGTCGGACGCCACCCTGTCCGACCTGCTGCTGAAGGAAGGCATCCAGGTCGCCCGTAGAACGGTCGCCAAGTACCGCGAAGGCTTGGGGATCCCCCCCTCGCACGAGCGCAAATCACCGGTCTAGAACCGGCATATACCAACGAAGGAGTTGAACGATGAACCTGAACATCTCCGGCCACCATGTCGAAGTCACGACGCCCCTGCATGACTACGTCGTCACCAAACTCAAGAAATTGGAACGCCACTTCGACCATCTGATCAGCGCCGAGGTTGTTCTGAGTGTCGAGAAGCAGCGCCAGAAGGCGGAAGCCACGATCCACGCCAGCGGCGCGAACCTGCACGCCGAAGCCGTCGACGGCGACCTGTATGCGGCCATTGACCTGATGACCGACAAACTCGATCAGCAGACCCGCAAGCTCAAGGAAAAAACCCGCGACCACCACCAGAAGGAAGCGCACAAGCGCATGGCGACTTAAGTAGAATGCCGCATCTCAAGGCCCGGCCACTAACATGGCCGGGCCAGTTCCGGTGAAGGAAGCCATCATGAAAATCGCTGAAATCCTGTCTCCCGACCGCGTCACGCAGGGTCGGACGTTTACCAGCAAGAAGAAGGCTCTGGAGGAGCTCTCGCAGTTGCTCGCCCGTGGCGTACCGGGACTGATGCCGGCCGATATCCTCACCAGCCTGGCCAATCGCGAGAAACTCGGCAGCACCGGTCTCGGCCACGGCGTCGCGATTCCGCACGGCCGCATGCCGGGTGTGACCCAGAGCGTCGGCGCTTTCATGCGCCTGACCCACCCGCTCGACTACGACGCCCATGACGGACAACCGGTCGATCTGATCTTCGGCCTGCTGGTGCCGCACGGCGCCACCGAAACGCACCTCAAGCATCTGGCCGCGATTGCGGAGATGTTCTCGGACAACGCCTTCTGCGAGCAGGCACGCGGCGCTGCCGACGAAGGCGCCCTGTTCCAGATGCTCAGCGCGTATACGCCCGGCGGCTGAACGGACGCCGCGGCGAGCGGCTTCCCAGAGCTGCGCCCAACCGAAGGAAACGATGCCCCCTGTCGCCCCGCTGTCGCTGACGCTGCACGGTGTGCTGATGCAGGTGCGGCAAGTGGGCGTGCTGTTGACCGGCGCCAGCGGCGTCGGCAAGAGCGAGCTGGCGCTCGAACTGCTCGCCCGGGGCCATCGGCTGGTCGCCGACGACGCGACCGAATTCAGCCTGGAGTACGGGCGCCTCATCGGGCGCTGCCCGCCGCTGCTGCGCGGATTCATCGAGGCGCGCAGCCTCGGCATCCTCAACGCGGAACGGCTGTACGGCAGTCAGAGCATCATCGATTCGACGCCGCTCGACCTGACCATCGCGCTGGACGCTCCCAAAGGCCCATCCGCGACCGGGCTCGAACGGCTGTCCGGCCACCGCGGAACCCGCAGCATTCTGGGCGTGCCGATCACCGAGATTTCGATCCCGATTCGGCTGGGGCACAATCTCGCGGTACTGGTCGAAGCTGCATGCCACGACTTTGAATTGCGGCGCAACGGATATCACGCCGACGAAGACATGGCGCAGCGCCAGATGGAGGAGATCCGCAAGCAGGATCCGCAGCCCTTACGTTGATCGCCAAGCGCGGAGCACCGCATCCGACAACCGCCACTTACCGCCGAATGCACGCACACGCCGAACGTCCGGAAGATCCCAAGCGCGCCATGAAACTGGTGATCGTCAGCGGCTTGTCCGGTGCCGGCAAGACCGTCGCGCTCAAACAGTACGAGGACCTCGGCTACTTCTGCATCGACAATCTGCCGCTGCAACTTCTGAATCAGGTCTCCCGTCGCGCACTTCACTCCGGAGACCCCCGGTACGAACGCCTTGCGATCGGCGTCGACGCGCGCGAGAGCCCGAGTGAGATCGCACGCTTTCCGCGCTACCTGCAACGTCTGCGCGACCGCGGCATTCAGACCCATGTGCTGTTCCTGCGCGCCGACGCAACGGTCCTGCTGCAACGCTACTCGGAAACCCGCCGCCGCCACCCCCTGGCGCACGGCGAGCTGCCGCTATCCGAGGCGATCCATCGCGAACAGGCACTGCTGGCACCAATCGCCAACCTCGCCGACGCGACGATCGACACCTCGAACAAGAACCTGCATGCGCTTCGCGAGGAAATCCATTCACAGGTCCCCGGCGGCGGATCCGGCAAGCTGCTGCTGAATTTCGAGTCCTTCGGATTCCGCAACGGCGTTCCGGAGGATGCCGACTTCGTCTTCGACATCCGCTGCCTGCCCAACCCGCACTGGAATCCTGCGCTGCGCGCGCTCAGCGGGCGCGACGCACCGGTGGCCGAGTGGCTGTCCCACGAACCCAGCGTCCGGCGCATGATCGACGACCTGCACGCGTTTCTGGAACGCTGGCTGCCCGAATACCGCAAACAGGATCGCGCGTACCTGACCATCGCCGTGGGCTGCACCGGTGGCCAGCATCGCAGCGTCTACGTCATCGAACAGCTCGCGCGCGCATTCGGCAACCAGTACGATCAACTGACGGTCCGGCATCGCGATCTGCAAAGCGCGCCCGCGCCCTCACCACAAGGTATGGAGAAAGACATTTGAGCGTCGGATTGCTGTTGGTGACCCACGGCAAGCTGGGACACCACCTGCTCGACACCCTGCGCGACCTTCTCGGAGAGCTGCCGCTGAGCGCGGACGTGCTCGAGGTCCGGCGGGTATCGGCGCATGACGTCCTCATCAGCCAGGGACGCAAGATGATCGATCGCCTCGACAGCGGCGATGGGGTCCTGATCCTGACCGATGCCTTCGGATCAACCCCGAGCAACATCGCCAACAAGCTGTGCACCGGCCCGAAGACCACTGTGATCGCCGGCCTCAACCTGCCCATGCTGGTTCGGATTTTCAACTATCCGAACCTGAAACTGGACGAGATGACCGCCAGCGCTGTTGAGGGCGGCAGTCGCGGCATCATCGTATGTCCACGACAGAACCACCAGGAGTAGACACGTTGGAACGTACCGTGAGCATCGTCAATCAACTTGGACTGCACGCCCGCGCGGCCGCCAAGCTGGTGACTCTCGCCAGCAAGTTCGAAGCCGACATCAAGGTGCGCAAGGACAACCGCGAGGTCAGCGGCAAGTCGATCATGGGCGTGATGATGCTGGCCGCCGCCAAAGGCACCCGGATCACGCTGACGGCCGAGGGACACGACGCCGAACAGGCGCTCAGCGAGCTCGAAGCACTGGTCGCCGACCGCTTCGGGGAAGACGAATGATCCTGGCCCGGGCGCTGCCATGAGTCTCTGGCTCTCAGGCATCGGCGTTTCACGCGGCATCGTCATTGCCCGCGTGCAGAAGATGCACGCGGGAGAACTGGAGATCCCGGAATACAAGCTCGCCGCCGGTGACATCGAGGGCGAGATCGTCCGCTTCTACGGGGCCCACCGCCGCGCCAAGGAACAGTTGCGCGAGGTCCGGGCACAGATTCCCGAGGGCACACCGGGCGACATCGCCGCGTTCATCGACACGCACATCCTGATGATGGATGACCGGTCGATCACCGACACCACCGTGGCGCATATCCGCAACGACCGGATCAACGCCGAATCCGCGCTGCGGCGGACTCGAGACGGCCTGATCGACGTGTTCGAGCAGATGGACGACCCGTATCTGCGGACACGCCGCGACGACGTCGAGCACGTCTGCAGCCGGATCCTGCGCATTCTGCTCAAATCGGAGCGCCATCTGCCGACGCAGGGCGGCAAGGCGGAACCGTACGTGGTCGTTGCCGACGATCTGACGCCTGCGGACATCATTCTGCTGTCGCAGCAACATGTCGCCGCGTTCATCACCGAATACGGCGGCCCGCTGTCGCACACCGCGATCCTCGCGCGCAGCCTGGCGATCCCGGCGATCGTCGGCCTGCGGGATGCGCGGCGCCTGTTGCGCGAGAACGAGCAGGTCATCGTCGAGGGCGAAGCCGGCCATGTTCTCGCGTCTCCCGACGAACAGGCACTGGCCTTCTACCGCGGCAAGCAGGATGCCCATGCCCGGCATCGCGCGGACCTGGTCAAGCTCAAGGGTCGCGACACGATCTCCCGCGACGGCGTCCACATCCGCCTGCTGGCGAACATCGAACTCCCCGAGGATGCCGCGGTTGCGCGTGAGAACGGCGCCGAAGGCGTCGGCCTGTACCGCACCGAGTTCCTGTACATGAACCGGAAGGAGCTGCCGAGCGAGGAAGAACAGTACGAGGCGTATTCCCGCATCGTCTCCGCCGTCCGCGGCCCGATCACGATCCGCACCCTGGATCTTGGCGCGGACAAGCAGGTCGACAGTGGCCGCACGCATGGACCGCTGCCCACCAACCCGGCACTGGGGCTGCGCGCGATCCGCCTGTGCCTCAAGGAGCCCGACCTGTTCCGCGTCCAGGTCCGCGCCCTGCTGCGCGCATCCGCGCACGGCCGCATGCAGGTGATGCTGCCGATGATCTCCAACCTTCAGGAATTCAGGCAGGCCTGTACCCTGATCGAAACCGCCCGCGCCGAACTGCGCGCGGAGGGCAAGGCGATGGCCGACGATGTCCCGATCGGCGCGATGATCGAGGTCCCAGCCGCAGCCATCGCCGCGCCCATCCTCGCCCGCCATGCCCGTTTCTTCTCCATCGGCACCAACGACCTGATCCAGTACACCCTGGCGATCGACCGAGTGGACGACGAGGTCAACTACCTCTACGACCCCCTGCATCCGGCGGTGCTGCGACTCATCCACCAGACGATCGAAGCCGGACGCAAGGCCGGCATTCCTGTCGCGATGTGCGGCGAGATGGCAGGCGACCCGCGCTTCACGCGCCTGCTGCTCGGCCTCGGCCTCACCGATTTCTCGATGCATCCGGCCAGCGTGCTGGAGGTCAAGCAGATCGTTGTCAACTCCGACATCGCCGCATTGCGCAAGGCCGCGACCGCGCTGCTCGACAGCGACGATCCACAGGAGATGCGCGAGCGTATCGCGCAGCTCGAACACCTGTAGCAGTGCGGTTCCCGCAGCATTTCGGCGACGTGCGCGCGCACGTCGATGCTATCCTCATGGGCGACCCTGAGAGGCATCGATGAGCGAACGTGAACCGTCAGAAGCCGCCCTGAAGCGCCTGCGCGAGACGCTCGCGAGCGGCCGGATGCTGCCGGTCAAGCGTGCCCTGCACGCGCTCAATCCCGCCGAAATCGCCAACCTGCTGGTCTCGCTGCCACCGTCGGAACGCAATCTGGTCTGGGAAATGGTCAGTCCGGAGGACGACGGCGAGGTGCTGCTGCATCTTCCCGACGAGGTCCGCACCGGACTGATCCGGCAGATGGATACGGCAGAGCTGATCAAGGCCGCCGAAGAACTCGAGATCGACGACCTCGCCGACTTCCTCGAGCATCTGCCGGAAACCGTCACCCAGCAGGTGCTCAAGGCGCTCGACGCCGACGACCGGGCACGCCTCGAATCGGTCCTGGCCTACGAGCCGGACACGGCCGGCGGCCTGATGAACACCGACACGGTGACGGTGCGACCCGACGTCACGCTCGACGTCGTGCAGCGCTACCTGCGCTTGCGCGGTGAACTGCCGGCGCACACCGACGCGCTGTACGTGGTCGACCGCTACGGCGCGTACCTCGGCGCCCTGCCGTTGGACAAGATCCTCACCCGCTCGCCGGACGATGTGGTCGCCAATGTCATGGAGCGTGAGACACCGGCGATTCCGGCGGAGGAATCCGAACGCGAAGTCGCCCGCCGCTTCGAACGGGCCGATCTGGTCGCGACGCCGGTGCTCAACAGCAAGGGGATTCTGGTCGGGCGCATCACCATCGACGACGTCGTCGACGTCATCCGCGCCGAGGCCGAGCACAACATGATGTCGATGGCCGGCCTCGACGAGGACGAGGACCTGTTCGCTCCGGTCCGCGGCGCGGCGCGGCGCCGAGCGGTGTGGCTGGGAATCAATCTGCTGACGGCTTTCGCCGCGGCGTGGGTGGTCGGCCACTTCGAAGCCACCATCGCGCACGTGGTCGCACTGGCGGTGCTGATGCCGGTCGTCGCCAGCATGGGCGGCATCGGCGGCAGCCAGACTCTGACACTGATGATCCGCAGTCTGGCGATGGGCCAGATCGACGGCGGCAACACCCGGTCGCTGCTGCGCAAGGAACTGGCGGTCGCCGCGATCAACGGCGTGCTGTGGGCCATCGTCGTGGCGACCATCGCCGGACTGTGGTTCAAGAGCGGCCTGCTCGCGCTGGTGATCGCGATGGCGCTGATCATCAATCAGATCATCGCCGCCGCCGCGGGCGTCCTGATTCCGCTGATCCTCAAGCGCATCGGCGTCGATCCGGCACTCGCCGGCTCGGTCGTGCTGACGACGGTCACGGACGTGGTCGGATTCTTCGCGCTGCTGGGTCTGGGATCGATCGTCCTGATGTAGCCGCAGGCTGACGCCGATCCCGATTGACTCAGCTCAACACCCCACCGGCGCAATCCCGGTAGCCTTGTGTCCGAGCCGCCTGCACCATTCCCGCTCCCCAGCACCGGGGGGCCGGCGCGCAGGCTGTCCCGAGCCATTGCCAAGGAGCGTCTACCGTGTCGAACGAAGGCTACCACGAACCCATCAACGAACTGAGCGACGAAACCCGCGACATGCATCGCGCAATCGTGTCCCTGATGGAGGAGCTCGAGGCGGTCGACTGGTACAACCAGCGCGTCGATGCCTGCAAGGACCCGGCACTGAAAGCCATCCTCGCGCACAACCGCGACGAGGAGAAGGAACATGCCGCTATGGTGCTCGAATGGATTCGGCGGCGCGATCCGACCTTTGACAACGAACTGAAGGACTACCTCTTCACCGACGGACCGATCGCCCACGAGTGATCGGGACGCCCGCCAGCCCACCGGACGGCACCGGCGGAGCGCCCCTCAGTTGCCGGCGATGGTCATGCCTTCGATCAGGACCGAACCGGTCCGGACGTTGGGAAACGGATCGACATCAGCGCCCACTGCGATGATGTTGCGGAACATGTCGGCAAGATTGGCCGCGATGGTGAGTTCCTCGACCGCGTAGGCGATCTGGCCGTTCTCGACCCAGAGGCCTGCTGCGCCGCGCGAGTAGTCGCCGGTGACCAGGTTGACGCCGTGCCCGAGCAGCTCGGTCACGATCAGACCCGTTCCCATGCGCCTGACCAGGGCATCGAAATCCTCGCTGCCCGGCGAGACCAGCAGGTTGAAGACGCCGCCGGCGTTTCCGGTACTGGCCAGGCCCAGCTTACGGGCCGAATAGCTGCCCAACAGCCAGCCCTTCAATACCCCGTCCTCGACCAGCGTGCGTTCACGGGTGGCGACACCTTCGCTGTCGAAAGCCGCGCTGCCGGCGCCGCAGGGAATGAATGGCCGCTGCTCCACGGTCACCCCCGCCGCGCATACCGGCTGTTCCAGCTTGTCGAGCAGGAAGCTCGCCTTGCGGTACAGGGCGCGCCCCGAGATCGCGCCGACCAGATGCCCCCACAAGCCGCGTGCCAGCTCGGGCGGGAACAGCACCGGCGCGCTCCGCGTCGACAGGCGCTGCGCACCGAGACGACGCAGCGCGCGCTGTCCGGCCTTGGCGCCGAGGGCGTCGACCGCCATCAGATCCTGCGGACGCCGGACGCTGCTGTACCAGTAATCCCGCTGCATGCCCTTGCCGTCGCTGGCGATGACCGCGCAGCTCAGGCTGTGATGGGTCGAACACCGCCGACCGACGAAGCCGTGACTGTTCATATAGATTGAACGCCCACGGTGCGTATTGACGGACGCGCCCTCGCTGCCGGTGATGCGCGAATCGACCGCCAGTGCCGCAGCCTCGCAGGCGCGCGCCAGATCGATCGCGGACTCCGCGGCAAGATCCCAGGGATGGTCGAGCTGCAGATCGGGGAACTCGTGCGCCATGAGGGCGGCATCGGCCAGACCGTTGCACGGATCGGCACCGGTGGCTCTGGCGATCGCCAGGGCGGCCTCGACCGCCGTCCGAATCCCGGCGTCACTCAGGTCGCCGGTACTGGAATTGCCCTTTTGCTGCCCGATGTAGACCGTGATGCCGAGATCGCGGTCCTGCTGGAATTCGAGACTCTCGACCTCGCCCTTGCGGACACTCACGGTCAGCCCGCGGCTGGCGCCGACGCTCGCCTCGGCCTGGGTCGCGCCGGTCGCGGCGGCATGCTCCAGCGCCAGCGCGACGCGCGATTCGAGTTCTTCGGTTGCCGGCAGATCAACAGCTGAGTCGTTCATGTGCAGATCATCGTGAATCGGTGTACGTACGAGAGTATCACTCGCCGGCGTCGCCAAGCCGTTCGTTGAGCGCGGCCAGACGCTCCGGGGTGCCGACATCCGACCAGCACCCGTCATGACGCTCGGCGCTGACTCGGCCTTGCAGGATCGCCGCGCGCAACAGCGGCGCAAGCGGGAACGCCCCCGCTTGCGCGTCCGCGAACAGCTCGGGGCGCAACACCGACAGCCCGCTGAAGGTCAGCTTGGCCAGGCCGTCGGTCGCCGCGACACGGGCGCCGTGCATGGCGAAGTCACCCGACGGATGGTGCGGTGGATTCGGCACGAGCACCAGATGCGCCAGATCGCTCATCGCCATCGATCGGGCCCGCTCGACCAGGCGTTGCATCGGCAGGTCCGAATAGACGTCGCCGTTGACCACGATGAAGGGCGCCGCCCCCAGCAGTGGCAGAGCGCGATGGATCCCCCCACCGGTCTCCAGCGCCGGCCAGCCCTCCTCGGAATAGCGCAGTCGCAACCCATAGCGCCGGCCATCGCCCAGGTGCCGACGCAGGACGTCGCCGCACCAGCCGAGGTTGACGACGACGTCTTCGACCCCCGCATCCGCGAGAGCCCACAGGTGATGATCGATCAGCGGACGCCCGTTCACCTCGAGCATCGGCTTTGGCACACGGTCGGTCAGCGGCCGCATGCGCTCGCCGCGCCCGGCCGCCAGCACCATCACACGGACCGACATCGGATCAGGCCCGCAGGCCTAGCGCGTCGAACAACGCGGACAGCGCCTGCGTCTCCGGATAGCGCGACGCTGCCTCGTGAACATAGGCGACGAAGCGCGGTACGTCCTCGAGATAGTGCGGTTTGCCGTCACGGTAACGGATGCGCGCAAAAATCCCGATGACCTTGAGGTGACGCTGCAGCCCCATCAGGTCTGCCGCGCGACGAAACGCCGGAAACGTATCGTGAACCGGCAACCCCTCCGCCCGCGCCCGTTCCCAGTAGTGATGCATCCAGGCCTCGACCCGCTGCGACGGCCACGACAGGAACGCGTCTCTGAGCAACGAAACCAGATCGTAGGTGATCGGACCCTCGACCGCGTCCTGGAAGTCGATGACACCCGGACTCGGCTCCGACACCATCAGGTTGCGCGGCATGTAGTCTCGATGCACGAACACCCGGGGCTGCTCCAGGGCGGCGTCCACCAGCAATCGCTGGATCGTCTGCAGGGTCTGCCGTTGTTCCGGGCTCAGCGCGACCTGCAGATGCCGCGCGACAAACCAGTCTTCGAACAGGTCCAGTTCCCGCTGCAGCAAGGCCTCGTCGTACTGCGGCAGCACCCCCGGGCGCGACGACTGCTGCCAGCGAATCAGTGTATCGATGGCGCCCTTCATCATGGCGTCGGCGTTGGCATCGTCGAGCACGTCCAGATACGTCTGGCGCCCGAGATCGGTCAGCAGCAGGTAACCCGCCTCCGGCTGCTGCGCAAGCACCCGCGGTGCGTGCAGGCCCGCCTCCGCCAGCAACGCCGCCACCTCGACGAAGGGCCGGGTGTCCTCGCGTTCGGGCGGAGCATCCATGACGATCCAGCTCGCATCCGGGGTTCTGACCCGGAAATATCGCCGGAAGCTGGCATCCGCGGACGCCGGTTCGAAAGCGGCCTCGTCCCCCAACCGCAGCTGCGCCAGCGCCCACGTGCGGGCGTCCTGCGCCCGGGAATCGAGCCGGGGTGCGGTCTGCCCGCCGGTTTCAGGTGTCGTCATAGCGATTGCAGCGACTCTGGATCAAGGCGCCGCAGCTTACCCGATCCGGGAACGTCCGATTGCACCGGGACGGCCGCAAAGCCGATACTTGCGGGCTTCACGAGGACCCGAATTGTCTGCTCCCACGTTCCTGCGCAATCTGGCGACGATGTTGCTGTGGATCCCTGTCTCCGTATGGGGGCAGGAAGCCGCCTGCCCGCAGATTTCGGACACCTTGCCGACCATCGAACCCAGCCTCGACCCGCGCCTGATCCTGACCGCCGACCAGGTGGACCTGACGCCGAAGGGGCTGTCGACCCTACTGGGCTCGGTGAAGCTGCAGCAGGGCGACAAGGAACTGACCGCCGAGCATCTCCAGTTCGACGAGGCCGAGCGCAGCGTGGAAGTCACCGCCGAATCCTTGTTCCGGAACAGCGAACTGCTGATCCGCTCGGACTCCGCGCGCTTCGATCTCGACGACGAAGCCGGGGAATTCAACGGCACGGAATTCGTACTCGCACGACGTTCGGCCCGTGGCGACTCCCGGCATATCAGCCTCAGCAGCGACGGAACCGCAAAGCTCGACCGGGTGCGTTACACCACCTGCGCACCGGGGTCGGACGCCTGGTACCTCGAAGCCGGCCGTATCCGGCTCGATCACGAAAAGGGACTGGGCACCGCGCGCAACGCCCGGCTGCGATTTTTCGGGGTGCCGATCCTGTATGCCCCCTGGTTCCAGTTTCCGATCGACGACCGGCGCCGCACCGGTCTTCTGTTCCCGACGATCGGACAGTCGGACAAGACCGGCTGGGACCTGCGTCAGCCGATCTACCTGAACCTTGCGCCGAATTACGACGCGACGATCACGCCGCGCTATATGTCCGACCGCGGCATTCAGACCGGAGCCGAGGGCCGCTATCTGCTGCCGCGCGCCGAAGGCAAGCTCGGTTACGAGTTCCTGAGCCGCGACCAGGTGACCGACCGCGATCGAGCCTACGGGTTCTTCGAACATCGCGGCCTGCTCAGCTCCCGCCTCGGCATGGACCTGCGGTACGCGGAAACCAGCGACCGCACCTACTTCGAGGACTTCGGCGGCAATATCGACCTGTCCTCGATCACGCATCTGGAACGCAGCGCACGCTTCATCTATGCGGCCCCGGCGTCATATACGGTCCGCATGCTGTTCCAGGACTACCAGACGATCGCGAGCAACCTGGCCGCGGTCGACGATCCCTACCAGCGGCTGCCGCAGATTCGCGTCGACGCGGTGACCCGCAACGCGCTCCTCAATACGCGCCTGGGCGTTTCAAGCGAGTACGTGAACTTCGTCCGGACCGACTCGATCCGGGGCCAGCGCATGGACCTGCATCCGTTCCTGCGCATGGAGAAGGATCGGGTTTCATGGTTCGCCAAGAGTCAGCTCGACTTCCGCTACACCGCCTACGAACTCAAGGACGTGCCGGCGGGCCAGCCCGCCGATGTCGATCGCGCCCTGCCCAGCTTCAGCGCCGAATACGGCCTGCGCTTCGACCGCATCAGCTCGGGCGGCGCGCCGCAGACGCTCGAACCTCGCGTCTTCTATCTCTACACACCCTACGAGGACCAGTCCCGGCTGCCGGTGTTCGACAGCGGTGAACCGGACTTCGACTTCACGCAGCTTTTCGCGCTGAACCGGTTCTCGGGGCTGGACCGGATCTCGGACGCCAACCAGGCGGCGATCGCCGTCACCGCGCGCCAGCTCGATCCGGACAGCGGATCGGTCCGGGCCAGTGCAAGCCTGGGGCAGCTGTTCCGGTTTCATGCCCCACGGGTGCAGCTTCCCGGGGGCTCCGTTCCCGAACAGGGGGCCACCGACTTCATCGGCAGCTTCGACTACTACCTGTCCGAGCGCTGGGCGGTCAACCTGGACACCCAGTGGTCTCCGGCCAGCTCCGAGTTCACCCGCTCCAGCGTCGCGCTGCGCTATCGCGACGGGCAGCGCTTCGCGGAAGCCGCGTACCGGTATCGCCGCGGGCTCCTCGAGCAGACGGACCTGATCCTGTCGTCTCCACTGTACAGCGGCGTCAGCTTCATCGGGCGCTGGCGCTATTCCCTGAGCGACGGACGTTCGCTCGATACCATGGCGGGTCTGGGCTACGATACCTGCTGCTGGGCCGTACGGGCATCGTATCGGCGCTATGTGAGTTCGACCATCGGGCAGCTCAATTCGGGCATCTACCTGCAGCTCGAGCTCAAGGGCCTGACCCGGATCGGCACCGGCGCACAGAACCTCCTGCCCGGGAACATGGTCGAATGAATCACCGCCTGCGGACCGCCACGCGGTCGATGACGCCCCAAACGCGCGATAAGCGATAATGTCGCCCTTTTTTCAGCCTCGAGTAACCGAGTCGCTATGAAGCCGTTGTCTGTCCGAATGTTCCAGACCCTGGGTCTGCTCCTCCTCGTTGCCGGATTCGGCGCACGAGCGGCCGAACCCGTCGATCGCATCATCGTCGTCGTCAACGACGGCGTGATCCTGCAGAGCGAGCTCGACCAGGCGCTCGAGGAAGCCCAGCGGCAGATCCGTGAACGTGGCATCGCCGCCCCGCCCGAGGAGGCGCTGCGCGCGCAGGTGCTCGAACGCCAGATCCTGCAGAAAGTGCAGACCCAGCGCGCCCAGCAGGCCGGCATCCGCGTCGACGACCGCGAGCTCAACGAGGTGCTCAACAACATCGCGCGTCAGAACGGCATGAACCTCGCCGAGTTCGCCGACGCCGTCCGCTCCGACGGAATGGACTACCTGGCGGTCCGCGAGCAGATTCGCGATCAGGTCATGATCCAACGCCTCAAGGCGCGGGAGGTCGACAGCCGGGTCACGGTGACGGATCAGGATGTCGACCTGTTCCTGGCATCGCAGGGTGTCGACCAGGACGCCGAATATCACCTGTCGCACATTCTCATCGCGATCCCGGAAGGCGCCAACGCCGAAACCCGCGATCAGGCACGCGCCGAAGCCGAGGACCTGGTCAAGCGGATCCGGGCCGGCGAGGATTTCGCCGAACTCGCGATCGCCCATTCGGACGGGCAGCAGGCTCTGCAGGGCGGCGATCTCGGTTGGCGCCGCTCAGCCGATCTGCCGCAGCTCTTCGCCGAAGCGGCGGCCAAACTCGCGCCGGGGCAGACCTCCGACATCATCGAGACCTCCGGCGGCTTCCACATCGTGCACCTCACGGAGCAGCGCGGCGGCGAAGAGCGCAAGACCGTGACCGAAACCCACGCGCGGCACATCCTGGTCCAGACCAACGCCGTGCGTGACGACGATCAGGCGCGCCTGCTGGCCCGCGACATCTACAACCGCCTGCTCGAGGGCGAGGATTTCGCCGAGCTGGCCAAGCAGTATTCGGACGATCCTGGGTCCAAGAACAATGGCGGCGACCTCGGCTACCAGCCCCCGGGTGTGTTCGCCCCGGAGTTCCAGGTTCGCATCGACCAACTCAAGCCGGGCGAGCTGTCGCCGCCGTTCCGGACCCAGTTCGGTTGGCATATCGCCGGAGTGATCGACCGGCGTGACCGTGACACCACCGAGGAAACGCGGCGCGCACGGGCCCGCTCCGCCATCGGCAATCGCAAGGCCGCCGAGGAATACGACGTCTGGCTGCGGCGCCTGCGCAACGAGGCCTACGTCGAGTACCGGCTCCCGTCCGACGCACAGGCGGCCGACGGCGACGCCTGAGGTCGGGGCATCCGCGATGGGCGGCATCGTCGAGGCGCGGCGTCGCATCCTGATCACGCCGGGCGAACCGGCCGGCATCGGCCCGGATCTGGTGTGCATGCTGGCGCAGGCCGACTGGCCGGCACAGCTCGTCGCCGTTGCCGACCCGGCAATGCTCGAGCGTCGCGCGCGCCAGCTCGGCATTCCCCTCGACATCAAGGCGTTTGATGCGGCACAGGAGCGGACCCCGCACCGCGGCGGTCGGCTTGCGGTCATCGAAACATCGCTCGCCGTTGGCGAGCGGCCCGGTCGACTGGACCCGCGCAATGCCGACTACATCCTGCAGACGCTGCGGACCGCCACACACCTGTGCGACGCGCGGGTGGCCGACGCCGTGGTGACCGGCCCGGTACAGAAAAGCGTCATCAACGATGCGGGGGTCGCATTCAGTGGCCACACCGAATTTCTCGCGGACTGTCTGAGCGCCTCCCGACCGGACCTGGATCACCCGATCCTGCCGGTCATGATGCTGGTGGCCGGACACCTGCGGGTTGCGCTGGTCACGACGCATCTGCCGCTGCGGGCGGTTCCCGACGCGATCACCACCGACCGCCTGGAGCGGGTGCTGCGCGTCCTGCATCGCGACCTGCGGGCCCGGTTCGGCCTCGCCGAACCGCGCATCGCGGTGTGCGGTCTCAATCCCCATGCGGGCGAGGACGGACATCTGGGACGCGAGGAACAAACCGTCATCGCGCCGGTCCTCGACAGACTCCGGGCCGAGGGCTACTCGCTGCAGGGCCCGTTGCCGGCTGACACGGCATTCACACCGCAGGCACTGGAGCAGGCCGACACCGTGCTGGCGATGTATCACGACCAGGGCCTCCCTGTTCTCAAGCATGCCGGCTTCGGCGAGTCCGTCAATGTCACGCTGGGGCTGCCGATCATCCGGACCTCCGTGGATCACGGCACCGCCCTCGATCTGGCCGGCAGCGGACGCGCCTCGGCGGGGAGCCTGGCCGCAGCCTTGCGCCTCGCCATCGACCTGGCCGAGGCCAGCACTCGATGAGCCGGACCACGATCGGCGGACACACCGCCAAGAAGCGCTTTGGGCAGAATTTCCTGCACGACCCCAACGTGATCGAACGGATCGTGCGCGCCATCCATCCTCGGCCCGGACAGATCCTCGTCGAGATCGGCCCGGGGCTCGGCGCCCTGACGGTCCCGGTCCTCGAACGCAGCGGCGTACTGCGCGTCGTCGAGATCGATCGCGACGTCATTCCCGGACTGGAAGCGCTGCAATCCCGCTTTCCGGGTCTGCAGATCACCCAGGGCGACGCCCTGAAGCTCGACTTCCATCAGTTCGCGCCGGCAGGCCAGCGGATCCGGGTCATCGGCAACCTGCCCTACAACATCTCGACGCCGCTGCTGTTCCACCTGATCGATCAGGCCGACGTGATCGACGACATGCATTTCATGCTGCAGAAGGAAGTCGTCGAACGGATGTGTGCCGGCCCCGGCGACCCCGCTTACGGCAGGCTCAGTGTGTCGATTTCTGCGCGCTGCGACGTCGCGCATCTGTTCAACGTCGGGCCGGGAGCATTCAGGCCACCGCCGAAAGTCGATTCGGCCATCGTGCGCCTGGTGCCGCGCCCGCCCCCTTTCGAGGTCGAAGACTGGGGACGATTCGACCGCGTCGTGGCTCAGGCGTTTTCGCAACGACGCAAGACGCTGTCCAACGCACTCAAGGGGTTGATCGACGCGGCAGACTTCGCGCGGGCGGAGATTGAGCCGACCCGCCGCGCGGAGACGCTCTCCGCCGCCGATTTCGCCCGTCTCGCCCGAACCGCCGCTCAGTCCTGATCCGATGTTGACGCCCGCCCGGCGGCGTGGATACTGGGCGCATCACGAGTCGGAGGATACTCGATGGCGGTCTACCGGCACCTGCTGGCGGCGATTGCGTTGGACGAACACGGCGAGCGCATCCTGCTGCGTGCCAAGGAGCTTGCACAGCAGTTCGACGCCCGGCTTTCGGCGATCCACGTCGTGGAGTACATCCCGCTGGAAACCGGAGAGGCCCTGATGGCCGCACCACCCGACCTGGCGACCCAGCTCCAGGACCAGGCGCACGCCCGTCTCGACGCGCTCTGCTCACAGTGCCAGGTCACGCTGGACCAGCTGCGGGTTGTCAGCGGCAGCGTCGCATCGGAGACGCATCGCACGGCGGCCGAGATCGGCGCCGACCTGATCGTGGTCGGACATCATCCCCGCCACGGTCTGGCGGCACTGTTCAGCCACATCGAGGAAGACATCGTCCAGCGCGCTCATTGCGACGTACTGGCGCTGCATCTGCCGTAAAGAGGTCTGCTCAGCGTCCTTGACGACGCCTCATTTTTGCGCCTGCAGCCAGCGCGCGACGCCGTCCGGATCCTCGGCCGGAACCAACGCGGTACCGGCGAGATAGCGGGCGCCTGCCGCGGTGGCCGCGGCAACGGCGTCGGCATCTCTCAAACCGGTCGCGATCAGCTTGATCTCCGCTGGCGAGGTTCGGGCGAGTTCCGCCAGCACCCTGGATCCATCGCGCGCGCCGGCGTCGACCAGCGCCAGGCACGGCGCCCGCTCGTCGTCGAGTTCGGGAAAGACGTTGAAGTCACGCAGCCCCAGCCGCATCCCCCTTTCGAACAGCTTGCGCGCATCGGCGTGGCGGGTTCTGGCCTCGACGAAACCGTCCGGCGTCAGTGCCAGGACCAGGCGCTCACCGCTGACCTGATAGCGGTCCAGCAGCTCCAGCACGTGCGCGACGAATTCGCGGTCGCGCAGCTGCCAACCGGAAACCGAGACGACTGCCGGCAGCTCGGAAGCACGCCCCGGACCGGACGCGAAATACTCACAGACCTGGCAGATCAACCACAGCTCCATGTCCGCGACCAGTCCGGCTCGCGCTGCAGCCTGCAGCACCTCGGTCTGCAAGACCTCACCATACCGGGGATGCTGCCAGCTCAGGCTCGTCAACAACGCGACCGGGCGGCCGTCGCTCGCCACCGCCGGCGCCACCTTGAGCCTGAACTGATTGAGCGCCACGCCCGCGTGAATCTCCCGCTCGAGTTCGAGCCGGCGACGGCGCTCCGGATCGACCTCCGTCGAAAACATCCGATAACAGCCCCGCCCCGCCTGTTTGGCCTCGTACATCGCGTTGTCGGCGTGCCGCAAAAGACCTTCCAGATCGCTGTCGTCGATCGGATACAGAGTGATGCCGATGCTCGGCCGGCTGGTGATCGACAGTCCCGGCAGATCCAGGGGCTGGGCGAAGCGATCCAACAGCTTCTGCGCCAACGCGGCGGCATCGTCCGGACTGCGCAGCCCGGGCGCGAGAATCACGAACTCGTCGCCTGCGAGCCGCGCCACGGTGTCGGACGGTCGCATCGTCGACACAAGGCGATCGGCGACCGCCTTCAGAACCTGATCGCCGGCCTCATGGCCGTGCAGATCGTTGATCTGCTTGAAACGGTCGAGATCGAGGAAGAACACGCCCAGCAACCTTGGATCGCGCTCGGTCGCCAGCAAGGCCTGCTGCAGCCGGTCGTACAGCATCACCCGGTTCGGCAGGCCGGTCAGCGCATCGAAGTGAGCCAACCGGTTGAGCTTGTCCTCGGCGGCGATCCGCTCGGAGATGTCCGCGGCGATCGCCATGAAGACCGGCGGCTCTTCCTGCCGCGAGAAGTTCAGGCGGACTTCGACGGGATAAGTCGTCGCGTCGCTGCGCCGGTGCTGGCAACGATAGACCAGGTGATCCTGCTCACCTCCGCGCAGCTTGGAGAGATATGCCTGAAAGACCTCCTCCTCGAGATCCGCGCTGATGTCCAGCGGCGTCATCCGCGCCAGCTCGTCCGCCTTGTACCCGAGGTTGCTGCGCGCGCCCCGGTTGACCTCAAGGAAGTTCAGGGACTGGGCATCAAAGATGTAGATCTCCTCGGCCGCATTGTCGAGCAGGCGACCGAGACGACTGGCGAGATTCTCTCCGCGCAGACGTTCGCTGATGTCGCGCACCACCACGACCAGCCCCTCGGCGCCGTCGGCGCGCATCGGCTGAACCCAGAGCTCGACCGGAAACGTCGTCGCGTCCTTGCGCCATCCGACCACCTTCGGCAGATGGGCGGTGGCACGGCGATTCGCCACGTAGTCCGAGATGCGGACGCTGGGCGTGTTGAGAAACGGAACCGGCATCAGCTTGGTCACCGTCGAGCCGACCAGCTCCTCACGCGGGTAACCGAACATGCGCTGTGCACGCGCATTGGCCGAGCGCACGACCCCGGCGATATCGGTTGTCAGCAAACCTTCCTCGAGATGGTCGACGACCGCCTGCGACAGTCGCGCCTCGCGTCTGAGCGCATCGGCTTCCCGGGCCTGCCGCGATGCGTCCCGGAACAGGACCGCCACACCGTCGGTGCCGCCCTGGCGGTTACGCCACGGACTCGCCATCAGCTCGATCGGCATGACCTCCCCGGAACGACTGCGCAGATGCACCAGCGTCGGCGGCAGACGGGATCCGGTCTGCATCACCTCATCCGCCGGACTGGGCATGGGCGAGCCCGCGGCATCGACGAAGTGTAGCATCGTGAACAGTGGCCGCCCCTTGACGTCCTGCAGGGGCCATCCTGTCAGGCGTTCCGCAACCGCGTTGCAGTGCCGGACCTGGCCATCGCGTCCGGCCAGAATCAGCGCATACTCGAGCGCATCCATGACCTGGCCGGCACGCGCTCTGAATTCCTCCGGCGCCGGCACGGCCGTATCCGCACCGTTCATCGCGCTCGGATCGGCTCGCACCAACCAGGACGGCGCCTCGCGTCGCTGCCGTCGCACGCCGAGCATGAACATCGCAAGCAGGGGGAGCGCCAGACCTGCGGAGGTCCAGCCGACCAAGCGCAGGGTCTCGTTCGCAGCCTCGTGCACACCCTCGACTGCCCCCGGCGCAATCGTGTAGTCCACCTGCCCCAGCAATCGATGCTCGGGCGAATACAACCGACGTGTTCCAGCGCTGCCGATCAGGTCGTAAAACAGGTCACGCGCACGATCCTGCAGCGCCTCCGGCACGACAGGAAGATGGAACGACTCGAGCACCCCGACCCGACTCAGCAAAATCCCTTCGGAGTCGTGCACCGCCAGGGAATTGAGCCCCAGCTCACCGCGCTGCAACAAGCCGGCGAGCACCGATCGCAATACCCCGCTTCCGCGCCCTTCCAGCAACGCCGCGGAAATCTCGCGCTCTGCTTGCTGCCCGACGAATGCGTGGTCCAGGATGTGCTGCGACATGAACACGCGTGACAGGCAATACCCGCCCTGACCGGCCATCAGCAGCGCGCAAAGGCCCGCCAATCCAGTCATCCACCGTAGTCTGTCCATACGCCAGGATTCGGGGCGCATGGCAATCACACCTCTTCTATCGGGTAAATATGTAGGGTTCCTTGGCGACAACCTCGATCACATCGACCTCGGCGTTGCCGACGCTCAATCCGATACTACCGAGAACACGGCGCGTCAGCTCATCGCCCGCCGGCAACAACAGATCCGCCAGCTGATTCCGCAATGCCGCTTCCAACAGCGGCTTGGCCACGTCGATCGTCGACTGCAGCGCGGCATTCACGGTACCGGCCAGCAGCCCACCGTCCGTGCCGGCCGGCACGATATCCACCTGCAACTCGATCGACTCGGGCAGGCTCGCCAATGCCTGCCCGAGTTCCAGCGATCCGCCGATTTCCTGTGGTTCAAAGGGCGATGTAAACGGCAACCGCCGCCGCTCGCTGGGCACGTCCGTGTAGGCGGCTGCCGTCACGCGGATATGGACCGGCACCGGGATCCCGAGCACGCCACCGCTGAAATCGGCGTCGATGATCGGCGCCGGCTCCGGCTGCGGCTCCGGACGGCTGATATCGTCGAAACGACCGATACCGACACGGCTGAGGCTGGTCCGCGCGTCGATCACGACCGTGTCTTCGGGCACCCCCTCTCGCGCACATTCGATGTCATCCACCCGCGCGGTCGCCTGCGCCACTTCGAGCCAAAGCGGCAGCACGACTTCGGTGTCGAGAACATCCAGACGAAAGCCGAGCGTCGCCTCCACCAAGCCCTGCGCCGTCGACGCATAGTTCGGCGTCCCATCGGGCGCCACTTCCTGACCCGGCGTCAACGGCACCTGCTCACCGGGGTCGATCAGGCGAATGCGGAACTCGCTGTTTCCGAACGGTGGCGGCAAACCATACAGCACCTCGATGACCGGCGAGCTGCTGGCAGCGGCGGCGGCGGCCAGCGTCAGCTGGCCTGCATTGATCAAGGTTCCACTGAGCACATTGACCAGGTTCTGTTCGATCCCGACCAACTGCGCGGGCGTCACCGTCGCGGTCGATGAAACGGCATCGGCGATCTGCGACGCTGCCGCGACAGCGGTCGCGTCAGCCGTGTTGGCGAGGGCGTCGACCACGGCGGTCAGGATGTCGGCGACCGACACGGTCTGCTCGAACACGTCGCTTGGCGACCCCGGGCCAAGCGCATCCAGGATCGCCTCCAACGGAACGTTGGCCTCGAACAGGCTGGTGTACCCAACCGCCGCGATGTCGACAGTGCCACCCAGCGCCTCACTGAGGAACCGATTCAGGAAGGTTGGATCGAACTCCGCCAGGCGGGTGCCGATGTGGACCGTTGCGGTCGGTCTCGACTGCGCGGCAGCGGATGCCACCAAGCGGCGGTCGCCGGCACCGTTGTCCATCATCGGGATGATCCGGGCCGGCGCCGGCCGGGACAACACGACCTCGACCGCATGGCTGTCGGCAGGTACCGTGCTGAAATAGCGATGGCCGTCGCTGGCCCGGACCTCGCTTCCCACGCGGACCGAAGCGATATTGACGGGCACTCCGCTGCCCGCCAGGTTGCGCCGAACACTGGCATCGGCCTCGCTGAACGCGGCAAAGGCCGGATCGTCCGGGAGCCCCATGCACCCCCCCGTGACGCGCGCGGCGTCCAATGCCGCGATTCCTGCAAGCTGCTCCAGCTGCCGCTGGGCGCTGTAGAGTCGCCCGATGTCGATCACCAACGCAACGGCGATCAGGCAGGCGCCGATCGCCACCGCCACCGTGACGGCGACCGCTCCGCGCTGCCGACGAGCCCCCCCACCGATCATCAAGACCCGCCGGTATCGCTGACGAAGCTCTCGCGATCGAATTGCTGCGGAATCGGTTCCTCGAAGCTCTTCAGGTAACGTTCGTACACCTTGTCCGCCACGTCGCCGGGCATCGGACGGATCGCCCCCAATGACGCATTGCCGCTTTGCTGCAGTTCGAGCCACTGGCGCGTCTGATCGCCAATCCGCGGCTCCGCGGCCGGTTCCTGCGCCATCAGCGGAAGCGCCCATCCTCCGACCAGCACTGCCGCACTGACCAATCGCACTGTCTGTTTCACGTTCACCTCCTCGACTGCGCTGCGCGAGCCTGCAAGCCTGCGGCCTGTCGGCGCAAGCGCTCCACGGTTGCCGGCGGGATGCCGGACTCTGTCACGATCTTGCTGACCGACGCCTCATCGCGCCTGAGGATCATCAGCAGCACCAGATTGTTCCGCGCCGTCTCGAACTCCGGCGCAAGCTCGATCGCCGTCGCCAGCTCCGGCAACGCCGCATCGTATTGCGACACCCGCAACAACGCATAGCCGTAGTCGTTGCGGATCTCGGCATCTGTGGGCCGTCGGCGCGCCGCTTCCTTCAGATAGACCAGAGCCTGTTTCGGCTGCGTCCGTGCATACAACAGGCCCAGCCCGTGATAGGCCTCGCCCGACAGTTCTCCCCGCAACAGGCCGCGGTACAGGCGATCCGCCTCCGCAGTCTGCCCGAGCTGGCGCTGCGCCTCGGCCTCCAGGTAATCCAACTGCGCCGCACCACCACCCAAGCGCCGCTGTTCCTGGACGTGCGCCAACGCCGCGTAATACTGCCGCTGATCGAGCATCGACCGAATCAGATCGAGGTAGACCTCCTTGTCGATCGGATTGTCGACCTGATTCCGGGGGCGATCCCCCCCCGCAGTCGGGTTCACCGGCTGTGGCATCGCACAGGCACCGGCCAGCAGGCCCGTCGCGATCAACGCCACGCGGGCGATCACCTGCGTCCGGAGGCTAACCACCGCCGATCTCTCCCAGAGCACGCAGCACGGAGACGAACGCCGGGCCCGCTACGAAGATCAGCAATGCCGGAAAGAAGAACAGCACCATCACCACCGTCATCCGACCGGACATCACGTTGACTCGCTCACGCAAATCGAGACTGCGCCGCTCCTCGATCACATCCAGGGCCTCGAGCAGCGGCTCACGGACTTCACCACCATAGCGATCGACCTGCCGCAGCACCGCAAGAACGGTCCCGAGGTCATCGACGTCGATCGCTTCGGACAGATTCTTGAGCGCCTCGCCGGTTTCGGCCCCCGCATCGAGCTGACGGATGACCAGTTCCAGTTCACGGCCCAACTCGGGGAGTACACCGCTGCCCTCGCGCACCAGACTGGTGAGCGCCTGCCGCGCCGACAGGCCCGCTTCGAACAACAGCACCAGCAAATGGATGAACAGCGGCACTTCGTTCTTGATGCGCTGCTGACGCGACGACGCGAGGCCACGCAGAATCCAGCGCGGCAGCAGAAACGACAGGATGGCCGCGGCAATCACCAGCAGCAGCAACAGCATCGTCTTGTTCTTGGCTTCCCCGAACACCGCAAACGCGATGACCAGCGCGCCCATCACAACGGGCAACAGCCCCTGAAACGCATACCACATCAGCCGGCGCTCGGTGCTTCGCCATCCGGCCTGAATCATCAGACGCCCGCTCTCGCCCTCGCTGTCGACGACGCCTTCGATCGCCCGCCCGCCACGCGCGATGGACGACAGGACCGGCGCCTCCTCGGCCTCGTCGAAGCCGGGGACCGCTTCGGCTTCCGGATTCAGGCGGCGCCGAATCCGCGCACGATCATGACCGCGAACGGCCAACAGAATCATTGCCCCGACGCCCACAATCGCAATGATGATCGTGGCGGCCACCATCAATCCGAACACTTGTGCGTTCATGAGGCATCCTCGGTCGACCGCATCATGCGGAAGATCACGAACACCCCGGCGACCTGCATCAACACCGACCCGATCAGCAACGCCCGCCCCGCTGCATCGGCCCACATCTGTTGGTAGTAGCCGGGATTCTGGGCAAAGATGAACGCCATCAAACCGACCGGAATGATCGACAGCAACAGCGCCGAGAAACGCGTCTCTGCGGTCAGCGCCCGCAGCTCGCGCGCCGCCATGTCCCGCGCGCGCACCGCCTGGATCAGGCTCCGCAGCACGTTCCGCAGGCTGCCTCCGTACTTCCGGTTGATCGCCGACGCCAATGCCATCACCTTGAGCTCACGCAATCGGTGGATCTCTGCCATCTCCAGCAACACCGACTCGACCGGCGCCCCCAGCCGGACCTGACGGCTGACACTGAGGAACAGCGGCTTGATCGGATCCGGGCTCTCGCGCGCCGCCGACGACAACGCCTCGTCCAGCGTGTTGCCGGCGGACAGGACCCGGATCACGCTCTCCAAGAAGGTCGGCAACTGCTCGACGATCTGGCTGCGGCGGCGGGCGCCCAGCCGCGTCAGATACCCCCATCCCAACGCGATCAGAATCGATACGATGGACACCCCCCCGAACAGGCCGAACAGTGCGATCGCGGCGGGAATCAACAACACGACCACCAGCAGAATCCGCCCCACTGCGCCCGACGACAAGTCCGCACCGGTGCGCCAGACCAGATGGCAGGCCCATCGCAGGACCGGATTGGCCACCTGCGATCCCGCGGTCTGAAGGCCGTATGCCGAGGCTTCCTCGCCCCCCATCGCCCGCAGGCGCAGCAGGACTTCTTCCTCCCGCTCGCGCTGCCCGGCACGCGCGAACAGCCAGATTGCGACACCCGCAAGAACGACGGCCACAACGAACAGGAGGTAGATCGCCATCAGATGTTCTCCCGGCAGTCGACGTGCACACCACGCTCGGCGTCGTAGCGGAAGACATCCCGCATCAGGACTTTATGTCCGCTCGCACCCAGGATCTCGGTGATCGACATCACCCTGCGCTCGCCGCCTTTCAGACGACTGACATGCACCAGTAACTGGATGGCCGACGCGACCTGCCCGCGGAACGTCACCTCGCTGCCGGTATAGCCGGCAAAGCCGGCCAGCAGTTCCAGACGATGGACGGCGTCGCGGCAGGTGTTGGCATGCAGCGTCGTCATCGAGCCGTCGTGCCCGGTATTCATTGCCTGGAGCATGTCGAGCACCTCGTCCCCGCGCACCTCGCCGACGATGATCCGGTCGGGACGCATGCGCAGCGCATTGCGCACCAGATCTCGGGCGCTGACCGCACGCTGTCCCTCCAGGTTGGGCGGGCGCGTCTCAAGACGCACGACATGCGAATGCGTCAACCGCAGCTCGGCCGCGTCCTCGACGGTGATGATGCGCTCGCCCTCCGGAATCCAGAGCGACAGCATGTTGAGGAAGGTCGTCTTCCCCGAGCCGGTTCCGCCCACCACGATCAGGTTGGTGCGATTGACGACGCGATCCCGCAGATAGTCGAGTTCGGCCTGACTCAACGATCCCCCGCGGACCAGATCCTCGGCGGTCAGCGGCTGCTTTCTGAACTTGCGGATCGAGACGCAAGGCCCGTCGAGCGCGATCGGCGGAATCACGGCATTGACACGGGACCCATCGGGCAGACGTGCATCGACCATCGGCGTCGACTCATCGACACGGCGTCCGATCGGCGCCAGGATCCGCTGGATGACCCTCACGACATGGGCATCGTTGAAGAAGCGTACCGGCACGCTGCTCAACAATCCGGATCGCTCGACGAATACGGTGTTGGGACCGTTGACGACGATGTCATTGACCGTATCGTCGTCGACAAGCGCCTGGATCGGGCCGTAGCCCATCAACTCGTCCCGCGCATCCCGCGCCAGTGCTTCGGACTCGCGCTGATTGACCGGCAGCCGCTGCTCGACGACATAGCGGCGCATCTGCTCGGTGACGAAACGCTCGATCTTGTCGCCATCCCAGCGATCGATATCGAGGTTGCGTTCCTCGATCTGCTGAATCAGATGACGATGAAAACTGGCCTTGAGCTGCTGGTACTGGTCGGACAGCCGAAAGCGGGTGATCTGAGGGTCGCCGGCATTCACGATGCGATCATCCCCTGTGCATCATCCGAACAGCCGGCCGAACACGCCTTGTGAAGCGGCTTCCATCTTGGCATGACCACCGAGCAGCGTTCCCGCCAGACTGCGGATACTGGCGCAGAACGGGTCCTTGGGTGCGACCACGAACATCGACTCGCCCGCATTCATCGCCTGGATGCGCGCATTGCCGTTGCTGGCCGCCAGCGTTCCGAGCAGCGGCAGATCCAGAATCTCGGCGAGGTTGTCCGGCTCCAGTCCGAGACGGTGCCGGTAGTTGTCCACGATCAGCGCTGTACGATCAAGCGGGCAGTCCTCGAGACGCAGCGCCCGCAGCAGGTACTTGCTGTGCCGCGACTTGATGATCGACTGATCCGACAACAGCACCGAACGGTCCGCCTGGGTGACGATGCCCGCCATCGTGTCGAGGGGCAGATGCCCGTCGAACGAGACGACGACGCAGGAAAACAGGCCCCGCAGCACCTGCAGAAGATTGACGAATTCCTCGAAATTGGCCTGCGGCTGCCCGACAAGATCCTCTGGCAGGCTCAACAGATACAGGCCACTGGCATGTTTCGAGAACGCCGTTTCCACCAGCGTCTGATCACACCGGTACACGTCGTTGATCGCATCCAGCACGCTGTACGACTGGTTGATGTTGAGAAAGATCGCGGCCGCACCCGCCGGCGCCGCGACGTCCACCAACAGCACGGTTTCTGATTTCGGCAGGCTTTCGATCAGCGCCAGGGACAGATGCTCGGCGACGAATGCGATCGAGTCGACCGGGTTGGCCGCGAAGACGGCAAACAATTGCCCCTGCTTCTGAGTCGTGCGCGCGGCAGGCGTCATCCGTCGCAGCAGCTTGTTGAGCAGCGCCGTGACATCCCCTTCGTCGCGGCGCAGCACGAGAAAGTCGCGGGCGCCTGCACGCATTGCAGCCAAGACCACGTCCGGATTGCTGTCGGCGCCCAAGCCGGCCAAGGGCAGATCCGGCATCCGCTCGGCCAGACGCTCCATCATGCTGATGCGAGCGTCGAGATTTCCGGGCTCGAACTGAAAGAAGGCGACGTCGACCCGGCCGAGCATCTGCACCCGCTCGATCAGGTCCTCGGCATCGAGGGGGCGAATCAGCGAAAAGTCTGCGCTTTGCCCGGCTGCATTTTCCAGCCAGCTGAGGTAAACGGGATCATCCGCGACGACGATTGCCTGCGTCTTCATGGCGTAGTCCGCTGTTGTTGGAATTGGATGCGGATTCTAACGGCTGAAACCGGATTCGAAGTCGCCGGACTCCATGAAGAAGACCTGCGCGGCACTCGGACGATAGTCGTCGTAGTGCGACCCCGGCAACGGCGGCAGGCGGGCGTCGCGGGCCAGCGGCCTGACCAGATGCGGAGTCACGACCATGATCAGCTCACGATCCTCGCGTTCGATGCTCGTGGCCTTGAACAGTGCGCCCAGTACCGGCACGTCTCCCAGCCACGGCACCTTGTCGACGTTGTTGGTCAGATTGCTGCTGACCAGACCGGAAATCACAAAGCTCTCGCCGTCGCCCAGCTCGACCGTGGTGTCCGTCCGCCGGACACGCAACGCCGGCACCGACACGCCGCCAATCTGGATCCCGGCCGTGAAGTCGAGATCGCTGACCTCGGGCGCCACCTTCAGCGCGATCCGGTCACGCGCCAGAATGGTCGGCGCAATCGTCAGGCGCACGCCGAATTCCTTGTACTGCACCGAAATGCCGCCGGCGGTGGCACCACCCTGACTGACCGGCACCGGAAATTCGCCGCCGGCCAGATAACTGGCGGTCTGGCCGCTCGTCGAGACCAGGCTCGGCTCGGCCAGCGTGCGCGCAAGCCCCTTGCTTTCCAGCAGGCTCAACACACCGAGGATGTTCTTGCTGCCGTCCCCGACAATCAGATTGAACGCATCGCTGATCGGCGCCGCGATACCATCGGACGCATTGACTTCGTAACCCGACGCACCGCGCGTCGCGCTGGTGAACCCTCCCGGGGACAGTACGGCGCCCGTGGTCCCGCGGTTGACCAGGAAATTGAGGCCGTACTTCTGCAGCGTCGAGCGGCTGATGTCCGAGATCTTGACCTGCGTCATGACCTGGGTCTCGAGCGCGACCGCGCTGCGGTCACTCACCTGCCCGTCCGCCGGCAGCTGTGTCGCAACCTTCGCGCGCCGATGCGCCAGTAGATTGGGCAGCTGTCCGGACAGACTGCGGCCCTCGTCGATGACAGCACGCGACAGTTCCGGATCGGGAACCGCAACCTTCACCGGATCCTTCACCGCGCCGACACGGATCCGGTATTCCCGCGGAGCCGTCATGCCCTTCGACCAGATCATCAGGCTGGTCACACCGAGCGCCTTGCCGGTGATCAACACTTCACGGCGGTTGATCACATTGACGTCCGCAATTGCCGGATTGCCGACGGCGACTCGCGACACCTCACCATCGGCACGCTGCAGGCGATGCGTGTTCTGCTCAACGAGGATCACGTCCCCCGGCGCGACGGCACCGGCGAGCGGCGCCATCGCCAGCATTCCAACTGCCACCCATATCCGAATCAGGACCTTATTCATGGCTCAGCCTTATTTGATGGTCACGGTTTCACTTGCAGTTCCCCGCACGATCTGCACGCGCGGCCGCACCACGACCTTACGGGACGGCGGAGGTTTGATCCGGGCCAGCTCATCCAGACTGATCGCCTTGTCCGGAACCTTCTTGTCGGCGCTCGCTGCCACGGCGGCATCTGCCACGGGAAGACCTTCGCCGTCCTCTCCCTGCGCCAGCTCGATACTCTGGCTGTGCAGGGCCAGACGCAGTTCTCCGACACTTGCTCCCAGCATCAGTCGCGTGGTGTCATCCTCCGGGACCGCGATCACCGCGGTGCGGACGCGCGCGCGCCGCTTCTCGTCCTCGTCCTTGAGTCCCTCGGGGCGGTCGATGATGCGTTCCTCGTACGCGAGGACCCGTGCGTCCTTGAGCAGGACTCTCGATTGCGATTTCTGATCGCCGCCGCCACGGATGTAGAGCAGGACGTCGACGATGTCGCCGGGTCTGACGAAACCTCCGACCGCAATGACATCGCTGACCTCGACCGACACCGCCTGGTGTTTCGGCGGGATGATGCGCGCCAGGACATTGCCTTCCTTGAAATAACGCTGCGTGACAGGTGCACCGGCATCGATGTCCACCAGCGGCACCTTGCCGACGACGTCCTCGAGATTGGTGTAGGGATCGGCCGGCTCGACCGAAACCGGAACCAGCGCGACCGCGTCGCGAGGAATGGCCTTGTAAGCCGCCAGCGACTTCAGCGCCACGACCGCCAGGACCTGCTCGACCTGCTGCTGCTGAACCTGTACCTGGGCCTGCTCCGCACGTTCGGCGAAGTCCTGGCTGACGCGATAGCCGACCACCGCCAGGATCACCGCCACCAGCACGGAAACCACCGCAATGACTTTGAGTGCCGTACTGCTCATTACGCCCTCCTGCGGGCCCCATCACCCAAGTTGTTGATTTTCTCAGATCCTGACGATTGCCGTGGCGCTCAGTGATTCGGGTAGCGGCGGCACTCGTCCGACGATGTACAGGTCCAGAACCGGGAACAGATCCGGCGATCTCAGGTTGAACCGAAGGGTCAACCGCAACGCACTACTGTCGCTGGGACAATCGGCGGCGCCCGCCGGGCATGACTCGATGATGACACGCTCGCCGCCGGTACCGATGACCCGTTGCCGTTGCCCCTCGGGCAACCAGGACAACGCCGACACAACGGTCTGCCGGACCGCGGCCGCCCGCAAGGCACTGGCGTCCTCCGCCTTCGGATCCACCTTCACCGCAGCGTCAGCCGCCAACTGCACCGCATAGGTCATCGACTGCTGCAGAACAAAGACGTAGGAGTAGACGATCACCCCGTAGACCAGCAGGAACAGGATCGGAAAGACGAATGCGAACTCGACCGTCGCCGCGCCCCGGGACCGGTGCGGCCCCGCGGCCCCGCCTGCAGTCGATTCGAGTTCACGTTCCATGCGCCACTTCTATCCAGGATCCTGTCCACAGCATCAACGCAAAGACCGGCATCATCACCGCTCCAGCCGGCACGCGTTGATGCAGCGTGCTGACTGAACCTGCCGCCGGACCATTCCTCCGAGCTCGACGGCCAACGATCCACGCGAGTGATACCAACCCAAGGGTCGCGGCACTGAACAGCAGCCACTCGACCGTTAGCGGCGTCCCGAGCGTAAACCCGACGACGACCGCCAACTTGACGTCAGCCGCCCCCAGCACTCGAAGCCAATATCCCGGCAGTAGCGCCGCAAAGCCAATAATGGCCGCCACTACACCGGAAACCATCCCATTCTCTACCGGGCCCGTCCCGGCAGCCCAGTAGCAACCCGCAACCAGCAGCAGCGCGACGCCCTGCAGCCAGTTCGGGATTCGTCGATGCCTCAGGTCTGCGGCCGCAACCGCGGCCGCCCACCCCGTCAGCAGCAGCTTAACGATCAGCATCCATGCGCGAGCCGGACCCTATTGTCAGGTTCCACCCGTGCCAGCCGCCTTGGTCACCTCACCGGAAACCTTGGTAAAAAGGCCACCGAGGTCGGTTCCCAACGTCGTCAGAATGATAATCAGCGCCACCGCGATGAGGCCGATGATCAGGCCATATTCCACGGCACTGGCGCCTTCCTCATTGCGCAGAAATTCGATCCATGTCTTAACCATCGAAATCATCGAAGCCACTCCTGAAAGTCGTACCCGGACAACACCTCGCCCGTGCGCATACTATGGTGTTGCAGCGCGATAGCGTCAAAGCAAACGAATGCGTGCAACGCTACCGTTTGTCGGTTATCGATCTGCAATCTCATTCAGGTGGACCGCTGGAGCCGTTTCGTGTCGACGTTCGTCATCGGGGACATTCAGGGTTGTCTCAGTGCCCTGCAGCGCCTGCTCGACATCTGCCGATTTGATCCTGCTCGCGATCATGTGATTTTCACCGGAGATCTGGTGGCGCGCGGACCGGAGTCCCTGCAGACACTCCGCTTCATCAAGCGTCTCGGAGATAGCGCCACCACGGTCCTGGGCAATCACGACCTGCACCTGCTGGCACTCCTGCACGGACATGGACATGCCGGCCCCGATCTGCACCCGATCCTGATCGCACCGGACCGCGACGAACTCGCGCACTGGCTGCGCCACCGCGCCCTCGCACACCTTCACACGGCCTCCGACACGCTGATCGTGCACGCAGGCCTCGCGCCGCAATGGTCGCTGGAGGATGCCCTGGAACTGGCGGACGAGGTGCAACGAACCCTGCGCGACGATCGCCATGCGGCGACATTCCTTAACAAAATGTACGGGAATCAACCGGATACCTGGCGCACCGGACTCGCACCGGTGGAGCGTCGCCGCTTCACCATCAACTGCCTGACCCGGGCCCGCTACTGCACTGGCGACGGGCGCTTCGAATTCCGCCAGAAGGGCCCTCCGGGATCACAGTCCGCGGAGTTGCTGCCATGGTTCATGGCGCCGGGAAGGAAGACCCGGACACAAAATGTCGTATTTGGACACTGGTCGTCACTGGGTCGTATCGCATGGCCCGAATGGTCCGTATGGGGCCTGGACACAGGCTATATCTGGGGCGGTCGGCTCAGCGCGCTGCGCCTGGAGGACCACAGCCTCTTCGATGTCGGCCACTCGAAGTGACGCCCGTCTCATGTCAAGGAAATGAAGGGTGATTTTCTGACAGAACCCCCACGGCCGCTGTGATATTCCTACAGCGGCATTCTGACACTCCGTTCAGAAATTCCGACCAAATGCCGACTTTTGCTGACATGAATGTGGTCCAAACATTGCTGTGACTTGCCTGACGATTTGCCCGCCTGCCTCCCCTTGATGCGGTAATCCCCGATCAGCTCTCGCTCCGGAACCGACGTCGCTCGAGCGCCGCTCGCGCTCGGTTCCGGGATCGACTTTCCCCATTCCCCTCGCCACGCACCATACCCTCGATCCGATGAGTAACAACCTTGTCTTCATCATCATGGACAGCTGCCGCTTCGACAGCTACGCCGCCGCCAAGACCCCGAACATGGACCGCATCGGCGCGGGTTCTGCGCGCTACTCGTACGCGTCCTGGACGTCGCCCTCCCACTACACCTATCTGATGGGGATGATCCCGCACGAGAACCCGCAGGGCGTATTCGCGTCGGAGGTCTACAAGAAGGACTTCGTCAAATGGGTCGACCGCCTGGGCATTGACGGCCTGTCATTCAGCAGCTTCGTCCCGAATCTGTCGCTGCCGAAAGTGCTGCAGGATGAGGGCTATCGCACGGTCGCGCGGGTTTCGCTGCCGGTGCTCAATCCGCTGAGCCACCTCAATCGCCATTTCGACGACTACAAGCTGATGGGCAACCACAACGATTTCGCCGGCATGGTCGACGAGATCGAATTCGACGAGGACGAGCCGAGCTTTCACTTTCTCAACCTCGGCGAAACCCACTACCCGTACATGCTCGAGCCCGGCAGCCTGCCGCATATCTCGGGCGTTCACGGGGTATTCAAGCGGATGGACGATGACCTCGGAAAGGAGGTCGATGACCGCTTTTTCGACGACGATCAGATGAAGATGCTGCATCAGCAGCAGATCAAGACCGTCGAATATGTTGACCAGGTCCTTGACGCGCTGATCAGCAAGGCGCCGAGCAACACCCATTTCATCATCACGGCCGATCATGGCGAATGTTTCGGAGAGGGTGGCTTCTTTGGCCACGGCCCGATCGTTCACGAAAAGGTACTCGAAGTACCGTTCTTGGAAGGCCGGAAAAAGTAACGACCCCTGCGCGGCCGCAACTGGGAGGCCGCCGCGCGCTTCATGGGAGCGGTAAAGGTGAACGACAAAACATTCGATATTCTGGGGAACGCACCCGCCGATCTCGGCCATCCGGGTCTGGCACTGGCAACCGCCCGCGCCGGCGGCATTGGCCTGCTGGATCTGCAGTTCAGCCGTGACCATGACAAGGTCCGCGACAACTTTGCCCGGCTGTGCGAGGCCACCGATGCCCGCATCGGCCTGAGAATCACCCCGGATCAGGCCGAACTGGCCAAGTCCCTGATTCAGCAAGCAGGCGCACGGGCACTGACGCTCGTGCTGAGCGCGCCGGTCGCGACCCTGCCCGAGCTGCGCGCCAGTGTCGGCCTGCGCCCGCAGGACCGCTGCCTGGCCGAGATCACGACGCCCGAGGATGCCGCGGCAGCCACCGGGCAGTGCGACGGCCTGATGCTCAGGGGGCACGAGGCCGGCGGATGGGTCGGCGAGAACACCAGTTACATCATGCTGCAGAAACTGCGCGGCCAGACCCGGCTGCCGATCTATCTGCAGGGCGGCGTCGGTGTCCACGGTGCCGCTGCCTGTCGCATCGCTGGAGCCGCCGGCATCGTCCTTGACGATGCCCTGCTGCTGCTTGCCGAGTCGCCGCTGCCCGAATCCCAGAAGGATGAGCTCGCACGCCTCAATGGCGCTGAAACCCGCTTGCTGGGCGAACTCATCGGGCGGCCCTGCCGCATCTACGTCCGCCCCGGATCCCCGGCCCTGAAGGCGATCGAGGAAAAGACCCGGACCGCGGAAGGCGGCGGCCAGTCCGCGGACGAATGGGTGCGTGACCTCAGCGCTTCGATCGGCTGGAGCACCGACGACACCCTGGCCCTGCCACTGGGTCAGGCCATCGGCCTCGCCGGCACCTATCGCCAGCGTTACCGGACGGTCGCCCGCTTGATGCAGGCGGTGCGGCGGGCGTCATCCCAGCAGGCCGAACAGGCCGCCAAGCTGCATTTCATCGACGAGGGTGGACCGCTCGCCGCCTCGCACGGCACCCGTTTCCCCTTGTGCCAGGGCCCGATGACCCGTGTCTCCGACAGCCCGGACTTCGCGGTCGCGGTGGCCGAAGGCGGGGCGCTGCCGTTCCTGGCGCTGGCCTTGATGCGCGGTCCGCAGGTCGCGCAGATGCTGGAGCAGACCAGGGCCCGTATCGGCGACAAGCCCTGGGGCGTCGGGCTGCTCGGGTTCATTCCGCACGCACTGCGCGAAGAGCAGTGCGCCGAAATCTGGAAGTGCAAGCCGGACTACGCGCTGATCGCCGGCGGCCGCCCCGATCAGGCCGCCGAGTTCGAGAGCCGGGGCATTCCGGCCTATATTCACGCGCCGGCCCCTGCCCTGCTGAAGATGTACCTCGAGCAAGGCGCGCGCCGCTTCGTCTTCGAAGGCCGCGAATGCGGTGGTCACATCGGCCCGCTCGCCAGCTTCCCGATGTGGGAGCAGATGATCGAGGTCCTGCTCGCGAACGTGCCGGCCGGAGAAGAGGCCAAGACGCACGTCCTGTTTGCCGGCGGCATCCACGACGCGACGTCGGCAGCGATGGTCGCGGCGATGGCCGCCCCGCTGGCGGCACGCGGCATGAAGGTCGGCGCCCTGATGGGTACGGCCTACCTGTTCACGCACGAGATCGTCGCCACCGGCGCCGTCGTGCAGGGCTTCCAGGACGAAGCCCTGCGGTGCCGGCACACGATGAATCTGGAGACCGGCCCGGGACACGCAACCCGCTGCGTCGACACCAAGTTCGCCCACGATTTCTACGACACCCGCAAGCGCCTGATCGGCGAAGGCAAGAGCGCCGAAGAGATCCGCGACATTCTCGAGGATCTGAACCTGGGCCGCCTGCGCGTCGCATCCAAGGGCGTCGATCGCGACGCCGATGGCAAGATCGTGGCCATTGCGCCGGAGCAGCAACTGACCGAAGGCATGTACATGATCGGTCAGGTCGCCACGCTGCGGGATCAGGCGGTCAGCATCGAAACCCTGCACAGCAGCGTCTGCCACGACGGCCAGGCACTGCTCGATGCGCTCGCCGAGGCCCGTGCGGGCCGCAGTCAGGCCGCCAAACCGGCCGACGTCGCCATCGTCGGCATCGGCACGCTGCTGCCGAAGGCCGACAACGCCGACGACTACTGGTCGCACATCGTTCACAAGATCACCGCGTTCGGCGAAGTCCCGGCCACCCGCTGGGACTGGCAGCAGTACTTCGACGGGGACCGCAAGACGCGCGACAAGGTCTATTCGCGCTGGGGCGGTTTCCTCGACGAAATCGCCTTCGACCCGATGCGCTTCGGCATCCCGCCGCGCTCGATGAAATCGATCGACCCGATGCAGCTGCTGACGCTGGAAGTCGCCAGCCGTGCCATCGACGATGCCGGCTACGCCGAAGGCGGTTTCGACCGCGAAACGACGTCGATCATCCTCGGCGCCGGCGGCGGACTCGGCGACCTCGGCCTGCAGTACGGCGTGCGTGCCGAGCTGCCGCGCTTCGTCGAGAACATCTCCGACGAGGTCTGGGATCGCCTGCCGGAGTGGACCGAGGAGTCCTTCGCCGGCACCCTGCTCAACGTCGCGGCCGGCCGCGTCGCCAACCGTCTCGATTTCGGCGGCGTCAACTTCACCGTCGACGCAGCCTGCGCGTCGTCGCTCGCGGCGATCAGCCTGGCGGTCGGCGAACTCGAATCCGGCCGCAGTTCGATGGTGCTGGCCGGCGGCATCGACACGGTGCAGTCACCATTCGGCTTCCTGTGCTTTTCCAAGACCCAGGCATTGTCGCCGACCGGCACGCCGAAGACCTTCGACCAGAGCGCCGACGGCATCGCCATCAGCGAAGGCCTTGCCGTGGTGGCGCTCAAGCGCCTCGCCGACGCCGAACGCGACGGCGACCGCATCTATGCGGTGATCAAGGCCGTCGCCGGATCCAGCGATGGCAAGGCGCTGGGCCTGACTGCGCCCCGCCCCGAAGGCCAGGTGCGCGCACTGCAGCGCGCCTACCGCAAGGCCGGCTTCTCGCCGGTCACGCTGGGGCTGGCAGAAGCCCACGGCACCGGCACCGCGGTGGGCGACCGCGCCGAGGCACAGACCATCACCCGTGCACTGAGCGCCGAGAACGCGGCGCCGAAGAGCGTCGCACTCGGATCGGTCAAGACGCTGATCGGCCACACCAAGGCCAGTGCCGGCGTCGCCGGCCTGATCAAGGTCGCGCTGTCGCTCTATCACCGGGTCCTGCCGGCGCATCACGGCGTATCGAACCCGATCGACACCATCGCCGATGCGCAGTCGCCGGTGTACCTGCTCAAGGAAGCGCGCCCGTGGCTGGCGCATCCGGATCATCCGCGCCGTGCCGGGGTGTCGGCTTTCGGATTCGGCGGCACCAATTTCCACGCCGTGCTGGAGGAATACCGCGACGGTGTCGCCAGCGATCTCGGCGAACGTCAGTGGCCGACCGAGCTGTATCTGTTCCGCGCCGCCGACGCCGCGGCGCTGACCAAGGACGTCGAACGCGCCCGCGGGTGGATCGCCGAGGGCAGCCGCATCGTGCCGGGAGAGCTGGCGCTGATGCTGGCGCGCGGCGCACAGTCCAAGGCTGGCGGCACCGCCAGCCTGGCCATCGCGGCGGACAATCTCGATCAACTGCGCCGCGACCTCGATACGGTACTGGCACGCCTGCGCGACAACGGCGAGAAACCGTTGCCGCCACATATCAAACTCAATCTGCAGACGCCGACCACCGCGCCGCAGACCGCTTTCGTATTCCCCGGCCAGGGCGCGCAGTACGTCAACATGGCGCGTGAGTCCGGGCTCTACCTCGAGGAACTCCGCTCCGCGCTCGAACTGGCCGACGCCACCCTGCGCGACGATATCCCGGAGCTGCTGTCCAACTACATCCTGCCGCCAGCGGTGTTCGATGACGCCGGCGAGCAGGCCCAGCAACGGGCGCTGACCGACACCCGCATCGCCCAGCCCGCGATCGGCTCGGTCGCGCTGGGCTACCTGCGTTTCGTTCAGCGCCTCGGCGTGCAGGCCGTCGCGACCGCCGGCCACAGCTACGGCGAATACGCTGCGCTGCATGCCGCCGGCGTGATCGGCGCCGAGGACTTCCTGCGCCTGTCCGCGGTGCGCGGTCGTGCGATGGCCGACGCCGCGAAGGCCGCGGCACCGGGCACGATGGCCGCCGTACAGGCGGCCCGCGATCAGGTCGACGCCCTGATCGCCCCGTTCGACGGCGTCAGGATCGCCAACCACAACGCGCCCGAGCAGAGCGTCATCTCCGGCCCCAAGGCTGCCGTGGAACAGGCGGTCAAGGCGATCAGCGAGGCCGGCCTGCGCGCCGTCCTGCTGCCGGTTTCGGGCGCCTTCCATACCGAGCTGGTCGCGGCCGCCCAGGCGCCGCTGTCAGCGGCGATCCATGCGGTGGCCTTCCGCAGTCCGAACTGCGCGGTCTACGCCAACACCAACGGCGCGCCATATCCGGCCGAGCCGGTGGCGATCCAGCAGCAGTTGGACGGCCATCTGCTGCACAGCGTCGAGTTCGTCAGCGAAATCGAGGCGATGTACGCAGCCGGCTGCCGGGTCTTCCTCGAGCTGGGACCAAAGAGCATCTGCTCGAACATGGTCCGTCAGATCCTCGCCGGCAAGGATGCGGTCGCGGTCTCGCTGGACAGCGGCGGCTCGTTGAAGGGCACGCTGCTGGGCCTGGCGGAACTGTTCGCATCGGGCGTGGCTTTCGACGCCCTGCGTCTGTTCGACAACCGGAATCTCGCCCTGCTCGACGCACAGCAGCTCACCGAGCAGTCGAAGCCCAAGCCCCTCGCGAAGCACACCTGGATGATCAGTGGCGGGTGCGCCCGCCCCATCGACGATCCCCAGTTCCGCACCGGCAAGCTGCCGGCGCTGACCAAGGCCACGGCCGAGCAGGCCAAAGCACGCATCGACGCCGCACGAGCCCCCGCGCAGCCTGCGGCCGCACCGACGCCGATGGCCGCCGGCATGCCATCCGCGGCCGCTCCCGCTGCCTTGAGCAGTGACGCGATCCTGGCGTATCAGCAGACCATGCGTCAGTTCCTGCAGCTGCAGGAACGCGTGATCCAGCAGTACCTGGGTGGCAGCCCCGCCGACGCGGGTGCACTGCCCGCCATGCCGGCTCCGTTCCCGACTGCCGCCCCCGCGACGGCCGCACTCCCCCCGCCGCAGCTTCCCGCTGCGGCAGTGATGCCGATGCCGCCGACCGTGGCCGAACCGCCTCCTGCGGTGCCGGCCCAGGCACCGGTCGTCGTCGCCCCGCCCGCGATCCCGGCCGCCGCGACGCCAGCGGTCGACTTCCGGGCGCTGCTGCTGGGCATCGTCGCCGAGCGCACCGGCTACCCCGAGGACATGCTCGGTCTCGACGCCGATCTCGAAGCCGACCTCGGCATCGATTCGATCAAGCGGGTCGAGATCCTCGGCGCCTTCCAGAAGGCCATGCCCGGCGATCTCGGCAACACCGTCCAGGGCGCGATGGAACGCTTCA
>JAQVDP010000003.1:0-49249 GCA_028698335.1 Nevskiales bacterium | reverse complement strand
ATCGATTCGATCAAGCGGGTCGAGATCCTCGGCGCCTTCCAGAAGGCCATGCCCGGCGATCTCGGCAACACCGTCCAGGGCGCGATGGAACGCTTCACCCGCGCCAAGTCGCTCAACGCGATCCTCGCCGAAGTCCAGGCGCTGGCTCCGACCGTCGCCGCTCCGGCCGCGACCGCCGCTCCGGTGACCGCCGTTGCCGCAGCCCCGGCTGCCGCGATCGACTTCAAGGGTCTGCTGCTGGGCATCGTCGCCGAGCGCACCGGCTACCCCGAGGACATGCTCGGCCTCGACGCCGATCTCGAAGCCGACCTCGGTATCGATTCGATCAAGCGGGTCGAGATCCTCGGCGCCTTCCAGAAGGCCATGCCCGGCGATCTCGGCAACACCGTCCAGGGCGCGATGGAGCGCTTCACCCGCGCCAAGTCGCTCAACGCGATCCTCGCCGAAATGGGGAAGCTTGAATCCGGCAGCGATATCGCAGCGGCAGCGATGCCCGCCGCGGTCTCCCCGGCAACGCCGGTGGCGGCTCCGGCGGCGGCCGAATCGATTCCGCGTTACGCCTTGATTCCGACCCCGGCGCCGCTGTCCGGCGAGCGCGTCACGCTGTCCGGCCTGACGCTGTTGCTGGGCGGCCCCGATCCGATCACTGCAGCGCTGACCGAACGCCTGCGCGGCGACGGCGCGGTCGTCGTGTCGATCACCGCCGACGAACCGGATGCGATCCGTCAGCAGATTGCCGCGGCGCGCGAGGCCCATGGCCCGGTCCGCACCGTGGCACACCTGCACGGTCTGTCGGAGGCGACCGCCGAGTCGCTCGACGAATGGCGGGAAAAGTACCGGCGCAACCTGTTGAGCCTGTTCCATACGGCCCAGGCGCTCGGCGACGACATCCGCACGGTGCGGCTGATCGCCGCAACGCGCCTCGGCGGCACCTTCGGGCGCGACACGATGGGAACCGGCTCGATCACCGCCGGCGGCGTCGTGGGCATCACCAACTGCCTGCGCCACGAGTTCCCGGACAGCGTCATGCGCAGCGTCGATTTCGACGGCCAGGACGACGCAACGATCGCCGAGTTGCTCCACACCGAACTCTGCGCCCAGGCCAATGAGCCGGAAGTCGGCTACGCCGATACCGACCGCCTTGGCTCGACCACGGTCGAACGGCCGCTCACCGACAGTCCGTTCTCGCCGCATCTGACGCCGGAGGCCGACTGGGTCGTCCTCGCC
This sequence comes from Nevskiales bacterium, assembly GCA_028698335.1. Classification (GTDB taxonomy): domain Bacteria; phylum Pseudomonadota; class Gammaproteobacteria; order Nevskiales; family Nevskiaceae; genus Solimonas. Next base: position 48,022 of record JAQVDP010000003.1, on the reverse strand, counting down.
ACCGGCGGCGCCCGCGGCATCACCGCCGAGATCATCGAGGAGCTGATCAAGCCGGGGATGCGTCTGGTGCTGCTGGGACGCAGCGCCGAGCCTGCGCCCGAAGGCGCCGAAACCTCCGGCATCGACGACACCAACGCTCTGCGCAAGGCCCTGATCGCGACCGAACTCAGCGCCGGCCGCAAGCCGAAGCCGGCGGAGATCGATCGTGACATCGCCCGCCTGCGCGCCAATCGCGAGATCCGGGCCAACCTGCAGCGCATGCGCAGCGCCGGTGCGCAGGTCGACTACGTCGCCTGCGACGTTCGCGACGAAGCCGTGTTCGGCCAGCTGATCGACGACCTCTACGACCGGCTCGGCCGCATCGACCTGGCCATCCACGGCGCCGGCGTGATCGAGGACAAGCTGCTGGCCGACAAGACCGCCGAATCGTTCGAGCGCGTCCTGTCGACCAAGCTGGATGCGGCCTTCGTCCTGAGTCGCAAGCTACGCCCCGAGTCGCTGAAGTGTCTTGCCCTGTTCACCTCGGTTGCCGGCCGCTACGGCAACCGCGGCCAGAGCGACTATGCCGCGGCCAATGAAACCCTCAACCGGATGGCCTGGGACCTGCAGCATCGCTGGTCCGATACCCGCGTCATCTCGATCAACTGGGGACCGTGGGACGCCGGCATGGCCAGCGAGGCGGTCAAACAGGCTTTCCGCGAGCGCGGCATCGACCCGATTCCGGTCGCGGCGGGACGCCGCATGTTCCGCGAGGAACTCGAACTCGGGCCACGCCACGAAGTCGAGCTGGTCGCGGGCCGCGGCACCTGGGGCCTGGAACAGGCTCCGCCGCGCGTCAGCGGCGACGACGACGAGGCCACCGAACTTCCGCTGATCCGGATGGCGCCGCGTATCGGCCCCGGCGGTTCGATGACGCTCGATCACCGCCTGACGGTGGACAGCGATCCGTACCTGATGGACCACCGCCTCGATGACAAGCCGGTCCTGCCGGCAGCGGGCGCAGCCGAATGGATGGCGGAGTTCGCCTCCGCCGCCTGGCCGGGCTGGATCGTCTCCGAGGTCAAGGACATGCGCATGTTCAACGGCATCGTCCTGGACAGTGACCAGGGCCGCGGCATCCAGCTGCGGGCCCGGGCGTCGTCCCATTCCGACGCCGGCAGTCAGGCCGTCACCGTCGAGATCATCGATGCGGCACGCAAGCTGCCGGCCTATCGCGCCACCGTGGTGCTGGTCCAGCAGCTGCCGGAGGCGCCTTTGGCCCCCACCATCGCCGCGCTGCAGGATGCCAAGACGGTCTCCGCCGAACAGGCCTATGCCGACTATCTGTTCCACGGCGAGCGCTTCCAGCTGGTCACCGCCATCGACGGCGTCTCCGAATCCGGCATCGATGCCACCGTGCAACCGTCGTCGGTCAATGCATGGCTGGGACGGGACGGCGAGTGGCTGTTCGATCCGGGACTCATGGACGTCCCGCCGCAGCTGGCGATCGTCTGGTCTCGCGTCAACCATGAGATGACCGCGCTCCCGGCCGCATTCGGCAGTGTGCGCCGCTATGCCGGCAACGCCGAGGGCCCGCTGCGCCTGGCGCTGCGCATGCGCTCGGCACCGCACGACAACGCCGTGGTCTACGACGCGTGGTTCATTGACCGCAACGGACGCGTCCGGCTCGAAATGCTCCAGCTCGAAGGCACGATGAGCGCGGCGCTGAACCGCCTCGCCGGGCACCGGTAATCGCCATGTCGTCAGAATCACTCGACATCGCCATCATCGGCATGGCCGGCAACTACGCCGGCGCCGGTAGTGCCGTGCGTCTGTGGCAGAACGTCCTGAACAAGGTCTACGCGGTCACCGATGCGACGCCGGAGTGGGCCGAGCCGTATCTGGATGCGAACTCGCGCGAACCGAACCGGATCTACACCGCCAAGGGCGGCTGGCTGCACGATCTGGCGGAGTTCGATCCCCGCGAATTCGGCGTCATGCCCAATGCCGTCGACGGGCGCGAGCCGGACCATTTCCTGGCGCTGAAGAACGCGCGCGACGCGCTGGCCGACGCCGGCTATCTCGACAAGCCGTTCGACCACGAACGGGCCGGCATCGTCCTCGGCCGCGGCAACAACACCAACCGCGGCGCTGCGAACCTGATGTTCCACGGCAGCATGCTCGACCAGATGCTCGAGCTGGTGGCCAAGGTCCGTCCGGATTTCGGTGACAAGGAACTCGATGCACTGCGTGACGGCCTGCGGGCACAGTTGCCGCCGTTCAATCCCGAGATTCTTCCGGGCCTGATCCCGAACATCACCACCGGCATCATCGCCAACCGCCTCGACCTGATGGGGCCGAACTACATCGTCGACGCGGCCTGCGCCTCGACCCTGGTCGCGGTCGAGCATGCGGTGCGGGAGCTGCGCTCGGGCCGCTGCGACATCATGCTGACCGGCGGCGTGCATGCGCAGACGCCGGCGCAGACGTACATGATCTTCTCGCAGATCAACGCACTGGCCCGCAACAAGATCCGGCCGTTCCAGAAAGGCGCCAACGGTACGTTGCTCGGCGAAGGCTGCGGCGTGTTCGTACTCAAGCGACTCGAGGATGCCGAGGCCGATGGCGACCGGATCTACGCGGTCATCAAGGGCATCGGCGTCGCCAGCGACGGCAAGGCCAAGGGCCTGTTCGCGCCGCGGCCGGAAGGCCAGATGGTGGCGCTGCGCCGGGCCTATGAGTCCTGCGGCATCGATCCCCATTCGCTGGGCCTGATCGAGGCACATGCCACCGGGATCGCGCTGGGCGACCGCACCGAAGTCCGGTCGCTGTCGGAAGTCTTCGGCGCACGCCGCGGCGAGCTGCCGACGATCGCGCTGGGCTCGATCAAATCGATGATCAGCCATGCCATTCCGGCCTCCGGTGGCGCAAGCCTGATCAAGACGGCGCTGGCGCTGCATCAGAAAGTGCTGCCGCCGACGCTGTGCGACGAACCGGCGCCCGAACTCGAGCTCGAGAAGACGCCGTTCTACATCAACAACGAGACCCGCCCCTGGGTGCATGGCGGCAAGGTTCCGCGCCGAGCCGGCGTCGACGCCTTCGGCTTCGGCGGCATCAACGCGCACGCGATCCTCGAGGAATACCGACCGCGCGACCCGCGCGTACAGGTGCCGGTGCTGCATGCGCCGAGCGAGTCCGAGCTGGTCGTGGTCGCGGCCGCAACCCGCGAGGCGCTGCTCCAGCGCGTCGCGGCGCTGGGACGCCAGATCGAGAAGCACGACCGCGCCCCGCTGAGTGCGATCGCCCGCTACTGCGCCGAACACGCCGATGGCGACCACCGCCTGGCGATCGTCGCGGCGGATCGCGACGACCTGCTCAAGCGTCTCGATCAGGCCGCAGAGAAACTGCGCAGCTCCGATGCCGGCTCGTTCAAGACGCGCGGCGGCCTGTACTACGGCCAGGGCGCGCAGCCGGGCAAGGTCTGTGTGCTGTTCCCCGGCGAGGGCGCCCAGTATCCGAACATGCTCGCCGATGTCTGCGTGCATTTTCCGCAGGCACGCGCATGGTTCGACTTCCTCGAACAGACCGCCGACGGCGATGGCCGCAGTCCGCGCGCACCGGTCATCTTCCCGGTGCCGACCGCAATCAGCGCGCAGACGCGTGAGGCACTCGACGCACAGCTGCACGAGATGGACTACGGCGCCGAGTCCGTGTTCACCGCCAGCATGGCGCTGTTCGAGGTGCTGCAGTCGCTGGCCATCCAGCCGGATGCGATGCTCGGCCACTCCACCGGCGAGAACACCGCACTGACCGCTTCGCGCGTGCGCCGGTTCGACGATCTGAGCGAGATCGCCACGACGATCCGCGATCTCAACCGCATCTATCGCGAGCTGGACGAGCAGGGCCGCATCGTCGAAGGCGCATTGCTGACCGTCGGCGCCCTGAAGGCGCCGCAGCGGGAGGCTTTGCTGGCCCGCGCCGATGGCCAGATCCAGGTTGCGATGGACAACTGCCCGAACCAGCTGGTGCTGTTCGGCGAACGCGAGCGCATCGCCGCACTGCGCGAGGAGCTGTCCGCGGAGGGCGCGATCTGCGTCGAGCTGCCGTTCGGCCGTGCCTACCACACCGCGCTGTTCAGGCCGATCGCCGATGCCTATCGCAGCTATTTCGCCGAGATCGGATTCGGTCCGGGCATCGCGCAGCTCTACAGTGCCTGCAGCGCGGGCCCGTTCCCCGAAGATCCCGACGCGATTCGCGAGCTGGTCGCCCAGCAGTGGGAAAGCCGGGTGCGCTTCACCGACACGCTGCGGCGCATGTACGACGACGGCTTCCGGGTCTTCGTCGAAGCCGGCCCCAGCGGCAACCTGACCTCCTTCGTCGGCGACGCCCTGCGCGGCCTCGATGACGTGGTCGCGGTCGCGACCAACAGCCGTCGCAAGTCCGGCATCGCCCAGTTGCAGCATGCGCTGGCGCAGCTCTACGCGATCGGTGTTCCGCTCGACCCGACCCAATTGTTCGCGTTCCGCGAGATCGAGGCGGTGGATCTGGACGCGGTTCCGGAGCCGGCCAAGCCGAAGCCGCATCTGAATCTGATGATGCCGAAGGTGCACTGGCCCAAGGACCTGCCGGTCCCGGCGCTGCCCCAGGCCGCCGCACCCGCCCCGGCCCCGGCAACGCCTGCCGCCGCGACAGGCGCCGTCGCAGCGGCGCCGACGGCACCATCGGCGCCCTCCGATCCACGACTCGGCGTGCTGCAGTCGCACTTCTCGCTGATGCAGGACTTCCTCGACAGCCAGGCGCGTGTGCTCGGGCTGACCGGCGCCACACCGCAGCCGGCTGCGGCGGGCGCGATGCCGCCCGTCCCGGCCACGGCGGCCCCGCCCGCGGTCGTCGATCCGGCCGCCCGCTTCCCGATGCTCGGCAAGGTCGTCGAGCAGACGGATCAGCGCATGGTCATCGCCCGCCGCTTCACCCTGGAACGCGACTGGTTCCTGCGCGACCACACCATCGGCGGCGCACCGTCGGCCCGCAACCCGCACCTGCTGCCGATCGCGGTGATTCCGTTCACCTTCAGCATGGAGATCCTGGCCGAGGCGGCGATGCAGATGGCCGCACGCCCGGACCTCAAGGTGATCGCGATCGAACAGGCCCGCGGCAACCGCTGGCTGTCGCTCGACGACGACAGCGTCGACCTGCGCATTGTCACCGAACGCGAGTCGTCGAACGCGCAGGAGCAACGCATCAGCGTCCGTATCTTCATGCAGGGCGCCGGCCCGAAGGGCGGACTCCTGGTGTTCGAAGGCACCGTCGTTCTCGCGGCCGCCTACACCGCGCCGCCGGAGCCGTATCCGTGGTCGTCGGACGACGAGTATCCACCGGTCAACAATCCGGACGGCGAACTCTACAGCCACGGCATGTTTCACGGCCCGCGCCTGCAGGGTGTCAAGCACGTCCGCCGCTGGGGCAGCGAATCGATCGAGGCCGATCTCGAAGCGATTCCGACCCACGACTACTTCAGCTTCACCCGCTCGCCGCAGTTCCAGCTCGACGCGGCGATGCTCGACGCCGCCGGACAGCTCGCGGGCTACTGGCTGACCGAGAAGCACACCTGGGGTTTCAACTGCTTCCCGTTCCGTCTGGCCCGCTTCACGCTGTTCGCACCGCCGCCACCGGCGGGCAGCCGCTGCATCTGCCGCGGCGACCTGCGCTTCACCGACGAGAACATTCTCGAGGCACGCTTCGACATCATCGGCCCCGACGGCCGCCTGCTGATGCGCGCGGATGGCTGGGAGGACCGCAAGTTCGCGGTGCCGAAGCGGCTCTACAACTTCCGGATCCATCCGCTGCGCGAGTACATGACCCAGCGCTGGCTGGAGCGGGAGCTGCCGGAAGGCCTGCTGGTCCGGCGTATGGAACCGTTCGCACAGCACTTCCTCGACGAAGGCGGCGCCATCTGGAAGCGCATGCTCGCCCACATGGTGCTCAATCAGTCGGAGCGCCGTCAGTTCTACGCACTGCCCGTCACCGGTCCCCGTCGCGAGGAATGGCTGATGGGCCGGATCGCGGCCAAGGAAGCGGTACGCGAGTGGGCGGCCGCCAAGGGGGTCGAAGTCGCCGATGCCGACATCGAGATCGCCAACGATGTGCAGGGCGCGCCGCAGATCATCTGTCCGGCCCTGCAGAATCTGGCGATTCCGCAACTGTCGATCAGCCACAGCCGCCATTGGGCAGTGGCCGCGGTGGTCCCGCCCGGACAGTCGCTCGGCCTCGACTATCAGCGGCTCGAGGACATCGATCCCGACAAGCTCAGTGCCGGTGCCTTCACCGACCTGGAGCGCCGCCTGATTCCCGCCTCGGCGTCGGAGGCCGAACGCCTGCGCATCGCCGTGGCGCTGTGGTGCGCCAAGGAAGCGGCATCGAAGGCGGCCGGGACCGGCCTGATGGGGCGTCCACACGACTGGACGATCGTCAGCGCCGAACTCGACCGCCGCGACGCTCACAACTCGCGCGTGCGCGTGCGCCATGACGGCCACGACTACGATGTCCGCCTCTACTTCTCCATCGATGAAATCTGCGCGCTCTGCATCGTTCCCGCGCGCGCCGATCAACGGATCGAATCCGTCGCCTGATCCAACCAAAACTCTGATCGACAAGGACTGCAGCACATGACCCGTACCCTGTTCATTGGCCTCGACGGCTGCACTTTCACCGTACTCAACGAGATGACCCGGGACCTGCCGGGGATCGGCGTGACGATGCCGTTCATGAAGTCCGTGATGGAAGGCGGTGCGCGCGCCAAGCTGCGTTCGACCCCCAACCCGCTGACCCCGCCCGCGTGGACCAGCATCCAGACCGGCAAGGGCCCGGGCCAGCACGGCGTGTTCGACTTCATCCGTGCCGAAGACAAGGGCGGCGAGGTGTTCTGGACCCTCTACGACTCGCGTGACATCGACAGCGAAACGATCTGGTCGATCGCCAGCCGCAAGAAGAAGCGCATCGCAGCCCTCAACTTTCCGCTCACGGCGCCGCCCCCGGGCAACGTCGACGGATTCATCGTTCCCGGCTTCATTCCGGCCAAGCATCTGCGTCGAAACACCTATCCGCGCGAGCTGTTCGAGCAGATGAAGCAGAACATCGCAGGCTTCGATCCCAAGGAACTGGCCTGGGACTTCGACAACGAGAAGCAGGCGCTGGAGGTTCTCTCGCCCGAGGAAACCGAGAAGTGGGTGCGCTACCACCTGCCCCGCGAGGAGCAGTGGTTCAAGATCGCCGAGTACATCCTCGAGACCGAGAAGCCGGATCTGATGGCGGTGATGTTCGACGGCACCGACAAGATCCAGCATCAGGCCTGGCAGTTCCTCGACCCGGCGCTGGTCCCGGAAAACCCGCAGGGTTGGGAAAAGAGCATGCGCGACGTCTGCCTCGAGTACTTCCGCAACCTCGACGGCTACATCGAGCGCCTCGTCACCCTCGCCGGCCCCGACGCGCAGGTGTTCTTCGCATCCGACCACGGCTTCACCGCCAGCTACGAGGTCCTGCGCATCAACAGCCTGCTCGAGGATCTCGGCTACCTGAAGTGGGCGGTCAACGACGGCAGCGAGCAGGCGCTGCGCCGCGAAGCCAGTGACTTCGCCAACCTCGACTGGTCTCAGACCACGGCCTACTGCCGCACGCCTTCGTCCAACGGCATCCACATCCGCGTCGCCGAGAAGCCCGGCGACCCGGGGATCAAGCCGGAGGACTACGAGCAGTTCCGCGACAAGCTGATCCAGGACCTGTTCTCGCTGAAGGATCCGGATAGCGGCGAACAGATCATCGTCGACGTGCTCAAGCGCGAGGAATGGTTCCCCGGCCCGCACATGAAGCATGCCTGCGATCTGACCCTGGTACTGCGCGACAACGGCTTCGTCTCGATCCGCGACTACAAGCCGGCGGTGGTCAAGCGCCCCAACCCGGCCGGCACGCACCATCCGGACGGCATCTTCATGGCCTACGGCAAGGGTGTCGCGGCGGCCGGCGAAGTCGAACTGCGCCAGATCGTCGATGTGACCTCGACCCTGCTCTACAGCCTCGGCGTGTCGGTCCCGTCGGATCTCGAGGGCGAGGTCCCGCAGTCCTTCTTCACGTCCGAGCACTGGAGCGAGAATCCGGTCAAGCAGGGCGCCAGGACCCGCCTCGAGCGCAGCAACGAGGCCCGCGAGGAAATGGACGAGGAAGAGAAGAAGAAGATGATCGAGCAGCTGCAGATGCTTGGATACATGGAGTAAGCCCGAGTCCGCACGGCGATGACAGAGCCTTCCAGAATCACAGCCGAGGCACTGACGGAACACGGTCTGGTGACCGACGGCCGGTTGCTCGTGGGGTCCCTGACCTACGAGCGACCGGCCTGGATCCACGGGCACCGGCTCAAGGACTGCACGGCCGGCGCGTTCACCTTCTTCAACGCCGCCGGCATGACCAGCGCCTTCCGCGTGCACTTCGGTCGTTACGCCCAGATCGGCGAGTCCTCGATCATCGGACCGCCGGAACATCCGATGGACTGGTTCTCCAGCCACATGTTCGCGTTCACGCGCCCGCACTACATGCCGGGTCTGTACCAGATCCCGGACTTCGAACGCCTGGCGCCGGACGCCGACGCCGGTCCGTCATGGGTCGAGGCGCAGCCCAACGACACCTACATCGGGCACGAGGCCTATGTCGGCGCCGGCAGCTTCGTCAAACGCGGCGTGACCATCGGTGACGGCGCCGCGATCGGCGCACGCAGCGTCGTGACCCGCGACATCCCCCCCTACGCGATTGCCGTGGGCGCGCCGGCGCGCGTGATCCGGCTGCGCTTCGCCGACAACATCGTCGAACGTTTTTTGAAACTACAATGGTGGCGCTACGATCTGGCGCCGTTCAAACGCCAGGTCGACTACAGCAACGTCGAGGCAACGCTCGATTTCTACGAGCAGAAGCTGGCCGACGGCGAACTTCAGGCGCTCGTCCCGGAAACATATCGGGTCGGTGCCAAGGCCGGTCAGCTGACCGTCGACAAACTCGAATCGCCCCTGTTCTTTGCACACCCGGAATAACCCCCGCCATGTCCAACACCGACGCCATCGTCAACAAACTGATCGTCCTGCTCGAGGATTTCACCCAGGACTGGGACACCGAGCTCGACAGCGCGATGAACCCTGAAACCCGGTTGCTGGCCGATCTCGGCTTCGAGTCGGTCGACATCATCCAGCTGACCGTCGCGATCGAAGAGGACTTCGGTCTGCACAAGACGCCGTTCGACAAGCTGCTGATGAACAACGGTCGCTACGTCGACGACCTGAGCATCGGCCAGATCGCCGCGTTCCTCGAGCCGTTCGTCGCGGCCGCCGCCTGAGGCCGTCGATCCGGTGGGCTACTCGGTCATCAACGGCGCCAAGCTGGCGTGGCAGCAGCTCGGCGACGGCCCCGAGGATCTGATCCTGATTCACGGGCTCGCCGCCAATCGCGCGTTCTGGTTCTCGACCGCGTCGGCGATGGCCGAACGCTTCCGGGTGACGCTGTTCGATCTGCGCGGACACGGCTACAGCGAACTGAGTCCGGACGGTTACGCCGCGGCGGCGATGGCGTCCGACGTGCTCGGACTCATGGACGCGCTCGACATCAGCGACGCCGTGCTCGCCGGGCACAGCTATGGCGGCGCGATCGCACTCGAGGCCACGGCACAGGCGCCGGCGCGCGTCCGCCGGCTGGCCCTGTTCGATTCGCGCATCCAGGTACTGCAGCCGGCGATGCGTCTGAACGACCAGCCGCTGAGCGCCTACGAAAAGGCGGTCGCCGCGGCCAGCGCCGAAGCCTACGGTTACGACTGGGAACGGGAAACGCAGGTGGGCTTCCGCTTTCTCGAAGCCACCGCGCGTCTGCGTGTCGACGGGCTCGACGCGGCATTGCGCGACAGCTTCACGCCGTTCGGCGAAGGCCGCGGCGCGGCCCGGGCGGCGCGTCAGTGGCTGCGGATCCTGGAAGAGACCCGCGCCCCCGGCGAGTTCGAGCAGGTCGGCACACCGCCCGAGGATCTGACCCGGCTCGACGTCCCTACGCTGCTGATGTACGCACAGGGATCGCGCTGCATGCCCTCGGGCGAGGCGCTGTCGAAGCTGCTCCCGAACAATCGGATCCAGGTGCTGCTCGGTGCCGGCCATTTCTTTCCGGTCAGCCACGCCGCAGCGGTCAATCAGGAGCTGAGCGGCTTCCTGAACGAACCGGTTCCGGCGTGAAGGCTGTCGGCGCGTGACGGCGATGAGGATCACTGTCCCGACCGTCCGCCACCGCATGCTGCTGCTGACCGCCGGACTGCTGCTGGGCGTGGTCGGCTGCGCGAGCAGGACGCTCGAGGCGCCGTCCGACCAGGTCCGGACGGCGCAGATCGCGACCGCCGATGGCACCCGCGACTACAGTCTCTACCTGCCCCGGGATTTCGACACGCAGCAACCGCACCCGTTGCTGGTCGCGCTGCACGGCGGCTGGGGCACCGGCGCGGCGCTGGCCCGCCAGAGCGGCCTGAATCGACTGGCCGACCGCTACGGCTACGTGATCGCCTATCCCGACGGCCTCAAGCTGTCATGGAACGCCGGGCACTGCTGCGGCTGGGCCGCCGATCACGGCGTCGACGATGTCGGTTTCATCCGCGCGATGATCGCGCGGATCCGGTCCGAGTACGTCATCGCGCCCGGACAGACCTACGGCACCGGCTTCTCCAACGGCGCGATGCTGTTGCACCGGATCGCCTGCGATGCCCCGGGAACCTTCGACGCGATCGCGCCGGTATCGGGCGGTCCGATGATCGACCGTTGCGTCGACCGCAGCGGTGTCGCCGCGTTGCTGATCCAGGGCCGCGACGATCCCCGCATTCCGTGGAACGGTGGCATGTTCGACGGCAGCTATCGGCCGGCCATGGCCGAAGTCGTCACGATGCTGCGGCAACGCAACGGCTGCGCGCAGGAACCCCAGATTCCGGCAGCCGACGCGCCGGCGACGTGCAGCACGGCGCCGGCCTGCCGGCGGTCGCTGGAATGGTGCGGGGTTGCCGGAGTCGGCCATCAGTGGCCCGGCGGACAGACCTTGCTGCCCGCGCTGCTTGGCGCCAATTCAGACGCCTTCGACGCCACCGCCACGATCGGCGCCTTCCTCGAGCGCCAGCGCGCCGGACGCAACGCCGCTCAGCGGTAGCCGTAAGACTGCGCCAGGGCCACCAGGTCGGGCGAGAACCCGCTCCGATCGCGACGCCAGGGCAACAGCGCGTCCAGGCTCGGCTCGACCACCCAGTCGGCCGGCAGCCGGACCGGCTCCAGCAGGTCGACGTCCACGCCGTACGGCGCTGCGCGCGGCCCGTATCCCCCGAATACCCAGGCCCGCGGCTCGCGCATGGCGTGCAGGTCCGCCGCGTCGCATTCGAGGCCGAGGTCCGCGCACAACCGGCGCAGGTCGTCGTCGGCGCCTTCGTCGAATCGATCGACCTGCAACCGCAGGGTGCGCATGCCGGCGCCCAATAGATGCTGCTCGATGTTGCGGTGGATGCGATACCAGCCGAGCTGCGGATCGACCTGCGGCGGATCGACGCTGTGGTCCTTGTAGTCGATCGGCACGAACAGCCGTTCGCGCAGCCACGCCGCGTGCTCTGCGGTCACCGCATAGGGATGACGCAGGCACTGCAGCACCGGCGCGTCCGGAACGATGGTCCGCATGCGCGCCAGATCGACCGGCCGTAGCGGCGAATCGGTATCCGGAATCACCAGCCGCGCCGGCGCGGCCCATCCGGCGACCGCATCGAGCAGTGCCGCAGTCGACCAGTCCCGCCGCTCGTCCAGCCAGCCCGCCGCCTGATCGATGGCGCCGTCGCTCTGCGCGCCGAATGCGAACTGGGCGACGGTGCGCAGCAGCCCGTCGCCATGCCCGCCCTGGCTGATCGCGAACAGATCGAGCAGACCGCCGACGCTGTCGGCCATGAACAGATGCAGCTCCGGCACCGCGCACAGCCCGTGATGGCGGTCCAGAACCGCGGCGATGAACGACGCGCCCGAAAACGGCGGCGCCAGCACGAGGATCGGATCCCGATGCGCGCTCATGGTTCGGGCGCTCCGGCCGGAGTCGGCGGCCGGCTGCGCCACACCTCGCAGCCGCCGCGGGGGTTCGGCCCGTAGGCCCAGTCGCCGTTCTCCTGCTGCTGGGCGATCGTCGGCCCGTACGGATTGGCGGTGGCGACGTACAGGCCGCCCGGGGTCGACACGATGTTGCGGATGCCCCAGTTGTACGGATTGCCGAAACCGTTGCGGGTCACCGGCTCCCAGTAGGCGCCGTCGCGGCTGCGCCAAAGCTCGCAACCGCCGTGATGGCGCACCAGGTTGGCAACGCCCCAGCGGTGCACCAGGGCGACGACATCCTCGGGCCAGACGTGCATCGGCAGAAACGGCAGCGCACTGGCCCAGCTGAAGGTCCCGGCGTAGAGGTAGTCGTCATGCACCGCCATGCGCCAGACGTAACCGGCGAACATGTTGTCGAACCCGGAGGAATAGCCCGACAGCGGATAGCGCAGCCCATCGGGCGTGACGCGCGGGTCGCCGACGAGCAGGTCCCAGCTGTCGTCCGGCCAGACCCGCAGGATCTCGGCGGCGGCAGGCCCGATCTGGAATGCCCGGTGATAACCGCCGTTGAGCACGCCGGTGCCGATGTAGAGCGCACCGTTGAAATCGCACAACGCCACGCCGACCTCGTCGAAGGCACCGCGCCAGGCACCCCGTTGCAGCACGCGGGTCCAGCGGTAGGGCACCTCGCCGCCGGGCGTCTTCCACAGCTCCAGCCCGTTGCGATTGACGGTGGCGGCATACAGATGGCCGTCGAAGACGTGCATCTCGAAGACCGTGACGTTGTCGGCCTGGCCGAAGCCCTCGTCGCAGACCGGACGCCAGTTCGCGCTCTGCAGATCGTCGGTCGCGTAGATCGTGGCTTCGGAGCCGATGCTGTCGGAGGCGCGGCGCGCGCCCGCGGTCGAACTGGTCGGCGTCGTGTGCACGCGCCCGCCGAACACCTGCAGGGTCCGGAACGAGCGCACGGTCGGCGGAAACGGGGGGCGCGGCACAGGTTCGAAGTGCACGCCGTCCTCGCTGCGCAGGATCTCCGGCGGCTCGGCCAGCGCCGGCGCCCAGGTCGAGACGTACAGACAGGGCTTGTGGTCCGATGCACCCTGGAACACCGTCATGCCGCGGAAGCCGATATAGCGCGGCACCAGCTGTTTGTTGCGCCCGGTCACCAGCGGCGCCTGGTAGGCCCGGTGCCAGCGGTCCCGGTCAGGCGTGTAGCACCAGATCTCGGCCTGGCGCGGCACGTCGTAGATGTACTCGGGACTGTCGACGGGCCACGGCCGCATCTCCGGACGCGGCACGTTCCACTTGTTCATCGCCATCGTGCCGCGCGTGGTCCCGACGAAGATGCGTCCCTCGAACCACGCCATGCTGTGGGCGTAGTGGTTCCAGCCGTCGCCGAAGCCGTTGGTGCAGGTCAGGCGAAAATCGGCGGCATCGAGCCCCCGTGCAGCGGCGGTCGCAGCGGCGGAATTCACGGCAGCCAGGACCAGACCTCGACGAACAGGAAGCGGGTCAGCGCCCGGGTGAATACGACGATCAGCAGGTGCCAGTCGCCCTGCACCTTGGCGTTGCCGGTCATGCCCGACTTGAGCCGGTTGTCCGGATCCTCGATCGTCGCCGTCACCCGGACGACCTTGCCGTAACGGCCGTCTTCGGCCGCGGGGGCGATGCTGCGCACGGCGCCGTCGAAAGTCGTTCCCGGATACGCCCAGGCCTTGGCGTAGGCCGGCTTGCCGACCTCGACCTCGCCGATGCCCGTTTCCGGCAGCTTGATCTCGACCAGCCGCTGCGAGGTGTCCTCGATCACCGCAAGCAGCTCACCGCGATTGAGGTAGTCGCCGACGGCGAACATCAGCGAACTCGACACCACGCGCCCCGAGATCGGGGCCGCGATCCGCGTCGCCTTCAACTGCTGCTGGTTGTAGCGCAGCGTCGCCTCGGCCTCGCGCAGCTGTGCCTCGATCGCGGCAATGCGGTCCGGTGTCGCCGGGCTCGACACCAGATCGAGCGAACGCTGGGCCTCGACCAGTTCCTGCTCAGCGACGTCGGCCTGGCCCTGCGCATGATCGTACTCCTGCGCGGTCACGGCACGGCGGCTGTACGCCTGTGCCAGACGCTTGGCGTTGGCCCGCGCGACTTCGGCCCGCTTGCGCGCGGTCTCGACCTGCTGCTTGGCGACCTCGATCTCCTCGGGCTTGCCGCCCTTGCACGCCAGCGACAGGTCGGCCTGCAGCTGCGCCAGTTCGGCTTCGCTGGCCGCGACCCGGGCGCGTTGTTCCTCGTCGGCGAGTCGCGCGATCACGTCGCCGGCCTGGACTTCGTCGCCCTCTTCTACCAGGACCTCGCGGACGTCGCCGGATACCAGCGCGCGGACATCGGCCCGGTCCTGCGGCAGCACCAAGAACTCGCCGCTGGGCTCGTAGCGGTACGGCAGCAGACACAGCAGCACGATCCCCCCGATGATCCACTTCGATCGCTTGATCCAGGACCAGTCCCGGGTCCAGCCGAGATTGTTGCGCGACGAAGTCGTCTTGCCGAACTGCCTGTACATGTATGCCCCCAGAACCATCACCAGAATCAAGAAGCCGATTCCGTTGAAGTGCGCGCCGAGCCATCGGCCGAGGTACGCGAACATCATCGAAATCACGAAAACCCAATACACCACGATCGCGACGGCGTAGGTCCGCAACACCGCCCTGGGCAGGCGGTGCGCCTGATTGAACCACGGCCGGCTGTAGCCGAAGACCGCGCTTGCCGCCTGCTCGCGCAGATCGGGCGCGCTGAGCGCGTGCGCCAGCAGGTAGTAGCCGTCGCGCTTGGGCAACGGATTGATCATGAAGATGGAGACGACCGCAGCAACGGCCGCGACCGCCAGTGCCGCCGCCGCGACCACCGGCCGGCCCGGCATCGACAGGAACCAGACCAGGATGCCGGCGGCCAGCAGCGAAGCGATGCCGACCAGGCCGGAACCGATGATGCGCATCCGGTCGCTGCGCCCCGCATGTTCGGCGGCGCCGGCGGTATCGACGAACAGCCTGGGAATCCCGAGAAAGCCGATGACGATGCCGACGCCGATGCGCCCTGGCGTGTAACGCTCCAGCGCCGCGGCGCGCGCGGCGCTGGCAAAGAGATTGACCAGCATCGCGCCGGCGACGATCCCCCACAACGGCCGGTACCCGACGATGCTGTCGGCGACGTTCGGAATCGCCTCGAGGCGGTTCGTGTACAGCGCGATCAGCGCGCCGGCCACCAGCGCCGCGAACAATGCCAGCGTGGCACGCGAGCGCAGCGGCCAGATCAGCAGGCGCCCCAGCCACAGCACGGCGCCAGGATCGAGCGCGAAATGCGGGCGGTTGGCACGTCCACGCTCGCGGCCGATCAGGCCGGTCAGGCCGCCGAGCAGGCCCGGCGCACTGAGTCCGCCGGCGACGCTCGACGGCGGATGCAGATCCGGCCCGATCACCGCAGGTACGATGCCGTCGCGCCGCCAGCCCTCGACGCGCGCCTGGTCCGGGGTGTGCACCGGCGGCGGCAGCGGCTCGTCGGCGCCGGCCCGCAACAGGCCGAATCTCACCAGCTCGGCGGCGAAGCCCTCGAGTTCGGCCCGGCTGAGCGCGCGGCCGAGACGGTCCCGGGCCAGGGCGCAGATGGTGTCGGCGTCGCGCTGACCGTCGATCAACTGCGCCAGCGCGTAATCGTCCGCCGACATCCGGATCGGCGTTTCGTCGTCGCCCGCGAAGACGTCGACGCCGCGTTCGATCTCGACGCTGCGTTGCGCGACGAACTTGCGATAGCGGCTTTCGAACATGCGTCGGGGTGGAATTTCGGGAAGACAGCCGCTGCGATCAGGGCTGCGGCGCGGACGGCCGGTATTCGAGCATCCGGTTGATCTGCGCCAGATCGGCCACCAGCAGATTTCCGGACAGCTGCTTGAGACGCAGCGAAGCCGTCAGGAACTGGTAGCGCGAGGCGCTGTGATCGCGTTCGGCGGCATAGCGCCGCTCCACCGCGGACAGCACATCGGCGCTGGTCCGGGTCCCGGCGTCGAAGCCGGCGCGCGTAGCTTCCTCGGCCGCCACGGCCGCGTCGAGCGCGCGCTTGAGCGCGGCAACGCGCTGCAGACCCGCACTGCTGTTGCGGTACGCGATGCGCGTATCGCGGACAACCCGCGCGCGGGCATCGTCGTACAGGGCCTCGGCGCGCTCCTGCAAGGCCAGGCTCTGGCGCTTGGTGGCACTGATCTGGCCACCGCTGTACAGCGGCAGATCGAGCACGACACCGATGCGCTCGGAGCGCTCGTCGCGCTGCCCGGTGATGCCGCCGCCGGAGTCGAGCGCAAAGGTCTGCCCGACCAGATCCAGTGTCGGCCAGCGCAACTTGCGCGACTTGTCGTACTCGAGCTTGGCGACCTCAAGCGCGATCTGTTGCGCCAGCAGGGTCGGGTTGGCCTGTCGGGCTCGGTCGATCCAGACCTGTTCCTGCTGCGGCTGCGGCGGGATCAGCAGCAGGTTCAGCGGCAGGCGCTTGACCTGCCCGTAATACCGCCCGGTCAGGGCTTCCAGACGGGCCAGCGCATTGTCGAGCGCGACTCTGGCATCGGTCTGGTTCGCGACGGCCAGTTCGTACTGCGCCGTCGCCGCCTTGGTGTCGGCATCGGTCGCCAATCCCGCCCGGGCACGGGCGCGGACCTGGTCGCGTTGCTGCCCGACCGCCAGCATCTCCGCGCCGGCAAACGCGACGGCATCCTCGGAGGCCAGCACCCCGAAATACGCTTCGACGACCTGCATCAGCAGCGCGTCCTGCTCGGCCTGGAAGGTCAGCCCTGCACGCTGCACCTTGAGTTCGGCCTGCTTGCGGCCGATGAACAGCGATGGCTGGTACAGCGCCTGTTTCAGCTTGGCGCCGTAGACCCAGCGGTCAAAATCGTCACTGCGGTCGATGTTGGCAACACCGTAGTAGTCACCCTCCACCGACTCGTGGACGTAGTCGTACTGGGTCTGGAAGCCAACCTGCGGCAGCAGCTTGCCCACCGCCTGGGGCACCGTCTCCTGCGCGGCGGCCAGCTCGGCCCGCGCCGCGGCGTAGCCCGGATTGAACTGCAGCGCGTCGTTGCTGACCGCCAGCAGGTCGGCCACGCCGCTCGCCGGGGCCGCCTGCTGCGCGGACGCCGGGACGGCCGCCATTGCGCTCAAACCCAATGTGATCCCGAGTCCGATCCCTCGGAGCCCCGTCTTGTACATCTTGCTTTCCTCAGTGCGTTTCGGCGGCTCGACCGCAAACGACCGGCTCGGCCTCGCCGGACGGCAGGAACGGCACGCGCACGCTCCACGCGATCGCCGGGATGCGCCAACCGCAATCATCACGATGTAGTCCCCGGCTGCATTATGGATAAATCGGACGGCAGTGTCGTGTCGGAATCTTGCGCATCGGCCCCAAACAAAAACCCCGCGTTGCCGCGGGGTTCTCGAGTCATCGTCCTGACGCCGCCGCTCAACCGTGCGGCAGCTTCATCAGATAGCGGCAGATCGCCGGGCAGACGAGCACCGCGCCGATCATGTTGGCGAAGAACGCGAACATCAGCAGCAGGCCCATGTCAGCCTGGAACTGCAGTCCCGACCACAGCCAGGTGGCGACCGAACCCGACAGCACCAGACCGGTGAACATGACCGGCTTGCCGGTCAGCCGCAGCGTCTCGTAGTAGGCGTCGGCCAGGCTCTTGCCCTTGTTCACGAACTCTTCGATCGTCGAGTAGATGTAGATGCCGTAGTCGACGCCGATCCCGACGGCCAGGGCCGCAACGGGCAAGGTGGCGACCTTCATGCCGATGCCCTTGATTGTCATCAGCGCAAGGATCAGGGACGACACCACGTACAGCGGCACCAGGATCGAGAGCACACCAGCGGCGTTGCGGAACGACAGCCACAGGAACACGATGATCACCGCGTAGACGTAGTAGACGATCGGCTTGTCCTTGGCATGCACGACTTCGTTGGACGCCGCCATGACGCCGACGTTGCCGGATGCCAGCGCGAAATTGACCGGACACGGCTTCGAATAACCGTCCCATTTCGTCTTGGCCTCGTCGATCTGCTTGCGCAGATCAAGCACGCCCGGATCCGCGTCGACCTCGGTGTCCTTGTAGTCGAGTCCCTTGAGCATGGCCTGGCGGTTCTTCAGCTGCAGCCGCAGATCGCCCCATTGGCGACGGGCAGCCAGCTTGTCCTCGCAGTAGCCCGCGTCGACCCCCTTGTTCAGCTCGAACCAGGACGCGGCATTGTCGGCGTTGAACTGCTTGACCGCGTCGGTGATGCGATCGATCGTTACCGCCTTGTGATCCTCGGTGAACAGGAACAGCGCCATCGCCGAGCAGTTCGGGTTGAGCAGCCCCGACGACGTCGGCACCGGTGTGATCGCCTGCACCATCACGTACTGGTTGCGCGGCAGCACGCGGAACTTGGGCGCCGCCTCGGAGAACGCCGAATTGACCTGCTTGGCGATCCCCGGCAGCGACAGGGTCGACTGTACGCCCGGCAGATTGTCCATGTGCCAGGTGAAGCGGTCGATCTGCTCCATCACGTCGTACTTGATGCAGGCCTCGGGATCGGTCTCGGCGATGACCTTGAGGATGTCGGTCCCGATCGCGAAGTTGTTGACGACCGCTTCGGTGTCCTTGTTGTAGCGCGACTCCGGACGCAGCTCCGGGACACCCGCCTGCGAATCCCCGTACAGCATGCCCTCGCCCTTCCAGCTCGCCCAGCCGTACAGCAGGGCGACCGCGATGATGACGACGGCGGCCGGCACCGGACGCGTCACCACCGTCATCGCACGGAAGATCGGATTGAGCGCCGCTTCGCGCGCCTCCTGCTTGCGGACGAACTCCTCGACGTTCTTGACGTGGGTGTACGTCAGCCAGATCGGCATCAGGATCTTGTTGGTCACGATGATCGCGGCCATTCCGAACGACGCGTTGATCGCCATCTCGCGGATGATGTCGATCGGGATCAGCAGGATCGTCAGGAAGCCGGCCAGATCGGTGATCAGCGCGGTGGTACCCGGAATCGCGAGGCGGCGGAAGGTTTCCAGCGACGCGTCGTAACTGTTCTTGCCGGCCGCCAGCTCATGCACCCAGGAACTGGTGTACTGCACGCCGTGCGACACCGACACCGACAGGATCAGGAACGGAACCAGGATCGCGAACGGATCCAGACCGTAGCCGCTCGCGGTCAGCAGCCCGAACTCCCAGATCACCGCGATGAACGAACATACCAGCGGCAGCACGGCCATCTTGAAGCTGCCCAGATACAGCACCAGCAGCACGAAGGTCATCGCCAGGGCGACGAAGAAGTACATCACGACTTCGTTGGCGGCATCGGTGACGTCGCCGATGACCTTGGCGAACCCGAGAATGTGGATGTCGACCTGATCGTCCTGATACTGCTGGCGGATCTTTTCCTCGAGCTGTTTGGCGACTTCGCGGTAGTCGAGCCGCTTGCCGGTGATCGGATCGACCTCCAGCAGCTCCGCGAAGACCATCGCGCCACGCTGGTCCTTGGTCGTGTAACGGCCGACGTGGCCACCCTTGCCGACATTCGCGCGCACCAGATTGAAGTAGTGCTCGGTGGGCTGGTACTCGGCCGGGATGACGTTCCCGCCGGCGAAGCCGCCTTCGACGACCTCGATGAAACGGACGTCCGGGGTGAACAGCGAGGACACGCGCGAACGGTCGATGCCCGGCAGGAAGAACACTTCGTCGGTGACAGCCTTGAGCTTGCTCAGGAAGTGCTCGTTGTACATGTCATGGGACTTGTCCTTCTGGATCAAGGCCACGAGGATCGTGTTGGCGCCGCCGAAATCGTCCTCGTACTGCTTGAGCACCTGCATGTACGGGTGCTCAAGCGGGATCGACTTGTCGAACCCGGCATCGACATGGGTCCCGGCCGCGAACCACGCGAACAGCGCGGTCAGCAGGCCGAGCAGCGCCAGCATCAGCATGCGCTTGCCGTAGACGATCGGCTCGACGACCGCGAGGATCTTGTCCTGAGAAAACATTGATTTGCCAGCCATCAGCTGTGCTCCCTGATTCTGTTTGTACCGTCGGGGAGGCCCCGACTTACGGAATGCGGATGTGCTGTACGCCGGACTCGCCGACCGCGAGCAGCTCGCCACCGAACTCGATGGCGGCAGACAGCGGGGTTCCGGCCTTGGACTTGATGATCTTCACATCCTCCAGGGCGGCATCGGTCTCCATGACGTTGCCGTTGAGGCCGACCATGACCACGCGCCCGTCATCCAGGCGGGCGTCCCCGAACATGGTCGCGACCGATCCGGTCTGCGCCTCGCGCCACTCACCGGACCGGACGTCGTCGCTGACGAAGACATTGCCGCGCAGGCCATAGAGCACCGCCCCCTTGTCGCCGAGGGCGACCGCGCCGAAGTACGAGCTCTCGTACGGCGAGGTCAGTGCGGTCCAGGTCGCGCCATCGTCTTCCGACAGCGCCAGGGTTCCGGCTTCACCCGCGATCAGGATGCTGCCGTCGTTCAGGCGCACGATGGCGTTGAAGTGCCATTCGTCCTCGCGGATCGGCGTCTCGACGTCGCTCCAGGTCTGACCGCCGTCGCTCGTCGCATACAGCAGGCCGTAGGCGCCGACCGCCAGACCGCGCTGCGGATCCAGGAACAGCACGTCCAGGAACGGCTTCTCCAGCTCGGGCTCGAAGTTCTGCAGCGACCAGGTCCGCCCGCCGTCGGCGGTATGCAGGATCACCGCATCGTGGCCCACCGCCCATCCGTTCTTGGCGTCCACGAAGTCGACCGCCGTCAGGGCCGACCGGGTCGGCGTCTGGACCTGGGCCCACTGGCGGCCGTCGTTGGACACGATGATGGCGCCGCGGTCCCCCACCGCGATCAGATGTTCGCCGGTGTTGACCACATCCAGCAGCAGGCTCTGGGGCGTCAGCGGCATCAGTTCCGACGGCAGGGATTTGACGACTGTCTCGACTTCGCCGCCCGCGTCGTCCTGTGCCGTTGCGACACAACTGAATCCGATCGCAGCAGCCAATACCACGGTCTGCCACATGTGATTATTCGACTTCATTGCTACCCCCTGGTGGCTGCGCAGAGCGCGCCCCGCATGGTCCTCTCTTTGATCGCCCGGCGTGAGTGAGCACCCGATCCGATACGAAATTCCACCCCGTCTCACTCCTTGGCGAGCTTCGAGGCACTGCTGGATTTGAAGTGTTCGGCGTCGAACGACGCCTCTGCGGTCTCCGGATCTTCGTTGTTGAGTGCTTGCACAAGATAACGGCCGCTCTGTAAATCGTACACCGTTTCGCAAACGGGCAGCTCATAGAGCCGGTCGTAGGCCATCACCGTATGGGTCTCCTGCACACGCCAGAGCTGATTGCGGGCGTCATGGATGTCGACGACCCGGATCTGCCAGCCGTCCTCGTCGACGTAGAAGCGCCGGCGCCGGTACTGATGCGTCGCATTGGCCTTGAGCGTGGCGTCGACGACCCAGACCCGGCGCAGCTCGTAGCGGGACAGGTTCTGATCGATGTGATTACGCTGCACGATGTCCGGATATCGCAGCGCGCCGCTGTGCAGTCGATAGCTGTTGGCCGGAACGAACAGGGTCTGTTTGTCGACCAGCTTCCACTCGTACCGGTCCATGCCGCCGCTGAAAGTGTCGAGCTGGTCATTGGTCCGCAATCCGTCCGCCCCCATGCCCGGATTGTCGTAGCCGATGTTGGGGGCCTTGCGCAGCCGCCGCTGCCCCGGGCTGAACTGCCAGGCCTGCCGTGGCTCCGCCCCCGGATCGAGGGAATCGTGAATCAACAGAATCGAGCCGGCCAACCGCTCCGGTGCGGTGGCGACCTGCAGGAAATACATCAGCACGCCGCCACGCGCCTTCGGGTCTACCGATGGCGCGCTGTAGTTGAACAGGATGTCCTCCCGAAAGCGGGTGCGGTTGTAGTCCCCGGACTGGGTCACCGCGAACTGGTTGTTCCAGCGCCGCACGGCCACCCCGCGATAGCGGGTGCGATGGTTCCAGATCACCTCGCGCCCGGTCTCCGGGAGCGGAAACGGAATACCGGTGGCCGCATCGACCAGCGCCTCGCCGCCCTGGTCGAGCGTGGCACTCAGCGCATTGCGGGCGGTGGCCGCGTAGATGAAGTCCGGATTGGCGAAGCTGCGCCGGGTCCGGTAGACCGGCATCCGGTAGCTGTCCGGATACCGCTCCAGCAGCGCGAGCTGCCCGGCGCTGAGATGGTCGCGGTACTGCCCGGCATTGGCGGCGGTGATCGTGAACAGCGGTTGCTCGCCGACGAATGGATCGCAATACCGGCCCTGCCCGCCGCCCTGCACAGCCGTAAAGCAGGGCGGCGGGCTGCGCAGCCCGCCGGTCCATTCGGGGATCGCGCCGTCGGCACTGGCGGCCCGCTCCGCCCCGATCGGCGTCAGCGCCCCGCCCAGCCGCGCTGCCGCCTCCGGCGCCACCTTGGCGATGCCCGCCGCAGGCAACGCCGCCATGACGCCCAGCAACAGCGCGCCCCCCATCCAATCCAAGCGTCGTGCAGATAAAGCCGGTTTGATCATTAAAACTGATAACCAAAGTAAATCAGCAAGTTGTCGCGATCATGCGCGGAGTTTCGGGCATGCGGACCGGTGAACCAGGTGTAGCGAAGCTCGCCGTTGTATTTCGACAGGTAATCCCAGCGCAGACCGGAGATGATCTGCTTGCGTCCCTCGACGAAGTTTTGCCCAAGCCCCGGCGCAACCCCTTCGACGTCGTGAAACAAGGCGTTGAGCAGTTCGATGTTGATGCCGTAGAACGCGCTATCGAACTTGGTCAGAGTGACGAAACGATACCCGTAGGAAATCGCGGTGCCAAATCCGGCCAGGTCGGGATGTGCCGTCGGATTCTGGCGCAGGTTGGGATCCGATCCATTGCTGTTCCGATCATTTGGATCGGTACGCACGTCCACCGGATTGATCCCCACCGTTCCGTCGGCGCCGCCCGAAACATGCGTATTGACGCCCGCGCCCTGGAACTGCAGCTGATCGATGTCCGGCATATCGAACACCTGGGTCATCCCCAGTTCCAGCAGCAGCACGATCTGGCTGGCACCGATCGGGTTGTCGCCGCCGATGGTCTTGATGAAGGTGGTGCCGAGCTGGCCGACCTTCATGCGCTCGTAGCCGCGCACGTAGTCGCCGGGGCCGTACTCGATGCCGCGATAGACCGAGGTGAAATCCGGCACTGCGGTGCGACGCCCGGGCAGCGTGGCGATCGGTTCGAGGCTGAAATCCTGCGCCGGAAACGCCGGCTGCAGACCCGCGAAGACCAGGTCGGTGATGTGGATCTGCACCGGCAGGTTGTCGCGGAACGCGTACTCGCCGGACCATGCGATCTCACCGAGCAGGGTGTTGAACGAGATGCCGTAGACGTGCACGTCTTCCGGGTACTCGGCGAAATACTGGATCGACCCCACCGGCAGCGGATCACGCGCGCCGGTCGACGGCTGCAGCTCGACCCCGGGAATGCCGGCTGCCGCGAGCAGATTGGTCGCCGGCACGCCGCAGCCGGTCGGGTCGATCAGGCCCAGCACGTTCAGCGCGGTCTGCGTCGGCAGGCTGCCAAGCAGCGCATCGAGCGCATTGCCGAGCACCGGAATCGATCCGGTCAGGGCCTGATCCGGAATGCAGGTCGCGTCCGCCGCCAGAATCGAGACACTCGGAATGCGCGAGTGGTAGTTGGCGAAATAGAGCCCGACCTCGGTGCCGTTGTTGAAATTGTCGAAATAGGCCTTGAGCGAGACCCCGTACTGCCCGCCCTGGTCGGGAGCGCGGCGGCGTTCCTCGTCGAAATTGCGCCGCATCGTGCGATCGGAGGTCGACCCGAGCACCGACGCCGGGTCTTCCGGATTGCGCCACGGCTCGTACAGCTCGAGCGGATCCTCCGGTGCCTTGCCGAATGACAGCATCGCATAGGTGCCGCCGTCGCCGAGGATGTCCGCCGTCGAGAAATAGCTGCCGACGGGATCGACGACGAAGGGCTCCCAGTCATACTGGTAGAACATCTCCAGATTCAGGCCGTCGGCGATGTCCGCGTTGATCGTCGCCATCCCGACCGGAAGGAACAGCTCCTTGATATCGAAACCCGGCAGGCGCAACAGTGCCTGGTTCAGGGGGTTGACCGTATTCAGACTGTTGAGCGCGAGAAACGCGCTTTCGCCCCAGTTGAGCGCCTGATTGCCGAGCTTGATGCTGACCAGCCGATCCCCCAGTTCGAAGGTCCGGCTCACGAAATAGTCGAGCATCCTGAAATCGTTGCCGATGGTTTTTTCCGCAGAACGCGGAAAGTCGGTCCGGAACGGCTGCAGCGTCGTATCCGGATGGCGCTCCTCGAAATCGCTGTAGCGCGCGTCGAAGAAATACAAACCGCGGGCGAAGACATTGAAGCCGAACAGGTCGACATTGACGTCGGTGGTCAGCTTGGCCGTGGCATGGACGACATCATATTTGTCGAAGTTGAGATTGCCGTTGTCGCCATTGGGCTGATAGCTGCCCGGCTGCGCCACGAAGTAATTGTTGCGGTTGCCGAAATCGGGGTCCTCGACCGTCCCCGAGCAGGTATCGCCAGCGAACGTATTGTCACCGCCCGGATCGGGCGCGTCCCCCGCGGGCGATACGCGACGCACGCACAGTCCCGGATTGAGGCTGGACTTGCCGACGAGGCTGCTGTCGCGCTCCTGCATGCGCAGCATTCCGCCGATCGACACCAGATTGTCGATGCGGACACTGGTGTCGGCGATGGTGACCTCGAAAGCCTGCGCGCCACCGGCAACGGCCGCGAACGCCGCCGCCAGCGTGACCGCCGGCCACTTCCCACTGATCTGAGTCTTGTTATTCACTGCTGCTCCCCGTTCCCCTGACGTCCCATGAGGAGCACTCGGCACACCCACCGCAGTCCCGGAGTACGTGCGGCAACAGCTCCGGTGGCCGGGGTTCTCCTCCAGCTAGTTCGGGTGCGCGCACGACGGCCGACCCGAGTCGAATACGGGCGACTCACCGTCGCCGCTTTATGTGCCGGGTTGTAGCAGAGGCTCCCGGCAAGGCGCAACACGGCACCGCGTGTCGTCAAACCCCTGGATCGATCCAGATCAGGCTGGCCATCCGCCCGCAGCGCCCGTCCCGCCGGAACGAGTACCAGGTCCGCGCATCCGAGTAGGTGCAGACCCCGCCGCCGTAGATGCGATCGACGCCGCAACGCCCGAGCCGCAGACGCGCCAGCGCGAACAGATCGCCATACCAGCGATCGCCGGCACCGGGGACGAAAGCCGCCGCTGCGCGCGCATCGTCATCGGCGAAGCGCTGCCGGACCTCGGGGCCGATCTCGAACGCGCGCGGGCCGATCGCAGCGCCGATCCAAGCCACGAGCCGGTCGGCGGGCACCGGCAGCGCCGCAACGGTTGCCTCCAGCACCCCGTCCGCGAGCCCCCGCCAGCCGGCGTGCGCCGCAGCGACGCAGCTGCCGTCGGTATCGCAGATGAGGACTGGCAAACAGTCGGCGGTCAGAACCGCACAGGCCACACCGGGCTGTGCGGTCCAGCACCCGTCGGCATCCGGCTCGACATCGGGGTCCGGCAGCTCCACGACCCTGCGGCCGTGGACCTGACGCAACCACTGCGGCTGCGCCGGCATGCCCGTCAGCGCCTCCAGATGTCTGCGGTTGCGCGTGACGGCTTCGCCCTCATCGCCGCAATGCGCTCCGAGGTTGAAGCTCGCATACGCCCCGACACTCACGCCACCCGCCCGGGTCGTCTGAAACGCCTTCACCGATCGCGGCGCGGGCCATTCCGGCCGCCACAAGTCGTCCGCGAGCGTCACGGCCTACCGCTGAAACGCCGCGTGCGTCCGCAGCAGCGCGTAGAGGTGTTGCATGTCCTCGGGCGGCTCGACCTCCCAGCGCACGCGCTCGCCACTGCGCGGATGCGTCAGTTCGAGTTCACGGGCGTGCAAGGCCTGTCGCGGAAAGGCCCGCAGCGCCTCGCGCAGCTCGGGATCGAGGCCGCTGCAGCGCAAAGGGCCGCCGTAGACCTGGTCGCCGACGATGGGATGGCGCAGATGCGCCATGTGCACCCGGATCTGATGCGTCCGACCGGTTTCGAGCCGCACCCGCAAGCGCGTGAACAAGGCGAAACGCTCCTCGATCCGGTAGTGCGTAACGGCGTCCCGCCCACCATGATCGACCACCGCCATGCGCAGGCGATCGCGCGGATGCCGCCCGATCGGCGCATCAATCGTCCCGCCGGCGATCAACTCGCCCTGCACCAGGGTGTCGTACTCGCGCCGGATGTCGCGCTCGCCGAGTTCGGCGACGAGCTGCGCGTGCGCCTGCAGACTCAGCGCGACGACCATCAACCCGGACGTATCCTTGTCCAGCCGATGCACGATACCGGCACGCGGAACCGCAGCCGACTGCGGAAAATGGAACAGCAGCGCGTTCTGCAGGGTGCCGTCGCTCTGGCCGGCACCCGGATGGACGGTCAGCCCCGGCGGCTTGTTGATGATCGCCAGATCCTTGTCGCTGTAGACGACGTCAATCGGGATGTCCTGCGGGCGGACGCTGAAATCCGGCTCCGGCTCGGCATCGAGTCGCAGCAGGCACCCCGCCTCCACCGGCGAGCGGGTCCGGGTGACCACCTCGCCGTCCACGGTGACCCGTCCGGATTCGATCCAGGCCTGGATCCGCGAGCGCGAATAGGCATCGAATACCCGGGCACAAACGGCGTCCAGCCGCTTGCCGCCGAGCGTCTCGGGAACTTCGGCTTGTAGCAGAAGGTCGTTGTCGTCTTCAGGTGTTTGACCGGTCATGGGCTATACTCGCGATTCTCGCAGGAGCACTCGTCGTCGATGAAATTCCGAATTCTGGTTCTCGCCGCCGGCATGGCAGCCGTCGGTGGGTGTAGCTCTGACCCCAACCGGCAACTGCCGCCGTCGAATCCGTTCAAACCGGAGCAGACCCTGCTGCGCGAGCAGAACCTCGAGGCCGCGTCATTGTACCGGCTTGCGCGCGCCGCACTGGACTCCAACGACTTCGCCGGCGCCGCGCAGCGCTACAGCCAGCTGAAGCTGCGCTACCCGTTCACCGACTTCGCGATCCAGGCGCAGCTCGAGGGGATCTACGCCAGCTACCGCGCCTACCAGCCGGAAGAGGCGCTGGCGCAGGCGGACCGTTTCCTGCGCGACTACCCGCGCCACGAGCACATCGACTACGTCCAGTACCTGAAGGGACTGATCAACTTCGAACGCGACCGCAGCCTCAGCGAGAATCTTGGGTTCGATACCTCGCGGCGTGACGTCAGCAACCTGCGCCGCTCGTTCGACGATTTCGCGCTGCTGGTTCAGCGTTTTCCGAACAGCGACTATGTCGGCGATGCCCGCGCGCGGATGATCTATCTGCGCAATCGCATCGCCGCCCATGAGCTGACGATCGTCGACTACTACATGCGCCGCGGCGCCTTCGTCGCCGCCGCCAAACGCGCCGAGCAGCTGATCGCCCAGTATCCGGGCGCACCGGCGATCCTCGACGCGCTGACCCTGCTGGAGCAGAGCTATCGCGAGCTCGACCTCGATGTCCAGGCCGCCGAAGCGGCAAAGCTGCGCAAGGCCTACGTCGCCGCAGCGGCCAAGGAGGTTCTGAACGAGGAATCGTCGACGGAAGCCCCGGCGGAATCCGCCTCGGCCGCACCCGGCTTCTGGTCGCGGCTGATCGCCGGAGAAGGCTACACGCTGGTGATCCCGTCCGGTGCCCCGGCTGCGCAACCGGCCGACGATACAACCGAGACCGCGATGGCGGCTCCGGCTGGCGACGACGCCGATCAAGGCAGCCGCCTGCGGATCTACATGGAGTCTTACGACGACGCCGCGGCCACCCCACCCCGGCTGTAGTCCGCCGCCCGACTCGACGAAAAAGGGCGCGTTCCTTCGGGAACGCGCCCTTTTTCGTGTGAGGCGTTAGCCGCCCCTTGTCGTCAGATGTCGCCGTAGACGGCGGTGATCGGGTAGCGGCGCTCGCGGCCGAACGCGCAGGCCGTGACCTTCGGGCCGGGCGGCGCCTGACGCCGCTTGTATTCGGAACGCCTGACCAGCGCCGCAACGCGCTTGACGTCCGCCTCGGCGAAACCGCGGCGGACGATCTCTGGAATCGACAGCTGCTCCTCGACGTACGCCGCCAACAGCGGATCCAGCACATCGTACGGCGGCAGCGAATCGGAATCCTTTTGATCCGGACGCAGCTCGGCACTCGGCGGGCGCTCGATCACCCGCTCGGGAATGACCGGCGAAACCGTGTTGCGGTACCGGGCAAGGCGATAGACCCAGGTCTTGTAGACATCCTTGATCGGCGCGAACCCGCCGCACATATCGCCATACAGGGTCGCATACCCCACCGCCATCTCGCTCTTGTTGCCCGTTGCCAAGACGACCTGTCCGAACTTGTTCGACAGGGCCATCAGCAGCGTCCCACGGCAACGCGACTGGAGATTCTCTTCGGTGAGGTCCACGCCGCGCCCGGCAAAGGTTTCGGCAAGTGTCCCGGTAAAGGCCTCGAACGCCGCCTCGATCGGCAACAGCGAATAGCGGATTCCGAGCGCCTCGGCCTCCACGCGCGCGTCGTCATTGGACATGTCGGCGGTGTAGCGGGACGGCAGCGATACACCCCAGACCCGGTCCGGCCCCAGCGCGTCCGCCGCAATCGCGGCCACCAGCGCCGAGTCGATGCCACCGGACATGCCGATCAGCGCCCCGGGGAATCCATTGCGATCGACGTAGTCCCGGACCGCCTGCACCAGTGCGGCATAGACGACGGCTTCGGGCCCCGTGTCTTCGCGCAGTTCCGCCTGCCAGGCGCCATCCGCAAACGTCAGCGGATACACGCCGTGACGAAACAGCGGCGCCGAGAAGCCGATGCGACCGTCCCGATCCACCGCCGCCGAATCGCCGTCGAACACGACGTCGTCCTGTCCGCCGACACAATTGACGTAGGCGATCGGCAGACCGGTTTCCGCCACCCGCACATCGAAAATCCGGCGCCGCTCGGCAGTCTTGCCGAGATCGAAGGGCGACGCATTGATATTGAGCAGCAGCTCCGCACCTGCGGCTCGCGCCGCGGCTGCCGGCGCGCTGCCCCACAAGTCCTCGCAGATGCACAGACCGATCTTCACCCCTTCGTGCGCGAACACCAGGGTGGAAGTCCCCGGCTGGAAGTGCCGGCGCTCGTCGAATACGCCGTAGTTCGGCAACAGCTGCTTGCGCGTGCGCGCGACAACCCTGCCGTCGCGGATCACGTACGCCGCGTTGTAGATCGCCCCGGCGCTGAACTCGGGCAGCCCGACCACCATCGTGATGCCGGACACCTCCGCGAGCAGCCGCTGCAAGCCCGCTTCGATCAGCGCGGGCATCGCCGAACGCTGGAGCAGATCGTCGGGGGGATATCCGATCAGCGACAGCTCCGGGCACGCGACCAGGCTCGCACCGAGTTCGTCGCGCGCCTGCAGCGCCGCATCGATGATGCGCTGAACATTGCCCTCGACGTCACCGACCCACAGCTGAAGCTGGGCCAGGGCCAGTTTGAGCGGCTGGGCCATTGAATCGCCTCTGGAAAACCCGTTCGCTGTCCGGGGCGGGCCTCAGGAGGCCCGCCCGTCGTGGCACTGAATCAGAGCAGCGACAGCATGGCCGCACCGAGGTCGGCGGGCGAACGCACCGTCTTGACGCCAGCGGCCTCGAGCGCGGCGAACTTCTCGTCGGCCGTGCCCTTGCCGCCGGAAATGATCGCGCCGGCATGGCCCATGCGCTTGCCGGGCGGCGCGGTCACGCCGGCGATGTACGCGACGACCGGCTTCTTGACGTTGTGCTTGATGTAGTCGGCCGCCTCTTCCTCGGACGAACCGCCGATCTCACCGACCATGATGATGCCCTCGGTCTGCGGATCTTTCTCGAACTGCTCGATCACCTCGATGAAACCCCAGCCACGGACCGGATCGCCGCCGATGCCGACACAGGTCGACTGGCCCAGACCGTTCTGGGTGGTCTGGTAGACGGTCTCGTAGGTCAAGGTGCCGGAACGCGACACGATGCCGATCTTGCCCGGCTTGTGAATGTGTCCCGGCATGATGCCGATCTTGCATTCACCCGGCGTGATGACACCCGGGCAGTTCGGGCCGACCAGCACCGAATCCGGATACTGCGAGCGCAACGTGGTCTTGACCTTGACCATATCGTTGACCGGAATGCCTTCGGTAATGCACACGATCACGCGGATGCCCGCATCGGCGGCCTCGAGGATCGCATCGGCGGCAAACGGCGCCGGCACGTAGATCATCGTGGCCTCGGCGCCGGTCGCGCTGACCGCATCGTGGCAGGTGTCGAAAACAGGCAGATTGAGGTGCTCGCCACCGCCACGGCCCGGCGTGACGCCGCCGACCAGTCGCGTGCCGTACGCGATGCTCTGCTCGGAATGGAAGGTGCCCTGCTTGCCGGTGAAGCCCTGGCAGATCACCTTGGTGTCTTTGTTGATCAGAATGCTCATCTTGGAATCCTTGGTCTCGACTGCGCCTCAGGCACCCTTGGCCAGCGCCACTACCGTCTGGGCCGCTTCGGTCAGATCATCGACCGGCGTGATCTTCAGGCCCGAGGCCTGCAGCATCTCGCGTCCCTTGTCCATGTTGGTGCCCTGCAGCCGCGCCACGACCGGCATCTTCAGCCCGACCTGCTTGACCGCCTGGATGATGCCTTCCGCGATCAGATCGCAACGCACGATCCCGCCGAAGATGTTGATGAAGATGGCCTTGACGTCGTCGCTCTTGGTGATCAGCTTGAACGCCTCGGTCACCTTTTCGGCGGTGGTGCCGCCGCCAACGTCGAGGAAGTTCGCCGGCCGGCCGCCGTGCAGCTTGACGATGTCCATCGTCGCCATCGCCAGACCAGCGCCGTTGACCATGCAGCCGATGTCGCCCTCCAGCGTCACATAGTTCAGATCGAACTTGGACGCTTCGCGCTCACGCTCGTCTTCCTGCGTCGGGTCACGCATCTCTGCGATCGCCTTCTGGCGATACAACGCGTTTGAATCGAAGTTGAGCTTGGCATCCAGCGCCATCACGTCGCCATCGGCCGTGACGATCAGCGGGTTGATCTCGACCAGCGCGGCATCAAGGTCGACGAAGATGCGGTACAGCCCCATCAGGATCTTGGTGAACTGGTCGACCTGCTGCTTGTTCAGGTCCATGAAGAACCCGAGCTGGCGCGCCTGGAACGGCTGCAGCCCCGCCGCGGGATTGACATAGACGTGCTTGATCTTTTCCGGTGTGGTCGCCGCGACCTCTTCGATGTCCATGCCGCCGGCGGCCGATGCCATGAACACAATGCGCTCGCGCGTGCGATCTACCAGGGCGGACACGTACAGCTCGCGCGCAATCGCGGAGGGCTTCTCGACCCACACGCTGTTGATCGGCAAGCCTTCGGCGCCGGTCTGCTTGGTCACCAGATGGTGGCCCAGCATGTGCTTGGCGGCCTCTTCAACCGCGTCGAAGCCCTCGACCAGCTTCACACCGCCGGCCTTGCCGCGGCCGCCGGCATGGACCTGTGCCTTGACTACGAATTTCTCACCGCCGAGCTGCTTGGCAGCCGCTCGCGCGCCTTCGGGGCTCGACGCCAGCTGCCCCTGCGGAACGGTGATGCCGTAACGCGCAAAAATCTCTTTCGCCTGGTATTCGTGCAGATTCATGCCATTTCCTCTGGCCGGGTATCGTCGGATCGCGCGGCATTCTCGCTTACCGCACCGCCGGACGCAAAACCGGCCACGAGGTTCTCGCCTAGAATGCGACCAAAGAGGAATGCCCCATGAATCTATTGCGTCTTCTGCTGCTGGTCGCCGCCGCCTGGCTGATCTGGCAGGTCGCCCGACAGGTCCGTCGCCAGCTGTCGCAACGTCCCCCGGAAATCGAGGATGACTTCGAGCCGATGGCACGCTGCGCCCGCTGCGGCACCCACCTGCCGGCGAAATCACTGAATTCCAACGGCTTGTGCGGCCGCTGCAGCGAGTGACGAACCCAGGCGCGCGCGCCGGCGAACCCCGGCCGCACCATGACGACTGGCGGTTGCTCGCGGTACTGGGTCTGTACCGCCTCGCACTGGTCGCCATTCTGCTGCTGACGCATCGCGCCGGCTACGCGCCGGAGTTCGTCAACCTCCTGGAGCCGCAGCACTTCTACCACGGCTGCCTGGGCTACGCGCTGACCGGCCTGATTCTGCAGCTGCTGGGCGTCTATCGGCGGCCCGGCCTGCGCACCCAGAACCATCTCAACTTCGCGATCGACACACTGGCCATCGCCACGCTGGTCTACAACACCGGTGGCGTCGGCAGCGGACTGGGCATTCTTCTGGTGCCGCCCGTCATCGGCTCGAGCCTGATGCTCAATCCGCGACTGGCCGCGGTGCACGCCGCAGCCGCGACACTGTCGATATTCGCCGCCGAAGCCCTGCATCAGCTGCATGTCGCGGTCCCCAGCACAAGCGATTTTTCGCAGGCCGGGCTGCTGGGTTTGATGTTCTTCGCGGCCGGCATGGCCGCGAGCGTCGTCGCACAGCGCGCCCGCCGCAGCGAAGCGATGGCCGAGCGCGTCGGCAGCCAGTACGTCAATCTCGCGCGCCTGTCCGAAACCATCATCGAGACGATGCAGACCGGCGTCATCGTCGTCGACGCCCACGACCAGATTCGCACCGCCAACGTCGCAGCACGCCGGCTGACCGGTGTCGATCCGGTGCTGGGCCGGTCCCTGGAAGCCCGGCTCCCCGAACTGTTCAACGCACTGCGCCTGTGGCGCGAACGCCGTGAACCCGGGACGATGCCCTGCGCCGTCGGCGCCGGCGGGCGCGAAGTCCTGCCGCGCTTCACCGCGCTGGGCTGGGGCGCCGATGCCGACGTCCTCGTGCTCATCGACGATGCGGCGCAGCTCCGCCAGCAGGCCCAGCAGATGAAACTCGCTTCGCTGGGCCGCCTGTCGGCGGGAATTGCGCACGAAATCCGCAACCCGCTCTCGGCGATCACCCAGGCCAGCCAACTCCTCGGCGAATCGCGGGACCTGAATGCCGAGGATCGGCGCTTGCTCGACATGGTCCTCCGCCACGCGGCGCGTATCGATCACATCGTCGGTGACGTGCTCGACCTGAGCCGGCGCAACAACGCCGAACTGACTGAACTGCAGCTGCGTCAGTGGCTCGAGCACACCCTGCGCGTGTACCACGAGAGCCATCCGCACAGCCGCCGGCCAATCGACATGTCCGGGGTCGCATCCGATATCTCGGTGCGCTTCGACCCCGAACATCTGCGACAGATCCTGTTCAATCTCTGGGACAACAGCTTCGAACACGGCGCCGCGACCGAGAACGGCGTGGAGGTGAAACTGCGCACGTCGATCGATCTGAACTCGATCCCGAGCCTGCATGTCACCGACAACGGCGGTGGAATCGATCCCGCGCTGTGCGACCGCGTCTTCGAGCCCTTCTTCACGACCGATGCCTCGGGAACGGGTCTGGGGCTTTATCTCTGCCGAGAGCTGTGCGAATACAATGGCGCCAGTTTGCAATACCGACCCGCACCCGGGGGCGCGAGCTTCAGCATCCGCTTCGGCGACGCCGCCCGCGCCCAGCGATGACGCCCTAGCCCCGCCCATGAACAAAGCACGCGTCCTGATCGTCGACGACGAAGCCGACATCCGTGAATTGGTGGAGATCGCACTGTCGCGGATGGGGCTGAAGACGACCTCCGCCGCAAATCTCACCGAAGCGCGCCAGCACCTCCGCCAACAGGCGTTCGATCTGTGCATCACCGATATGCGCCTGCCCGACGGCAGCGGCATCAGCCTGGTCCGGGAGATCCAGGATCAGTTCCCGCAGACGCCGGTGGCCGTCATCACCGCATTCGGAAACGCGGAGGCCGCCGTCGACAGCCTCAAGGCCGGTGCCTTCGACTTCGTCTCCAAACCCGTCGACGTCGCAATCCTGCGCAAACTCGTCGACACCGCGCTGAAACTGCGTCAGCCAACCGAACCGGAACCGGTCGCAGAGGATCCCGCGGGCGGCCTGCTCGGCGAACACGAAAGCGTCAAACGCCTGCGGGCTCTGATCGAACGACTGGCCCGCAGCCAGGCCCCGGTGCACATCTCCGGCGAATCGGGCACTGGCAAGGAGCTGGTCGCCCGGTTGATCCACGCACGCGGCCCGCGCGCCCACGAGCCGTTCGTCCCGGTCAACTGCGGCGCCATCCCGACCGAACTGATGGAAAGCGAGTTCTTCGGCCATCTGAAGGGCAGCTTCACCGGCGCGCATCGTGACAAGGTCGGGCTGTTTCAGGCCGCCGAGGGCGGCACGCTGTTTCTCGACGAGGTCGCCGAACTGCCGCTGCACATGCAGGTCAAGCTGCTGCGGGCACTGCAGGAACGCACCGTTCGCCCGGTGGGCGCCGAGAGCGAGACCCCGGTCAATGTGCGGATCATCTCGGCGACGCATCGCGATCTTGCCGCCGCAGTGGAGCAGGGCACCTTCCGCCAGGACCTTTATTACCGCCTGAACGTCATCGAGGTTCGCACCCCCGCCCTGCGCGAACATCCCACCGACATCCCGCTGATCGCCGGCCATATCCTCTCCGCCATGGCCGGCCGCCTGCTGCTGGACGATACCCCGGTGCTGCATGACGACGCCCTGGACGCACTGCAGGGGTATGTCTTCCCCGGGAATGTCCGTGAACTGGAAAACATCCTCGAGCGGGCACTGACCCTGTGCGACAACGGGCAGATCCACGCCGATGACCTGCAACTGCGCCCCTGCAGCGCTCCGCATGCGAGCGCCGGCCAGACCGGGGGCGCCGCTCTTGGTCAGCAGATCGAGGACATCGAACGCGAGGCGATCCGCGAGGCCCTGGTCAAGACCCGCTACAACAAGACCAAGGCGGCCGAACTGCTCGGCATGTCGTTCCGTTCGCTGCGCTACCGCATCAAGAAACTGGGCCTGGACCAGGAGTAATCCCCCGACCGGAGGTCAGAATTGGGCTAATTTTCCCGCCGATGACGGCGCGTAACCTTCTGTTACACTCGGACGACAGAACCGTCGGCCAACGTAGCGACGGATGAATGGCATGAAGCTTGCTTCAAGCGCAGCTTTAGTCAGGAGGATCAGGACTTTGTTGACCCACCGCCCGCAGTTCGCACTCAGCGGCACAGCACTGATTTCCCACAGCAACGCGCGGCGTCGGCGCGCCCTCCCGCAACGCACCCTCAGTAGTCCGATCGCCTGGCGCGCACAAAGTTCCAACGAACCTGCGCAGGGCGTCCTCGAAAACACCCTCCGCTCGGCCTGCGAGGTCATCGGCGCCCAGCACGGCTTCGTGCTGCTGTTACGCGACGAAACCGCGCTGGAAGTCTCCTGCGCCCACCAGATCAAGCCCCGCGAACTGCTCGATGCCGTTCTCGGCTGCGCCGGCCGCGCGCTGCACCGCGCGCTGTCAGAAAATGCTCCGGGAATGTGCAGCGGCTCCGGAATGGCGCATGCGGAGATCTCCGACAGCGCCGACAGCACCGCTCCGGCGGTGATTGCCCTGCCGCTGGAACTCGGCTCGCGCCATCGCGGGGCGTTGTGCCTGATCCAGACCGGCACGCCCCGCCAGCTCTCGGAGCTGGATCTGGAGATCCTGTCGGCACTCTCCGAACAAGCCGCCCTCGCCCTGCAGGCCGCCAACCAGCAGTCCGCCCTGAGCCGCCTTGCCGCAAGCCTCAACGGCCTGTCGCCGCGCCTGGCCTGATCGGGCCGCGCCGCCATAGCCATCCCGGCGATGTCGCCTCCCCCCACGACACCGGAATCCGCGCGCAATCCGTCCAGCGAAGCAGAGGAATTCCGGCGCGCGGTCCTGCGGCAGGTCGAGGCCCTCACCGCAGACAACCAGCGTCTCCTGCAATCGGTCGTCCGCAGCGAACGCCGCTTCCGCACGCTCGCCAAGTCGGTCTGGCATGTCCAGGAGGAGGAGCGCCGACGCCTCGCCCGCGAACTGCATGACGGCATCGGCCAGACCCTGACCGCGCTGGCCAACCAGTTGCAGCGCATCCTCGATGACGCCCGCGGCGCCGGCAACCTCGGACTCGAGCATCGCCTCGGCGACGCCCTGGAGCTGACTCGCAGCTCGCTGCACGACACGCGCGAACTGTCGCGACTGCTGCGGCCGACCCTGCTCGACGACCTGGGTCTCGACGCCGCCCTGAACTGGCTCGCCCGGACCCTGACCGAACGCACCGGCCTCAACATCTCGCTGCAGTCGGGCCTTGACGAACAACGCCTGCATCCCGATGTCGAAACCCTTGTGTTCCGCATCACACAGGAGGCGCTGACCAATGTCATCCGTCATGCCGACGCCCGCTCGGCACGGATCGTGCTCGACTTGCGCACATCCGCACTGATTCTGCGCGTCGAGGACGACGGCAGCGGCTTCGACACCGCAACACTCGGCAACGCCGAGCGCGGTGGCACCAGTGGCGGCGTCCGTGGCATGCGTGATCGCGCCGAACTGTTCGGCGGACGCATCGAGGTGCGTTCGTCCCCTGGACGCGGCACGACCGTGCAGTTGACACTGGCACTCGACGCCTCCGATACCGAAACGAATACATAAACGATGAATCCGATCCGACTGCTGGTCGCCGACGACCACACGATCGTCCGTGAGGGCCTGGTCTCGATGCTCGAGGAAACCGGCGAATGCCAGGTTGTGGCCCAGGCCGCCGATGGCTTCCAGGCCATGGAACTGGCGCTGAAGACCAAACCCGACGTCGTCGTCACCGACATCTCGATGCCGCGGATGTCCGGCCTCGAAGTCGTCAAGCGCGTGCGCGCCGAACTCCCCGGCACGCGCACGCTGGTGCTGACGGTCCACGAGGAAGACGAATACATCCTGCCGATCCTGCGCGCCGGCGCCAACGGCTTCCTCAACAAGGACACATCGGTCAACGAGCTGATGACGGCGATCAAGACGATTCATGTCGGCCAGTCCTATTTCGGACCGCGTGCCACCAAGGCGCTGGCCGAACGCCAGAGCCGCAGCCGCTCCTTCAGCTCCGACCCGTACGAGACCCTGACCGCGCGCGAACGCGAGACCTTCCATCTCGTCATCCAGGGCAAGACCACCAAGGAGATCGCGCAGATTCTCGACATCGGCGTGAAGACCGCGGAGAACCACCGCGCCCGCATGATGGAGAAGCTGGGATTGCGCAACACCGCCGAGGTGGTCCGCTTCGCGGCCCTGCGCGGACTGCTGTCCTGACGTCGACCGAGTTCCCGACCGCGGCGACAGACCGCGGCCTCTGTCGCGCATTGATCCAGAGCCTTACGTCCGGCTCCCGCCAAACGTTATACTTCGCGAGTTGAGCTGGACGCCGCGCATTTCCATGACCGATCGACACTGATCGCGTGCCGTAGACGCGCGGCCCCGCGCAACTCGAAAAACTACCTCATTCAGGGGCTTATCAAGGGGCTTTGTTCAATGAGCAATCAAGGCGTGGACCCCGGCCGCCGCCGATTCCTGACACTGACGACCTCGGTGGTCGGCGGCGCGGGAGCGGTCGCAGCGGCCTGGCCATTTCTGGCATCGCTGAAACCCAGCGAACGCGCGAAGGCACTCGGCGCACCGGTCACGGTCGACATCAGCAAGGTCGAAGCCGGCCAGCGCATCATCTTCCCGTGGCGCGGCAAGCCGGTCTGGGTCGTCAACCGCACCGACGAAATGCTGGCGTCGCTGCCGAAGGTGACCGACGACCTGCGTGATCCCGATTCGCAGGAACCGCAGCAGCCGAGCTACGCGCAGAACGAAGCACGCTCGATCAAGCCGAAAGTGCTGGTGATGGTCGGTTCCTGCACCCATCTGGGCTGCTCGCCGAGCTTCCGACCGGACCATCCGGCCCCGGACATCGACCCGAACTGGCAGGGCGGCTTCTATTGCCCGTGCCACGGCTCGAAGTTCGATCTCGCCGGCCGCGTCTACAAGAGCGTCCCGGCGCCTCTGAACCTGCTGGTGCCGCCGCACCGCTATGAAGACGACCACACCATCGTCGTCGGCGAAGATCCGGTGGGAGCGTAATCAATGGCGATCACTCCGAACCCTCACAAGACGACCGGCCTGCTCGGCTGGATCGATGACCGCTTCCCGCTGACCAAGCTGTGGAAGGACCAATGGGGCGAATACTACGCGCCGAAGAACTTCAACTGGTGGTACATCTTCGGCATCCTGTCGCTCGTCGTACTGGTCAACCAGCTGCTGTCCGGCATCTTCCTGACGATGCACTACAAGCCTGACGCCGCGCAGGCGTGGGACAGCGTCGAATACATCATGCGCGACGTGCCCTGGGGCAACGTCATCCGCTATCTGCATTCGACCGGCGCCTCGGCATTCTTCGTGGTCGTCTATCTGCACATGTATCGCGGGCTGCTCTACGGCTCCTATCGCAAGCCGCGCGAACTGATCTGGCTGTTCGGCTGCCTGATCTTCCTGTGCCTGATGGCTGAAGCCTTCGCCGGTTACGTGCTGCCCTGGGGGCAGATGTCCTATTGGGGCGCACAGGTGATCATCTCCCTGTTCGGCGCAATTCCGGTGATCGGCAACGATCTGGTGGTCTGGATCCAGGGCGACTACATCCCGTCCGACGCGACGCTCAACCGCCTGTTCTCCCTGCACGTCGTGGCGATTCCGTTCGTGCTGGTCGGCCTGGTGGTGGCGCACCTGATCGCGCTGCACGAGGTCGGATCCGGAAATCCGGACGGCATCGAAGTCAAGAAGCACAAGAACCCGGAAACCGGCCACCCGCTGGACAGCATCCCGTCCCACCCCTACTACACCGTCAAGGACATGCTTGGCGTCGGGGTGTTCCTGCTGATCTTCCTCGGCGTCGTATTCTTCGCGCCAGACGGCGGCGGCTATTTCCTTGAGAAGCCCAACTTCGAGCCGGCCAATCCGCTGGTGACGCCGCCGCACATCACGCCGGCGTGGTACTTCGGCGCGTTCTACGCGATCCTGCGTGCGATTCCGAACAAGCTGATGGGCGTGATCGGCATGTTCGGCGCGGTGCTGGCGTTCTTCGCGCTGCCGTGGCTCGACCGCTCGAAGGTCAAGTCGATCCGCTACAAGGGCTGGATCTTCAAGACCGCGATCGCGCTGTTCACCGTCACCTTCATCCTGCTGTGCTACTTCGGGATGCAGGCACCGTCCGAGATCGGCACGCTGGTCTCACGCATCGGCACCGCGATCTATTTCGGGTTCTTCCTGCTGATGCCCATCTACTCGAAGATCGACAAGACCAAGCCGGAACCGGAGCGCGTGACCTATGAAGCGCATTAAGCACATCCTCTTCGCAGGCGCGCTGATGGCAGCCGCGCCCGCGTTCGCCTCGTCGGAAACGGCCATGCCGTACAAGTTCGAGCCGGATACGGGCAACGAAGCCTCGCTGCAGCGCGGCGCGCGCAACTTCATGAACTACTGCTCCGGCTGCCATTCGATGCGTCACATGCGCTACGGACGCGTCGGCCAGGACCTCGGCATTCCCGAGGATCTGATGCAGGCCAACCTGATGTTCACCAGCAAGAAGCCGGGCGATCACATCCTTTCGGCCATGCCGGCCGATGCGGAACAGTGGTTCGGCAAGCAGCCCCCGGACCTGACGGTTGAAACTCGCATGCGCGGGCCGGAGTGGGTCTACAACTACCTGATGACCTTCTATCTGGATCCGAGCCGCCCCGCGGGCACCAACAACCTGATGCTGCCCGGCGCGTCGATGCCGCACGTCCTCGGCGAGCTGCAGGGCTGGCAGGTGATGGAAACGGCGCACGCAGAGGAAGGCGCCGCGGCGGCAGAAGCCCACGGCGGCGCACATGCCGGCCCGGGCTTCACGCTGGTCAGCAAGGGCAGCCTGGACGAGAAGGAGTACGAGAAGTTCGTCGCGGACACCGTGAATTTCATGGTCTACACGGCCGAACCCGGCCGCAACGGCCGTATCTCCCTCGGCATCAAGGTGATGCTGTACCTGCTGGTACTGACCGGGTTGTTCTACCTGCTCAAGCGGGAGTTCTGGAAGGAGGTCCACTGAGGTTCGGCCCTCCGACCTCAATCGGCTTCAGCAGTATCCGGCGCCGCTTCGGTTCGTCAGACCGAAGCGGCGTTTTGCGTTGTGCGGGCTGCATTTCCCCCGCATACATGCCATTCTTATGGACTGATGCCTGCGTCAGCCGACATGCACGCGGGCGCTCAGGCAGGAATCCGGTGGCCATACCCGCGAAGAGCAAGTACGTCATCAACGCCAGGCCGGGCTCGCGCTCGGGCGTGACACTGTTCTGCGCGCCGGGGGAACTGCCAAGCCTGTGGACCCGGATCGTGCTTGCGGAAAAGGACGTGGACAGTGCCCGCGTCGAAGTGGTCCGCCCCGGACGTCCGCACCCGGACCTGATGACGCTCAATCCGACGATGGCGCTGCCGACCCTGGTCGATCGCGACGCCGTGCTGTATCCGGCAATGATCGTCGCCGAATACCTCGACGAGCGGTACCCTCACCCACGCCTGCTCCCCACGGATCCGGTCTCACGCGCGCATGTCCGCATGCTGCTGGGACGGATGGAAAGCGAGATGTTTCCGCTGGCGCAGACGATCTCGTCGGCACCCAAGTCCGCCGACGCCAAGGCCGCGCGCAAGACGCTCGGCGAATACCTCATCGCCAGCGCGCAGTTCTTTCCGCAGCGGGGCTGGTGTCTCGGGCTCGATTTCAACCTCGCCGATTGCGCATGGGCGGCCCTGCTGTCACAGCTGCCGGCACTGCAGGTTGGCCTGCCTGCTCAGGCGACGCTGCAACGTTACGCGCAACGTCTGCTTGCGCGTCAGAGCGTACAATCCGTGCTTGCCTGATCGATCTTCCAGACCTGCACCCGATACCATGCTGCCGTCCCGTCGACCCTATCTGATTCGCGCCATCTACGAGTGGTGCTGCGACCACAGTTTCACGCCGCACGTCCTGATCGCGGCCGACTATCCCGGCGTGGTGGTCCCGCGTGAGCATGTGCACGAAGGGCGCATCACCCTGAACATCAGCCCGGCCGCGGTCCAGAACCTCAATCTGGAGACCGATCCGATCTGGTTCTCCGCACGCTTCGGCGGCCGCCCGTTCGATGTCCAGTTTCCGCCTGGGGCGGTCCTGGCCGTGTTCGCCCGTGAAAACGGCGAGGGGGTCCTGTTCGGCCAGGTCGAGGCGCCCGAGGATGCTGCTGCCGCAGCGCCTCAGCCCGAGCAGGATCCCGAACCGCCGAAACCGCCGCGCGGACGTCCCCAGCTCCGGGTCGTCAAGTAATCCGGGGACGCCGCCCCCGTCCCGCCAGGACGGGGGCACGGAACCCACGGCTCAGATCCCGGGCAGTGCCTTGCCGGGATTGAGGATTCCGAGCGGATCGAAGCTGCGCTTGAGCTGACGCATCAGCTCGAGGGTGTCCGCCGCGATTTCCCAGCCGACGTAATCGCGTTTCTCGATGCCGACGCCGTGCTCGCCGGACAGTGTGCCCTCCAGATCGAGCACCAGCCGGAACACGTCGTGCAGACAGGCGTGCACGGCCTGCATCTGCGCCGGATCGTCCGGGTCGGCGAGCAGGTTGGTATGCATGTTGCCGTTGCCGGCATGCCCGAAGTTGACGATGCGCACGCCGTGCTTGCGCGACAGCGCCGCCAGTCCGTCGACCAGCTCGGGAATGCGGGTCACCGGCACACAGACATCCTCGTTGACCTTCTTCGGGGCAATCTTGCGCAGCGACGGGGACAGCGCCTTGCGGCACGCCCACAGCGCTTCGATTTCGTCGGCGTCGGCGGCGGTGCGCAGCTCGACCAGCCCGTCACCGTCCGCCGCTGCCGCAACGGCGCGCAGCGCCGCGTCGACCGACGCCGCGCTGCCGTCGACCTCGATCAGCAACAACGCGCCCGTCCCGGCCGGGACGCCCGTCGGGCGATAGGCCTCGGCCAGCTGCACGGCGTCGCCATCCATGAACTCCAGCGCCGCCGGGGTTTCGGGCTGCCCCATGATGCGGGCCACCGCCTGCGCCGCCGCACCGACGCTGCCGTAGCAGGCGCGGACGGTCCGCACGACCTCCGGCTTCGGCAGCAGCCGCAGAGTCGCCTCGGTCACGATCGCCAGCGTGCCCTCGCTGCCGACCAGCAGGCGTGTCAGGTCGTAACCGACCACGCCCTTGGTCGTCGTGCAGCCGGTCTTGAGGGTGGCACCGGCACCGCTGACCGCGCGCAGGCCCAGCACGTTCTCGCGGACGGTGCCGTACTTGACCGCACGCGGCCCGCCGGCGCAGCAGCCGATATTGCCGCCGACAGTCGCATAGGCAAGGCTGGTCGGGTCCGGCGCCCAGAACAGTCCGTGCCGTCCGGCCTCGGCCTGCACGTCGCCATTGAGCGCCCCGCCTTCGCAGCGCAGCAGGCGGTCGCCGGGAGAACAATCGAGAATGCGGTTCATCCGCTCCATCGACAGCACCACCCCGCCCCGAATCGGAACCGTCGCGCCGGTGGTGTTGGTCCCGCGGCCGCGAACGACCAGCGGCAACGCGAATTCGTTGCAGACCTCGACGACGGCAACCACGTCCTCGTGGGACTGCGCGAGGACCACCGCCTGCGGCAGCGCCATGCGTTTGGAATTGTCGTAGCCATAGGCCAGACAGTCGCCGGGATCGGTGAACACGCAGCGGGGGTCGACCGCCTGGCGCAGGCGCGCCGCCGCAGCCCCCGGCAGGGGTTCGCAGGTCTGGATCGACGGCCCGGAGGTGCTCATGCGCCTTCGGCGGGATAGAGCTGTTCGTCGATGGCGTCGCAGAGGCAGTGCAGCATCAGGATATGGACTTCCTGAATCCGCGCTGTGACATCCGACGCACTGCGCAGTTCGACGTCGCCCTCGCGCAGCATCGCGCCGATCCGGCCGCCGTCCTTGCCGGTCAGCGCGATCACCCGCATGTCCCGGGCATGCGCGGCCTCGACGGCGCTGACCACGTTTCCGGAATTGCCGGACGTCGAGATCGCCAGCAGCATGTCGCCGCTGCGCCCCAGCGCCTCGACCTGCTTGGCGAAGACCTGATCGTAGCTGTAGTCGTTGGCGATCGCGGTCAGCGCCGAGCTGTCGACCGTCAGCGCCAGCGCCGGCAGGCCCGGCCGCTCACGTTCGAATCGCCCCGTCAGCTCCGCCGCGAAGTGTTGCGCATCGGCCGCCGAACCGCCGTTGCCGCAGACCAGAATCTTGCCGCCATCCCGCAATCCTCCGACCAGCGCATCGGCAGCCGCCACCAGCGCCGGCAGCTGGCGCTCCAGCGTCGCCTGCTTGGCGGCGATGCTGGCTGCGAAATGGTGCTGGAAGCGGGACTCGGCGTTCATCGGCATCGGCTGGAGTGAAGGCAGGCCTTATTGTGAACGCTGAGCCGCTGCCGGGCCATCATTGTGCTCCGGCACCGCCCGTCTCAACCGGCGTCGAACGCCGCCTGCAGCCATTGCGCCGGGGCATCGCCGTCATAGGCAACCACGTCGAAACGGATCGGTCGCTGCGCGTGCTGCGGGTGGCTTGCGACGAACATTCCGGTTGCCGTGACGATCCGCGCCTGCTTGCGCGCATCGACCGACTCGGCGGCTCCGGCGTAGCCACGATGGGATCTCGCACGCACCTCGACGACGACCAGGGTCTCGCCGTCGAGCATGACCAGATCCAGTTCCCCGCCCCGGCAGCGGAAATTGCGGGTGATCAGCCGCAGCCCGGCTCGACTGAGCAGACGCTCGGCCCGGCGCTCGGCGGCATCGCCCTGCATCGCAGCTACGACGGTGCCAGCGGCTGCAGTCCGTCCGCGCGGATCTCGACGCATTCGAGGCGCCGCTGCAAGGCCGACGAGTCACCCCACTCCAGCCATCCGCTGGCACCGCTGAGCGTGTCGCCGACCCGGAAGTCCCCGCGCTGCAGCGCCGCGGCCACCCGGTAGGCGTCCTGTCCGAGCGCGTACAGGCGCGGGAACACGCCAGCGCTGGACAGCTGCGCCGCAGCATTGCGGGCGGTCGCCCAGGCGCCCTCCGACTCGACCATGAACGGCATGTCGCAGAACCGCAGCCCACTGAGTTCGCGATCGACCCTGCCGGAGAACACCAGCGAGGTCGCGTAGTGCGGCAATCCGTTGGCACGGTAGAAACGGAACTGCGGCATCAGCACGCGCGCGTCGCGCGGCCGGGCCGCCATGAATACGAAATCGATATCACCGCGCCGGCTCGCCTCGAACTGCGTGCGCACGCCGAGTGCGCGCGTCAGCGCATTGTGGCGCTCACGGCTGCCACTGACGCCCATGACCTCGGCGATCGCATCCTTCTGGTCGCTGACGCCCTGCTGGTAGCGCCCCGCCGAGACCACGCGGCCGCCCCACGCGCGCAGGCGCTCGTCCAGCGCCGCCAGCACACGGGAACCCCACTCGCCCTCGGGGACCAGCGCCGCGGCATTGAGCAGGCGCTTGCTGCCGG
Organism: Nevskiales bacterium; assembly: GCA_028698335.1. GTDB lineage: Bacteria > Pseudomonadota > Gammaproteobacteria > Nevskiales > Nevskiaceae > Solimonas. Next base: position 3,319 of record JAQVDP010000003.1, on the reverse strand, counting down.
CATCGTCGGCAACGGCCCGTGCCTCGTCCTCCGGCGCCAGCCCGAACTGGTAGAAACCCGACGGCAGGAACGCACCCGCGTCCAGATAGTTGAGACCGATCACCGGGACCGGCGGCAGCATGCCGGCGAGCTGCTCGACGCTCTCCTTTTTCAAGGGGCCGACGATCGCCGTGGCGCCGTCGGTGAGGGCCTGCTGATACGCGGCCAGCACCCATTCGGGACTGTCCCCGACGTCGTAGACCTGGATCTCGGCGGCATCGCCGACCTCGAAGTGCTCGGCCATGAAGCCGTCACGGACCGCCTCGGCGGTCCGCGCATACGGCCCCGACATCGGCAGCAGCAGCGCGATGCGCGGCGGCTGCAGCGCGCCGGGTGCCCACTGGTCGACATAGTCCGGCCGTGCCGGTTCGGCCTCGGCCGGCGCCGGCGTCGCCGGCACCTCGCGCTGCGGATGCGAACGCTGGGGCGTCGCGCAACCGGTCACGCCGCCCGCGACGGCGGCCAGCAGCAGAATGCCCGCGAAGGCGGGTTTGGAGCGAAGCAGACGGTTCCTCATAATGCGAAAGTATGACACGCCCGCACCGCCCGACGCCGTACCGATGACCGACGACATTCGCACGAACACCGTGTCCGCGGGACAGCTTTACGTCGTGGCCACACCGATCGGCAATCGGTCGGACCTGTCACCGCGGGCGCAGCAGGTGCTCGAGGCGGTGGATCGCATCTGTGCCGAAGACACGCGGACCAGCCTGCAGCTGCTGAGCCACTTCGGAATCCGCCGGCCGATGGTCGCGCTGCATGAACACAACGAAAGCCAGCTCAGCGAGCGCCTGATCGAACAGTTGCGGGAAGGTCAGTCGCTGGCGCTGATCTCCGACGCCGGCACGCCGCTGATCTCCGATCCGGGCTTCGTTCTGGTGCGCGCCGCACGCAGCGCCGGCATTCCGGTGATCGCGGTTCCCGGCCCCTGCGCAGCCGTGGCCGCGCTGTCGATCAGCGGACTGCCGAGCGACCGCTTCGCCTTCGAGGGTTTCCTGCCAGCCAAGTCCGGGCCGCGACGCCAGCGTTTGCAGGCGCTGGCGACCGATCCGCGGACCCTGATCTTCTACGAGTCCAGCCACCGCATCGCCGACACCGCGGCCGATCTGGCGGAGCTGTTGCCCGATCGCCAGATCTGCATCGCCCGCGAACTGACCAAGCTGCACGAGGAAAGCGCGGTGCTGGCCGCCGGCGACCTGCCGGCATGGCTGGCCGAGAACGCATACCGCCAGCGCGGAGAATTCGTCCTGCTGCTGAGCGGCTGCCCGGAGCACGACGGCGAGGACGAGGCCGAAGCCGAACGGGTGCTGCGCGTGCTGTTGACCGAACTATCGCCCTCGTCCGCGGCGCGCGTCGCAGCCGAGTTGACCGGCCTGCGCAAGAAGACCCTGTACGCCCTGGCGCTGCGCCTGCATGAGGCTGACGCAGCGGACTGAGCCGGCCGCCCCGCACCTGAACCGAGATCCCCATGTCGCCATCGCTCTCCCGCTCCGTGACCGGCGTCGCCCTGACGCTGGTGCTGCTGGCCGGCCATCTGCTGCAACCGGCCGGTGCCGCGACCGACGCGGTCACCGCGCTGCATGCACTGTTCGAATCCGAGTGGGAGCGCGCTCTCAAGGAGGATCCCGAGACCGCAAGCTATCTCGGCGACGACCGCTACAACGACCGCTGGGCCGACCGCTCGCTGGACGCGATCGCGGCCTCGCACGCAGCCGATCAGGCGGTGCTGACGGCGCTGGCGCGGATCGATCGCGCTGCGCTGCCGCCGGCGGAGCAGCTCAACTACGACCTGTTCGAGCGTCAGTACCGGGTGACGGTCGAGGGTTACGCGTTCCGCCAGTTCCTGATCCCGCTGAACCAACGCGGCGGCGTTCAGACCGCGGACGAGATTCTCGAGGTGCTGCGGTTCGGGAACCGCGACGACTACGACGACTGGCTCGCGCGCCTGCGCGCGCTGTCGACCCTGATCGCGCAGACCGAAGCGCTGATGCGCGCGGGCATCGAGGAGGGCCGCCTGCTGCCGCAGGTGGTGATGCAGCGGGTTCCGGCGCAGATCGAGAAGCAGATCGTCGACGACCCGCAGACCAGCCCGTTCTATGCGCCCTTCCTCGACTTCCCCGACAGCGTCGACGCCAGGTACCGCAAGCAGTACGCGAAGGAGGCCCGCAGCCTGATCGCGGACCAGATCATCCCGGCCTATCGCGGGTTCCTGAAATTCGTCAGCACCACCTACCTGCCGGCCTGCCCGGACGACGTCGGTGCCTGGCTGCAACCGGACGGTGACCGCTTCTACGCCTATCGCGTGCGCCGCTTCACCACCACCGACCTCAGCCCGGAGCAGGTCCACCGGATCGGTCTCGACGAGGTCGAGCGCATCGGCGCGCAGATGGACGCGATCATGCGCGAGGTCGGGTTCAACGGCGACCGCAACGCGTTCTTCGAGGAACTGCGGACCAATCCGAAGTACTACTACGCCGACGGCGACGCGCTGCTTGAAGCCTATCGCGCACTGGCCAAGCGCATCGACCCGGAGCTGCCCCGCCTGTTCAAGACCCTTCCGCGCCTGCCCTACGGCGTACGCCCGATCCCGGACAACGTCGCCCCGGACACGACCACCGCGTACTACCTGCCGGGCGCCGCCGACGGCACCCGCGCCGGCTACTTCTACGTCAACCTGTACAAGCCGGAAACGCGCCCGAAGTACGAGATGGAAGCGCTGAGCCTGCACGAGTCCGTGCCCGGGCATCATTTCCAGATCGCGCTCGCCCAGGAACTCGGAGCCCTGCCGGAGTTCCGCAAGAACGGCTGGGGCATGACCGCCTTCGTCGAGGGCTGGGGGCTGTACGCCGAGTCACTCGGCGATGAGCTGGGGCTCTATCAGGATCCGTATTCGAAGTTCGGCGCCCTGACCTACGAGATGTGGCGCGCGGTGCGCCTGGTGGTCGACACCGGCATGCACTACAAGCACTGGTCACGCCAGCAGGCGATCGACTACTTCAAGGCGCATGCGGCCAAGTCGGAACTCGACATCGTCAACGAGATCGACCGCTACATCGCCTGGCCCGGCCAGGCGCTGGCCTACAAGATCGGCCAGCTGAAAATCCGGGAACTGCGCACGCGCGCGGAGCAGGCGCTCGGCGAGAAATTCGACGTCGAGACCGCTGCGTAACTGCGGAATATTGGCGCGTGTAGACGCGTTGATTTGATTTTTGATAGTTCTGACGATTTTGGGCGCGCACCTGTGCTGAATTTCGCCGTTACCGGGCATTTTCTGCCCAGA
>JAQVDP010000027.1 GCA_028698335.1 Nevskiales bacterium | reverse complement strand
GATCAGCGGGTGGTCCCGCAGCTGCTGTTCGGCGCCAGCCAGAAAGAAGCTCGTGCTCAAGATCCGCTCCCGTCAATGTGATGCCTCATTGTCCGAAATCAGAAGGGGTTATGCAGCGGTCTCGGACGGGGGGGATCGGTCCGCGCCGGTTCGGTGAAGCGTTTTATTTCAATATAAAGCCTTTATATTTGAAGATATAAAATCACAACCTCGCATCGATCCGCCGCAATCGCGATGCGGCGGCTTCAGCCCCGGCACCGGCGCCGCGGCGCAATGTTTGCGAGTCATGCGGCATGCCTCAGCGCGGCCGCGCCCTTGCCCGCACGCCCGCCAGCTGCGAACGTTCCGCCCCTCCCGCACCGACTGGCTGCCCACCCGATGAAGACCGCCATCTTCAACACCAAACCCTACGAGCGCGCCGCGTTCGAGACCGCGCTGCGGACCACCGCACAGCCCCCCGAACTCGACTACCTGGAGCCGCACCTGACGCCGGTGACCGCGCCGCTCGCGCAGGGCTACCGCGCGGTCTGCGCGTTCGTCAACGACGATCTCGGCGCCGACACGCTGCGGATCCTGGCCGCGGGCGGCACCGAGCTGATCGCGCTGCGCTCGGCCGGCTTCAATCATGTCGATATCGCCGCGGCCGCCGATCTCGGCCTGACCGTCGCGCGGGTGCCGGCCTATTCCCCGCACGCAGTCGCGGAACACACCGTCGGGCTGATCCTGACCCTGAACCGCAAGATTCATCGCGCCTATCAGCGCGTCCGCGAGGGCAACTTCGCGCTCGGCGGGCTGATGGGCTTCGATCTGCACGGCAAGACCGCGGGGATCGTCGGCACCGGCAAGATCGGCACCGTCGTCGCCCGGATCCTGCGCGGCTTCGGCATGCGCCTGCTCGCGCACGACGTCGCCGAAAATCCCGACTGCGTCGCGCTCGGCGCAGAATACCGGACGCTGCCGGAGCTGCTCGCCGAATCGGACGTTGTCACCCTGCACTGCCCCCTGACCCCGGACACCCGGCACCTGATCGACGCCGCCGCCATCGCACAGATGAAGCCCGGCGCGATGCTGATCAACACCAGCCGCGGCGCACTGGTCGACACGCGCGCGGTCACCGCCGGGCTCAAGAGCGGCCGCATCGGCCATCTCGGTCTCGACGTCTACGAGGAGGAGGGCGACCTTTTCTTCGAGGACCTGTCCGACCACGTGATCCAGGACGACGTATTCATGCGCCTGCTGACCTTCCCCAACGTGCTGATCACCGCGCACCAGGCCTTCTTCACCCACGAGGCGCTCGGCAACATCGTCGCGACCACGCTCGCCAACATCGCCCAGTACCAGGCCGAGGGCCGCTGCGACAACGCGGTGACGCTGCAGCACCACTCCGGAAAGGCCGGCGCACGCTCGCGATAGAATCGGCGGTCAAGCTCCTGTTACCCCGTCCCGGCATGACCGCACCCCCCTCCCGATCGCAGCGCCCGCGCAGCCTCGCCGCCGAGCGGGCGATCCTGAGCGCGACGCTGCGGATCCTGGCGGAGGACGGCTACGCCGGGCTGACGATCGACCGCGTCGCCGCCACGGCGCGCGCGAGCAAGTCGACCATCTACCGGCGCTGGAAGAACAAGGAACACCTGATCCTTGCGCTGTTCGAGCGCCTGCCGGTCGCCATGCCCGAAGCCGGCGACAGCTTCGAGGCGGAGCTGCTGTCGGCGTTCCGCCAGTTCGCCCGCATCATGGACGAGTCGCCGCTGCGCGGCGTGCTGCCGATGCTGGTGGCCGAGTGCGTCAACAATCCCGCACTCGCCGCGGCTCTGGCCAAGGTCAACGATCGCAGGCGCGTGCCACTGCGGCAGATCATTGAGCGCGCCGTCGAGCGCGGCGAGCTGGTCCGCGGCACCGACGTCGAACTGGTCATCGACGTCCTGCAGGGCGCCATCGCGATACGCCTGTACTTCCTGCTCGATCAGGTCACGGAAGACTGGATCCGCTCGCTGGTGCAGCTGATCCGCGACGGCGCCGGCCGCAGGGAGCGCTGACAGGCTCGGGCAGCAATGCCTGCCCTCATCCGTTCGAGTGATTTTTAGTGTACGAAACGTACCGTACGCTTTGCCCATGCACGCTCTGCATGACCCGATCCGCGGACAAGGCGAGACGCCAAGATCCGCGATGGCGCGGATCGGGCCGCACCGGCAGAGACGCCCGAAGCCCCCGCCCCATCAGGCGTGACGCTTCGCGGCAGGCAACCGAGAGGGCCTGGGATGGAAAGGGTGTAGGACCGACTGCGCGATACCGCCACATCAGAAACGGCGGATCGCCAGCCGTCTCTCGCGCCGCGCCGACGCGCACACGGACACCGTGGCGCGCACGCGAACGTCCCGGCAGACCGATCGCACCGTCCGGCGGTGCGACATCCAGGGTGCAGACAGCGGGGGAGACCAGCATGACCATGCGCCACAGCTTGATCGCCATCGTTCTGATGATCGGGGCGGCGCCAGCCAGCCACGCCGAATCGGATGCGACGGCGCCGGCGTCGGGGGACGCCGATACCGGACTCGAATTCCTGTTCGACGACATCCTCGGAGCGGGCACCGGCGCGGCGCCGGTCGCAGTGCAGCCCGAGTCGGCGGCGGGCGATGCGGGGAGCACAAAGGGTACGGGCGACGCAGCCGCACCGCCCGCCCCGGACGCCGCGCCACCACTACCCAACCCGGCGCCCGCTCCGGCGCCGACCGCAGCCGCCACCGCGGCCGAGACCCTGCCGACGATCCCGGTCGCGCAGCTGTCCGAGGCGGCCCCCGCCGCCCCGCCCGCGAAGCAGGCGCCGGCCACGGTCGGACTGGAGGAAATCGTCGTCACCGCCGAACGCCGCGCGTCGACGGTGCAGGACACGCCGATCTCGATCGAGGCCTTCAACGAGGAGAAGCTCGAACTGCGCGGCATCGAAGGGCTCGCGGATCTGTCGGCCAACGTGCCGAGCATGGTGGTCGAACCCTTCCCGACCCACAACGCGACGCTGCGCATCACCATCCGCGGTGTCGGCGTCACCGACGCCCAGGTCACCCAGGATCCTGCGGTCGGCATCTATCTGGACGGCGTCTACATCGCGCGCTCGGTGGGGCTGGCGCTGGACATGGCGGATCTCGAACGCATCGAGGTGCTGCGCGGACCGCAGGGCATCCTCTACGGCCGCAACACCACAGGCGGCGCGGTCAACCTGGTCACGCGCCGGCCGTCGACCGACGCGTTCTCGCTGACGCAGGCGCTCAACGTCGATTCCTTCAACCTGGTTTCGGCCAAGACCTCGGTCAACGTCCCGGTCAATGACGACTTCGCGGTCAAGCTCGCGCTGCTGCAACGCCGGCGCGACGGCTACGTCGAGAACACCGGCGCCGGCGGCGACTTCGGCGACCGTCGCGAAACCTCGCTGCGCTTCGACGCGCGCTGGCTCACCAGCGACTGGCTCACCGCGGACTATTCCTACGACTGGACCGACCTGCAGTACTACAACAACATGTTCCAGGCGGTGCTGCCCCCGAACACCTCGCACGGTCAGGCCGACCTGTTCAAACCGTATGCGCAGGAGCAGTCGGTGTATTCGTCGCACCCGATGTCGTCGCAGTCCTCGGGCCCGCCGATGGAGGCCTCCGGCTCGCGCATCCAGGGGCACACCCTGACGCTGTCGGCGCCGCTGGGCGACTACGAGCTGAAATACATCGGCGCCTTCCGCGAACTCGAGGACGACGAATACGCCGACCTCGGCGGCGGTGCCGGCTCGCTCGGTTACCGCGTCGACACTCACGTCTACAGCGGTCCGGCCGCGACCGCGGCCTACGGTGGCCCGACGCCGCTGGTGGTGCCGCAGGTGTTCCAGAGCCAGTGGTCGCACGAAATCCAGTTCTCCGGCAGCCTGTTCGACGACTCGCTGTCGTTCATCACCGGCCTGTTCTATTTCGATGAGACCGGCGGCGAGAACGGCCACCCGATCCATCACGTCTTCAGCGCCCAGCTCGATCCGGTGCAGACGTCCAACCTGTTCTCGGCGGTCCCGGAGCTGTACGACCTCGTGCGCGATCTGGCGCTGCCGCGCATCGTCGCGTTCTGGGACTACGACTACCGCATCCACAACCGCGCCTACGCCGCGTTCGGCCAGCTGACCTGGAACCCCGACTTTCTCGACAAACGCCTGCGCATCACCGCCGGCCTGCGCCAGTCGCGCGACGAGCGCGAGGCCACCAAGAACTACGTGCAGTCGCAGTACCTCGAAGGCCAGGTCGCGGGCCTCGGCCTGCTCGGCATCGAGATTCCGGCCGCGCTGCTGCGAGGCAACGACGTCTTCGACAACGTCCACGCGTCCAGCACCTACGACAACCTGTCGCCGTCGGCGAACATCCAGTTCGACCTCACCGACGACGCCACCACCTACCTGTCCTACGCCTCGGCCTACAAGAGCGGCGGCTTCAACGTGCGCGACCCGCAGATCTCCGGCGAGTCCGGCCCGGCATCCGACGGCGTCAATTACGGCTTCGGCTTCGTCGAAGGCTTCAAGCCCGAACGCGTGCGTTCGCTCGAGGCCGGCCTCAAGAGCGAATGGATGAGCCGGCGCCTGCGCTTCAACGCCTCGCTGTTCGAGAGCCGCTACCGCGACATGCAGACCAACTTCCTGATCGCCGGCACGATCTCGGACACCAAGTCGCGCAACGCCGGCAAGGCACGGATGCGCGGCATCGAGCTGGAGTCCGCGTTCGTCGCGCTGCCGGACCTGATCCTCGCGCTGCAGTACGCCTACCTCGACGCCGAAGTCCAGGAGGTGATCGACATCAATGGCGACAACGTCGCGCATCTCTACCCTTTCATCGCCGCACCGCCGCACTCCTTCGTCGCCTCGGTGGACTGGACCTTCCTGCGCGCCGACTGGGGCACGCTGCGCGCCTACACGACCTACCAGTACGTCGGCGACCGGACCGGCTTCGTCATCACCGAGGAAAAACGCGGACTCACCGCCATCGACGGCTATGGCATCCTCAACGCCCGGATCGGCGCCAGCGGCATCCACCTCGGCCATGACGGCACGCTGGACGTCGCCCTCTGGAGCAAGAACGTGCTCGACGAGGCCTATCCCCTGACCGCCGTCGACAATCTGCCGCATGCGGACCGCGCCGTGATCTGGGGCGAACCGCGCAGCTTCGGATTCGACCTGACCTACCGCTACTACTGATGCGCCCGCACCTGTCCCGCCCCCGATCCAGACCCCGTTCCGTGACGCTGTGGGCGGCCGTGCTAGCCGCATGCCTGCTGGGGAGCGCGGGCGCCAACGCACGGGCGGACGCACCGACCGCGGCGCCCGACGAGCAGGCGCTGGCCGTGCTCGGCACCTGGCACGCACCGGCCGGCGACGACAGCGGCCGCGCCTCGATCGTCGAACTGTTCCTGCGTGACGGCCAGCTCTACGGCCGCATCCTGAGAACGGTCGATGCCCAGGGCGCCGAGATCGACGCGGCCTGCAAGGGCTGCCCCGACGACCTCGCCGGTCAGCCGCTCAAGGGCATGACCTTCGTCCGCGACCTCAAACCCGATGGCGACCGCTGGGTCGACGGCCGCGTGATGGACCTGCGTCCCGGCTGGACCCAGGGCATGGTCGGCATCTGCGAGATCCGCATGGTCGGCGACCGGCTCGAACTGTTCGGCTACCGCGGACTGCGCGCGCTCGGCGAGACCAGCACCTGGACGCGGATCGGCGACACAGTGGCGCGACCCGAGGCCGTCGCGGCACCCTGAGCGCGACAGTCCCCACCCCATCCGGCACCGGCCCGGCCGAACGTACATTCCCGGCTGGCCGACCACCACCGGGACATGCCGCGATCGAATCGCTTGCCGCCTCGCCAGCCCGGGTGTTTAATCGACGAAAAATCAAGGTTTGACTGGAAAAGTTGAACAGGATCCACGACCCGTCCCGTCGTGGTGACAAACGGGGAGGGGCGGCGCCATGCAGAACGTGTCGAATGGACTCGAGCGTCACCAGCACGTCGCAATGACGGCGGGGATCAACTGCGCGACGTCATACCCGTTTCCCTGTCCAAGCCCCCCACCCGGCGCACGCCATCGGTCACCCCCCTCGTGCACGGGGTCACCCCGCGGCCAGGACCTCCGGAGCCCCACCGATGGAAATTGATCTCTACCGGGACTGGGTCGCGCACCTGAGCACGGAGCTGATGGCGCAAGGCTGCGACACCTCGCAGATGCAGTCCGCAGAGACCGTTGTCCATGCGTACTTCGATCTGGCCAGACACCAGATCAAGGCCCTCCCCCGCACCCCCCTCAAGGCGAAGTCCTTCTCCTGCCCCGATGACTTGTTGCCCGGACTGGAGTGGGTCGAACACAAAACCCGGACGGGCGAGGACCTGTCAGCTCATCTCGACCGAACGCCTGGAATACCGTCGCCCCACGATGCCTTGCTGAACGACTGGGGCATTCACCACGTCCATCTTGGTGCCGAGCTTGATCCCGACGGTTTCGTCGCGCGCACGGACCCGGTGCTTTTCGCCCGCTTCGACGACAACAACGCCTACTTCATCAGCGTGCAGCCCCTCGAAACCTGTTCACGACAGCATCTGATCGGGCAACTTCACGACAACTGGCCGCAATCCATCAGCCACTATCGGCTCAGCGGCATCCTCGGCTTGTCGATGTCGCGCACCGACCCGAATGCGACCGCGCCGCAGAGATGCAACGTCAACACGATGATCGACTTGGGACACGGTGTCGTCTACGCGCCGATCGGGGGCGGCTACACGGCGTCCGGCCTGAGCCGGGAGGTCGTGTCCCAAGCCGATCACTGCGCGCACACCCTGCGCAAGATGCAGCAATCCGTCATCGACAACATCGATACCATCGCCGCCAAAGCCAAAGACAAGGGATTGCCGTTTCCGGACAACCCCCGCTTCGAGCTTCATGTCGACAACGGCACCCTGTATGTGGTCGAGACCACCTGCATGGTCGCCGTCCCGTTGGGGAAGCTGTAGCCCACAGGCCCCGCATGCAACTTCACCTGGACGCGTTGCCGGCAATCCCGGTCCGATCCACGCAGCACCGACACCACCACAGGGAAGCAACGATGTTCAAACGCTCGATCACACTGGCCCTGCTCGCAGGCGCGCTGTTCGTCACCGGCTGCGCGTCGGTGCCGATGGCGTCGCCGCAGTCCGACGCGGCGGCCAAGACCTTCCTCACATCACCGAGCAAGGCGAACGTGTACATCTACCGCCACGAGTCGTTCGGAGCCGCGATCAAGATGCCGCTGCTGATCGACAACGTCGCGGTCGGCGACACCGCGGCGAAGACCTACGTGCTCAAGCAGCTCGATCCGGGGCAGCACGTCATCCTGTCGAAGACCGAAGTCGACGCGACGCTGGTCCTCGACGCCGAGGCCGGCAACAACTACTTCGTCTGGCAGGAGGTGAAGCTGGGCCTCGCGGCGGCGCGATCCCAGCTGCATCTGGTCGACGAGGCCACCGGCAAGGCCGCCGTCATGAAGTGCAGGCTCGTGCAGTAGCGCAGCGGGCACGGACCCATCCGCCCGGCGCCGCGACGCCGGCACAACGGGAACACCGGGAGCAATCGCAATGAGTACCGAGAACAGTCAACAGGTCGTCGTCGTCGACATCCGCATGCCGTTCCTGTCGATGGTCGTGTTCATGGTGAAGTGGGCCATCGCCGCGATTCCGGCGATCATCATCCTGATGCTGATCGGCAGCCTCATCGCCAGCCTGCTCGGCGGCTTCATGGGCGGGATGCATCGCTACTGAACCGGACGCCGGCGGTCGGAACTACCGCCGGCACCGCATCTACAACAGGCCCAGCGCGCGCGCCTTGGCGACGGCGCCGGTGCGGTTCTTCACGCCCAGCTTCGGGTAGATGTTGTAGAGGTACCACTTCACCGTCCGCAGCGACAGCAACAGCCGTGACGCGACTTCCTTGTTGGTCAGGCCGGTATCGATCAACTGCAGGATCTGGATTTCGCGATCGCTCAGCGGCTCGTACGGCACCGCCCGGTCCGCCGCATCGGGATCGTCCTGACCGGCCTGCGACACCAGCCGTCCGATCGCGTTGACGAAGGCGGTCTTCGCATCCGGGTTCTGCACGAACATCGGCATCGCCGCCTCCAGCAGCGCCCGGATCTGATCGCCTTCGTCGGCAAAGATCTGGACCATTCCCAGCGGGGCCGCCTCCATCAGCGCCTCCAGCAGGGTCCGGCGCGAACGCTGCACCTCTCCGCGCAGCGCCTCGACACGGCTGCGCAGGATCAGCAGCTCGACCTTGAACGCCTTGCGGTTGGTCCCGGCCGCCACCGCCAGCCACGGCGCGATCAGTTCGGCCGCGGCGTCGGCGCGCCCCGCCGCCATCAGCACGCGGATCCTGATGATCGCGGCCACCAGCCCGTACACACCCTCGGCGCTTTCGTTGCGCGAGAGCGCGGCACTGACGAAGCGCCCGCCCTCGAAACCGGCCGCCTCGTACGCCTTGTCGGTCTGGCCGTGACGCAGCGCGAGGCAGCAGTATTCGTAGAGCAGCATCAGCGTCAGCCGCGGACCGTAGGCGTTGGCCCACTGCTCGCAGTCGTAGCAGGCCTCCAGCGCCGCGTCGAAACCGTCGACCCGCTCCTTGGTCCGGATCAGCACCCGGAAGCCGGCGGCCGCGCTCTCGACCAGCCCGTGGTCCTTGATGTGGGACAGGCCGAACTTGAGATAGCGGGCGGCATCGACCAGATCGCCCAGCTCGTAGCAGGTTCCCGCCAGCAGCAGGCTGGTCGTCGACAGCGCGCTGGACGAATAGCCGAGTTCGGCGCTGACCGACTCGAAGCGCTTGGTCAGCAGCCGCCGGGCCCGCGGGAAATCGCCGACCGCCATCGCCAGATGCCCATCCACGGCGCCGACCCAGGACGTCGCGTAGGGGCTGCGCGCGGACTCGGCCGCGAGCTGCGCGGTCTGCAGCGCGCTGCGACCGACCGCGAACTCGCCGGTCGCGCAGGACGCCTCGGCCAGCGTCGTCGCCATCGAGCAGACGTCGAACGGGTCGGAGTCGGTGTAGGTGTCCAGCCATTCCGAGGCGGCGTTGACGCAGTCGCCGAGGCGGTCGCTGAACAGCATGACCAGCACGCGGATGATCTCGACCCGCGCGCGGGCATGGCGGTCGCCCGCCGCGTCCGCCGCCGCGGCGCAGGAGCGTTCCAGGTAGCGCAGGACATGGCTCGCCTCGTAGATCCGGTGCGAGATGATCAGCGCCCATGCGTGCCAGTAGGCGAGGTCGAAGCTGCCGTGCACCTCCCAGCCGCCGACCGTGTCCATCCATTTCAGGAACTGGGCATGTTCGCCGCGCTCGTAGACGAAGCGTTCGGCGTACTGCGTGATCAGGCGGATCGCGGTCCGGGCGTCGCTCAGCTCCAGCGCATAGTTGATCGCGTCGGCGGGGTAGCCGTTCTTCTCGCACCAGCCCACCGCCGCGCGCAGGATCTCCTCGCGATGGATCTGCGGATAGCGCGGCATCTGCCCGATCAGGAAATCCCGGAACAGCGGATGGAACCGGAACCAGGTGCCGTTGCGGTCGGTCGGAAACAGCAGCAGATGCGACCGTACCGCCTGGTGCAGCAGCTGCGACGAATGCCGCAGCCCGGTGATCGCCGTGCACAGATCGTCGGAGATGCGCACCAGCGGCGAGACCTGGATCAGGAACTCGACCAGCTCGGCCGGATGCCGCGCGAGGACTTCGCGACTCAGGAAGTCCGCGACGTCGCTGTCGCAGCCTGACAGTTCGGAGACGAAGGCGTTGGCGTCGTCGCGCTGCGACAGCGCGGCCCCGACCAGTTGCAGCGCCACCGGCCAGCCCTCGGTCTTGGCGCCGATGATCCGCAGGTTCTCCGGCGTCACCTGGCGCGAGAAGCGCCCCTGGATCAGCTCGGCGATTTCGTCCGCGCTGAAGGCCAGGTCGGCGCGGCCGATCTCGCAGAGCTGCCCGCGATGCCGCAGCACGCTCAGCGACAGCGGCGGCTGCGTGCGACTGAGGATGACGATGTGGACGTCCGGAATCGCCTGGCGGATCAGGCTGTCGAACAGATCGTGGACCGCCGGGTCCTCGACCACCTCGTAGTCGTCGAGCACCAGCACCAGGCCGCCGCGCGACTCCGCGCGGCTGCGCAGCCAGTCGAACAGATAGCTGCCGACGGCGGCCGCGCCGCGGCGGCCGCCCCGCACCACCGCCGAGGCCGAGCCCTTGTCGGCCGCGCCGGGGCGCAGCGCGTCGTCGAGGGTCTCGATGATGCGCTCATAGGAGTTGTCGCGCGGGTCGAACTGGATCCAGACCGTGCGCTCGCCGCCCGGGTCCAGCGCCGCGCAGACCGCGGCGACCAGCAACGACTTGCCGTAGCCCGCCGGCGCGCTGACGAGCGTCGCCGCCCGCGTCGCCATCGCGTCGCGCAGGCGCTCCTCGAGCCGCGTGCGGCGGACCACCACGCAGTTGTATGACGGCGCCGCGAACCGCGTGCGCAGGCTCGCCGCCACCGGACCCGTTGCCATCTGCCTATGCATTCATCGCCGTCGTCTCATCCATGCTTCCGCACTGCCCGCAACCGCTGCCACCCGGCGATGTTCGCCCGCCTTGCCGCGGGCGCGTACCGACCTCACTCCGGCACGAAGCAGTACGCGCAGAGCTTGTTGCCGTCCGGATCCCGGACATACGCGGCATAGGCCGTCGGCGAGAACGGCCGCGGCCCGGGCGCGCCCTCGTCACGGCCGCCGTGGGCCAGCGCCACCTTGTGGAACGCGTCGACGGCGGCCCGGCTGTGCGCCGCGAAGCTCACGGTGCCGCCGTTGGCGTAGGTGGCCGGCTCGCCGTTGAACGGCTGGGTCACCAGCAGCTCCGGCCCCGCCCGCGTGCCCCACATCGAGCCGCGTTCGAGATCCATCACCCGCCCGACGCCGAGCGGCTCGAGCACTGCATCATAGAAAACCCGCGCCTGATCGACATCATTCGTGCCCACGGCCACGTGCGTGAAAATTGCCATTGATTGGTTCCCCGATCGGAATGTTGAAGGATTGATCCGAAGACGCGCCCGCCGCCGTCACTGCATCGGCAGACGCTGGACCGGTGAGAGCGCGTGATGGTGATAGCCGCTGTCGAAGAACAGCAGCGGATCGCCGGAATCGGCGCCGCAGGCCTCGACGCGCGCGACGAACAGCGTGTGGTCGTTGACCCAGACATCGTCGATCACCTCGCACTCGAACCACGCCAGACTCGCGTTCAGGGTCGGCGCGGCATGGCGCGTGACGATGTCGTTGGGACGGCCGCCGGCCCGCGCCGCGCCGCTGAAGTAATCCGAACAGCTCTGCTGCTCGCGGCGCAGGATGCTGACGCCGAACCGCCGCCCGCGCGCGATCGCCGCGTGCGTGCGCCCGGGCCGCAGCGACACCAGGATCGTCGCCGGACTCAGGCTGACGGAGGTGAAGCTGTTGCAGGTCATCCCGCAGACGCCGTCGTCGTCGACGGCGGTCACGACGGTGATGCCGGTGGTGAACTTCGACACCGCTCTTCTGAAAACGTCCGGGGCGACCGGCCCCGGCCGCGTGATCACATTGGACATGTTGGGACTCCGCTCTGATCGAGCCGGCCACGCCGGCACACTCGGCGGAGGCGGCGCGCGGCGGCGCCCCCTCCGCGGCAGACCGTCAGGCGCCGGACGCGCCCTGCAGCCGGCGCACCAGGGCCGCGGCCGTCGCTTCCGACGAGGCCGGGTTCTGGCCGGTGATCAGCTGGCCGTCCTCGACGACGAAGCTCTCCCAGTCGTTGCCCTTGGCGTATTCACCGCCGAGCTGGCGGATCGTGTCCTCGATCAGAAACGGCACGATGCCGGTCAGGCCCGCGGCCTCCTCCTCGGAGTTCGAGAAGCCGGTCGCCTTGCGGCCCTTGAGGATCGAACGCCCCTCGGGCGATTTCGCGGCGCGCAGCGCGGCGGGACCGTGGCAGACCGCGGCGATCGGCTTGCCCTGCCGCGCCATGGCCTCGATCACGGCGATCGAGCTGGCGTCCCCGGCCAGATCCCACAGCGGGCCGTGGCCGCCGGGGTAGAACACCGCGTCGAACGCGTCCACCGAGATCGACGACAGCGGATAGGTTTCCGCCAGCCGCTTCTGCGCCTCGGCGTCGTTCTTGAAACGGTCGGTGGCCGGGGTCTGGAACTGCGGATCGTCGCTGCGCGGGTCCAGCGGCGGCTGCCCGCCCTTGGGCGAGGCCAGCGTCAGCTCGGCCCCGGCGTCGGCAAACACGTAATACGGCGACACGAATTCATCCAGCCAGAATCCGGTCTTGTGGCCGGTGTCGCCGAGCTGGTCGTGGGAGGTCAACACCATCAGGATCTTCAATTTCTCGCTCCTTGTTCTGATTCGATAGGCGTCCCGTCGTGCACACGGGACCGGTATCGGCGCCTGTGAATCAACGATAGAGCGGCCCGCCGGGCTTGTAACCCGACTTAGGAATGGCAGCCGCACGCCATGCGCCGCTGTACTTTGGACCGGTTACTTCCGCAGCCGCCTGGCCGATGCTCCGGCCACCCCCATGCCATCACACTTGTCCGCAGGCCAGCTCAGGAGGGGGTTGCTAGACCGGCACCTGCACCCCAACGAGCGAGGGAAACCAGATGAAACGCATAGCCATCGTCGGCGCCGGACAGTCGGGTCTGCAGCTGGCGCTCGGACTCCAGCAGAACGGCCACGACGTCACCCTGATCTCCAACCGGAGCGCCGGCCAGTTCCGCTCCGGGCGGGTCACGTCGACCCAGATCATGTACGACCGCGCGATGCGTACCGAACGCGCGCTCGGCATCGACCTCTGGGAACGCAGCGCGCCGGACGTCCACTACCTGTCGATGTCGGTCGGCCATCCGCTGGATCGCGCCAGCACGCTGTGCGACTGGAGCGGGCGCTTCCAGGCACCGGCGCAGTCGGTGGACCAGCGCGTCAAGTTCGCGGACTGGATCGAACTGTTCGAACAGCGCGGCGGCACGCTGCGCATCGCCGATGCCGACGTCGCCACGCTCGAAGCGCTGGCGGACGACCACGACCTCGTCGTCGTCGCCGCGGGCAAGGGTGATCTGGTGCAGATCTTCGAGCGCGATCCCGCGCGTTCGATGTTCGACCGGCCGCAGCGCGCGCTGGGCCTGATCTACGTCAACGGGGTCGACGCCGGCGACGCGCCGGACAAGGGCTACATCGACATCTCGCCGAACATCGGCGAGCTGGTGTCCTTTCCCGCGCTGACCACTTCCGGCCCCTGCGACGTGATGCTGTTCGAGGGCCTGCCGGACGGTCCGATGGACTGCTGGCGGCCCGACTTCAGCGCCGGCGAGTTCGTCGACACCGCCAAGCGCCTGGTCTCGACCTACTTCCCGTGGCGCGCTCCGCGTTACGCCCGCATCGAACTGACCGACGCCAACGCGGTGCTGTGCGGGCGTCTGGCGCCGACCGTGCGCAAACCGGTGGCACGCCTGCCGTCCGGACGTCCGGTGCTCGGCATGGCCGACGTCGTCGTCGTCAACGATCCGATCTCCGGCCAGGGTTCCAACAGCGCGGCGCTGTGCGCCGACCTGTATCTGCGCCGCATCCTCGACCACGGCGACCAGCCCTTCGATGCCGGCTGGATGGGCGACACCTTCGAGATGTTCTGGCGCTACGCGCATTACGTCTCGTCGTTCACCGGCATGCTGCTCAAGGGCACGCCCAACGTCGTCAACGCCGTGATCTCGGCCGGCGCCAGCACCGACCTCGCCGACGCGTTCGCGCACGGCCTCAACGACCCGCGCACCTTCGGCACCTGGCTGATGCCGAACTACCACTGACGCGGCGGCATCGGCACAAAAAACCGGCCGCCGGCGGGCTGGACGTGATCCCCGCCGGCGGCCGGCCTGCGCAAACGCGATCCCGGACTTACAGGTCCTTGACCGCCTTGTGCTCGATCCGCTTCCACTTGCCCTCGGCCTTGCGGATGTTGCCGGGCACGTCCTTGTTGAAGGCCGCGACGATCTCCGGATTCAGGTTCAGGTAGAGACGGTCGTTCTGGATGGTCCACAGCTGCGGATCACCGTCGAACTTCTTGCCAACCGCGACGCCATAGGCACAGAAGCCGCCGAACTGCGGCGCGTAGCGCGCCGGATCGGCCTTGAAGCGGTCGCGATGCTCGGCGCTGGCGAAGCGGTAGGCCGCGCCCTCGTGCACCAGCGTGTATTCGTCGCTGCCGCGCACCGGCTTGCCCTCGGTGAAGTAGGCCACCGGGTCGTAGCCGTGTACCGCCAGCGGCGCACCGGCGGCCGAGTAGCCGAGCGACACGTTGAGCTCGTCGGCCGCCATGGCCGGCAGCGAGGCGCCAACCGCGGCGGCACCGAGCAGGATCGAAGCAATGATGTTGTGATGACGCATGGGAATCTCCTGGAAACGGGTTCGGTAAACGGGGGATGCGGCGGCGCTCAGGCCGCGAGTGCGATGTCCACGGCCGGGAAGTCGATCTCGGTGCGGGCAACGTTGTTGACGTAGTTGGTCAGCGTGGTGGCCGCGACGTTGGCGACGATCTCCATCAGGTCGCCGTTGCTGAGGCCATCGGACTTGAAACGGTCGAGCATCGCGGTGCCGACATGCCCGCGGGCGTCGACCACCGCCTTCGCGCATGCGGCGATGGCGGCTTCGCGCGGCGTCGAGCCGAGGCCCGCACGCGCGGCCAGGGTCTGGTCCAGCGACAGCCCGGCGTTCTTGCCGAGCAGGGTGTGCGCGCTGAGGCAGTAGCCGCAGCCGTTGGCCTGAGAGGCCGCCAGTGCGACGATCTCGCGTTCCTTCGCGCTGAGCTGGCCGCCGCCGATGGCCTCGTTGAGCTGCAGCAGGCCGTTGAGCGCGGCCGGCGCCAGCGCCAGCGTGGCGTACAGATTCGGAACCATGCCGACCGCGGCCTTCACCGCCTGCAGCGTGGCTGCGGTGGTGGCATCGGCGGCGTTGGGATCAAGCGGAGCGATATAGGGCATTTGAAGTCTCCTGTTTGAGGGAGTGGGTTGGCGAGAAGAATCGTAGGCCTTACGATCGGACTCCAGTTCAACAATCGTCCGCGTTTATTCGCGCATCGTCCGATATGACCGACGACCCGCTGTCCCCCCTGCTGACCCACTTCAGCGCCCGCGCCCGCGTCTTCTACACCGGCACCCTCTGCGGCCAGGCCACGTTCGACGCGGCCGCCAATGCCGGCTACCTGCACCTGCTCAACGCCGGCCGCCTCCATCTGCGCGACGACAGCGGCCGCGTCACCACGCTCTCCAGACCGTCCCTGCTGTTCTATTCGCGTCCATTGACCCATCGCATCGAGCCCGATCCGGACGGCGGCGCCGACCTCGCCTGCGCCTCGGTCGTGTTCGACCACCAGGCGTTCAACCCCATCGCGCTGGCGCTGCCGGCGCACTTCCAGTGCGACCTGGACGAACTCGACGACGCCGGCGCCCTGCTCGAACTGCTGTTCGGCGAGGCCTTCGCCCAGCGCCCGGCGCGGGCCGAGGTATTGAACCGTCTGTTCGAACTGGTGCTGATCCAGCTCCTGCGCACCACCCTCGCGCGCGGCAACGGCGACGTCGGCTTCCTGCGCGCGCTGGCCCATCCGCAACTGCGCAAGGCGCTCAACGCACTCCACGCCGAGCCGGAACGCGACTGGTCACTCGAAGCCCTGGCCGGCCACGCCGCGATGTCGCGCAGCCACTTCGCCGAAGTGTTCCGCCGCGAGGTCGGCCAGACCCCGGGCGAATACCTCACGCGCTGGCGCATCACCACCGCCCAGGCCCTGCTGCGGCGCGGCACCGCACTCAAGCTCGTGGGCGAACGCGTCGGCTACGCCAGCCAGGCCGGCTTCCTGCGCGCGTTCAAGCAGATCGTCGGCACTTCACCGAGGCAGTGGCTGCGGGAGTGTGACGCGGCGGGATAAGGGCATTGCACCCATCACGCCTTGGATCCCGCATTAAAAACGGTGCTCGTGAACTGACCGGCTCTCGGATCGTGTAGCCCTCTCAGTACCCGAAAGGCTGCCACCTGCACCGCGAACCCAACGGTCAGCATTCGCCAGAGCATCCGACAGCGGCGCTTCGCCCGCGTACCTACCGACCAAACGCCGGCACATCGGACAGCAACACCGGGCCGATCGCTTCGTTCCAACACCAAAGCCCTCATGTTGAGCTGCGCTATCTCCATTGCCATCGCTTGTTCAGCAACGCCCTCAGTTGCTCAAGCTTCCGGACAGAAAGCCCTGAGAGAGTTCTTCAACGATTTCTGCAGCATCTCGCAGCGAATCAATCTGTGCGACGCAGTTTCCGGCGTAGAGGGGTGTGACCTCGGTACTGCACTCAGTCATCTTGGTAGTCTTTGCCACTGCGGTGTAGAAGGGGACACCGAGGCGCTGGTGCCCGGCCATTTTCGATGCCTGTGACAGCGAGATGAAACGGCGGGCAGGAATGCTCAGGTGGTTCAGGAGAGTCAGCCAGCGAGGTCCGTCAGAATGCCGATGGCACCATCGGTGCACGGCTGCGTTCGGAACGACACGATGATAGGCGGGCCACGATAGTCCGAAAAGAAGCGTGCGCACGGTATCGTTGGCCCGCAGCAGCTGCGCTTGGTAGTCGGGATGTGCATCGCTCTCCGGAGAGAGAAGAAACCGGGTTCCGGCGACCACCCCATCCGCGCCAAGACGCTGTGCATTGCACGCACTCGCCGCATCAAAGATACCGCCGGCCGCGAGCACCGGCGTCTTACCGGCGAGTGGCTTCAATGCCACGAGCAGATCGCGAAGTGGAGTCGAACCCGCCAGATGCCCGCCGGCCTCGACCCCTTGCGCAATCAACGCATCGGCACCATCGGACAGGGCACGCCGTGCCTGCGCGACACTGCCGATCTGGTGCCATACCCGGATGCCTGCTTGTTTCAGCCGGCGAACCAGACTGGCATCGAATCCGTAGAACAGGACCGCTACAGCGGGACGCTCGGAAAGACAGGCCTCAACATGTGCCTGCCGGACAAACGGCATCAACAGATTTGCGGCAAATGGAGACTCGCCGACTGCGGTGCGGGTACGGTGTAACTCCGCCAGGAATGCCTCCGGAGCCATGATGCCCACCGTGCCCAGCCCCCCGGCCCGGCTGACGGCACTGGCCAGCATCGAAGTCGACAGCCCCCCGCCCATGCCCGCCTGCACGACCGGGGATCGCATACCCAATGAGGTGTACCAGCCTGCATTCATCGCGTGTTCCTTTTTGTATCGGCCTCATTTTCCAGGGGTCTTTGCCCCGAACCCGAACCTGCATATTTGTCCGCCGCGGACCATGCATTCCCGATGTTCGACCTTGCGCCCGGTGACGGCTTGCAGAAATGCAAGATCGAACTGGCAAACCGAAGGGAATCGCTCAGCCAGCCGGTGAAAGACGCAGTTGTAGGCCACGATCTCCGCCTCGGCAGCCTCTGCCGGCGATGTGGAGGCTTCATATCCAGCATCGCGCATCGCTGCGGCCGTATCTTCGATGGACGATGGCATTCCGTGCAGACGTGCCCGGTTGCCCGCCCGCCGGCCCATGCGCTGCATGGCACCTTCGAGCGACTCCGGCCCAATGGCGGATCCGATCTCTTCGATCAGACTCTCGGCCAGCTGTGCGTAGCTCCGCGGAAATGCTTCGCGCCCACGCGAAGTCAGACTGAAGATGATCTCGGGTCGCCCCCGAGTACGCTGCGCACCCGTTCTCGCAACCAGGCCATCACGCTCAAGCACTGCCAGATGCTGCCTGACCGCATTGGTGGTGATCTCCAACTCGGAAACCAGAGCATCTACGGTCGCCCCTCCGGGCACGTGCAACAACAACTCAAGCATCCGTCTCTGAGTATCGCCATAGTGATCGAGCAAACTGGATGATTTCATTCGGACAGGACCGTCATTGTGATCTGGTTTGGAGGAGCCGCCAGGCGCGCCCATGGGCACGCTCCCGCTTTCGAGGCAACGATACCCCGACGTTCATTGCTCATGAACCACCCATAAGCTGCTCTATCGGAAGATGGACCTGATCAATGACCGCATATGCCGAATGATTGTGAATGGATTCCTGGTTCTCCGTTGCTACGCTCAGGTACTCCGGATCTGCGAGCCGCCGCATCGCCAAGAAAACATCCCTCACCAGATCTTCTGCGAACTTCGGATTTTCATATGCGGATTCTGTGACGATCTTTTCATCCTCGCGCTTGAGAACCGCATACACAGCACAGGATGCTTCGCCATCAATGGCCGCGGCGATCTGAGCAATCGACGGCTGTCGATGCGCGCGCATGGTCACCGACACCCGTGAGCGCTGATTGTGCGCACCGTAGCGCGAAATGTTCTTGGAACAAGGACACAGCGTTGTGACCGGAACATGAAGCCGCAACTGCACCGACGGCATTTTCCCATCGGCTGTCAAATAGGCCCATATTTCAACGTCAAGATCTGACTGCGAGCTAAGTCCTGTCGCAGGAGCGTTCTTGGTTACGAACCAAGGGAACCGGCAATGGATGCGACCAGACGGAGCATCCATCCGCGCAAGCATTCTGAGCAGCGCACTGTCCAGCCGCGCAAGCGGCAACTCCTTGGCCAAATCATGTGCTGATTCGACAAGACGTGACATATGCGTACCACGTTGCGTAGCCCGAACCTCGACCCCCAAGTCGAACTGCGCCACGGTTCTGCAACAACTGCCGTCCACATCTACCACCGCAGCAGGCAAAACCAATCGGCTGACACCCGCACGAGTCACCGCTAGGCCACGGGATTCCGGAAACGACTGTGTATCGGGCAGTTCAGATTGAAGTTTGTTCGTGCTCACGGGAAATGGATCCGTCAAATGATTTTGGAAATATATAAAACAGTTGAAACTGTGTAAAGTAGTTTATAGTATGGCCACGCCGTTGCCCGGATTCATCCGTCGATGGCGCACAACGTGAATTCATCTACCGGAGATTTGCATGGCCCACGAAAATCAATCCTCCAAAGGCTTGGCCCTACCCGAACGCCGCACCTTTCTTTCGCGGGGCGGGGCGCTGTCAGCTGCGGCACTCGCGATGATGGGAGGGATGCCGCTGCGTGGCCTCGCGGCAACGCACGGTTCGACGCAAGCAGGCAACGACGTGGCGATCCTCAACGTCGCGCTCGGCCTTGAGCACGAGGGCATCGCCGCCTACCAGATCGGCGCTCAAAGTGGCCTTCTCGCCAAACCTCTTCTTGATGTTGCCGTGCTGTTCAAGAGTCACCACGAAGGGCACCGTGAAGTGCTGGTGGGCGCTATTGAACAGATGGGGGGAACTCCTACCCCCTCCAAAAGCCTGGACGACTACAAGAAGAGCTCGAAGCTCAACATCAATTCAATCAAGACCGGCGCCGACGTCCTACGACTGGCACAGCGCCTGGAACTGGGAGCGGTGAACGCATACCTCGGCGTGATTCCGAGCTTTGATGATCGCGGCCTTGCGAAGGTTGCAGGCATGCTGATCGCGGACGAGACCATGCACTACACCGCGTTGACTCAGGCACTCGGAGGCTCACTGCCGCAGAAATCCATGAGTTTTGGAAGCTGACATCGGTCCATCTTGCGTCTGGGGTCGCCGGCTGGAATAAACAACCGCCGGCGACCTCACAGGAGAGTTGCACGTGATTCATCCAGTTCTAGGCCTCGTCATTGCCGGTCTATTCGCGTTCTCAGCAGACACACAGGCAGCAAACACCGAGCGCGGCGCCCAGTTGTACACTGCGCGATGCGGTGCATGTCATGCGATCGACGAAAATGGACCAGGTCCTATGCACCGCGGACTCATTGGCTGTCGCGCGGCAACCCAACCCGGGTACGAGTACTCCACGGCCCTGAGTCAATCAGGCATCATCTGGTCGGAAGTGACGCTTGACCGATGGCTACGTGATCCGAACGCCTATGTTCCAGGCAATCACATGCAGGCACGGCTCGCCGACGACCCTCGGGATCGGGCAGACATAATCTCCTATCTGTCGCAGGCGAGCCTGGGAGCTTTCGCATGTTCGCGCACGAATAAGCCAAGCGTGGATGACAATGCCGATAAAAAATGACGCAAAGGCTGAAAAGTCCGATGCCCCGGCACCTGCCAGAAAGACATCCAAACCCTGATGTGGACAGTACGCACAGCCCAAATGCGCTTTTCACATCCTCATCTGCCTCTCGAACCGCAGTAGCAAACAATCGTTCTGGACGCTCTACAACAGCCGATCAATACAGGAACCAACCCTGAAGGCCTAGCCGGCACACCGTGCAAGAGCGTCAAGCCCGCCCCCCGGTATCGATGAGGACTCACGAAAAGTCATCCCGCTTGCCGCAGCACTACCATTTCGGACTGACAAGCCAGACCAGGACCGGTCAACGCAACCAATGGTGGAGCACGCCGAGCGGGTGATGTGCCCGCGCAATACCGAACATGAATCCGTAGGCAAGCAGCGCAAGGCCGTATGTGACCGTGCGAATCATCATCGTTCGCCCTCGCTTGAGCGCGAGCGACCCAAGTACGATATACACGACCAGCAGCGCGAGTTTCGCAGCGAGCCACCCGTTGGCGAATACCTCGCCGGGCAGAATCGAGACCAGCATCGCCGCGGCAAGCAGCAGCACGGTGTCGATTACGTAGCTCAGATATCGGAGCGGCGCGGCGAGCGCCTTGGACTGCTACCCGCGGAGGACAAGGGTTCCCCGAGCCAGAAACAGGCTTCCACTCAACAGCACCGCCGTGACATGCACGAGCCTCATCTGCGGGTAGAGTTCGATCATCAGCCCGGACGTCCATCCGCCCGGGGCGCCAGGTAGGTCCGCCCCAGCCATATTGCCCACGGCCCCAGCGCCAGAAGCCAGCCGATGCCCGCGAACACGTACCAGACCATCGGATCGGGCTCAAACTCAGCTGCAATGCGAACGATCGCCACGACCTGGATCGCCGCAAATGCGAAAACCGCGATCGGCGGCAGCAGCAGTGGCCGCCCTGCGTGACCTTGTGTCACACGCGTCACCATGGCGACCAGCACGCTACCGAAGAAGCCGATGAACAGCGCGTGAGCGGGCGCACGGCCGAGCTCGAAAGCTCCGGAGAATACGTACCAGGCACTTTGTACGGCATAGAGCGCAAACGTCACCGGCAGCCAGGCCAGCCCGAAGAACAACACCATCAGGAGCGGAGGCCGCCGGGGTTCGTTGACCAGCCGGGGCCACCAGCGCCAGCACAGATACGCGGTCAGCACGGCCATCGGCGCATCAACCGCCCACAGCCAGACATAGGCGTGATCGAGTTCCAACGCCAGATGCAGCAGACACCCACCCCAGAAGACGGCAAGCAGCCAGAACGGCCGCCACGGCACGTAGCCCGCGACAACACCGCCCGCGAAAAAGGGAAACATCCGATGGGCAACCGTCAGGTAGACCGGCAGGAGCAAGGCGAAGGTCCCGACCTTGATGCTGGCGAACAACCACCATGCTCCCGCACCGAACAGGAAGGCGCCAAACATCCCGAGCCCCGAAAAACCAGCAAGCAACGCACCGAAACTCGACCAGGCATGCCAAGTGGTCCCGCGCTCACGCCACAGATGCGGTGCCAACGCGAACAGCCCGGCACCCCATCCGAACACGGTCATCGCCCAGCCGGCCACCAGCGCACGGTCCAGTCCGACGGCGCCCATCAACATGACGATCTGCCCGCCGAACAGGCCTCCTCCGACCGGCAGGTAGCGTCGCGGCGGCAACTCGGCAAGACCCATCCAGCGGGGGAACACCGTCAGTAGAAAGCCGAACATGAAACTCGGCAGCATCTGATACTGCATGACGAACGCATGCAGCCAGCCTGCGGAAATCCGCGGCTGCGGCATCCATGATGCCGACGCCTGAGCCGATATCAGCCATGCCGTCCACCAGGCCATTGCAAGAAGCACATTCGTCGCGCCGACGAAGAACAGCAGACGATGCGGCGCGGCACCGAGGCGGCGCACCGACAGCGTCACGGCCGCCGGCTCTGCCACGCTATGCCTTCCGCGTTTCGGTGGAGCTGACGGATTCACGCGTCGGCGAGATCCACAGCCGGATTACGAACCACGCCAGCCCGATGTTGAGCGTCCAGAAGGCAGTTCCGAAACGTCTTGTGTTCCCGAGCCTCCGCCCGCGCAATCCGCGCAGACATAACAGCACCAGCGAGATGCCGACCATACCGCAGACACCAAACAGCGCAGTATGGCCATGGCCATGTAGCGGCGTCAGATTCATACCCTGCATGTAGTACAGCAACAGCGACGGATTGATCAGGAATTCAAACAGGCCCGCTCCGACGAGATTCCAGAACGACACCGCGATGAAATACATAATGGGCCACTTGCATCGTGCCATCCACGGCGCCGCCTTGCCCAGCTTCCAAGCCTCAGACACCTCGAATCCGATATAGGCCAGGGGTACGACTTCGAGAGCACTGAACCCATTCCGCAGCGCGACGACGCCCTTGGGTGTACCAACGAAGCACAGGTAAAGCAGCGTATCGAGCACGCCACTGCTCATGAACATGACCGTGGCGAACAGAACAGCAATGTTCGCGGCGCTGACGCGCACGAGCCACCAGCGCCAATACACCACTTCGGAGAGATGGGCGTGCACGCCCCACATCAGCGCCGAAACGAAGAACAGACTGATCACGATAGTTGATACAAACAACGACGCAGTGATCGAGCGCGTCTCGGTCGTCGGCCCGCCCTGCCAGTCGGCGCGAGGCTGCCACATCGCCGGGAACAGGATCGTCGCCTCCCTCTGGATATGCGCCATGAGTTCGACCCGCAGATCGCCAAGAGCACCGGCGAGTCCGTGCGGCGCACGCGGATCATCCGACTGGACCGATCCCACCTTCTGCGACAACCGGAGGAGCTTCGACAGCTCATGCCGGCGGACATCGTGATCGCGACTCAGAATGTGGTCAATCAGTTCCGCAGTGTCCTGCGGGGAAGACATTGCGCCAACGTCAGGCAAGAGGCCATCAAGCTCTTGGATCACCTCGTCCGGATCGAGACCGCGCGCCTGCGCCGTTTCGTCGAGCGGGACATTCCCTCGGCAACATGAATCCAGCGCGAACCCGCGGAGAACCGCTGTCGCGCCAGACAAGACCGCAGCAATTTGGCATGCGGTGCGCAGTTGCATGGCGGATTGCTGGGCTTGTGCATTCATGGAGCCCCGCCAAAAGAAGTATATTTGATACTTATTTAAGTGAGTTTAATATGCACTGTCAATACCTAATTCTTGATCGTCATGCGACTCACCGCCTTCACCGACTATGGCCTGCGCATCCTCATGCGACTGGCCGGCGCACCGGACCAGCTGTTCACGACCGACGGGATCGCCAAGGAATTCGGCGTTTCGCGCAATCACCTTGCCAAGGTGGTTCAGGACCTGGGCCGCGCCGGATTGATACGCACCCAGCGTGGCGCCGGCGGCGGCTTCAGGCTGGCAGTTCCACCGCAGTCGATCCTGTTGGGCGAGGTTGTCCGCCAGCTCGAACAGCGCCAAGCACTTGTCGAATGCTTCCGCAACGACGGCGGCAGCTGTTCGCTGGAGCCAGTGTGCCGGCTCAAGTCACGCCTGGCCACGGCACGTGATGCGTTCCTCGCAGAGCTAGACAGAACCACTATTGCCGAGTGTGTCTACATTCCAGATAGCGCATCGTTGCCGACGTCGTCGGTCGTTGAGAGCACGCGCGGGTACGCGACGCGGACAGCGAGCTCAAAGCCGGGCAGGCATGACTCGAGAACGCACGGACGCAGGTGATAGCCACATCCTGCGGAAGACAGGAAGCAGCTGAATGCAGCAGCCGAAATAACCGGCCTACTGCCGGAAGCGTCGAAACAGCCCTAGCAATAGCAGGAGCCCCATGCTCCACAATGCTGCGGCGAGCCACAAGGTGCCGGCCGTTCCTCCACCGGCGATGCGCACCAGTGCGGCAGCAGACATGGCTACAGCGATCAGTGACATGGTTCGTCCGGCACTCTCGGGCCGGACACGGCACTTAACCAGATGCACGCGCCCCATGACTGCGGTTGTTAGAGAGCCGAGCGCCCCAACGGTGATGCCATGTGTCGCAGTGGCGATGGGCAAGGCTCCCAGTCGGGCACTACCGAGCAATATCAAACCCGCCGCCAGCCAACCATAGCCCGCGCCCAGGCAGAGAAGATCCGTGCGACTGCGACAATGCCATAGGCGCCAGCGCAATAGACGCACGGCAGCAAGCACGCCTGCGGCGATCAGGCTGACTCCGGCCACCTCATCGGCGCGCGGGCATGCAGTGCCGAGCACGGCCACCAGCATGACCAAAAGCAGCGCGCCTTCGATTCGAGGCTGCACGCGTGCCTCCATCGTTCCGCCGGAACGCTCGATTGCGCCTGCGACCGCCGGCGCGATGATTCTTCCGCCCATGAACAGCATCAGTAGCGCCAGCATCACGACGGACTCGCGCAGAGCCAGCAGCTGGAAGCGTGGTGATTCCACGACAAGCGCGAGGTGAAACACAGACACTGCAATTGCCAAGGCAACGATGAGCGGTCCAAGCATCTTGTTGCGCCATTTCTTGGCGGCGCGGATGAGTTTGGGCGCGACCGTGAGCGCCATCGCTGCCGCGAACCCGGTGTTGAGTAACGCGGCCGGGACCCCATACGGCGCCATCAGATAGCTCACGCGGGCCGCAAGCCAGAAGCCAAGTAGAAGCGCCAGGCGTGCGGCACTCGCGCGACCAGTGAGGTAGCCTGCAACCACTGCCAGCGCATAGCCGAACAGCAACTCGTGTGCATGTGCAGCCCGAGTCGCCAATCCTGGAATGTGCTGCTCGCCATCTAGCATGCCGTATACCGACGCCGGCACGGCGACTGCGCCGTACAGCGCCGCAGCAGGAAAGAACCAGCGCTCCGCGGCCAGTGCGGCAGGTATTGCAGAGCGCGTTGAATCCCCCTTGGCTGCCATTCCTAATAGCCCTGGCGTCATGAATATCTGCTTGGCGCGGATGCAGCATGGCACATCGCACCCGAGCCGACTCGCCGCCAATGAGCACTGCGACTACCGGCGGGTTCCAATGTTTGCGGCATATTCAATCGTCCAACCGGCAACTCGCTTCTGTGCACAAACTTGCACCGCGTACCTCCTCCGACGCCAGGCGCATCACTTCACGGCCAACCGTCAGATCATCCAGTCGCCCGAAATGCCTGAGGCGCAGTCGACCCGCACGATCGATCAGGACCAGCGACGGCGTTCCCTCCAACCCGTAGCTGCGCATGGTCACAGGGATCGGGTCGTCACCCTCGTGCAGATCCACCCCGACCGGATGGGTGACACGGTATTCGTGCAGGAAAGCCGCGAGCGACACCGGCGTCATGGCGGCGTGATGCTCGAATACCGTGTGCAGACCGACCACCACGACTCCGTCACCATCGAAAAGACGGTGTATGCGCTCGGCCTGTGGCACGCCGTGCGAGACACAGCCAGGGCACAGCATCTGGAACGCATGCAGCACCACGACCTGACCGCGCAGCGCGTCCAGGTCGAGGGGCTGCCGGGCGTTGAACCACTGGCTGATTCGCCAAGGCGGCGCGACTGAGACATCGGCCATCGTTATCCTCTAGTCACGAAGACTGCTGAAGACGTAGTCGTGTTCCTTCTGCGGTGCGTGGCAGCCGAAGCAGGCCGTGGCGGGACCGCCTCCGACTGCGCGGCTTGCTCGATCCCCGCCCCTGAAGGCCTCGAATCCCCAGCCGCCGGTGGCGGCGTACTTCCGAGCGTCCTTGTGCATGACGCCGGCCACCTTGCGGGAACCTTCCGTCACGGCGCCCCCCGCCGTCTCCGCCTCCAGCAGATCGAAGACGATGACGGCACCGTCCGCGAATCGTCCGTTCTCGTATCCGGCCAGTGCCTTCTCGTTCGCATAGATGTGGTGGATCCCTCCAAAGGAACCGAACAGCGGGTGCCCCTCTTCGATGAGCATGCTTTTTATGTGATACCACGCTCGGTAACCATCGGGATAGGGAACGGCGGAGGTCTCCGCCAGCGACGGCACGGCAACGAAGGCCAGTGTCAGACAAAACAGTACAGCTCTCATAGCGTTCTCCTAGCATGGCAAGAGGCGCCGGGTGGAACTCCCTTCCGACCGGCGGCTGGCCGCGATCACTTCAGGTCCGCCAGCACGGCGCCGAAGTTGATATGAAATGGCAGCTCCCCCGATTACCAGGGCCGGAACAGACTTGACGCCGGACGCTTCCGCTTCGGCGAGTCGCGCCTTGCTCTGGCCCAGATGCACGATCTCCACTTCAAACCGATGCGGATCGATCGCCGTGACGACCCGCTGTTCCGCGGGAAACGCGCGCCGGACAACCGGCATGGAAAAAGACGGCCTTTTGGCTCATGGGACTCTCCGTTGGCATTGTGACTTTATGCATCGACTCGATACATTAAAAGTCTAGACAGCATTTATCGGCATTGTCAAGAATGCATTGACACGATACATTCCACGCATGGAAGACACTCCCCTCCTGCTCGATCGACTTGGGGTGCTGATGCAGCAGTCGCTGCGTGAAGACTCAGCGCGCCACGACCTGCTCCCCATCCATCTTCAGATCCTGGCCTATCTGGAACGCGCCAACCGCTACAGCAACCTGCCGATTGCGGTGGCGGAATATTTTGGAGTGACGCGCGGAACCGTTTCACAGTCCCTTCAGGTGCTGGAGCGCAGGGGACTGCTCGTCAAGCAGCCCGATGCCGACCACGGGCGACGTGTGCATCTCAAACCGACCCGCACAGGCAGGGCCCTCCTCAATAACTGCTGGACGAAACGGCTTGAGGCCGCATTGAGTGAGCTGCCTACCGAGTTTGAGCATCTGGACGATGCCTTGCGGGGGCTACTGATCCTTCTGCAACGACAGAACGGGCAACGCGCCTTCGGAGTGTGCAAGTTCTGCATGCACTTCCAGACCAGGGGGCGCAGCGCACGGTGCGGACTCACTGGCGAGCCGCTCGCGCCGGAACAGACTGAGCGTATCTGCCGGGAGTGGACGCAAAACAATCCGACAGCCACTGCGATGGCCTCCGCATGAACAACAACACTCGGCACTACGCATCGCCTCCTTGCTACGCCCATGAGTTCGAGAGCTATGCCCGCAACCCTTCGGGCAACGAAGTGGGGAACGCGGCCGACTTGATGCAGCGACTCTCAGCCGTCCGCACCCGCATCGCAGCGGCCTGTGCCCGTTGCGGCCGCGAGCCCGGCGAAGTGCGTTTACTGCCCGTATCCAAGACAGTGTCTGTCGAACGGCTTCGTGGCGCCGCTGCGGAAGCGGGTTTGACCGCGTTCGGAGAGAACAACGCACAGGAGCTGAGCGCGAAGGTCCACGCGCTTACAGACCTGCCGCTCCGTTGGTCACTCATTGGTCACTTGCAGACCAACAAAGTCAGGCTGGCGGCACGGCACGCCGACGAGTTTCAGGCACTAGACAGTCTAAAGCTGGCCAAGGCGCTGGATCGACACCTCCAGGTTGAGGGCCGCCGCCTTGATGTATTCATCCAGGTCAACAGCTCCGGCGAGGCGCGCAAATTCGGACTGGAGCCGGAAGCCGTTCCTGCCTTCGTCCGATCTCTACGATCTTATGAAACCTTGAGAGTGCGGGGGCTGATGACGTTGGTCGCACACTCAGCCGATCCGCAGCGTGTACGCAACTGTTTCCGCGTCATGCGGGAGCTTCGCGAGACACTGCGCCGGACCATGCCGACAGGGTCATCTATCGAGGAACTGTCAATGGGCATGTCCGCCGACTTCGAGATGGCCGTCGAGGAGGGCGCTACAGTCGTGCGCATCGGGCAGGCGATATTTGGACGTCGCCCGGTACCGGACAACCACTACTGGCCAGACGCCGGCCCGGCATGACTCCACTTGCCGGCGCCACCATTGCCGAGGAAGCAATACGAAACTCGTACTGGCCTGTTGTCGGGCCCGCTCCGATCCATCTGTCGACTTGGCGCCATCACCTCTGCTTGAAGCTGAAGCGGCCGCCGCGCAGCATGCACTGCCGGTGTTACGCCGATCATCCTGTCGTCAACTCCATCTGAGTCAGATTGGACGGACATGCCGCGGGACACTTGGAGACGAGCCCGTGGAACACGCAGCAGAGAGCGATGATCTCTTCACCCCGCGTGTCACCCATGCCGGCACCTACGTCGCGTCCGAAATTCCTCATCGCGGCCACGCCTTGCACACC
Source organism: Nevskiales bacterium (assembly GCA_028698335.1). Taxonomy (GTDB): domain Bacteria; phylum Pseudomonadota; class Gammaproteobacteria; order Nevskiales; family Nevskiaceae; genus Solimonas. The sequence continues at coordinate 5,807 of JAQVDP010000027.1, read as the reverse complement.
GCCGCCGCTCTCGAACTTCCGGGCATCCGAGACTGGCGCCATTCCCCTCATGACCTTGTCGAGCGACTCTTCGCTCCAGATCAAGTTAGACGCTCGCAACATCGGGAAGCAGCCTCGTCCAGGCCGTGTTCCTGCCCGGCATCCGAAGAACACCGAAAAGGCTAGTCGCGTCGCACACTCAGCACGCGCAGGCGGCGCACGCGCTCCGCGATCTGCCAGTAGATCGCCTGCCCCACCGACAGCCCGATGAGACCAGCACCGAGCGGGCTCGCCACCGAAACACACTGCCGGGTCAGGTCAATCGCACTGGGCAATACGACACGGACCGTGCGAACGGCACCCGTATCGCCGTCCTGGTAAGTGACGAGGGACCCGACCGTGACCACTCCGGAAGGCATTTGGTCGGACGGCACGACATCGGCACGCTCGAGTTCTTCAAGCAGGCACTGCGCCACCTCCGGCGCATCACGCATCGCCAGTCGGGCAAATCCGCGCAGGCGTTCGTAGTACGCCGCGTCGATCACCAGAGACGGCATCCGGTCGGCCCCATCCTCAAGTTCGTCAACCCTCATTACATGCTCCTTGTCCCGTGAGCACGGGATCGAAAATCGGAGTTGAATACGCAACAGACATCACACGAGCGACTTGGCTCGCGACTGCGCGACGATGGATAACTTCCGAAGCTGACCCCGGAACCGGGTGGCGGGCGCACCGCACACCCCGAGGCTCCGGGGTTCAGGAGCCTGAGACGATTGAGCCCGCGTGGTGCAGCTGGCGGCGGAATTCAGGTGATGAAAGCATCGAGCGATGGTGGCCGCGCGAGACGACGAAGTCAATTCAGCCCCGGTATTCGGGACGTCACGCCGCGATAAGGCGCCTGTCCCGCAGACAGGCACTCTGTTTCCGGCGGCAGATCGCCTCTGCACCTCGGCTCGGATCACAGGAAGCTGGACAAGGCGCTGCACCGAATGTCGACCCCCACGCATTCCGGCAGCCGGCGTCGGCTTGGCGTGACGCTCGGCGGATCAAGTATCTGCACGACAACACACAAAACGCCTTACACCGAACTCCGCAACCAGAATCGGCCAAGCATCGCTTGACGACACAATCCGGAGCTGTAAGATAGTAATTACTTACTTACTATCAGTGCAGCCATGACCACCCACACAAAGCACATGTCCGCCGACGAGCGTCGGACCGCGACAGTCGAGGCCGTGGTGGAGCTCGCAGCGCGCCACAACCCCAGCGAGATCACCACGACCGCAATCGCCCGGCAGATGGGGGTGACCCAGGGAGCTTTGTTCAAGCACTTCCCGACCAAGGAAGCGATTCTCGAAGCGGTGATGGGCTGGGTGGCCGAGCGTCTGCTCGCACGGGTGGACCAGGCCGCGGCCGCGGCGACCTCACCCTTGCTTGCGCTTGAAGCGATCTTCATGACGCACGTGGACTTCGTGGCAGAACACCCCGGCGTCCCTCGCGTGATGTTCGGCGAACTGCAACGGGCCAGGATGAGCGCGCCCAAGCGTATGGCGCAGGCGCTTATCCGACGCTATGGCGAGCGCCTGCACCGATTGATCGAGGCGGGAAAGGCATCGGGTGAGCTGTCGTCGTCGATCGACACAGCGGCAGCTGTCACGCTGTTTGTCGGCACGATCCAGGGTCTCGTCATGCAAACGATGCTGGCGGGAGATGTCCGGCGGATCCGCAACGAGGCACCGGGCGTATTTGCCCTGTACCGGCGTGCAATCGGGAGCAGGCCATGAAAATGCCAGCCGTGCAGCGGCGGACCCTGACACTCTTCGCATTCATGGCGGTGCTGCTTGCGCTGCTGGGATACGTTGCCCTGCGCTCGGGCCCCCTGGCCCCGATCGCGGTGACCGCAGCCGAGGTCGAGTCGAGACAACTGCGCCCGGCACTGTTCGGCATCGGCACGGTCGAGGCACGCCACACCTACAGGATCGGCCCCACCTTCGCCGGCCGCGTCCAGCGGCTGAATGTTCATGTGGGGGACCACGTGCGTGCCGGGCAACTGCTCGGCGAGATGGATCCGGTGGACCTCGATGACCGGCTGCGCGCGCAGACAGCGGCAGTCAGGCGCGCCGACGCGGCACTGCGGGAGGCCGCCACCCGACAGACCCACGCCGCCAGCCAGGCGCGGCGCTACGAGCTGATGTCTGGTGCACAGATGATCAGCGAGGAGGCCGTGGCCACCAAGCGGCAGGAGCTGGCGATTGCCGACGCGGTGCTGCTCGCTGCACGGGAGGACCTGACACGCATCCGTGCCGATCTCGATGCGCTGCGCGCGCAGCGCGGCAATCTGCAGTTGCTCGCGCCGACCGACGGGATCGTCACCGCGCGCGATGCCGACCCGGGCACGACTGTCGTCGCGGGCCAGGCAGTCGTCGAGCTGATCGACCCGACGAGCGTCTGGGTCAACGTCCGCTTCGACCAGATCAGCGCTTCGGGGCTTGCCGACGGACTGCCCGCGCGCATCCAGCTGCGCTCACGCAGCGACGAGATCCTGCAGGGAAGCATTCTCCGGGTCGAGCCCAGGGCGGACGCGGTTACCGAGGAAACCCTGGTCAAGGTGATCTTCGACGCCCTCCCGGCACGTCTGCCTCCCCTTGGCGAACTGGCCGAGGTCACCGTCGATCTGCCGGCGCTGCCGGCCAGACCGGTGATCCCCAACGCATCCGTCCAGCGCCTGGGCGATCGGATCGGTGTCTGGCTAATCGTCGAAGGCGCGCCGCGCTTCGTCAGCGTCAGACTGGGCCGCGCCGACCTGGATGGTCACGTGCAGGTTCTGGAAGGGCTGACGCCGGGAGACCGGATCGTGCGCTACAGCGAGAAGGCGCTCCACCCTCGGAGCCGCATCCGCGTCGTCGAGCACATTCCGGGCGTACCCGCATGATCAGCCTAGCCGGACGGGACATCCTTCAAAGCTGGGGAAAGTTCGTCTTCACCGGGATCGGCCTCGGCCTGCTCATCGGCGTGACGCTGGTCATGGCCGGCGTCTACAGGGGTATGGTGGACGACGGCAAGGCCCTGCTCGACAACAGCGGCGCTGATCTGTGGGTCGTCCAGCAGGACACGCTCGGGCCTTACGCCGAGTCGTCGAGCGTTGCCGATGACATGTACCGGACCCTGCTCGCCATGCCGGGTGTGGCGCAGGCGGCGAATGTCACCTACCTGACGATGCAGGTCGGCAGCGCGGACCGAGACGTTCGCGCGATGGTGGTCGGCATCGTACCGGGAGAGTCCTGGGGCGCTCCGGGGTGGCCGCCCTACCTCGTCGCTGGACGGCAGATCACGCGCGGACACTACGAAGCGGTGGTCGACCTGGCCACGGGATTCCACCTCGGCGAGAAACTGACCATCCGGCGCAGCCATTACACGGTGGTCGGCCTGACGCGGCGGATGGTGTCATCCAGCGGCGATCCGATGGTATTCGTCCCGCTCAAGGACGCCCAGGATGCGCAGTTTCTCAAGGACAACGACGCCATCTGGCAGGCGCGGCGCCGCACCGGAAACAATCCCGCGTTCAATCGTCCCGACGCCCCCGGACTGATCGGCGCCGTCAACACGTCGCAGACCAGCAGCACGTCCGTCAACGCGGTGCTCGTCCGCCTCGCACCTGGAGCCTTCCCGCAGGACGTTGCCGATTCCATCCAGCGCTGGAAACGTCTGACCGTGCATACGCGGGCACAGATGGAGGCCATTCTCGTCGGCAAGCTGATCGCCACCTCGTCGAAACAGATCGGCATGTTCCTGGTCATTCTGGCGGTTGTCAGCGCCGCCATCGTCGCCTTCATCATCTACACGCTGACCATGGACAAGATCCGCGAGATCGCTGTGCTCAAACTCATCGGCACGCGCAATCGTACGATCGCAGCGATGATCATGCAGCAGGCGCTCGCGCTGGGGGTGATCGGATTCGCGGTGGGCAAGATCACAGCCACCTATGCCGCCCCGTACTTTCCCAAGTATGTGCTGCTGATGCCGCAGGACTCGGTCGCCGGATTGTTCGCCGTACTGGTGATCTGCGCACTGGCCAGCGTCATCGCGATCCGCGTGGCGCTCAAGGTCGACCCGGCCGAGGCGATCGGAGGCTGACATGACAGGTAACGGCATCCGCATCGAGGGACTAAGGAAACGCTACGGATCCGGCGACACCGCCGTCGACGCTCTCAAGGGCGTAGACATGCACGTCCTCCCCGGAGAGGTCGTCGGCCTGATCGGCCCATCCGGCTCCGGCAAGAGCACCCTGCTCAAATGCCTTGGCGCCGTGATCGCACCCACCGGCGGGCGCATGATCCTCGGCGACGAGGTGATCTACGACGAAGGCTGGAAGGTCCGCGATCTGCGGGCCCTGCGCCGTGACCGCATCGGTTTCGTATTCCAGGCCCCCTATCTGATTCCGTTTCTGGACGTTACCGACAACGTCGCCCTGCTGCCCATGCTTGCCGGCGTGCCCAACGGCGATGCCCGCGCGCGTGCCACCGAACTGCTGGCGGCGCTGGACGTCCAGCACCGGAGCCAAGCCATGCCCGCGCAGCTCTCCGGCGGAGAGCAGCAACGCGTAGCAATCGCGCGCGGGCTGGTCAACCGTCCGCCGGTCATCCTCGCCGACGAACCGACCGCCCCCCTCGACTCACAACGGGCCATGGCCGTCGTGCGCATCCTCAACGACATGGCACGGAAATACGAAACGGCCATCATCGTCGTCACACACGACGAGAAGATCATTCCGACCTTCAAGCGGATCTATCACATCCGCGACGGCATCGCCCATGAGGAATCCGGGGCAGGCGCCACTTCCGGCCAGCCCGGTGCCTCCTCCTGAGCGAGGCCGAACCCAACGGCCGCCACGTTCGACGCAGGCCTGATCCGGAGCGACAACCCCCCGAGCGATGGCGGGACGCCACCCACCAGGTTCGACTGGCGCTCGCGCTCCTGCTCAGTAATCCGGCAGCGTGTTGACGGCGACTTGGTTCGCTGGCGTGTCGGACACGAGATTGACCTCGACGCCCCCGCCGGACTGCCCGAACATCGGCGCGACGGTGCCCACCTTGATCTTGGTCCCGGCCGGCAGCTCGTATTGAATCTGCGTCGACGACGGGACCGGTATTGGCAGCGCATAGCGCCCGACCGCGGAGAAGCCGGAGTTGGCGAAGCTGCAATCCAGCGGGGTCGTCAGATACGTTCCGACCGTCAGCTTGCCGTTGACGTAGCGGTGATCCGCCGGCCCGCTGATCATCCGGACAAAGCGCGTCGGATACCGGAGCGTGTCGCTGGCGATCAGCGGCAGCGCGCCGGCGGAGCCCGAATAGCCCGGCGGCAGGGTCAGCCCCGCCATCATCGCGGTCAGTTGCGAGCGGTCCGCCGCGACATTCGTGTAATCCAGCAATTCGACCTGGACATTGGCGGGGATGGCGAGCCCGGCCGTCAGATCGAAGGCATCGAAGAAGTTCCGACTTCGCTCCAGCGGCAGCGCCCAGCCGGAGACGTTGCAGGCCGTCAGCCCCCACCTCGATGACAGCACGTAAAACCCGAGCCCGGTCTCCGGACCATGTTCCGCGAGGCGTTCCACCTCGCTATCGTCCAACTGCAGTCTGGGCTTCTGCATCGTCTTCCCCTCCGAGCGTTGGCGTCACCGGTGACTGTTACCCATGTCCCCGGACTTAATGAGATGGTCAGCCGACAAACCCCGACAGCTGAATAAGCTGTCGGGGTTTTCTTTTGGAGACTACTCATGGAAGCGATTGCGTTAATTGGGATTGATCTGGGCAAGCGGACGTATCACGTTC
>JAQVDP010000026.1 GCA_028698335.1 Nevskiales bacterium | reverse complement strand
ACGCCGGCCGCCTCAAGGCGGCGCGCGAATCGTTCATGCAGGCCGCCGCCGAACCCGACGTCACCGACATCGCCAACAACTGGGTCAAGTTCGTCTCGTCGGAAATCCAGCGCAAACAGGCGGTCGCAAAGCCGTAATTGTATGTGACCACAATCACAATGAGCTTATAAAGGGATTGAGAAGCGCAACCCGATCTAGACAAGAGCTCTCCTCCCGCGCCCAAGTAAGCCCAATCTCTCGGGCTGAAGGCGCTGGTACTTATGGGCGCCCTGGTGGCGCCCAATTTTTTGGTTTTCTCTTAACTGAAGGAGTGGACACGGCCGATCCCGTAGATTTTTTAGCATCGAAGCAGCAAGTCGGGGTCGGCCGTAGTCCAAGTGGATTGTATGGCCCAGCCGGGTTGACCGCTAAACTGGGAGCTTCGGTGCTTGGATTTACACGCGGATAATTGAAATTCCCATCGCCAAGAACTGTAACAATCTTCTTAGCGTCACGGTGGACTTTGTTAGCATTCACGTCGGGTTGGTCCGAGTCTGCAGGGCAGTTCTTGACGAATCACTCGACTTGCGGCACTTCGCGCATGCAGAGTCTTCGCCTGAAGCCCGGTCACGGTTGATAGCTACGCTTGACGTATTCGTGCCAAGTTGACTCGCCAGGGCGTGGGCTGCCGTCGTAATACCGGAGCGCCATGTTGCCGAAGACACGCAGCAGTAGTTCGGTATCGTTGCCGGCGAGTGTGTAGAACGTGTCGGTCATCACGCAGGTGTCGCTGTCGGGCGGTGTGCAGGGACAGGTTGTGGCGACCGGGCCGTCCAGATAGTCGCGATTGAGCCACCAGACCACCGCCTCGAAGCCGCGAGTCTGCGCTTCGTCCAGCAGCCAGCCAAGGTATTCGGCGTGCGCGGTATCGTTGGCGAGGTTGACGGTGCCGGTGCCGGGGACGTCGAGCGTGGCGGGATACAGTTCCGCACCGCAACTGCCGCCGCTGCTGTGGGCATACGACTGCAGCACGGGGCTGGCAGCCCAGCCGGTTTCAGATATCCAGATCTTGCGCGAGGTGGCCTGTTGCACCTTGGCGTAGGTATCGCGTGGAAAACTGTGATTGTAGTCGCTGGAGTAGGTCCAGCCGGCCGGGTAGGTCGAGAACGCGATACGGTCGCCCGGAATCGCAAGAGCTTCGGTCAGCCGCTGGTCGAAGCATTGGCTCACGCTCACACCAGGACACGCCGACTGTGCGTCGTTGACGCCATACATTGATTCCTGCTGGAAGGTCGGGAACACCACCAGCTGCGGGTAAGCTGCCTTTATCGCGTTGTGAACGTCGCTGTACCAAGCGATCCACGCGGCCTTTTGGGCTGGACAAATGGTGAACGGCAGGTTGACTTCGACCGCCGGACTGAAGTACTCAGGCCCGACCAGGTCGATGATGTATTTCAGGTAGCTGATGTAGGCCGCTTTGTAACTGGCGGAATTGGGGTCGGTGGCGAAACGGTAGCAGCCATTGCCGTCGACATTGGTATTCCAGTCTCCCTGCGTGGCACCGTTGGACAGCACCGTCGGTGCCAGCGTGCGGCGGCCACCCAGCGGCGACAGCGCCAGATACAGCGGCTTTCCGGTGGCGCTGGCATCGCTGGCCAGTTGCAGCCATTGCGCCACCCACGCGTCAGGCAGGTTGGTGCAGGCCGCCGCATCGCAGTAGTCCCAGGGCACGCCCCAGAAGTCATCGACGTGCAGTGAGACCAAATCGCGATCATCAAGATTTTCGAATCGCCAGTCGGGAAAGATGACATTGAAGTTGTCATCGGCGCTGGCAAAGAATGGTGTCGAGCCCATCAGAAAGACACGGCTCGGCCCAGGCACTGGTTCGGAGTTGCCGTCGCTACAGCCAGCGATGCTCATGCTGATCGTGAGCGCCACTGCGGTGAGAGCCGTTTTCATCGATATTTGGATCACTGACTGACTCCTCTTGCCCTAGGCAACCGTAACAAAGGTCGAGAGAACGAAACATCTGTGCAACAGCCGATATCGCGTCAGAAGAGTGCTACATCGCATACATGGATATTGCGCTTCTGACGGGTTGACTTAACCCCTTCCGGAGCAGCAGACGATCCGGGAAAGTCGACAAACATCACTGCTTACAACAGGACACACCCGCAGATGCGAGAACACGCTGATTTTGTCCGGCAGGCCGGCTGGATCCCCGGTGCGGTCGCCGGCGGCCCGTTCCGCGGCATGGGACAGCAGCGACGGGTCACCAAGGCTTGCCAGTGCTGCAGCCAAAGTTGCGACGATGCCGATGACCCGCAAGGAAACATTCACCGAAAAACTTTCTGCAGCGATCGAAATGCCGTGCTGGCATCGTGTGTAATGTAGGGCCTGCACAACGTCAGGGAGCCGGCGCGCGGAGCCAGATGCCGTTGCCCAGATAGCGCTCCGTCACCAGCAGCTCGTTGCCGTTGAACAGCGGCGGACGTCCGACGGCGATCGCGGAGGGCTGGAGGAAGCTCATCGGCGGTGTTTGGTCGACCAGCGTTCCGTCCAGGCTGATCCTGAACAGCTGTCCGAGCTCCCAGTCCGCGACGATCAGCGTGTCTTGGTAGACGATCAGATCGTCCATGATGCGGTTGCGCCGGTAAACGGTGCTCACCGGCCCGGCACTGCCGTCCGGCATCAGCTCGATACTGGCTACTGTGCCCAGGCCCGCACCGAACAGCGTCGTATAAAAGTGATGGTCCTTTACTGCAAGGCCGTTGGGCCACTCGAGCGCAAACGATACCCAGGTTTGCTGTTCGAGCACCGTGTACGGATTGCCTGGATCCAGACGGATGCGCACGATTTTGGGTTGTACGGAGATCGGGCCGTCGGTGACGTACAGGTTGCCGTCCGGCCCCATTGCCAGCCCATTGGGCAGGGTCATGCCCTGAAGGCTGAAGATGCGCTGCGGAACGGCTTCGGCGGCGGACAGGTCAAGCGCGAACAGTCCCGAAAAATCCGTCGGCCCGCCGCCACCGGCGCCCTGGCAGAGCGCATAGAGCACGCCGTCGTGCTCGGCCATGCCGCTGCAGCCGGAATCCGTGGGAAACAAGGCCTTTTCCTGGTAGCCGCCGTCGTCCGTGCGCAGCACCTCGTACAGATTCTTCTGCCCGCTGGCAAACAGCCTCCCGTCTGCGGTGAACAGGATGTTTTCGAGCTGAGGCAGGTCCGTCAGCTGGAACTGCATGCAGTCGCCTGAAAAGCACAGGCCGGGCACAGCGGCAGCCTCGCCGGCGGCGGCCCCATCGGGCGGGGACGACGTGCCGCAGCCGCCGATCGAGACGGCCAGTCCGATCCAGATCAGCGCTGGTGCCGCTCCTTTCACGGTGTGCGTTCCAGCACATCGAGTTGCGCCAGCGGCAGCGCGACCGTGCCGGAAATCGTATAGGCGTTGGTCAGAAAATTCACCGGCACGGCCGGTTCGTACTGATGGAAAGCACCGTACAGCAGGATTCCGGGAACGTCGCCGGACTGCAGGCGTTCGCCGACCGCGATCAGCTCGCGGAACTGGTGGGTATCGCTCGATCGCAGCGGGTTGATCTGGTCGTCGACGAGGCTGACGGAGCCGTCGGCGTGGCGGATGCCAATGCCGACGAAGGCCGTACCCTCGGTGCCCGGAATGGTCGATTCCACGTTGAGGTTTGCGACCGGTACGCCGGCCAGCACGTATCCGGACAGGTCGCCGGCGCCGGCCAGCGCAACGAAGGTGGCCGGAAGCCCGGCGAAGTCGTTTTGGGCGCCGGTCACCGTCGTCGGCTCAATGTTGACGACATGGCTGTCGTCGGCGATCGGCAGCTCGGGCAGCGTCACCGCGTGCGCGTCATCCAGCGACAGGCAGACGCGCGGGATCTGCGCCAGCTTGTCGGTCTGTCCACGCAGCTTGGCGTCGAACCAGTCCTGCAGCACCTGGGTGCTGTCGTACGGACCGCAGCCCCACCAGCCCGGGCCTGGCTGTGACGACAGCGGCGGGGGGATGAAGTGGCCGTGCTCATTGGTCATCAGGCGGATGTCGCCGCCCAGGCCCGACAGGAAGCGGACGTTGGCGAGCGCCTGATTGATCGGAAACAGCACGTCGCGGTTGCCCTGGACAAACAGCGCGTCGACCCGGCGCATGCGGAACGGGTCGGCAGGATTGTCGTGACGCTCCTGCATCGCGCGCAGACCGTGGCCGTGCAGAAATTCGAGGACGTCCGGGCTGACGCCTTCGGCGAAGCGGATCAGCGGGTCGTAACCGGACTGGGTACAGGCCTTTTGCGTCGGGGTGTCCAGCGTGCGTCCGGCCTGGACCGCCGAGAAGCATAGCCCGAAGGCATACAGCTTCTTGACTACGCCGTTGGGCACCAGCGCGTCGACCAGATCGTTCCAGGTTGCGCCCGGCACCAGCGCATCAACGCGTGGGTCCAGTGCCGCCAGCAACAGCTGGAAACCGCCGCCGTAGCTGCCACCCAGGCTGCCGATAAGCGGGTCACCGCTGTCGTCGCGCGCCAGGTCCAGATTGGCTTCGGCCCAGTCGAGGATCGCGATGGCGTCGCGGGTTTCGTAGGCTGGGTCCATGACGCGCGACGCGCCGGCGGAATCGTGAAAGCCGCGTTCGTCGAAGCTGATGACCGCGTAGCCGGCGTCCCAGAGATGCTTGATCTGACGATCCAGGACTACCGAATAGAAGTCCGTTGGTTCGTCATTCGGTGCATTGTCTGCCGCGTCCTGCGGTGTGATGCGATCGCCGCCCCAACCGTGGCTGTGAATGATCAGCGGATAGGTTGCGCCGGGGGCATGCGCCGGGACGAACACGCTGGCAGCGATCATGGTCGTCGCCGCGCCGCTGGCGTTGTCGGCGACCGGTGACTGGATCTGTGCATCATAGGCCTTGGCGGTGACCTGCTGCTGTAGCTGCTCTAGCTGCTGTGCGACCGGATCGGAGCCGCCAGTACAGGCAACCGCGGAGGACGCTACACACAGCGCTGCCACGCGCATGAGATTCGGCTTCAACATTTTCCCACCCCAACCATATCTATACTGATTTGTATAATATACCGACTAGTATAATGTGTAACAAGAATCCGGAAGATCCCGCCGTCGAGAAGCCGCCATGTCAGTTCCGTTTGCCAAAGACAAGCTAGCCGGACGCAGGCGACAGCAGATCATTGAGGGCGCCCGCATTTGTTTTGCGCGGACTGGATTCCACGCGGCGACGGTCGAAGATCTGGAACGGGCTTGCGGACTCACCCGCGGCACGCTGTTCAAGTACTTCCGCTCGAAAGCGGACATGCTGTCCGCGGTGGTGGCGCAAGAGATGGAGCGGCGCAAGCATTTGTTTGAGCGTCTGATCAAGATGGCGCAGAGTCTGCAGTCGCTGGACACGCTGATCGCGGCGGTAGTGACCGAGCAGCGTATGCTCAGCCGCGAGGACCCTTGGGGCCTGCGCCTGCGACTGGAACTCAAGTCGCTGTCGGAAACCGATCCTGAGCTCGGGCTGCAGATCGATACGGACGAGCGCAACCTGCGGAAGTGGCGGCGCGAGCTGATTGCGAGGCTGCAACAACAAGGGATGATTCACCCGGAATGGGACGTCGAGGTCGTTACGGATCTGATCTCGGTGCTGATTCTCGGATTGTCCGTCGAGAGCTCCTATGCTCTGCCACGAAAGGCTTCCGATGTGGGCTTCGCGGAAACGTGCGCCCGCATCCTTGCGCGGTCGCTGTCGGAGCCTCCTGGTCCGGACTGACCGACGCGGCAAGCATAACGACCGGACACTGATCCGGTTCCAATCGGGTCGGAGCGCGGATGTTGCAGACACTCTGCTCGGCGGAAGCAATGTGCAGATCTTCTGTTGATGGACTTCCGCGGTTTGATGCTCGTGACGGTATGCGACGAGTTCGACGCGGCAGTCATGCAAACGATATGGTTTTTAAAGGATCTCCGTGATCGAACAGATCACGTACTCCAGGTCAAGTCGAGTGCCTCGGAAGGTCTGATACGGCAATGTATGCAGGATATGTTCGAGTGGAATTCCGGCAAGGTCTTCCTGGTCAGCCACACGCCGAATCCTATTTTTTTCCAGCGCAAGGTCGCTCAGGAAATGGCTGCTGCCGATGTACCGATGAGCGTGCTCCGGTCGTCTGGGATCCCGAAGAGATTTCGGAAGGTTTTGACATCCGGTCGTATCGACTGGCTCATCGAAAAGGTAGGCTGACGGGCGCTAGGCTGAGCGTCAAAATTTACTGCGAGTGGAAGCGTCCGGCATTCCATACGACAGTCCGTGGTTTCCTGCATCCGGCGTGCAGCCACCAGCCGATCATTACAAGGCAATCTCGTCCATGTCACTCTTTTCCATCACCAGTCTCCTGATCAGCGTCGTCGCGATCTGCGGTTATCTCAACACCCGCTTCGTGCGCCTGCCGGATGTGATCGGCATTACCGCCGTCGGCATGGTGCTGTCGATCGCGGTGGCCTTGCTGGGCGCGTTCGTGCCGGCGGTGGGGCACTGGGCGGCGGGGGCGCTGCAGGCCATCGATTTCGACGAGGTGGTGTTTCACGGGCTGCTCGGTCTGTTGCTGTTTGCCGGGGCCCTGCACGTCAATCTCGGCGATCTCGCCGGGCAGCGTGGCGCCATTCTGATCCTGGCGACGGTCGGGGTGCTGGCGTCGACGGCGCTGGTCGGCGGTGGTTTCTATGTGCTGGCATCCGCGTTCGGGCTGGACCTGCCGCTGCTGTACTGCCTGCTGTTCGGCGCGCTGATCTCGCCGACGGATCCGATCGCGGTGCTCGGGATCCTGCGGCGGGTCGGGGTGCCCAAGAGCCTGGAGACGAAGATCGCCGGCGAGAGCCTGTTCAACGACGGCATCGGCGTCGTGGTGTTCCTGACCATCGCCGGGCTGGCCTCGGGCCACGAGTCTTTCGAGCCCGCCAGCGTCGCCACCCTGCTGGCGCAGGAGGTGATCGGCGGACTGCTGGTCGGCGCCGCGGTCGGCTATGTCGGCTATCGCATGCTGCGCAGCATCGACAGCTACGCCGTCGAGATTCTGATCACGCTGGCGATGACCACCGGGGGCTATGCGCTGGCGGAGGCGTTTCACACCTCGGCGCCGCTGGCGGTGGTGGTGATGGGGCTCTATGTCGGCAACCACGGGCGCGCGTTCGCGATGTCCGACAAGACCCGCGAGCATCTGTTCTCGTTCTGGGATCTGACCGACGAGTTGTTGAACCTGCTGCTGTTCGGCCTGATCGGGCTCGAAGTGATCGTGCTGTCCGTATCCGGTGAACTGGTGCTGCCGGCGCTGCTGGCGATTCCGCTGGTGCTGTTGGCGCGCTGGATCAGCGTCGGTGTGCCGATCACGATCCTGCGGCGCTTCCGGGCATTCACGCCCCATACCGTCAAGCTGATGACCTGGGGTGGTCTGCGCGGCGGCATCTCGGTGGCGCTGGCGCTGTCGCTGCAGGAATTCGAAGGCCGCAATCTGGTCCTGCTGGCGACCTATGCGGTGGTGCTGTTCTCGATCCTGGTCCAGGCGCTGACGATGGGGCGTGTGGTGACGCGGCTGCAGCGCGACAGCTGATCCATGGGCCGGCGTCTGACGCAAAGTCGACGGCGTCGCGCATGATCGATTCGGTGGAGATTCCCTTTGACGCCTGAGGGGCCACCCCACGGGCGCGACGGGAAAGCGCATCGATTTCAACGGATAAGCGCTCCCCTATCTTCGATAGGGGGGAAATTGCTACGTCTTATCCGGGTGGATTGCTTACACATCAAGCGGCCAGTGGTTGACGCGTGCTGTCGGCTGAATGCGCGAGGGGTGATCGAAGCCCTGTAGTAACGTCGCTGTAAGGCTGCTTTCCAATGGTGGTGGCCTTCCATCGATTCTGTCTCGATGGCCTCGTTTGTATCCATTCTGTGATGATTTAGAGGATTGACGCATGGCGATTCAAGAGCTCAGCAAGGAAGAGGTTGCTGTGGTCTCCGGTGGTGCCGCTTCGCTCGACGGAGTCTGGAATCTCGTCGGGGGACTGGTGACGACGGTGCTCAGCCTGCCGCTGCTCGGCACGGTGGTTGACCTGGCCGACAAGCTGGTCGGCACGTTGAGCCGCGTGGTCGGCGGGTTGCTCGGTGGGCGCGGCTAAGGCCACCGAGAGCATGGCCGGGCCCGGGGTTCCCCGGGCCCCGGTCTCACCAAAGCTAGAAGCCATACTGAGCTGGAGAAATCGCCTGTGGCAATCCAAGAACTGACTAGGGAAGAAGTTGAAGTGGTGTCCGGCGGAGCGTCGTTGCTGGCGCCGTTGGACGGTTTGTTAAGCCTTGTCGGCGGTCTGCTCGAGACCGTGCTGTCAGTCCCGCCGGTACAGGGGCTGCTGGGTCTGGTCGACGGCTTGACGCATGCGCTCGGCGGTGTCGTGAACGGCCTGCTGGGCTGGAAGCGGTAACGCTTCCGAAACGTGCCCCAACGGGCCGGGGCGGAACGAATACTTTTCGCCCGCCCCGGCTTTCTTTGGCGGATCAGAATCAATGCGAAGAGAGGAGCAACACGTGGCAATTCAAGAAATCAGCCGGCAGGAAGCGGAAACGGTTTCGGGCGGTGCGTCGCCCCTGGATGGTCTTGGCGCACTGGTCGGTGGACTGGTGGACACCGCATTCAAGCTGCCGCTGGTCGGTCAGCTCGTCAATGTCGGGCTCGGCGTCGTCGGAAATGTGCTGGGCCTGCTGGGTGGACTGCTCGGCGGCAAACGTTAGAACCCACATAAAAAAATCGATACCGGTCGGGCGAGCGCGAAAGACGTGGCTCGCCCGGCTCATTTGCGAAGTGTGACCAACGAGGAGTTATCAATGGCGATTCAGGAACTCAGCAGGGAAGAGGTTTCGGCAGTGTCGGGCGGCGTCAATCCGGTGCAGGGGTTGATCGGACAGGTGATCAATTCATCGTTCGTCGTGGACCTGCTGGGTGTGGTTGCGACCCTGTCGGGGAAAGTCGTGGCGCCGTTGATGGACGCCTTGCTGGGCGGCAAGCGGTAGCGATTCGACACATGCAGGACCCGGGAGGGGAGCGCATATGGCGTTCCCCTCCTTTTGATTGGAGACAGACGCTGCGCAAGTGGCACAGAGTCGGGTATATGGAGCGTTTGATCGAGGAACCGTGCCAAGGGCGGCTGGATGGATGAGCCGCGGGCGACGCTATATCGCAAGGAAGCGGTAGAAGGGCAGGCCACCTCCCTCTATAGCAAGATCATTCTGGTGCAACCGCCGTCTTTCCGGTTGCTCACCGCCGTGTCGCTCGTGTTCGGAGCGGCCGTCGTGCTGCTGTTCATGTTCGGCAGCTATACGCGCCACAGTACGGTCAGCGGCCGCCTGTTGCCGGACCGCGGACTGATCAATGTCTATGCGCCGCGTTCGGGCATCGTCCTCGAACGGCATGTCGAGGAAAACCAGCACGTCGAGGCCGGTGACGTGCTCTTCGTTGTTTCGGGGGAACGCCCCGCGAGCCTCGGCGGCGAGGCGGCGCGCAGCGCGTCGGGGGTCGTCGGGGTCTCGCCGCAGGCGCCGTCCGATCTGCTGGTTTCGAAGGCGGCCGAACTGCGCGGCCAGCTCGACGTGCTCGACCGGCAGATCGATACCCAGAAGCGCCGTGTCGCCCTGAGTCAGGAAGCGGTCGATTCGTATCGCGGGCTATTGGCGAAGAAATACATCTCGGCCGAGCAGTTGCGCCAGAAGCGGGAGGAACTGCTCGACCAGAGCGCGCGGCTGCAGACCCTGGAGCGCGAGCGCATCGCCCTGACCCACGAATTGGGCACGCAGTACATGGTGGTCACCGCGACCGAGGCCGGCACCGTGACCGCGATCACCGCCGCGGTCGGGCAGGCGGTCGGCGGCCAGAATCCGTTGCTGAGCATCGTTCCGGAAGGCTCCGATCTGCATGCCGAACTGTACGCGCCCAGCCGCTCGGTCGGCTTCGTGCGGGCCGGCGACCGGGTGCTGCTGCGGTACGAGGCCTACCCGTACCAGAAGTTCGGACACTACCCGGGCACCGTGTCCTGGGTCTCGAAGACCGCGGTGGAGATACCGGACGCGACCGGCGCGAACCGCTCCGCGGAGCCGATGTACCTGATCCGCGTCAAGCTCGGGCAGCAGTCGGTCAGGGCCTATGGTACGTCGCAGCCGCTGCAGGCGGGCATGGCCGTGCAGGCCGACGTGCTGCAAGAGCGCCGGCGCCTCTACGAGTGGGTGCTCGACCCGCTGTACAGCCTTGCGGGGCGGGTCTGACATGCTCGACGGACTCTCCTTTGGATTCGGCCGCAAGCTGCCGCTGATCCTGCAGACCGAAGCCACCGAATGCGGGCTGGCCTGCATCGGCATGGTCGCCGGCTATCACGGATTCCGCACCGATCTGGCGACGCTGCGGCGGCATTTTCCCGTGTCGCTGAAGGGCACGACCCTGGCGACGATGATGCAGGTCGCGTCCAGCCTCGGCCTGTCGACGCGCGCGGTGAAGCTGGAGCTGGAAGATCTCGCAGAACTGCGCCTGCCCTGCATCCTGCACTGGGACTTCAATCATTTCGTCGTGCTGCAGAAGGTCGGGCTGCGCGGCGTCACCGTCCATGACCCCGCCGTCGGTATCCGCCGGCTGTCGCTGGACGAGCTGTCGTCTTCGTTCACGGGCGTCGCCCTGGAGCTGTGGCCGGGCGCCGACTTCAAGCGCGCCACGATCAAGCAGAAAGTGCGCCTGCGCGAGCTGATGGGCGACGTCTCCGGCCTGTACCGCAGCTTCGGCCAGGCGTTGCTGCTGGCGCTGGTGCTCGAAGTCTTCATGATCGCCACGCCGTTCTTCCTGCAGTGGGTGGTCGACGAGGTGCTGGTGTCGGCCAACCGCAGTCTGCTGGATCTGCTCGCGATCGGTTTCGGCCTGATGCTGCTGATGCAGCAGTTCGTGACGCTGGTGCGCGGCTGGGTGCTGATGTACCTGCGGACGACCTGGAAGATGCAGTGGCATGCCAATGCCTTCACGCATCTGCTGCACCTGCCGGCGCAGTATTTCGAGAAGCGGCATCTGGGTGACGTGGTGTCGCGCTTCGGCTCGATCGAGGCGATCCAGAAAACGCTGACGTCCTCGTTTCTGGAGGCGCTGCTCGACGGCGTGATGTCGATCGCCACCCTGGTGCTGATGGCGATCTACAGCCCGGCCCTGTGCATGATCGCGGTGGCGGCGATGCTGCTCTACGCCCTCGGCCGCTGGCTCTGGTACCGCCCGCTGCGGACCGCCACCGAGGAGCAGATCGTCCACGCGGCCAAGCAGCAGAGCCATTTCCTCGAGACGATGCGGGGCATCAAGACGATCAAACTGTTCCAGCGCCACGAGGAGCGCCGTGCCGGCTGGCTGGGCCGTCTGGTGGAGCAGATCAACGCCGAGCTGCGCACCAGTCGCATCACCCTGATGTATCAGGCGCTCAACGGCCTGCTGTTCGGCATCGAACACATTCTGGTCATCTGGCTGGGCGCGCAGCTGGTCATGGATCAGGGACTGACGATCGGCATGCTGCTCGCGTTTCTGGCCTACAAGACCCAGTTCGACACGCGGGTCAGCGCGCTGATCGACAAGCTGATCGAGATCGGCATGCTGCGCCTGCAGGGCGAGCGCCTGGCCGACATCCTGCTCAGCCCGACCGAGTCGACCGGCGGCGTGATCGAGGACGCGGGGCGCGAATTCGGCGGCGAGCAGGCGCTGGAACCGTCGATCGAGGTGCGCGACCTGCGCCTGCGCTACGCGGATCAGGAACCCTGGGTGCTCGACGGCGTGTCGCTGAAGATCGTGCCGGGCGAATGCGTCGCCATCGTCGGGCCGTCCGGCAGCGGCAAGACCTCGTTGCTGAACATCCTGCTGGGGCTGCTGCCGCCGACCGAAGGCGAGGTGTGGGTCGGCGGCCGGCGGCTGCAGCAGGTCGGCGCGGGCGCGCTGCGCCGGATCACCGGATCGGTGCTGCAGGACGACGCGCTGTTCGCCGGCTCGATCGCCGAGAACATCTGTTTCTTCGACCACACGCCGGATCATGCGTGGATCGAACAGTGCGCGCGGATCGCGGCGATCGCCGACGACATCGAGGCGATGCCGATGGGTTACAACACGATGATCGGCGACATGGGCGCGGCGCTGTCGGGCGGGCAGAAGCAGCGCGTGCTGCTGGCGCGCGCGCTGTACAAGCGGCCGCGGATCCTGATGCTGGACGAGGCGACCAGCCATCTCGATGTCGAGCGCGAACGCCAGGTCAACGACGCGATCCGCGCCCTGCAGGTGACCCGGATCATCGTCGCGCACCGCCCGGAAACCATCGCCTCGGCCGACCGCGTGATCGCGCTGGTCAACGGGCGGATCGCGTCTCCGGCAACGCCGGCGGCGGCGATCGGCCACGATCCGGACGCACTGGACAAGCCGCCGCCGCTGAGTGGCGCGGTGACGCCGTGAGCGTCGCCGCTCGGGCGCGAGCCGGGCTCGTCGTCGCGCTGGTCCTGGCGTTGGCTCCGCTCGGATTGCGCGCGGCCAGCTTCGACGATCCGCTGGCGACGCAGGCCGCGCTGCCGGACACGCCGGCCAAGCGCGTCGTCGCCTCCGGTCTGATGCCCTGCGTCGTCGGCGCGGTCGACGGGCCGCTGACCGTGCTCGACGCGGTGCGGCGGGCGCTGTGTCATCACCCGCAGACGCGCCAGGCCTGGGCCGCCGTCGAAGCCCGCAGCGCCGCGGTCGGTGTCGGCAAGGCGGCCTACCTGCCGACCCTGGGAGCCAGCGCCTCGATCAGCCAGGCGCACGCCAAGGTCACCTATCCGGACGCGGCGGTCCTGAACTCGACCTACGACGGCAGGAGCGACCAGGAACGCCTGAGTCTGGACTGGGTGCTGTTCGACTTCGGGCTGCGCGCGGCCAACCTGCGCCACGAGCGCGCCCTGCTCGATGCCGCCGGCGCGTCCCTGGACGACACCGTCCAGGCGGTATTCCTAGAGGCGGCGCGGGCGTACTACGCGGCGGCCGAGGCGGAGGCGACGCTGGCGACGAAGGCCGAGGCCGAACGTATCGCCGCCAGGGTCGTCGACGTCGTCGAGGCCAAGCTCGAAGCCGGCGTCGGGCAGGAGGTCGACCGCCTGCAGGCGCGGACCGCGCTGGCCAACGCCAGTCTGGACCGCATCCGTGCCGCGCAGCGGGTCGATGCCGCGCTGGCCGCCGTCGCGGTCGCCAGCGGCATCCGTCCCGGTACGCCGATCGTGCTTGCCGGTCTCGTCGACGCACCGCCGCCGGACGACGGCTTCGATGACAAGGTCGACCGCCTGATCCAGCAGGCCGTGCACGCGCATCCCAGGATCGCGGCCGCGCAGTCGCAACTCGACGCCGCGCGCGAGACCGTCGCCGCGACGCGGGCCGCCGGACGGCCGACGGTCTCGGTGGCCGCGGTCGGTGACCGCAGCAACACGCCGCTCGACCGGGTGGCGACGGAGCAGACCATCGAGACCTCCAGCATCGGTCTGAACCTGACGATCCCGCTGTTCGAGGGCTTCGGGCGGCACTACCGCATCCGTCAGGCCGAGGCCGAGGTCGAGGGGCGCAAGGCCGATCTGTTCGCCGCCCAGCAGGACGTCGCGCAGACGGTCTGGGACAGCTACGTGACCGTGCGCGGCAGCGCCCGAGAGCGCGAGGCGGTGGCGGCGGTGCTCGATACCGCGAACCGCTCCTTCGAGCTGGCGCTGGGACGCTACGAGTCCGGCGTCGGCAACATCATCGAGCTGCTCAACGCGCAGTCGGCGCTGGCCGGCGCACGTGAACAGGACGTGGTGGTGCGGGCGCGCTCGCGGCTGGCCCGGCTGCAACTGGCCGCGAGCCTCGGCCGCCTCGACTTCGCGCTGCTGCGTCGCTGAGGCGGCTGTCGGGCTTCAGTCGCGCGGGCCGGTGTAGCTGAACGCCAGCTCGGGGCGCCGGCCGCAGACGATGTCCGCAATCGCCTTGCCGGAGCCGCAGCCGTGGGTCCAGCCGAGCGTGCCGTGGCCGGTGTTCAGATACAGGTTGGGGACGCTGCTGCGGCCGATGTACGGCACGTTCGACGGCGTCGCCGGCCGCAGGCCGCTCCAGAATTGCGCCTGGCTGGCATCGCCCGCGCCGGGGAACAGCGCTTCGACGCGCTGCAGGATGGCGTTGCAGCGTACCGGATTGAGCGCGCGGTCGTAGCCGCCCAGTTCGGCGGTGCCGGCGATGCGCAGGCGGTCGCCGAGACGCGAGAACACCAGCTTGTACTCGTCGTCGGTCAGCGACACCTGATGCGCCATGGCCGCGTCCCGCACCGGCATCGTCACCGAGTAGCCCTTGGCCGGATAGACGAGCAGGCGCACGCCGAGCGGGCGGACCAGCATCGGACTGAAACTGCCCAGCGCCAGCACGTAGGCGTCGGCGCGCAGCGCCGCGAAGCGCCCGTCGGCGTCGATGGTCTCGACGTGGTCGATGCCGTTGCCGTCCGCCCGCAGGGCGGTGATCTGGTGGTTCATCAGGAAGCGCACGCCGCCCTGTGCGCAGAGCGCTGCAAGCTCGCGGGTGAAGCGGTGGGCGTCGCCGGATTCGTCCGCCGCGGTGTAGGTCGCGCCGACGAGCCGCGGATGCGCGTGGCGCAGGGCGGGTTCGACCGCAACCGCCTCGTCCGGCGTCAGCAGCCGACGCTCGCATCCGAGTTCCTGCATCAGGCGGATCGCGCCCTGCGCGGCGTCGAATTCCCGTTGCGAGGTGTAGAAGTGCAGGATGCCCTGCGTCCGCTGGTCGTACTCGATGCCCGTCTCGCGGCGCAGCGCCTGCAGGGCGTCGCGGCTGTAGGTGCCCAGGCGGACGATCTGGCGGATGTTGTGGCGCGTGCGTGCGGGCAGGCATTCGCGCAGGAAGCGCAGGCTCCACAGCCACTGCAGCCGGTCGGCCCGCAGCCGGAACAGCAGCGGCGCGTCCTCGCGCAGCATCCACTTCAGCGCCTTCCACGGTGCGGACGGGTTGGCCCAGGGTTCGGCGTGGCTGACCGAAATCTGTCCGCCGTTGGCGAAGCTGGTTTCGGCGCCGGCGAAGGGCTGGCGGTCGACCACCGTGACCTCGCAGCCGAGGCGGTGGAGATAGTAGGCGCTGGTGGTACCGACGATTCCCGCGCCCAGAACGATGACTCTCATGCGTGTATTCCCGTATACGGCGTCGAGGCGGCCTCGCACCCCGTGCGGATGCCTGCGGCCGCTCCCACTGTCCCGGGTACCTGAGAGTTTCGGCCGGCAACCGCCGGCCTTGCTTCTTCGGTGGGCCCGCGCCGTAAGCGGACCTCTCTCCAGACGGCGATGTCCGACCGCAGTACTGGAACCTGAGCGTTCATGGGAGATTGCGCCTTCGGTGGGCGACGCGTCCGCGTCGCCGCTCTCCTGCGGTCGTGTCGATGGTAGTCAATGCGCGCGTTCCGGAACAAGGTCGGATGGCGATAATGCTCGCCATCGTGCCGGGCGCATGCACCGGGCGGTGTCGCGGTGGCGTCGCGGGCGGCATACTGGCGCCACGGAGTCGTGGAGTCCGACCATGCAGGGCAAGAAGGCCGTCATCGATTACCTCAACGAACTGCTGCGTGGCGAACTCAGTGCGCGCGACCAGTACTTCGTGCATTCGCGCCGCTACGACGACGTCGGGCTCAAGGCCTTGTATGCGCGTCTGGATCACGAGATGCAGGAGGAGACCCAGCATGCCGACGCGCTGCTGCGGCGCATCCTGTTCCTGGAGGGGGAACCGGACATGCGCCCCGAGCCGTTCACGCCGGGGCGGGATGTCGAGGACATGCTGCGCAAGGACCTGCAGACTGAATACGCGGTACGCGCGCGGCTGCAGGCGGGCATCGAACTCTGCGAGCGCGAGCAGGACTACGTGACGCGCGAGATCCTCGTGGCCCAGCTCGACGACACCGAAGCCGATCACGCCCACTGGCTGGAGCAGCAGCTTGGCCTGATCCAGCGGATGGGCCTGCAGAACTACCAGCAGTCGGCCGCCGGCTGAGCGTGCCGGCCGCCCCGCGCGGTTCGGCTTACAGCTCCAGCACGATCTTGCCGATGTGGGCGCTGCTCTCCATCAGACGGTGCGCGTCGGCCGCCTGGGTCAGCGGAAAGGTCTGGTGCACCACGGGCTTGATCCGGCCGGTCTCGATCAGCGGCCATACCCGTTCGCGCAGCGCGGCGGCGATCTGCGCCTTGTAGCTGACCGGGCGGGGCCGCAGCGTGGAGCCGGTGAGGGTCAGGCGGCGCATCAGGATCTGCGCCAGCGGCACCTGCGCCGCGGCGCCGCCGAGCACGCCGATGATGACGAGGCGGCCGTCGTCGGCGAGGCATCCGATCTCGCGGGCGACGTAATCGCCGCCGATGATGTCCAGGATCACGTCCACCCCGCGTCCGTCGGTGGCCGTCCGCACGACCTCAGCGAAGTCCGCCTCGCGGTAGTTGATCGCGCGTTCGGCGCCGAGCGCCTCGCAGGCCTGGACCTTCTCGGCGCTGCCGGCGGTGGCGAACACGCGGTGGCCGAGCGCGTGGGCGATCTGGATCGCGGTGACGCCGATGCCGCTGCTGCCGCCCTGGACCAGCAGGGTCTCGCCGGGGCCGAGGCGGCCACGCTCGAACACATTGCTCCAGACGGTGAAACAGGTCTCCGGCAGCGCCGCCGCCTCGACGTCGGTCCAGCCCTGCGGCGTCGGCAGGCAGTTCGACGCCGGCGCGCAGCAGTACTCCGCGTAGCCGCCGCCGTGGACCAGCGCGCAGACGCGATCGCCGATCTTCAGGCCGCTGTCGCCGACATCGCCTTCGACGAGCGTGCCCGCGACCTCCAGGCCGGGCAGGTCGGAGGCGTCCGGCGGCGCGCGGTACAGGCCCATGCGCTGCAGCACGTCGGGTCGGTTGATCCCGGCCGCGCCGACCTTGATCAGCACCTCGCCCGGTCCCGGCACGGGTCGCTTGCGTTCGCACAGGCGCAGGACATCCGCCGCGCCGGGTCTGGAGATTTCGATGGCCTGCATGGTGCTCATGGGGAGGCTCCGGTCAGGGTGGCGGCGGGGGGGATGCATCGGTAGACGATGCCTGTGCGCCCGCGGATCCGGCCGCGGCCGGCGCATGCGGCGCAAGCATAGCAGGGCGCCCGCGCTCCCCAGGCGACAGTGGGGGCGACAGCGGGTGCGACGGCGGCGGGGCTCAGGGCACCCAGCGTTTGGCGAGCTTGCGGGCGAGGGTGCGCCGGTGCATGCCGAGGCGGCGTGCGGCCTCGGAGATGTTGAAATCGGTCTCGGCCAGCATCGCGTGAATCCGCTCCATCTCCAGCGTCTTGATCGAGGTCGGCCGTGCGCCGGCCTGTGCCAGATCGGGGTTGGGGGATTCGTTGTTGAAGGCGGCCTCGATGTCGTCGGTGTTCGACGGTTTGACCAGATAGTTGCAGGCGCCGAGCTTGATCGCCTCGACCGCGGTGGCGATGCTGGCGAAGCCGGTCAGCACCACGATCGTCATCTCCGGATCGTGCGCGTTGAGCTGCTGGACCACGGCCAGCCCGGACGCGGTGCCGAGCTTGAGGTCCACCACTGCGTACTGCGGCGTCTCCTGTTCGATCAGGGCGCCGACCTCGTCGGGCCCGGCGGCGAGCAGCACGCGGTACTGGCGCCGCTCGAAGGACCGTTTCAGGGTGCGCGCGAAGGCGGCGTCGTCCTCGACGATCAGCAGCACGCGATCAGCTTGCGGATTCATCGTCTCCTCCGATGGACAGCGCCGACAGGGGCAGGAACAGCGATACGACCGCGCCGCCGCCGGGGTCGTTCCACGCGACGACGCGGCCGCCGAGCTTGCGCAGCACGTTGACGACCAGGAACAGGCCGAGGCCGCCGCCCGGCCGTCCCTTGGTCGACTGGTAGGGCTTGCCGATCTGGCCCAGGAACTCGGGCGGGAAGCCGGGGCCGTGATCGCGCACGACCAGCGACAGCATGCCGTCGTCGCAACTGATCGACAGCCCGACCCATTGCGGCGATGCCTCCAGCGCGTTGTCGAGCACGTTGTGGATCACCTGCTTGAGCGCGGAGTCCGAGATGATCGGCGCGCCGAGACAGGCGAGGCCGTCGTCGGCCGTGTCGAGCGTGTAGTCCAGGGTCTCCACCGGACGCGTGCCGCGCCAGTCCTCGACCAGTTCGTCGAGGAAGTGTCGCAGTGTCGTCAGCTCGGTCGTGCCGCCGCGGGCCTCTCCGGCCGACAGCAGGATGCCGGTGACGATGCTCTTGCAGCGCCGCACCTCGGCTTCCATGTCGGTGATCTCCTGCAGCAGCTCGGGATCGTCGCGGAACACCGGCATGTGGCGCCAGTCGCCGAGGATCACCGACAGCGTCGCCAGCGGGGTGCCGAGTTCGTGCGCCGCGCCGGACGCGAGCAGGCCCATGCGCACGATGTGATCTTCCTCGGCGGCGCGCTGGCGCAGGTCGGCCAGACGCGTGTCGCGGCGGCGCAGGTTGGCGTTGATGCGGGTCATGAAGATCACCAGCAGCGCCACGTCCATGACGAAGCAGATCAGCATGCCGATGATGTGGAGCTCGAACAGATCGTCCGGCTGCGGATCGGGCAGGGCCAGCGGCACGTAGAACTGGGTCAGGCCGGCGAAGCACAGCGCGGTCACCCCGACCAGCGTCCAGGTCGACCAGGCTTCGAGCAGCACCGCGCCCAGCGTCACCTGCAGCAGGTAGAGGAACACGAACGGATTGGTGGCGCCGCCGCTGAGGTACAGCAGCGCGGTCAGCGCGGCGACGTCGACCATCAGGCCGGCCATCAGGTCGCCGTTGCGGACCGGGTGCGTGCGCCGCGGCCGGAACAGGCTGAACAGGTTCAGCGCGATCAGCCCGGTGATGACCAGCCCCATGTCGAACAGCGGCAGCGGGATGTCGAGCACCAGGTTCACGAACGCGATCGTCGTGATCTGGCCGAACACCGCGATCCAGCGCAGCTGGATCAGTTGCAGCATGTTCTGGGAGGCGGTCGCCTCGCCGCTGGCGCCCATCCGCAGATGGGTCATGGAATAGATCGAGGCCATGGACGGATCGTAGCCGAAGCCGGGCTACCGCCGCCGCAGGCGCCACTCCCGGCGGGCGATCATCGCCGCCGCCAGTGCCACCAGCGCCGCCAGCGAAAACCAGGTCAGGGCGTAGCCGAGATGATGGTTGCGGAAACGGATCACGGTCAGCCCGCCGATCGGTCCGCCGTCGACACCGGCCGCGGCATCGATGAAGTAGGGGGCGACCTGCGTTGCATCCAGGCCGCGCGCGGCGGCGATCTGCGCGACGTCGCGCGAGTGCCAGCGATCCGCCGCCGGATCGTTGTCGCGCAGGAAGCCGCCCTTCGGTTCGGTCAGGCGCAGGCGGCCGCTGACCGTGACCGGGCCACCGACCTGTCCGTCGCTGCGCGTCGCGGCGTCGCAGTGCTGCTGGTCGACGAAGCCGCGGTTGACCAGGACGCTCCAGCCGGCGTCGGTACGCAGTGGGGTCAGGACCCAGTAGCCCGGGCCGTGCACGGTCACCGCCTGCACGCAGGTTTCCAGATCGTGGCGGAAGCGGCCGGTGACGGTGACCGGACGGTACGCGTCGGCGGTGCCGATGCCGGCCCACCGCTGCGGCGGCGGCGCAGGTTCCGGTGCGGCGCTGCGGTACTGCTCGACCCGCTCGATCAGCGCCAGCTTCCAGGCGCGGCGCTGCACCTGCCAGTTGCCGAGCGCCACGAACGCGACGAACAGCGCCAGCAGCACGCCGCCGAAGACCAGCAGGCGCCCGATGGACGACGGCTGTGGCCGTTCCGCGGTCATCCCCGCGTCCGCCTACGGCAGGTTCTTCGCCTCATGAATGCTCAGCGGCATCATGTTCTCGTTCATGTGGTACATGACCCACAGCGAACCGGAGAAGGTGATCAGCACCAGCACCAGCGTGAAGATCAGCGCCAGCATGTTCCAGCCGCCCTCCGACTTCGTGTTCATGTGCAGGAAGTACACCATGTGCACGAACACCTGGACCAGGGCGAAGGCGAGGATGATCGCGACGGTCGCCTGCTTGCTCGGCAGCACCTCGTCCATCACCAGCCAGAACGGAATCGCGGTGAGGATCACCGACAGCACGAAGCCGGTCACGTAACCCTTGAAGCTGCCGTGCGCGGCACCGTCGTGATCGCCGTGGCCGTCGTCGTGGCCGTGGACGTTGCGGGTGTCCTGGCCGTGTGCGTCGAGATACGGATTGGCGGAGCTCATCGCAGCACTCCCATCAGGTAGACGAAGGTGAAGACGCCGATCCAGATGACGTCGAGGAAATGCCAGAACAGGCTCAGGCAGTTCAGGCGGCGGCGGTTGGCCGTGTTCAGGCCGTGCCGGCCGACCTGCACCATCAGCGTGACCAGCCAGATGATGCCGAAGGTCACGTGCAGGCCGTGCGTGCCGACCAGCGTGAAGAACGCCGACAGGAACGCGCTGCGCTGTGGGCCGGCGCCGATGTGGATCAGGTGGTGGAACTCGTACAGCTCGATGCCGAGGAAGGCCAGGCCGAACAGCCCGGTCACGCCCAGCCACAGCAGCGTCGGCCTGATCCGGTTGCGCTGCATCTCCAGCATCGCGAAGCCGTAGGTGATCGACGAGAACAGCAGCATCGCGGTGTTGACCGCGACCAGCTCCAGCTCGAACAGATCCTTGGGCGCCGGGCCGGCGGCGTAGTTGCCGCCGAGCACCGCGAACACCGCGAACAGCACCGCGAAGATGAGGCAGTCGCTCATCAGGTACAGCCAGAACCCGAGCAGGGTGCCGTTCTCGGGGTGGTGGTCCTCGCGGACGATGAAGTCGTCCGCCGTCGTCGTTGCTTGCATCGTATGGGTACTCATCGTGATCAGCCCTGCAGCGCCGCGAGCTGCTGCGTGCGCGCCTGCTCGACGCGGCTCACCTCGTCCGCGGGGATGTGGTAGTCACGGTCGTAGTTGAAGCTGTGGTAGATCGCGCCGCCGACCAGGGCGATGAACGCCGCGGCGGCGAGCCACCAGATGTGCCAGATCAGGCCGAATCCGCAGACCACGCTGAGGCCGGCCAGGACGATGCCGGCGGCGGTGTTCTTCGGTATGTGCACCGGCACGAAATCGCTCTGCGGGCGCCGGTAGCCGCGCGTCTTCATGTCCCACCAGGCGTCGAGCGCATGCACGCGCGGGGTGAACGCGAAGTTGTAGGCCGGCGGCGGCGACGAGGTCGACCACTCCAGCGTGCGGCCGTTCCACGGGTCGCCGCTCTCGTCGCGCAGTTCGTGACGGCGGCGGATGCTGACGACCAGCTGCACGATGAACGCGAGGATGCCGAGGCCGACGAAGAACGCGCCCACCGCGGCGATCAGGAACCAGATCCGCAGGTCCGGATCGGAGAAATGGCTCATGCGGCGGGTCACGCCCATCAGGCCGAGCACGTACAGCGGCATGAACGCGAGATAGAAGCCGACGATCCAGCACCAGAACGAGACCTTGCCCCAGAACTCGTCGAGCTTGAAGCCGGCGACCTTCGGGAACCAGAAGTTGATGCCGGCGAAGGTGCCGAACACCACGCCGCCGATGATCACGTGGTGGAAGTGCGCGATCAGGAACAGGCTGTTGTGCAGCACGAAGTCCGCCGGCGGCACCGCGAGCAGCACGCCGGTCATGCCGCCGCCGACGAAGGTCAGCATGAAGCCCATCGTCCACAGCATCGGCAGGTCGAAGCGGATCTTGCCGCGGTACATCGTGAACAGCCAGTTGAACATCTTCGCGCCGGTCGGGATCGAGATGATCATCGTCGTGATCCCGAAGAACGAGTTCACGCTCGCGCCCGAGCCCATCGTGAAGAAGTGATGCAGCCACACGATGTACGACAGGATGGTGATGCAGACCGTCGCATAGACCATCGAGCTGTAGCCGAACAGGCGCTTGCCGCTGAACGTCGAGACGATCTCCGAGAACACGCCGAACAGCGGCAGGATCAGGATGTAGACCTCGGGATGGCCCCAGATCCAGATCAGGTTCACGTACATCATCGCGTTGCCGCCGAAGTCGTTCGTGAAGAAGTTGGTGCCGACGTAGCGGTCCAGCGACAGCAGCGCCAGCACCGCGGTCAGGATCGGGAACGCGGCGACGATCAGCACGTTGGTGCACAGCGAGGTCCACGCGAACACCGGCATCTTCATCAGCGTCATGCCCGGCGCGCGCATCTTGACGATCGTCACCAGCAGGTTGACGCCGGACAGCAGCGTGCCGACACCGGCGATCTGCAGCGCCCATATGTAGTAGTCGACGCCGACCCCCGGGCTGTAGTCGATCCCGGACAGCGGCGGGTAGGACAGCCAGCCGGTCATCGCGAACTCACCGATGAACAGCGAGGTCATCACCAGCGCCGCGCCGGCCGCGGTCATCCAGAAGCTGAAGTTGTTGAGGAACGGGAAGGCGACGTCGCGCGCGCCGATCTGCAGCGGCACCACGTAGTTCATCAGCCCGGTCACGAACGGCATCGCCACGAAGAAGATCATGATCACGCCGTGGGCGGTGAAGATCTGGTCGTAGTGATGCGGCGGCAGGTAGCCCATCGCGTCGCCGAAGGCCATCGCCTGCTGGGCGCGCATCATCACCGCGTCGGCGAAGCCGCGCAGCAGCATGATCAGGCCGAGCACGATGTACATCACGCCGATCTTCTTGTGGTCGATGCTGCAGAACCAGTCGCGCCACAGCATGCCCCAGGCACGCTGCTTGGTGATCCAGCCCAGCACCGCCATGCCGAGCACGATGGTGCCGACGAAGGTCCAGACGATGATCGGTTCGTGATACGGAATCGAATCCCAGCTCAGGCGGCCGAACAGGGATTGCATGAGGGTGGAGCGTTCTTGCATCGCAGTCATCGGATCAAGGTCGAATCAGGGTTCCAGGCGCGCGGCGCCGTAGCGCGTGCCGCCGGCGGGGGAGATCGGGGCTTCCGGCGCCACCGCGCACATTGACAGCACGTAGGCGTCGTCCAGCGCCACGCTGTCGCGGCGGCGCTCGCCGTCGTAGGACAGGTGCTTGACGTTGTAGATGCCGGCCATGCCGAGGCCGCCGTTCTCGTCGATCGCCATCATGTCGTGCATGCACATCTTGTTCGGCTCGACGCAGAGATTGACGACGGCGTCGAACAGATCCGGCGCCGCGCTGCCGTAGTGGCGCACCGGCTCGCGCTCGCTGGGCTGTTCCAGGCGCAGGTATTCGTCGCGGCTCAGCGCCAGCTCGCTGCCGCGCACCGTGTCGACCCAGGCGTCGAAGTCCGCGCCGCTCATGCCGGCGAAGCGGAAGCGCATGTGCGAGAAGCCGTGGCCGCTGTAGTTGGCCGAGAAGCCCTCGTAGTCGCCGGCGGCGTTGATGATCGCGTGCAGCTTGGTCTGCATGCCCGGCATCGCGTAGATCTGGCCGGCCAGCGCCGGCACGAAGAACGAGTTCATGACCGTCGACGCGGTGATGTCGAACTCGATCGGCACGTCCACCGGCGCCGCCATCTCGTTGACCGAGGCGATGCCGTAGTCCGGGTAGACGAACAGCCACTTCCAGTCCATCGCCACCACCTGCACCCGCAGCGGCTTGACGTCCGCCGGCAGCTCGCGCTGGGCGTCGATGCGGCCGAGCGGGCGGTAGGGGTCGAGCAGGTGGGTGCCGATCCAGGTCAGCGCGCCCAGCGCGATGATGATCAGCAGCGGCGCGGTCCAGATCACCAGCTCGAACTGGGTCGAGTGGTCCCATTCCGGCGCGTAGGTCGCCTTGTCGTTGGAGTGGCGGTAGCGCCAGGCGAACCAGCCCGTCATCACCATCACCGGCACGACGATCAGCAGCATCAGGATCGTGGAGATCACGATCAGATCCCGCTGCTGGGCGGCGATGTCGCCGGAGGGGCTGAGGACGACGGCCTTGCAGCCCGTCAGCAGGAGCAGGAGCAACAACAGCGGCGCGTGGCGCAGCGTTCGTACGGACATGACTCGACGCTTGTGACAACCGGGGGGCGCAACTCTAAGCAGCCCGGGCCGGGACCGCGATTGGACGTTTTGTCCTATGTGCGCCTTGCGCCGATCATGAGATCGTTGCAGCCTGCATCATCCAGTCCGTCTGCCCATCAGTCTTCTTGAAGCCGAATGTCGACCCTTACCTCCTCTCCGGCCATGACCACGCAAGCCGCTGATTCCAGTCACAATGCGTCCGCGCACGGCCCGGTCGCGCCGGGCGAGATCGCGATCGGCGTGATCATCGGCCGCCTGTCGGAATTCTTCGACTTCTTCGTCTTCGGCATCGCCTCGGCGCTGGTGTTCCCGCGCGTGTTCTTCCCATTCGCCGACGCCCAGACCGCGACGATGTACGCGTTCGCGATATTCTCGCTGGCCTTCGTCGCGCGGCCGTTCGGCTCGCTGCTGTTCCGCGTCGTCCACAAGCGCTACGGGCGCGGCACCAAGCTGACCGTCGCGCTGTTCATGCTCGGCACCGCGACCGCCGGCATCGCGTTCCTGCCCGGCTACGACAAGATCGGCATGAGCGCCGTGCTGGCGCTGGCGCTGCTGCGCGTCGCCCAGGGCCTGGGGCTGGCCGGAAGCTGGGACGGGCTGCCGTCGCTGCTCGCGCTCAACGCGCCGCCGGACCGCCGCGGCTGGTACGCGATGATCCCGCAGCTCGGCGCGCCGCTCGGCTTTCTGCTGGCCGCCGCGCTGTTCGCGTACCTGACGTTGAGCCTGTCCGAGGCGGACTTCCTGTCCTGGGCCTGGCGCTATCCGTTCTACGTCGCCTTCGCGATCAACGTCGTCGCGCTGTTCGCGCGCCTGCGTCTGGTGGAGACGCCGGAGTTCGCGCAGCTGCTCAAGTCGCGCGAGCTGGTGCCGTCGCCGCTGGGCGAGCTGGTCCGCACGCAGGGCCGCAACATCCTGCTCGGCGCGTTCGCGCCGCTGGGCAGCTTCGCGCTGTTCCATCTGGTCACGGTGTTCCCGCTGTGCTGGGCGCTGCTGTTCACCCAGGACAGCGTCAGCGAATACCTGCTGGTGCAGGTCTGCGGCGCGGTGCTGGGCACGCTGACGATGCTGACCTCCGGCGTCGTCGCCGACCGCATCGGCCGCCGCGCGACGCTGGCGATCGGTGCGGGCCTGATCGCCGTGTTCAGCCTCGCCGGCATGCTGCCGATGTTCCTGCACGGCTCCAAGATCGGCGCCTACCTGTTCATCGTCTTCGGCTTCGCGCTGCTCGGCTTCACCCACGCCCAGGCCTCGGGCGCGATCAACTCCAGCTTCGCCAGCCGCTACCGCTACAGCGGCGCGGTGCTGACCTCGGATTTCGCCTGGCTGCTCGGTGCCGCGTTCGCGCCGCTGGTGGCGCTGAGCATCGCCGCGCATGTCGGCGTCGGCTATGTCGGCCTGTACCTGCTGTCCGGCGCGGTCGGCACCCTGGGCGCGCTGCTGCTCAGCCGCAACCTGGAACCGCGCGACGACTGAACCCGCGGGCTCAGGGCGGGGCGGGCGGTTTCAGGGGTTCGGCGTCGGCGGCGTCGCCGGCGGATGCCGGCATCCGGTAGAAGTACACCCGGAACCGCACCGTGCCGAGCGGCGTGACCGCGTGCGGCACCTCGGGAACGACGATGCCCACGGTGCCGGGTGACAGCACCGTATCCAGCCCCGTCGACTCGACCTGATACCGCAGCCGACCCTCGGCAACGACGATCCGGGCCCACACCCCGCGCTTGGTCGAATGCGCGCGCTGCAGCGCGGCCGGAACCGTGTCCTGCGTGAATTCCGGCGTCTGCTTGTAGGTCTCGAATCCCTCCGGCATCTCGCCGCGGTCGCAGCCGCCGCATTCGAGCACGTCGCCGACGGCGGTGCCGGCGTCGGCGTCCGTTTCGTGGCCGCAGTCCAGGCGCGCACGCTCGCCGGGTCCGGTCCGGATGATGTCGACGACCTGTCGTTTCATGGCCTGCCTCGCGATGGGGAACGGAGTAGCGCGTCCCCAAGCGTCTCATGAAAGCAGGCCGTCATGTGACCGTACGGGACGGTGTCGGTCAGCGCGGGCAGGGTGATGGCGCGCGGACGCCGGCGGCGGTCGCGGCCCGACCGGGTGATCGGGTGCCGTGCGCGCCTATGCGCCGCCGCGGATCGTATCGATGAAGTCGCGCATGTACGGCTTGCCGGAGAGGCTCTCCGGAATCGCCGCGTACAGCTCGCAGCTCAGGCCTTCCGGGCCCAGCGGCTTGCCGACGACGTAGCCGCGTTCCAGGTACGGCGTCACGCTCCAGCGCGGCAGCGCGGCGATGCCGCGCCCGGACGCCACCAGCTGCAGGATCGCCACGGTCAGTTCGGCGTCGCGCCGCTTCGGTTTGATGCCGGCGGGGGCGAGGAAGTGGCGCACCACGTCGAGCATCGCCTCGTCGACCGGATAGCTGATCAGCGTGCGTTCGGTAAAGTCCGCCGGCTGCAGATGCGGCCGGGCCGCCAGCGGATCGCGCGGCGAGACGATGCCAAGCGTCTCGTAGCGGAACAGCGTCTCGACGACGACGCCGGGCCGGGCGGCGGGGCGGTCGTGGATCACCGCCAGATCGGCCACGCCGCCTTCGACCAGCGCCATCGGTTCGGCCTGGAAGCCGCTGACCAGATCCAGCTCCACCTCCGGCCAGTGCTCGCGCAGCGCGTCCATCGCCGGCATCAGCCAGTCGAAGCAGGTGTGGCATTCCACCGCGATGCGCAGCTGGCCGCTGCCGCCGGACACCCATTGCGCGATCTCGCGCTCCGCCTGCGCGGTGGCGGACAGCACCTCGCGCGCCAGGGTGACCAGGCGCTGGCCGGCCTGGGTCAGGCGCAGCGGCTTTGTGTTGCGCTCGAACAGCGGCGCGCCGTAGTGCGTCTCCAGCGCCTTCAGCTGATGCGACAGCGCCGACGGCGTGACGAACACGCGCTCGGCGGCGCGGCCCAGCGAACCGGTGTCGGCCAGCGCGGCCAGGGTTTGCAGGTGGCGGATTTCGAGCGGGGACTGGGCCATGAATAGAATTCAACAAATCTCATAAAACGCTGAGATTGAATCACATCCGTCCGGCCGCGACCATGAGCGCCCCTGTTGCCCCGGAGCGTTGCCATGACCCATGCCCCCGTGCGGACCCACATCCTCGGCTTTCCCCGCATCGGCGCCGGCCGCGAACTCAAGCGCGCGGTCGAGGCGTACTGGAAGGGCGCGACCGACCGGGCCGCGCTGCTCGAAACCGGGCGCGAACTGCGCCGTCGCCACTGGGCCCTGCAGCGCGATGCCGGCGTCGACTGGGTCACCGTCGGCGACTTCGCGTACTACGATCACCTGCACAACGCCACCGCGCTGTTCTCGGCCGCGCCGCCGCGCTTCGGCCTGCCGGCCGCGGTCGATCTCGAGGGCTACTTCGCGATGGCGCGCGGCACCGCGGCGCAACCGGCGCTGGCGATGAAGAAGTGGTTCGACACCAACTACCACTATCTGGTCCCCGAGGTCGGCCCGCACACGCGCTTCGCGCTGAACCGCGACTGGCTGCTGCCGGAGGTGCGCGAGGCCCGCGCGCTCGGCCATGCGGTCAAGGTGGTGCTGCCCAGCCCGCTGACCTGGCTGTGGCTGGCCGAGCCCGAGCCCGGCTTCGACAGGCTCGAACTGTTGTCGCTGCTGCTCAACGCCTACTTCGTGCTGTTCGGCGAGCTCAAGGCGCTGGGCGTGGCCTGCGTGCAGCTCGACGAGCCGATCCTGGCGCTGGATCTGCCGGATGCCTGGCTCGACGCCGTCGACACCGTCTACCGGGAACTCGCCGGCGCCGGTCTGCCGCTGCTGCTGGCGACCTACTTCGGCGGCGTCGACGCGCACGCCGGGCGTCTGCGCGCGCTGCCGATCGCCGCGTTGCATCTGGACGGGGTGCGTGCGCCGAGGCAGCTCGACGCCTTCCTCGCGGACTGGCCGGACGACAAGGCGCTGTCGCTGGGCGTGATCGACGGCCGCAACCTGTGGCGGACCGATCTGGCGCGGGTGCTGGGCACGCTGCATGCGGCGCGCGCCGTGCTCGGCGGGCGCCTGTGGGTATCGGCCTCGTGCTCGCTGCTGCACGTGCCGCACGATCTGGCGGCGGAGAACCGGCTCGATCCGCGCATCCGCAACTGGATGGCCTTCGCCCGCCAGAAGCTCGAAGAACTCGCCGTGCTCAAGCGCGCGCTGAACGAGGGCGAGGGCGCCGTGTGGCGGGAGCTGCAGGCCGCGGCCCAGGCCATCGAGGATCGCCGCCGCGCGCCGAGCACGCTGCGCCCCGAGGTGCGCGCCCGCGTCGCCGCATTGACCGACGCCGATACCCGGCGCCGGTCCCCGTTCGCCGAGCGCATCGCGCTGCAGCGGCAACGCCTGCAACTGCCGCCGCTGCCCACCACGACCATCGGCTCCTTTCCGCAGACCGCGGAGATCCGCGCCGCCCGTGCCGCCCACCGGGCCGGCACCCTGAATGAGGCGGAATACCGCGCCGCGATGCAGGCCGAGATCCGCCATGTCGTCGACCGCCAGGAGCGGCTGGGGCTGGACGTGCTGGTGCACGGCGAGCCGGAACGCAACGACATGGTCGAGTACTTCGGCGAACAGCTGGCCGGTTACGCCTTCACTGAACACGGCTGGGTGCAGAGCTACGGCTCGCGCTGCGTGAAGCCGCCGGTCATCTACGGCGACGTCTCGCGGCCCAGGCCGATGACGGTGGAATGGTCCACCTACGCGCAAAGCCTGACCGACAAGCCGATGAAGGGCATGCTCAGCGGCCCGCTGACGATGCTGTTCTGGAGCTTCGTCCGTGACGACCTGCCCAGGCGCGACGTGGCGCTGCAACTGGCGCTGGCGCTGCGTGACGAGGTGCTGGATCTGGAAGCCGCCGGCATCGGCATCATCCAGATCGACGAGCCGACCATCCGCGAGGGCCTGCCGCTGCAGCGGGCCGACTGGCCGGATTATCTGGACTGGGCCGTGCGCGCGTTCCGCATCGCCGCCAGCGGCGTGCGCGACGACACCCAGATCCACACCCACATGTGCTACTCGGAGTTCAACGACATCCTGCCCAGCATCGCCGCGCTGGACGCGGACGTCATCACCATCGAGACCTCGCGTTCACGGATGAAACTGCTGGAAGGCTTCGCCGAGTTCGCGTACCCCAACGACATCGGCCCCGGCCTTTACGACATCCACTCGCCGCGCGTGCCGGACCGGCAGGAGATGGAAACACTGCTGACAAAGGCGCTGGCCGTGGTGCCGGCCGAACGCCTGTGGGTCAACCCGGACTGCGGCCTCAAGACGCGCGGCTGGGCGGAGACCGAAGCCGCCTTGAAGCGGATGGTGGCGACGGCGAACGCGGCAAGAGCGCCGCTGCGTGCCGAGTCGTGTCCGGCCTGAGCATAGGGAACAGACCCGCGTAGCGGCGATGGGCGGGAAATCGGAGTCTTTGAGTGAAGATTCGGGGCGAGGTTTCGGCCGTATCGTGGAGGCTGATCGACCCTGCGATCAAATTCCGCAGTGCATTGCCAAAGGTGTCTACCGCAAACCAAATTTATTTACTCCGACCCCTTTTTATTCCCGCAGTACCGGGCGGCACGCAATCGGCCTCTGCAAAGCTGGCAGAAGATGATCAACCGATTGATCAGCCGGGTGCGCTACAAGGTCGAGCGTGCCTTCGGCACGATGAAGCGCCAGTTCGGATTGAACCGCGCCCGCTACTTCGGTGTACGCAAGACCGAAGCACAGTTCGCCTATGCCGCCATCAACATGAATCTGCTCAAGGCGGCCAACAAGCTGAAGCTCACGATCAATCCCGAGCGACAGTTACAGGCGAGGTGCGCCTGATGCCCGGGAATCTGGGCAGAAAATGCCCGGAAGCGGCGAAATTCAGCACAGGTGCGCGCCCAGAATCGTCAGAACCATCAAAAATCAAATCAACGCGCCTACGCGCGCCAATATTCCGCAGTTACGCAGCGGTCTCGCGCCGCAATCAGTGCCTGCTCGCACTGGCGCTCGCTGCCATACCGCCGAATGAACTCCGCCATCGAAAGCCCCGGTTGAAACTGCACTCGATTCATCGCCATGGTCGTCACCTCCATCAGAATCATGGCGCCATCCTCCCAGCCGGCTGGCTCATTTCCCGAGCCTCGGCTGAGGTTTGTTAATAATCACGTTTCCTCTTATTTCCTAGCGGTATCTCAAACCTGGGGCTCTAAATCGAACTGCGACTCACAACGGAGTAGCGTCGCCTATCTGGTTCAAGTTGATTCAACGCATATGAAACGGCATAAGTATGTCGCCTATGGCTTCGTGACATTCCATGTGTCGTTGATAGTTTGAGAATGAACCGTAACGGGCAGGTCACTTGGAGTCTTCGCCATATGCGAATTGTTGGCGTCTGGATATTCCGTGTAGCTTATGCAGCTTCCGCCACAATCTGGCTCCTCGACTACTCTTACGTGATAGTCGACTACTCCCAAAGCGTCGTGTGTAGTGCCCGTGCAGCCTGGTCCACTTGCCCAGTTGTACCAGTACTCAATCCAATTGCCGCGGACATTGTGTGACAGAACCTCCCGCTTGTTGGTCCTGTTGTAAGTCGCTTTCCAAAGAGAAGAACTATTGAAGTTCCAGAGATATGATCGGTTGATGTGTCCATACTGCTCGAAGTCAAAGTGATGATTGACGATCACATAGACAACAGGCACCAACTCCTCTCCGTTGTAGTAGTTCGCAACAAAGCCACCGTTGACCAGCGTGTTCTTCGCGACGACCGTGGAACAGTTCGTGCTGGCTGTTTGCTGGCTTGCGTACCCTTGCGCAGTGCAGATTGGATCGCAGGCCCAGTCATACGCCGCGAACACTGGGTAGCCGGAAATCTGGTCGGTATGTGACACGTAGGCTTCAATTGCGCAGTTCTCAGAGCCCCATGTCCTCATCACTGTGTTGTTGTAATACGCGGACGAATCGACATCGAAAATCATGTACGCATAGGAATATGTGGACTGATACTGGTCAGGAACGATGTCCGAAACCAGGTTGCTGTATTCCCACCACTGCGCAACGTCTTCAAAATCGCAGTCCGAGGTGGCCTTCGAAAGTCCGGGAGAAAAGCCAGCAATAACTGCCAGGCAGCTCGCGGCCATGGGGAGAATCTTGTGTCTGTCCATGTTGTTCACTCTCCCTGCTGGTTGTCATTGGGGACCCGTAGATGAGGTGGCTGCCTTTTCGGCAGATAGATGTCATCGCTTGGAAGTTGCGGGATGTTTTTGTCGTCAAGGATCGCTCGATCGACCATCTGTTGAAGCTCCGCCTTGCTCCAAACCTTGACCTGAGCACCTTCGGGAAGGTTCAAGTCGCCAATTTTGATCTTGCTCGGATCATCTACGACGATGTGGTAGACACCGCTAGCATCGGGAATCGGTGCGCGGGTTCCGGCGAATGCAAATGCGCCATTAATCAGCACCGCGGTTGTGAGCAGCAGGCGAGCGGATTTTCCTGCGAATTGGACGCAAGCGCATATTGATCGGTTTGATTTCATGGCGAACGGGTCCTTCGTCAGTAGTGGCGGGATACTGCTCTGCTTCAAAGGTCACATTTCATAAATCGTTAGCCGCATCGCTGCAGGCTCGCGGGCTTCTCTACGAGGCTGCTATCTATGGGACGCGTTCCAGAGCAAGAAACACGCATTGTTCGACTGCATCTGCCCACGTTGCAGAATCTGGGCACACCAGGAATGACCCACGGTCCTTGGATGGAGCGACGTTTCCGAGAATCTGCCCATACAGCGTTCCCTCGATCTGCGCGGTGGAGCCTGACTGCACGTATCCCTGAAAGCTCTGCGAATCGAATGACGCCGCAGGCAGAGCCAATGTGATGCGGCCTGCCTGACCGGTACAGGTTTCTCCAGCACACCTCACGGCATCCCTAGACCACTCAGTCATGGACCCTGAGTCGAAGGCAACGGCTTCGAAATCCCCGTCGAGGTCTGATGCGGTGTAGGTATATTCATATGTGCCGGCAGGATCGCAGTCCGATGTATCCCGTGAGCCAATTGACATAAATCCTCGGGCTCCACCTTGCGGGTCTTCCTGGAAGGTCCAGCGGTGCAGATGGTTTGCGAAGCTGATGGTGATTTCATATGACTCACCTACAACGAGGTGCAGTATCTGTGCGTCGCCCAGGTCCTGTCCCCGCAGGCACGACTTCTGGTCAGCGTCCTCAATGCAAATCGCAGACCCATCGCGGGTATACGTCGATCGCAATGCCTCTTCGTCGGGTGCTGTGACCGGTTGGACACAGGTCGTTCGAGAATTGATCGAATAAGCTGTTTCTGATTGATGCTCGATCCCCTGCAATGTAGTTCCGCTGTATGCGGCAGCCACCATAGAGAATACATTGCTCCCGCCGCTCGACTCGTCGGAACACCCGCTCAGCAGCAAGGCAAGGGCTCCGAAGATGGGGATGAACTTTCCAGAAATCATGTGTTGTCGTCTCCTAGTTTTTGCGATCTCGCATGCCCAGCAGTACGTCGACTTATATACATTGTCACTCAAATAATTCAATTATGTGACGCTCTTCAGCGTGTCATTCCGTGTCCTGATTATTAACGAACCTCAGCCATCCTTAGGACGGACGCGGGATAAGCGCGAGTCTGAACTGCGGCGTGGACGAGGCGAATGAGGATCGACTTCAGATCGAAGCGCCGATTGAAGCGGTACTGCGCTTCGGCGAGATATCGATCGGCGTACCGGGAGAAGTCGAAGGCATGGTAAGTCCCCGTGATCGCGGTCTTGAGATTACCGAGCACGGTGTTCACGTTGCGGAACTCCGGATGCAGGACGGCTTGGCGACCGCTGCCGGTCTTGATCGCGTGATAGCGAACGACTTCGGCGGCGAGTCCGGCTTTGACGCTGGGCAATGCGTCGCTGACCCCCACGGCGTCGGGATCGATGGCGCGATGCGCCCAGTCCTGGATGCCGGTCTTGGTGAAGCGGGTTCAAAATAAGGGGTCGGAGTAAATTACTTACTCGCTAGCCAGATAGTAGCGGGGCTTGCGGGGCACGGCCTACTCCGAAGTTGCTCCAAAAAGCACCCTAGCAAACCTTTATTTACTCCGACCCCTTTTTCCGCACTCAAAATCGGCCGCTTGCATGAACGTCACATGCGAATCGAAGATGCAAACGGAAGATTGTTGCGCCGGTGACTGTTACCGATGTCTTCAGACTCTTTTGTTACCTATGTTCCCGGCCGCTCAGTGCAGCTAGACACATACTGGGCACCCTTGGAACGCCATTGCATCTTTGAAGTTTTTTAGCAGGCGAGCTTGCTCTTCTGCCGAATTGCGAACCGATGAGTTATCCCAGCGTTCAAAAGCATTGTCATTGATGCTGACGCAGGGACCACCCTGGATGCCGGGCTCGACATCGACGGTGATAACTCGACCAGCCTCCCGGTACTCAATCGTAAACCGCCCGGTGGTTTGAACTTCAAAGCCGCTGCTGCTTCTCACGCCCTGCTTATTTAACCAAGTGAACATGCTTTTCTCGCGGCCCAACGCCCGCCTTCAGCCGCGGATTTGACGACGCGAAGCGGCGGCAAATACGTCGGCTGGAAGGCATGGTTATACGTTGATAACACTATACGCATAGTGGAATGGCTCGGGATCTTGCATTAACCACTCCTCGCCGTATGCGAGGGCCTCCATCTGTATTCGATACTCCTCAGACTCGCTGTGTTGCTCTTGCAGAGCTTCCGCCCATGCTTGATGAGGAACCAGAATGCGAGCCTCTGGCGGAAGAAGAAGCTCGTCGGTTTTTATCCGCCACTCCCGTTCCCAGGAGAAATCGACGGGCTGTGGCTTGTGGTCTAGATCATAGGTGACGTGCCGCCAGTTGTGAGATTCAGGAAGCGAGTCATAGTCAGCCAACGGTTGGTAAATGACCGGGCGACCGCCTTGAGAGAAAAGCCAACGCTTTGAGACCTGCACTCCGAACGGGCGATACTTCCCGATGACATTGTGAAAGGTGTTTTGCGGTGCTTCCGTAAAACAAACGCAATTGAACTCACCTTTGATGAAGCCATTACTTCCAAGAAGACGCCCTTCCGAAGCGATCTTGCTCAGAACCGCAAAAGCGTCTTCGTCAGACGCCCCCTTGACCCAGTGAACAAGATGATTGGAGAGATCAGCTCTGGGCATGGCTGCTTTTCAACGTATAACGCCTCGCATCAGCCGCGGATTTGCCGCAGCGAAGCGAAGGCAAATACGTCGGCTGGATGCACTTGTTGGGCGTCACTTCTGGTACGGTCGGGACACATAGGTAACAGAATAGTCGCCAGACATGGGTGACAGTTTGACGATAACGAGGCGCTTTGTGGAGATGCCTCATGCCTTGGAGTCAAACCTGTCCCATGGACCAGAAGACGCAATTCATTGCAGATTACTTGCGGGAAGTCTTCTCGATTAGCGAGCTGAGACCGCTGCATAACCCCTTCTGATTTCGGACAATGAGGCATCACATTGACGGGAGCGGATCTTGAGCACGAGCTTCTTTCTGGCTGGGGCCGAACAGCAGCTGCGGGACCACCCGCTGATCAAG
>JAQVDP010000016.1 GCA_028698335.1 Nevskiales bacterium | reverse complement strand
AAATTACTTGCTCTTCTTGTTAACGAACTGGCTGACTTCAGGGTCGCTTTTTTGCGGCGCCGCCGTCAGCGGGGAGGCGAATAATAGGGCTTTTTCAGATCGCGTCAACGAATTATCGCCACAAAAACTATAAGCCAATGATCCAAAAGGAATTGTTGTTCAAACACCCCGCCGCTACACCCACCCTGTGCGCTGGAAATGAGCGCTTTATACCCACATATTGATCGTTTCTTGTTCGGTCGCGCGGGCGCCACGACGACCAGCCCCGGTCACATGTCCGGATCCAGAACGACGAAAGGCGGGGTCGCCCCCGCCTTTCGTGTATCGCCTCTCGCCTCGCTCAGTCGGCACGTCCCAGCCGCGCCCGGGCGTAACGCCTGGAACCCACTTGCAGCAGATAGGTACGGTCGGCCTGCAACATCAGATTGCGGTCCTCGACACGCTCCTGATCCACTCTCACCGCCCGCTGGTCGACCATGCGGCCCCCTTCGGCATTGCTGGACACCAGCCCGACCTCCTTCAGCGCCCGGAACAACGGGATACCCTCAGCCCCCACCGCCAGATGCACCTCCGGAATGTTCTCCGGCAACGCACCGCGAGAGAACTGGGCAATGAAACCGCTTTTGGCCTCTTCCGCTGCCCCGGCATCGTGGAATCTGGCGACCAGTTCCACGCCGAGCTCCATCTTGAC
The DNA here is from genome assembly GCA_028698335.1 of Nevskiales bacterium. Taxonomy (GTDB): domain Bacteria; phylum Pseudomonadota; class Gammaproteobacteria; order Nevskiales; family Nevskiaceae; genus Solimonas. The sequence continues at coordinate 113,462 of JAQVDP010000016.1, read as the reverse complement.
GTCTCGTGGATTTCCGCCCTCGGCGACCCGCTCTTTCAACTGCTCCAATTCGGCCAGCGGGCGGAACGACAGCAGCTCGAAGTAGCGCCACATCAGACTGTCCGAGACGGACATGATCTTGCCGAACATGTCGCCTGGGGCGTCGTTGACGCCAATATAGTTGCCCAGGCTTTTTGACATCTTCTGTACGCCGTCGAGTCCCTCGAGAATCGGCACCGTCATGATGCATTGCTGCCGCTGCCCGAATGCCCCCTGCAGATGCCGCCCTACCAGGAGGTTGAACTTCTGATCGGTCCCCCCCATCTCCACATCAGCCTGCAGGGCGACCGAGTCGTAGCCCTGAAGCAGCGGATACAGAAACTCGTGAACGGCGATCGGCTGCTGGGTGGAGTAACGCTTGCTGAAATCGTCACGCTCAAGCATCCGCGCCACGGTGTGTTGCGCCGCCAGGCGGATCATGCCTTCGGCGCCGAGCTTGTCGAGCCAGTGGCTGTTGAAGGCGATCGTGGTCCTGTCGGGGTCCAGAATCTTGAACACCTGCTCCTTATAGGTCTGAGCGTTGTCCTCGACCTCCTCACGGGTCAGCGGCTTGCGCGTCTCGTTCTTCCCGGTCGGATCGCCGATCATCCCGGTGAAGTCGCCAATCAGGAAAATGGCCTCATGCCCCGCCTCCTGGAACGCCCGCAAGCGATTCAGAAGCAGGGTGTGGCCCAGGTGCAGGTCCTTGGCCGTCGGGTCGAATCCGGCCTTGACCCGCAGTTTCTGGCCGCTGTCCGTGGCCTCGGTCAGACGCTTGCGGAACTCGTCTTGGGGCAGAATCTCGTCGGTGCCGCGCTCAAGCTCGGCGATAAGGTCGGAATTCGGCATGTTTCTTGAATTGCAGGGCAGGAGAAAACCCGCTGGACGCGCCTGTCAGCCAAGCTCGAAATACCATCGGGATTTTCTTGCAAACCACGGTCAACTATGGTTTCTTAGCCTGTATTCCGTGTTCCGATGCCGCTTCGGCCGCACACAACTTCGCCTACAGCTGATCCGCCAGGCTGCTCCGCAGGTTCTGACGGGTTTTCAGGTTAGAGAATGAGACTGGATTATAGCCCAGCCGACGCGCCCTTTCGCCGTTCGGCCCGTCGCCCCGTGATGATCGCGACGCTCTGCGTCGCCATGCTCGCCGCGGTCGCCGCCCACGAGGGCACGGCGAGCCGGCATGCGGCCACCGCCGCTCCCGCTTCCCCTGAAGCCACCCTGCAGGAAGCCGTCGACGAACTCGACAGCGCGCTCGATACCGATCTGCAGGCTGCAGTCGGTGACGACCTCGAAGCCCCGCCGGCGAGTCAATGGGAAACCGTGGTCGTCCAGAAAGGGCAGACGCTTTCCGATATCTTCGAACAGCAGGGGCTGGGCTTCTCGGAAGCCATGGCGACGGTTCGCTTGAGCGAGGACGCCGCAAAGCTGAAGTCCCTGCGCGCCGGTGAAAAACTGGTGCTGCTGAAGACGCCGGAGCAGAAGCTTGAGGAGCTTCGCTACGAGCTCGACGAGACCACCACGCTGCAGATCCGCCGCGGCGCCGAAGGGCTCGAGGCCATGACCATCGCGGCTGAGATCGAACGCCAGCAGAAGCAGGCGAGCGCCGTCATTCGCAACTCCCTGTTCCTGGATGGACAGCGTGCCGGCCTGTCGAACCGCCTGCTGATGCAGCTGGCCGAGATGTTCGGCTACGACATCGACTTCGCGCTGGACCTGCGTGTCGGCGACCGTTTTTCGGTGATTTACGAGGAACTCTACAAGGACGGCGAGAAAGTCCGTGATGGCGATATCCTTGCAGCCGAATTCGTCAATCGCGGCCAGCGCTATCGGGCTCTGCGCTACATGGATGCCGACGGCAACATCGCCTACTACACCCCCGAAGGCGAGTCGATGCGCAAGGCCTTCCTGCGGACTCCGGTCGACTTCGCCCGCGTCAGCTCGGGCTTCAATCCGAACCGGCGCCATCCGATTCTGAACACGATCCGCGCCCACAAGGGCGTCGACTATGCCGCTCGCACCGGTACCCCGGTCAAGGCCACTGCGGACGGACGCGTCCTGTTCATTGGCGTCAAGGGCGGCTACGGCCGCGTCGTCATCCTCAAGCACGGCTCGCAGTACACGACGCTGTATGCGCACCTGTCCCGGTACCGCTCGGGGCTGCACAATGGCTCGCGTGTACAGCAGGGACAGGTCATCGGATACGTCGGCTCCTCGGGCCTGGCGACCGCGCCGCATCTGCACTACGAATTCCGCATCAACGGCATTCACAAGAATCCGATGACGGTCGCGCTGCCGCGCTCCGCGCCGCTGCCGCGCTCGATCGCCCCGCGTTGGCGCACCGAAACGGCCCCGCTGCTGGCACAGCTCGAGTCGCTGTCCGACAGCCAGGTGGCCCAGGCGGAGCAGGTCGATCCCACCCAGGTCCAGTAGTTGACCAGGGGCACCTCCGGGTCATCGAACCATCCGGTGCGCTGCATCGGGTTGATGTCCGGGACGAGCATGGACGCCGTCGACGCGGCACTCTGTCACGTCGACGACAATCGCATCGTGGCGATCGAGGCAACGCTGAGCTCACCCTATCCTGAGCCGGTCCGCAGTCAGCTGCTGGCGCTGCAGAGGTCTCCCGACGCCGTAGTTACGATTCGCGACATCGCCCGGCTCGATATCGCTGTCGCCCGCTGCTTCGGCGACACCGTCGACGCCCTGCTCAGAGCCGCCGCGATATCCGCAGACACCGTCGCCGCCATCGGCTCTCATGGGCAGACCGTCTTTCACGACGCCTCGGAAACCGGCAACACCATTCAACTCGGAAATCCGAGCTGGATCGCCGTGCGCAGCGGTATTCCCGTCGTCGCTGACTTTCGGCGCGCCGACATGGCGCTTGCCGGCCAGGGCGCACCGCTGGTCCCCGCCTTTCACCAGTCCATTGCCGGCCAGAGCAGGCCCTGCATGGTGCTCAATATCGGCGGGATCGCCAACGTCACCGTCGTCGGTGACGACACGACCGGATTCGATACCGGCCCCGGCAACGCGCTGATGGACGAATGGATCCATCTGCACCGCGGCGAACCCTTCGACAGGGACGGCGCCTGGGCCGCGACGGGCACGCTCGACGAGGAGCTCCTCTCCGCCTGTCTGGGAGACGCATACTTCTCCGCCCCGCCCCCCAAGAGCACCGGGCGTGACTATTTCAACCTTGGCTGGCTGCGGCGCCGCTACCCCGGGATCGAAAGGCTGCCGGCGGATACGGTGCAGCGCACGCTGTGCGAGCTGACTGCACGCTCGATCACCGATCCGCTCGCGACCGCGGCAACGGAACCCCGCCGCATGTACGTGTGCGGGGGCGGCGCCCGCAATCACTTTCTGCTGGAGCGCATCCGCGCCCTCGCGCCGCAACTGGAGGTCACCACGACCGACGCCGTCGGCATCGCGCCGGAATGGGTGGAGGCCGCCGCATTTGCATGGCTGGCCTGGCAACGGGTCAACGGACGTCCGGGAAACCTGCCAAGCGTGACCGGAGCGAGCCGCCCCGCGGTGCTCGGCGCGCTCTACCATCCGTGACCCCGGCCCGAGGCCTTACACGTGAGCGTCTCGCCGGAGGCAGACTGCAGCCGGCGCCAGCACACCCTCAGTGCACCGACGCGCGATCGCGCTAGACCGAGAACGAGTTTCCGCAGCCGCAGCTGGTCGTCGCGTTCGGGTTGCGAATCACGAACTGGGCGCCCTCGAGGCTTTCCTTGTAGTCGATTTCGGCGCCGACGAGGTACTGCACGCTCATCGGATCGACCAGCAGTGTGACGCCATTCTTGACGACCAGCGTGTCGTCCTCTTCTGCCTGCTTTTCGAACTTGAAGCCGTACTGAAATCCGGAACACCCGCCGCCGGTCACGAATACCCGCAGCATCTGCTCGGAATCGTCTTCCTCGCGCAGCAGCTCGAGTACCTTGTTGGCCGCCGAATCGGTGAACACCAATGGCGCATCTTCAATCACTGTGTTCTCTGACATATCGGTCATCTCGGTCTATCCGTTGATGACGGTCCCTTTGGCGCGGCGCGCCTCAAGCTCGTCCGCCGTCTGGCCGTCATCGCCGGGCTGGGAAATCCCATCCCCCATCGTGTTGAGTCCGGCAGCCGCGGCGTTTGCGGATTCGTGCACCATCTGGCCGTTGACCTGCGCGCCGCCTTCCATTTCGATCACGCGGTAGAACACGTTCCCGGTCACGCGCGCCTTGGCCGCCAGCGTGATCTTGGTCGACGCATGCACGTCGCCGACGACCGTTCCGTTGAGCACGATGCTCGGCACCCGCACATCGCCTTCGATCGTCCCGCTCTCGCTGACCGACAGCGCCGACGCCTTGTCACCCGTGGCGATGACCTTGCCCTTGATCTTGCCGTCGACATGCAGACCGCCGGTGAAGCGCACGTCGCCCGAAACCTCGGTCTGTCGACCAATCAATGTATCCACACTCGTCGCCGCCTCGCTGCTGCTCTTTTTGCCATTGCCACCGAACATGTCAACCACCTCCGCCTATCAGCGCCCTTTTCCAGTCATACGATTCGTCGACGTTCGGCGCGCCTTTTTCACTCGGAACCAACGTGACCTCGACACGGCGGGGCTCGAAGCCATCCGGAATCCTGAACTCGCCGCTGAATTCCTCAAAATACTTCAGTGAAAATAGCAGATTTCGTGCCGCTTCATCGGTCACCAGGTCCGCCAGCGCGTAGCTCCTGTCGCGCCCGCCCTCCACGCCGAACAGATTGATATCGATGCGACCACCGACTCGCGCCTCGTGGCGCACCGACTGGATCAGCACTAGATCGTACCGGTATCGCGAGGCATCGGCGCCGGGAAACACGCGAAACTCGTAGACACGGACGCCAGCGCGCGCCTGCTCCGGCGCGACGATCCCACGGTAAAACGCCAGTTGCTCGCGCAGATCGGAAGCCTCCGCCTGCAGCTGGGCGAGCGAGTCCTGGATCGCGCTGCAGGCCTGCGTGTCGATGTCCTGCGAGCGCTGGACGTAGACCGCTTGGTCCTGCATCGAACGAACCTTTTCCTGGGCCGCCCGCAGTTCACGGGTCAGATCGCGGCGCTCCGCCCGCAGCTGCTCGACTTCAAGGCGGGCGCGCTCGAACTCGGTCACGGTGGATGCGCGTGTATAGGAGTACAGAATCCATGCTCCGATCGCCAGGACGAAGGCACCGCCCCCGATCATCAAGGGCTTGAGCCACGGCCGGTGCCGCGTGATGACGATCCTGTGCTGCATCTGCGCCGGACTTCAGGGCGCCAGTGGCGGGCTGCTCAACGCCGTCCGCTCATCGAAGCCGAACATCAGATTGAGATTCTGCACGGCCTGCCCGGACGCTCCCTTGACGAGATTGTCGATCACGCTGAGCACGATCGCGGTCTTGCCGTCCGGAGCACGATGTACGGCCAGACGGCAGGTATTGGACGCGCGGACACTGCGCGTCTCCGGATGCGTTCCGTCCGGCATCACGTCGACGAAGACCTCGCCGGCGAAACGACGCTCGAACACCGCCTGCAGATCGACTTCCGGATCCTTGAGCCGCGCATACAGCGTCGCATGGATGCCGCGGATCATCGGCAGGAGGTGTGGCACGAAGGTCACCCCGACGGTCTCGCCGGCGATGGCCTCCAGGCCCTGTCCGATCTCGGGCCAGTGACGATGCCCCGAAACCCCATATGCCTTGAACGAATCGCCGACCTCACAGAACAGCGACGCCACCTTGGCCTCGCGCCCGGCGCCGCTGACCGCTGACTTGCAGTCCGCGATCAGCCCGTCAGTCGCGACCAGCCCCGCCTCCAGCAGCGGCAGGAATCCAAGCTGCACCGCCGTCGGATAGCAGCCCGGATTGGCGACGACCCGAGCCCCCCGGATGCGCTCTCGGTGCAGCTCCGGCAATCCGTAGACCGACTCCGCGAGCAGGTCCGGACACGCATGATCAAGACCGTACCAGCGCTTGAACTGCGCCACGTCCCGCAGACGGAAATCCGCCGACAGATCGATCACCCGCACGCCCTTGTCCACCAGCGCAGGCGCCATCTGCATCGCGGTCCCATGCGGCGTCGCGAAGAAGACCGCATCGCAGTCGGCAAGCGCATCGGCATCCGGCGCCGAGAACACCACGTCGCAGTGACCGCGCAGATGCGGATACAGCACATCCGCACGGCGCCCGGCCTCCTGCCGGGAGGTCAGCACACTGACCTCGACCTGCGGATGGGACGCGAGAATCCGGAGCAGCTCCGCCCCCGTATAGCCGGTTCCGCCGACGATTCCGACCTTGATCATGACCTTGCACACAATGAATCAGGGGGCAGGATCATACGCGCCGCACGGCGGCGCTGCCTACCGCGCAGCCGACATATGGCATCGCAGTTCCGGCTAGACTCGCAGCATCGGTTCACATGCCAAGAGAGCATCAGATGCTGTGGCTCAAGGCCATCCATGTCATTTTCGTCGTGTCCTGGTTCGCAGGTCTGTTCTACCTGCCGCGCCTGTTCGTCTATCACACCCAAGTGCGGGGCGATGATGAACACGCGCGCTTCTGCGTGATGGAGCGCAAGCTCTACGGCATCACCACCATCGGCATGGTCGGCACCTGGATCTTCGGGATCGCCACACTGCTGTCCGCCGATCCGAACTACGCCAGGGCGCTGTACTGGGGCATGGGCTGGCTGCATCTCAAGCTGGCGCTGGTGCTGGGACTTTCCGCCTATCACGGCTGGCTCAAAGTCATCGCGCGCCGCTTCGCCGAGCGCCGCAACACCCGCTCGGAGCGCTACTACCGGATCATCAACGAAATCCCCGCGCTGATCCTGATTGCGGTCGTGATCCTGGTGATCGTCAAGCCGTTCTAGCCAGGGCGTTCAGGCGCCGCCCAGCTCACCGGTCGCGGCCTGAACGTAGTTCTGCAGCCCCATGCGCTCGATGAGGCCGAGCTGCTCCTCGAGCCAGTCGATGTGCTCTTCCTCGCTCTTCTGGATATGCACCAGCAGATCGCGGGTCACATAGTCGCGGACGCTCTCGCAGTAGGCGATGGCCTCCTGGTACATCGGGTGGGCTTCCTTTTCGAGCTTGAGGTCGCACTCGAGGATTTCCTTGACGTCCTCGCCGATGAACAGCTTGCCGAGATCCTGCAGATTCGGGAGCCCTTCGAGGAACAGGATCCGCTCGACCAGCGCATCGGCGTGTTTCATCTCGTCGATCGACTCGTCGTACTCGTGCTTGCCGAGACGCTTCATGCCCCAGTTGTCGAGCATGCGCGCATGCAGGAAGTACTGGTTGATCGCGGTCAGTTCGTTCTTCAGCGCCAGGTTGAGGTGCTCGATTACTTTGGCGTCGCCCTGCATCGTTGCGCTCCGTGAACGTTCAGAGCGCCCAGTATATGACAGGCGGACCGGCTCGCCGATCCGGGGGCGTGTCAACCGACGGCCACCTGCTCGATCACCGCTGCCGCCGGCGGCAGCGATCGCGCCGGCGCCTCTGCCAGGGCCTCGGCCAGCAGACGACGGGCTTCGGGCACGCACTTGCCGCATCCCGTCCCGACGCCGTGCATCCGCGACAGTTCGCGCAGCGTCGTCACCCCATCCTCACGGACGGCGCGACGGATGGCGCGATCGGTGACAGCTTTGCAGACGCAGACATACATGATGTCTGAATCGTAAAAGTCAATGAGAACGATTGTCAATAGCGGACGTAAACCGGAACCGACAGCAGGCTGGCTCCGTCAGGCCGCGATCGCCGGCCGACGCACGCGGTCGCGCGGCTCGACCCCCATCAGCGGCGCGAGTTCGTTGAGCGCACGCCGGTAGACATCGCGCTTGAACTCCACGACCTCGGTCAGGGGATGCCAGTAGTCCACCCAGCGCCATCCGTCGAATTCCGGCTTGGCGGTTGCATCGAAGCGCACCGCCGACTCCGGTGCGGTCAGGCGCAGCGCGAACCACTTCTGCTTCTGGCCGATGCACAAGCGCCCGCGCGCCTTACGCAGGTAGCGGCTCGGCAGTCGATAGCGCAACCAGCCGGCGGTGACGCCGATGATCTCGACGTCCCGGGATTCGAGCCCCAACTCCTCGTGCAGCTCGCGAAACAGCGCATCCCTGGGCTTTTCGCCACGATTGATGCCGCCCTGCGGAAACTGCCATGCGTTCTGATTGATGCGCTTGGCCCACAGCAGGCGCCCGTCGGCGCCGCTGACGATGATCCCCACGTTGGGGCGGAAGCCATCCAGATCAATCACTTGCAGCTCAGTCGAATCTCTGTCTGTCCCGATTCTTTCACAGCCCGGCAAAACCCGGCAATCGATGCCACCCAAGCTGCTATCCTGCGGCGCCCTGCATCCCACCGGAACCTGCCCCCGCCATGCGTCTCGCCGTTTTCGACCTCGACAACACCCTCCTCGCGGGTGACAGCGACTACCTGTGGGGACGATTCCTGGTCGACGCCGGCGTGGTCGAGCGCGACGTCTACGAGCGGGAGAACGAGCGTTTCTACCGCCAGTATCAAGCCGGCACGCTGGACATTCACGAATACGCCGCATTCGCGCTGCGCCCCCTGATCGAACACGAGCTGTCGCAGATGCTCGAGCTGCGCCGGCGCTTCGTCGACGAACAGATCGCCCCGATCGTGGCGGCGCAGGCCCCAGCCCTGCTCGCGCGGCATCGCGCGCAGGGCGACCAGCTCATCATCACCACCGCAACCAATCGCTTCGTCACCGAACCGATCGCGGACCTGCTCGGGGTCGACCATCTGCTCGCCACCGACCCGGAGATCGTCGACGGGATCTATACCGGCCGCATCAGCGGCATCCCCAATTTCCAGGGCGGCAAAGTCTCACGCCTGCGGGCCTGGATCGACGCCCAAACAGCGCCCTGCAGCTACATGAGCTGCTACAGCGATTCGCACAACGACATTCCGCTGCTGGAAATGGCCGACACCGCGGTGGCGGTCGACGCCGACCCCATCCTCGAAGAACTGGCCGGCAAGCGGGGCTGGCAGCGCATCAGCCTGCGCACGCCGGCCTGATTCTTCCCTCGGAAAACGTCAGCCGCCGAGCGCCAGCCCGGCGAAGGCGTCGTGCATCTTGCCGTTGCTCGCCAGCACCGTCCGGGTGTCGAGGCCGAGCGGACGGCCGTCGAGATCGGTGAACCGCCCGCCGGCTTCGCGCACGATCACCGCCAACGCGGCGATGTCGAGAATGTTCACGTCGGACTCGACCACCGCATCGAGCTTGCCCGCCGCAAGGAAGTGGTAGTGCAGGAAGTCGCCATAGCCGCGGATGCGGTTGAGCTGCGGGATCAAACGTCCCAGCTCGGACCACTGCGGCGACGCCGCCAGTGTCGCCAGATTGCCGGTCGACAGGGTCGCCTTGCCCAGCTGGTCGATCTCCGAAACCCGCAGGCGCTCGAAAGCGTCGAGCGGCGTACCGAGCAGACCGCGCCAGGCCCCCTGCCCGGACTCGGCCCAGATCAGCTCGCCCAGCCCTTCGTTCCAGCACGGCGCACAGGAGACGCCCATGACCAGCTCGCCCCGGCGCATCAGACCGATCTGGACCGAGAACACCGGATAACCGCGGACAAAGGCCTTGGTCCCGTCGATCGGGTCGACCAGCCACAGATCGTCGGCATCGGCATGGTCGCGTCCGGTTTCCTCACCGAAAAATCCGTATTCCGGGTAGCGTTCCTGCAGCACCGCCTTGATCGCCCGTTCGGCACCGACGTCGACCTCCGTCACCGGGCTGGCGTCGGCCTTGAACTGCACGTCGAAATTGCCGCGAAAGGCTTTGCGGATGATGTCGGACGCGGCGCGGGCGGCGGTCAGGGCCGCATCGACCACGGCGGAAGGGCGCGGGCTGTTCATAACGAGTCTCCTTGGGCCGCGCATGATACCCGCCCCGAACACGCTCCGGGCTACAATACCGCCACGCAGGTGCCGCACGTTGGTGCGGTGAAACGGGAAGTGGGTGAGAAACCCACGCTGCCCCCGCAACGGTAACTGGCAATCCAGAAGGCTCGCCGTCACTGACCCTCCGGTCGGGAAGACGACCTCCAAGACAACACGCCAGAAGCCCGGAGACCGGCCTGCCGGGCCCGGCCCCATGCCGGAAATCTCACACTCAATGTACCGCGGGGATGCGGTACGGGAGCATGCCGTGAAAGCAGTCACCCTGGCCGTCCTGGCGGCCTTTGCCGTGCCCGCGTGGGCGCAATCGACCCAGCAGCTCGATCCGATCACCGTCACCGCGACGCGCACGCCGCTGCCGCAGAGCCAGGCGCTGGCGGACCTGACCATTCTGACCCGCGCCGACATCGAGCGCGCCCAGGCGATCGACATCGCCGAGCTGTTGCGCACCGTGACCGGTGTCGAGATCGCCCGCAACGGCGGCCCCGGCCAGGTCACCTCGGTGTTCCTGCGGGGCGGGGAGTCGAATCACACCCTGATCCTGATCGACGGCGCCCGCCTCAACCCCGCCACCGCGGGAGGCGCCGCGCTGCAGAATCTGTCACCGGAGCTGATCGAGCGGATCGAAGTGCTCAAGGGCCCGCGCGCGACGCTCTACGGATCGGACGCGATCGCCGGCGTCATCAACATCATCACGCGCGCACCGGACGGCACCTCGATCGGCGGCAGTCTGCGCGGAGGTTCGCTCGGCACGCGTGAGGCGACGCTGCATTCGAGCTTCGCCGGCGCCGACCACGGGATCGGCCTGCAGGCCCAGACCGCCCACAGCGACGGGATCGCGCCCTGCGCCTTCGGCGGCCCGGACCGGGGGTATGACCGCAACAGCTTCGCGGTCAATGCCGGCGGCAAAGCCGGACGCGCCGAATACGACGCACGCTTCTTCCATGCCGAAGGCAATACCGAATACGTCGACTTCTGCGATCCCGGCTTCGGCAACCAGCCGCTGGACCAGGACTTCCGCAACCAGGTCGCGCAGCTCAATGCGCGCCTGTCGCTCACCGGCATCTGGCACACCGAGTTGAGCCTGCGGCGCATGGTCGACGACATCCGCCAGCAACAGGCGAACTATCTGGGGCAGAAGGATCGCGTCCGCACCGTCCGCCCGAGTGCCGACTGGCATCACACCCTCGACTTCGGCCCGACGTATCGACTGAGCGGCGGCCTGCGCTACGCACGCGAGTCGGTGGACGCGCTGAGCTACGGAACCCCGATCGAGGAAGATCGCGACATCTGGTCCGCATACCTGCAGCAGGAATGGAACCGCGGCCCGCACCGGACCCTGCTGGCGGCCGCGTTCACCGACCATGACGCCTTCGGCAGCCAGTGGACCTGGAATGCCGAATACGGCTGGTCCCTGACCGACCGCATCCGCGTCGGCGCCGCTGCGGGGACCGCCTTCCGCGCCCCCGACGCAACTGACCGCTTCGGCTTCGGCGGCAATCCGGATCTCGATTCCGAACGCGCCACCAACGTCGAGATGTTCTGGCAGCAGTCGATCGGCCAGACGCAGTCGCTGCGCCTGAGCGTGTTTCAGAGCAATGTCGACGATCTCATCGCCGTCGTCTTCGATCCCGCCGCACCGGCCGACGATCCCAGCTTCGGCTTTCACGCAGTCAACATCGACCGTTACCGCAACCGCGGGCTCGAGCTCGACTACACCGCCCGAGCCGGACGCTGGGCCTTCAATGCCGGCGGCATCGCCCAGGACCCCGAGGACCGCAGCAGCGGCGAGGCGCTGCTGCGCCGCGCACGCCGCTCGGCCCACTTCAGCGCCCTGTACCGGATCGGCCGCGACGAGGCCGGGATCGAGGTCCTCGCACAGGGCCGTCGTCCGGACGTCGACGCACAAAGCGGCGCCGCCACCGAAAGCGGCGGCTACACCCTGCTCAATCTCGTCAGCCGGCTGCAGTTCGCGCGCGCCTGGTCGCTGCAGGCCCGGATCGACAATGCGCTCGACAAGGACTATCAGACCGCCGCGGGCTTCGCCCAACCCGGGCGCACGGCTTACCTGACGCTCCGCTACTCAAACTGATAGCCTGCGGCGCCGGGGGCCAACGCCCCGGCGCCGCCCGCACAACCGAGACTTCCGATGGGACATCGCCTCAGCAAGATCGCAACCCGCACTGGTGACAGCGGGACCTCCGGGCTCGCCGACGGCTCGCGCCTGCCCAAGACCGATGCACGTTTTACCGCAATGGGCGACGTGGACGAACTCAACAGCCACGTCGGCGTGCTGCGCGCGCACGGGCTGCCGGCCGCGATCGATGCGGTGCTGGAGGCCGTGCAGCACCGCCTGTTCGACATCGGCGGCGAACTGGCCCTGCCGGGCCACCGCGCCCTGGACGACACCCACGTGCTGGCACTGGATCAGGCGCTCGCCGATCTGAACGCCGCGCTGCCACCGCTCAAGGAATTCATTCTGCCGGGCGGCAGCCCGGCCGCCGCCAGCGCCCACCTGGTACGCGCGGTCGCCCGGCGCGCCGAGCGCACGCTGTGGCGCATGCATCAGGAGGCCCCGCTGGCCAACGACACCGGCCTGCGCTACCTGAACCGGCTGTCAGACCTGATGTTCGTGATTGCCCGGCAGCTCGGGCGCGGCGACAACGCGCCGGAGCCGACCTGGCGCAAGAACGGCTAGTCGTCCGCCGCGCTCAGCACCCGGACCCGGTCGAGCCCCCGACACAGCGCATCGATCCCGTCCAGCACCCGCGGCGACTGCCGGGTCAGCGTGTTGGCATCGACCCGCACCTGCCGCGCCGGATCGGAGATCGTCAGCGCCGGCAGGCGCCGCCACAATTTCGCGACCGCAGCGGAGTCCTCCTGCAGGGAATAGATCGCCACCTCCGGCCGCGCCGCCACGATCGCCTCCAGGCTGACGGCTCCGGCGATCGCCGGCATGTCGGCGAACACATTGTCGGCACCACACAGCCGCAAGGCCTCGTCGATCGGGCTGCGTCGGTTGACGCTGAACGGCGGATCGGTCTGGGTGAAATAGAACGCGCGCAGCGTGGCACGATCCGCATAGCGCTGCCGCAATGCGCCGAGGCGCCGCCGATAACGCTCGGCGCTGTCCCGGCCGGCGTCCGCCGCGCCGACCAGCGTCCCGACCCGTTCGAGCGCGTCGGCGATGTCGTCCAGTCCCCGCACCGCGATCACCTCGACGCGCAGCCCCAGCGACTCGAGCCGCTGGATCCGCGATGCCGGCGTCCCTGCATCCCAGGCCAGGATCAGATCCGGCTGTAACGCGAGGACCGCCTCGAGATTGACGTTGAACGCGTCGCCGACCTGAGGCAATGCCGCCGCCGCGGCGGGCGCGTCCGTATACGCCACGACGCCGACCAGCCGCTCGCAGGCATCGACCGCGCAGACCAGTTCCGCCAGATGCGGCGCCAGTGTGACCACACGCTCGGCCGCCGCGGCACTCGCGGCGCAGGCCAGGAGCGCCAGCCCGATCCAGCCGTGCCTCACAACAACGTGCCGGTCGCAAACAGGGCGAAGCACGCCAGCAGGATCAGCAACGCCCGCCACTGCATGCGCAGCACCTCGCGCATCGTCGCCTCGAGCGTTGCCGGCACCACGGCGGCACCGTCGGCCTCCTCGAAGTCGAGCGATGCGGTCGGCACTTCGGCCAGTACGGCCCAGGTCTGCATCCGCCATTCATGCTCCGGATCACGCATCAACGCGCGCCAGGCGTGCAGCGCGTCGTCCAGGCTGCCCGCCATTCCGAACAGCAGCGCCGTACAGCGGGCGGGAAACCACGCCAGCGCGGCATGGATCAGGTCGGCCCAGCGCAGCGCGCCAGAGTCCGCCGCGGTTTCGGACAGGAAGCGTGGCAGGCGGCTGGCAATGCGATAGGCAACGGCGCCCGCTGGCCCGACCAGGAAGAACCAGATCAGCACACCGAACAGTTTCTCGTGCGACTGGATGAACAGCGCCCCGAGCAACGTCCGATGCGACTCGCCCGGATTCGGCCCCCGCTGCAAAGCCCGCGAAAGATGCTCGGCGCGCTCGCGGTCGCCGGCCTCCCGGGCCTTGATCAGCTCGTGCACCTCTTCGGCCAGATCGCGCGGACCGAGACACAGCAGCAGGATCGTTGCGGAAATCGCCAGCTCCAGCAGCGGGCTGCCGATCTGCTCCCGCCCCCACCAGACCAGCGCGGACGGGATCACGACCACCAGCAGCGGCAACGCCTGAGAGCGCCACAGTCCCGCCGGCGCGATCCGATGCAGGCCGCGCATCAGCGCCAGGAACAGAACCGGCTGGCCCCATCCCCTGAAATGCCCCAGTGCGCGCTCCATGCCGAGCGCCAGCAGAATCCCGATCAGCGTCATTGAGTCACTTTACCCCAGCCCGTAGCGCACGCCTCAATCGTATCCAGTCGAAGGCCGGTCCGGGATCGGTCTTGCGCCCGGGCGCGATATCGGAATGTCCGACAACGCGATTCGGCGTGATCGCAGGAAAGCGCTGCATCAGCTGCCGGCACAGCACCACGAGCCTGCGGTACTGCCGTTCGGTGTATGCGCGCTCGTCGGTGCCCTCGAGCTCGATCCCGATCGAGTAGTCGTTGCAGCGCTCGCGCCCCTGGAAGGCCGACACCCCGGCGTGCCACGCGCGCTGGCGCAGCGGTACGAACTGGACGGTGCGCCCGTCGCGGCGCACGAACAGATGCGCCGACACCCGCAATGCGGCGATCGACGCAAAGGCGGGATCCGCGCCCGGATCCAGAGTATTGGTGAACAAGGCCTCGACCCAGGGCCCGCCGAACCGGCCCGGCGGCAGCGAAATCCCATGAATCACGAGCAGGCTGATATCGTCGGGGTCAGGACGGGCATCGCAATTGGGCGACGCGACCCTGCGTACCCGCGGCAGCCAGTCAGGCGATGCGGTTTCGACGCCACGCGGCACTCGGACGGAACCATTATTCTGCAGGGGCGTCTGTTTCATGTTGCACGCGATGATATTACGCAGAACGACCCGATCAACATCATCAAAGACATCACGGGAACCATCATGACCCACCGAATCAGCTCGGGCGGCCGCTGGCTTGCGGCCGTGACGCTCTGCTTGGGCACCACCCTCGCCGCATGGCACACGCCGGCCACCGCGGCTTCGGCGCCCGAGTTTCCCGATGTCCGGATTCCCTACGAGCGCCATGTGCTGGACAATGGCCTGACCCTGCTGATCCACGAGGATCACAAGGCGCCGCTGGTCGCAGTCAACGTCTGGTATCACGTTGGCAGCAAGGACGAGCGCCCCGGCCGCACCGGCTTCGCGCACCTGTTCGAGCATCTGATGTTCAACGGCTCGGAGCACTACAACGACGAGTTCTTCCGTCCGCTCGAACCCGCCGGCGCGACCAAGATGAACGGCACCACCTGGTACGACCGCACAAACTATTTCCAGAACGTGCCGACCAGCGCGCTCGACATGACCCTCTGGCTCGAATCCGATCGTATGGGGCATCTGCTCGGCGCGATCGACCAGCAGAAGCTCGACGAGCAGCGCGGCGTGGTCCTCAACGAAAAGCGCCAGGGCGAGAACCAGCCCTACGGCAAGGTGCGGGAATTGATCGCCCGCGCGACTTACCCCGCCGGTCATCCCTATTCGTGGACCACGATCGGATCGTCCGAGGATCTGCAGGCGGCGACGCTGGACGACGTCAAGTCGTGGTTCAAGGCCAACTACGGTGCCGCCAACGCCGTTCTGGTGATCGCCGGGGACGTCGACCCGGAGACGGTCCTGGCCAAGGTCGAACACTACTTCGGCGACATCGCCCCGGGGCCGACCCGCGAGCGGGCCAGCGAATGGGTCGCCAAGATGCGCGGCAACAAGCGGGCGGTGCTGCAGGATCGTGTCCCGCAGACGCGGATCTTCAAGGTCTGGAACGTGCCCGGCTTCTGCGCCACGGACGCCAACCTGCTCAGCGTCGCCGCGTCGGTCCTCGGCGACGGCAAGAACAGTCGCCTGTACGAGCGGCTGGTCTACCGCGACCGCCTCGCGACCTCGGTCAATGTCGGACTGACGCCGCTGGAGATCGGGTCACAGCTGATGATCGACACCATGGTCGCCCCCGGCGCCGATCCCGACGCGGTGGAAGCCGCGATCGGAGAGGAACTGCAGCGCTTCCTCGACGACGGCCCGACCCGCGACGAACTCGAACGGGTTCGCACCAAGGTCTTCGCTTCGGCGATCCGCGGGCTCGAGCGGATCGACGGCTTTGGTGGCAAATCGGCGATGCTGGCGCAGTATCAGGTCTACTGCGGAACGCCGGATCGCTATACCGACGAGCTGCGGGAAATCCGCGAAGCCAGGCCCAAGCAGATCCGCAAGGTCGCACGCCGCTGGCTCGACGACGGACAGTTCACCCTGACCGTCGAACCGTTCCCCGACTATCAGGCGGCCCGATCGGGCGCGGACCGTAGCGCGCTGCCGCCGCTGGGAGCGCCGCCCGAACTCAAGCTGCCGCCGCTGGAGCGCGCCACCCTCGACAACGGCCTGACCATCGCGCTGGCCCAGCGTCACGCCGCCCCGGTCGTGCAGATGACCCTGATCGCCGACGCCGGCTATGCCGCCGACGCCGGGATCAAGGCCGGCACCGCGCGACTGACCATGGACATGCTCGACGAGGGCGCCGGACGCTACGACGCGCTCGAACTGGCCGCGCGCGCGGAATCGCTCGGGGCACAGATCGGCGCCGGCTCCAGTCTCGACACCTCCTTCGTCAGCCTCAACGCGCTCAAGGCCAAGCTCGCGCCAAGCCTCGACCTGTATGCGGACGTCCTGTTGCGACCGACTTTCCCGACCGAAGAGCTGGAACGTCTGCGCAAGCTACAGCTCGCACAGATCCAGCAGGAAAAGGCCGCCCCGCTGGGCATCGCCTCGCGCCTGTACACGCGTCTGATCTATGGCGAGGGCCACGCCTACGCCAACCCGCGCAGTGGCACCGGCACCGAACAGAGCGTCAACGCGATCGGCGTCGACGATCTGCGCGCGTTCTATGCGCGCTGGCTGCGACCCGACACCGCAACGCTGCTGGTGGTCGGCGACACGACGATGGACGAGATCAAGCCGCTGATCGAGGCGCGCTTCGGACGCTGGCAGGCGCCGGACGGCGCGCCGCCGAGCAAGCGGCTCGACCGGGTCGAGCGGCCGACGCAGCCGCGGATCTACCTGATCAACCGTACCGGCGCCGAGCAGTCGCTGATCCTCGCCGCGGAAGTGGCACCGCCGCGCTCGGATCCCGACGACCTGGCGATGCAGATCGCCAATACCGCCCTGGGCGGCAACTTCGTCTCGCGGCTGAACATGAATCTGCGCGAGGACAAGCACTGGAGCTACGGCGCGCGGACGCTGATCTCCGGCGCCAAGGCGCAGCGCCCATTCATCGCCTACGCGCCGGTGCAGAGCGACCGCACGCGCGACTCGATGATCGAAATCCGGCGCGAGCTGGAATCGGCGCTCGAGTCGTCGCCGATACGCGATGACGAAGTCGCGTTCGCGCGCGACAGCCTGGTGCGCTCGCTGCCCGGCGAGAACGAAACCGCGGGCGACATCGCCGGCTCGTATACGACGATCCTGACCTACGGCCTTCCGGACCGCTACTGGAACGACTACGTCACCCGCGCCGAGGCCCTGGATACCGCCGCGATCAACGCCGCGGCCCGGAAGTTGATCCATCCGCAGGGCCTGACATGGATCGTCGTCGGCGACCTCGACAAGATCGAGCAGCCGATCCGCGAACTGGGCTGGGGCACGGTGACGGTCCTCGATGCCGACGGCAAAGCACTGGACTGACCACCCCGCATCGCCGCAGCGGGCGTTCGCGCAGACTAGCGATCGTCCGCAGCGGGATCCGGCAGCCGGTTCAGCAGGGCGTTGAGGCTGAGCCAGAACAGCTCGTCACTGGCATACCCACTGAAGCGGCCGATCTCGGCGCCGTTGTCGACCAGGACAAAGGTCGGGGCGACCTCGGCGGGCGCCAGGAATGCAAGGTCGGCACTCGTCTGCGCCTCGAAATCCACGCGCCGCAGCGGTGCGCGCCGCCCCTCTTCGGTTCGTGCATAGATCCGCCCGATCTGGCGCTCGAACAGTGCACAGGGGGCACAGGCATCGAGCACGAACACCACCAACTCGGCTGCCGCAACGGGCCGCGTACAGAGCGCCGACAGCAACATCGTCGCGACGAACGCGATCCGGCGACCTGTCACCGGCGGCCGCTCCCGGCCGTGGGCTGCGGGCGCCGGCGCACTCATGGCTGCCCGCAGGCCAGATTGGCCGGAACCGCGACGTCCATCAGCCGCGGATTCGGCAGATTGAGGTTCTGCATGATCGCGATGTATTCAGCCCGACTCCTGCCGGCAAGCCGCGGATTGGCTCGCTTCTCCTCGCCGATGCTGGACACGATCCAGCCCTTGTAGTCATGGCCGGGATAGACCCGGGTGTCGTCGTCGAGCACGAACAGTCGGTGCACGATGGAGTCCCATGACTTGCCCGGGTCCCCACCCTGGAAATCGGTCCGCCCGCTGCCCCGGATCAGCAGCACATCGCCGGTGAATACCGCCCGCGCGCGTTCCGGAGCGAGGACGAAGCTGAACGAATCATCGGTATGCCCGGGCGTATAGACCGCCCGCAGGCGAATGCCGTCGACATCGATGACCTCGTCGTCGCGCACACGGACGGACACGCACTGCGCCCTGGTGAACTCGCCCATGCGGGTCACACAGCCGGTGCGATCCCGCAGATCGCCCAGTGCGGTGATGTGATCGGCATGGGTATGCGTGTCGATTGCGGTGACCAGCTTCAGATCGAGGTCACGAATCACCGTCAGGTACTGCTCGAGCTGCTCCTTGACCGGATCGATGATCAGCGCCTCACGACCCCGTCCGGACGCGAGGATGTAGGTGTATGTGCTGGAGGCCGCATCGAACAGCTGGCGGAATATCATCGAAGCCTTCCTCAACGGATCAAGCGCCCGCCCGTCGGGCGTCGCTGCACGGCAGCCCGGCGCATGCCGGCTCCGATCCGCGCGCCGGCGGGCGACATTCAGGAACGCGACAGGTCCGCGGGCGAGGACTGCGGTGCGGCGGCAAGCTGGCGACGATGCCGCCGCAGCGCGACCTGATCGCGCAACCACATCCCCGCCACCATCGCCGCGACGAACGCCAGAACCTTGGGCGCGCCGGTGTACATCGCCACGACGGCCGGCCCCGGGCACAGCCCCGCGATGCCCCAGCCGATACCGAACAGCGCCGACCCGATGACCAGGTCGGAATCGACGTCATTCTTCGTCGGAATGTAGAAGCTCTGTTCGAACATCGGTCGCTTGAGCCGCAGCAGCCATCGGAACGTTGGCGTGGTCAGCAGCAGCGCCCCGCCCATCACGAATGCGAGGGTCGGATCCCACTGGCCGCCGAGGTCCAGAAACGCGATGACCTTGGCAGGATCGGTCATGCCGCCGAGGCTCAGCCCGACACCGAACAGCAGACCGCTCCCCAGTGCAATGAGCGCTTTCATGACAGATGCAGAACGTGGCGGATGACAAAGACGGTCAGCATGCCGGCGGCCATGAACGTGGCGGTCGCGACGATGGAGCGGCGCGAGGTCCGGGCGATGCCGCAGACACCATGCCCCGACGTGCAGCCGCTGCCCATCCGGGTTCCGTAGCCGACGATCAGGCCGGCCGCGATCATCCCCCCCCAGCCGACCTGGAGCCGCTGCTGGACCAGTTGCGGAAACAGCGTCGCGAACAAGAGTCCGCCGAGGATCAGTCCCAGCAGGAACATCGCCCGCCACGACACCTCCGGCAAGCGGCGCTCCGGAAACAGGTTGGCGAGCATCCCCGCCATGATGCTGCTGATCCCGGCGATCCGCCCGGACAGGCCGAGCAGCACCGCGGCCGCCAGACCGATCATCAGTCCGCCGCCCAGCGCATACAGCCAGTCGGAGGGGTTGATCACGACGCTCATCGCCATGCCCCCGGGGCATTCGCCCCACCGGAGTCGAGGCAGCAGACGACCCCAACCCTGTTCAAGTCAGCGCCGCTGCCGTTACTATCGTTCATACGTGCAAGGATACGCGCAGGGGTATCGCCCCGCACGGTCCGGAAGCGCAAATGCCTGCGAAGGCCTGTGTACTGACTATCGGGAATCCACATGGGGCAGAAGGACAGCAAAACGACGTCTCGCGCCAAGGCCGCCAAGCCGGCCCGCGCGGCGATCAATGGAAACAGGGCTGGCAGTCTGCCGGCCAATGGCCATCAGCAGGACGTCACCTATCGGCTGCGCCGCGTCGAAGGTCAGATCCGCGGCGTTCTCTCGATGATCGAGAAGGACGAGCCCTGCGACGCGATCGCGCAGCAGCTGGCAGCCGCGCGCAAGGCCCTCGACCGTGCGTTCTACGAAATGATGGCCTGCAGCCTGGAGATGGAGCTGCAGGGCTCGCCGGCCGACGAGGAAGCGCGCGAGCGCATCGCCGAGAAAACCCGGCTGCTGGCGAAGTACGCCTGAAGCTCCGAGCGCCGTGAACCGATGCGGCGCGACATGGACTGTCGCGACCGCCTCGGTCATAGCAGGCCCCGGTTGCCGCTGACGCCGATCAGGCGCGGCTGGTTGAGCGCTCCGACCGAAACCGTCTTGCGATCACGCAACCAGGCGGAGACGACGTCCCAGATCGGCTCCCCCTCGGCGTTGGCCTGGACCGACGCCCAGCCGGCAACCTTGTAGGTCTTGTCCGCATCGATCGGCTTGCCGCCGATCCGCATGTCCTGGATGCGTTTGCCCATCTCCGCACTGGGATCGATCGCGTAGGTCATCCCTCCGACCCGGACCATGTCCCCGCCCTGCTGGTAGTACGGATCGGGATTGAACAGATTGTCCGCAACATCCTCGAGGACCGCCTTGATCATCGAACCCGGCATATCGGTCAGCGTCGTGGCCGGATAGGTGATCGCGGTCTGATCGAGCACGTGTTCCATCGTGATGGGACTGCCCGGGAGCAGCGTGGTCCCCCAGCGGAAGCCCGGCGAGAACGCCACCTGTGCCTGTTTGACCTCGAGCATCGCGTCGACGATCAGCTGGTCGAAACTGCCGTTGAAGTTGCCGCGGCGGTAGAGCAGGTCCTCCGTGGTCGCCAGGACTTCGCCGAGCTTGTCGGCGTAGGGCTTGCGCACGCGGTCGATCAGCGCCTGCATCTCGGGATCGACCGGAAGGGCGTCTGCGAACACCGGAAGCAGCCGGTAGCGCCATTCGGCGACGCGGCCGTTCTTGACGTCGAAGTCGAGCACCCCGAGGAACTTGCCGTTGCTGCCGGCGTTGGTCACCAGCGTCTTGCCGCCGGGATTCTCGACCAGCATCGGCTGTGGCATGCCGTCGTGCGTGTGTCCACCGAGAATCGCATCGAGTCCGGTCACGCGCGACGCCAGCTTGAGGTCGACGTCCATACCGTTATGGGACAGTAGCACGACGACCTGCGCACCCTTGCTGCGCGCCTGTCCGATCACGTCCTGCAACTGGTCTTCCTGAATCCCGAACGTCCAGTTCGGCACCATGTAGCCGGGGTTGGCGATCGGGGTGTACGGAAACGCCTGTCCGATGATGGCCACCGGGACGCCGTTGATCTGGCGCAGCGTGAACGGCTCGAACACCGGATCGCCAAAATCCGCAGTGGCAACGTTCTGCGCGACGAAATCGATCTTGCCCTTGAGATCGTTGTTGACGATCTCCTCGACGCGCGCCTCGCCGAGCGTGAACTCCCAATGCGCGGTCATGACGTCGACGCCCAGTTGCAGGATCGCGTCGACCATGTCCTGCCCCTTGGTCCACAGCGCAGTGCCGGACCCCTGCCAGGTATCGCCGCCGTCGAGCAGCAGGGCGCCCGGGCGCGACGCCTTCATGCGCTTGACCAGGGTCGCCAGATGCGCGAACCCGCCGACCTTGCCGTAGCGGCGCGCAGCGGACTCGAAGTCGATGCACGAGAAGGCGTGGGCCTCAGGTGTCCCCGGCTTGAGACCGAAATGCTTGAGCAGATGCGGACCGACCAGATGCGGCGGGCGGTTCAGCGCCTCGCCGACACCGATGTTCACGGACGGCTCGCGGAAATAGATCGGCATCAGCTGCGCATGCGAGTCAGTCATGTGCAACAGGTGAACGTTGCCGAAACGGGGCACATCGTACAGGCCGTCCCAACTCTGGTCGGCCAGCGCCTGCCTCGACATCAAGGGCAGCCCGGCGCCCGCAGCGGCGGCCAGGACCTGCAGAAATTCACGACGGTTCATGCGCGAAACCCCGTTTACTGGTTGACCGGCGATTTCGGATCGAACAGGTAGGCCATGACGTCCTTGAGCTGCTGCTCGGTCAGGATGCCGGCGTCGCCGAAGCGCGGCATGTGCGAGCACACGTTGTAGACGTGCGAATTCCAGAGCCGGGTCCAGGTGTACTGCAGCATCGGATCGCTGGTTCCGCGGAGCTTGCCGTAACCCTTCAACGACGGACCCAATGTGCCGTATGCGATCTCGTCCGGCGCCATCTGATGGCAGGCGTAGCAGTTGCCACCGTTGGGTTCGGCGGGATCGTCCGAGTACTGCATGCCCTTGCCGGTCTGGGCGATCTTCTCGCCCGCCTTCCAGTCGCCGAAGTATTCCCCGTCGGCCGGGAACACGACACGCGCCTGCGCCTGCTCCTGGATCGCCTTGGCCGCGTCGCCGGTCGGCGACTGGTCGGCCGGCACGCTGCAGGCCAGTTGCATCGCGTTGCGATTCAGACGGTCCATGCCCGCCTGGCCGCGTTCCTTGAACGACGATTTGACGGCATCGTCGAAGCTCGGCGCCTGCGCCTGAGCGTCCGCAGCCGTGCTCGCACACGACACCAGCGCCGTCGACAGCACTGCCGCGCCGACGCACTTGACCCACCCGAACGTACGCATCGTGGTCTCCATCTATCGTTTCAACCCGGGGGCGTCCATCGGTTCACCTTCCGCCATCACTCCGAGATAGGTAATCAACCCGATCGCGACGTCGGATCCGAACTTCATCTCGGGCAACCGCTGCTGGCGCGCGCAATCCCCCATGCGCCACTCCATGGTCCGCACCGTGCCCTGGGAGATGCGGTAGCCCGGCCAGGTCGAGAATGCCTTGCGGGCGTCTTCGGAGGCGGTCAGGTTGGGTAGCGCCTGCAACCGGATCCGTTTCCCGCTCTGCGAGTGACAGGTGGCGCAGGAGAAATCGTGCGGACCCGCGCGAAGGTAGAAGAACTGCTTGCCCAGCTCGAACGCGGCGCGCTCCGCCGGATGATCCTGCGGAACCGCAACCGGCGTCCCCTTGGAACGGCCGGCGATGAACGCCGACAGCGCCTCGAGCGCACTCGGCTCTTCGCCACGGCCGGAGTACGGCTTGGCCGCGGCCTCCGCCTTGTCGAAGCCCTGCAACTCGACCATGCAGTAGACCAGCCGGCTCTCCAGATCCATGACCCGGCCGGCATCGGCGAAGAAGCGCGGGAGCTGCGCGTAGGCGCCGTCGACCACACCCGGTCCGAGGCCAAGATCGCATTGCTCGAGCGAGGCCTGCTTCGGCCCCCGCGCCTCCTTCCACAGATCCTCGCCCTGCCACTCGATCAGTTCGGCCGGATTGTCGTCGCCGAACATCTCACGGTACTCGGCGAAGATGTCATCGTCGCTCTGCTGAGCCACGACCACACCGCTTGCGCAGCCCATGATCGTCAGGGCCAGCAGCGCCGGCCACCGCATGCCGCTCATCTTCTTCATCGCCTCATCCCCTCGGGCTTGCGCACGGACCGCTGACGCGGCCCTCCGGTCAGATCTTCGTATCGTCCGACTGCGACTCGCCCTTGTTGTCGACCCACTTGATCGTGACGGTATCGCCTTCGGCGCCGCCCTTGAAGCGGAAATGCAGGAACGGGTTCTGCGACACCGCGGCGCCCCAGTAGGCCTGCAGCACGACCTTGTCGTTGTGCAACGCGGTCACTTCGGTGATGTAGTGGGCCGGAATCGGGTTGCCTTCGGCATCCTTGCGCTGGCCGGTCTCCATCGGATGCGACATAAGCGCCTTGACTTCGGTAACACCATCCGCGGCCTTGGCGCGGATTCTCATACGGCTTGCCATGTTCAGCTTCCTCTATTCAGTTCGTGCTCGGAGGGGAATGACGACGTCAGCCGCCACAGCCCCCGAGAGTGACCTTGGTTTCCTTGGCGGCGCTGTAGAGCTTGCCGCCGGCCTTGACCACGGCGATCACATTGCAGGTCTGGGCCACCTTGACGCGCACGCTCACGAACGGCTCGGTGCCTTCCGGAATCATGAACCCCGCCGCCAGCGGATTCGGGTTCTTCTCGATCAGGATGTAGATCGCCTCGGTCCCCGGCAGCTTGCTGGTGACACTGACCGGCACGACCGCGCCGTTCTCGGCAATGTCCGGCGTGCTCAGATCGATGTCGGCGCTCTCGGCCGGCGTGCCGCCCAGCTGCTTGTAGGCGCCGTCCAGCGCGGTCGCCTCGAACGCCGCGTTCGGGCGGACCGCCGCGGCGATCGCGCGCAGCGGCCACAACGCCGCCGTGGCGACAGCGCCGAAGGCTGCGCCGCCGAGTTTGAGGAAGGTTCTGCGGTGATGGTTCATGATGACTCCGTCGTCTTCAATCGGTGGGCTTGTGCCGCGTGCGCGGTGCAGCGGCTTCAGGGCGTGGCGCCGGCGGCCAGCCAGTCGACCACCTGCTGCAGCTCCTCATCGGTGATGGCGGGCTGAGGCGGCATGGGAATCTGCCCCCACTTGCCCATCCCACCACTGCGGATGCTCTGGGTCAGGTAGCCCTTGAGGTCTTCCTTGTCCTTGTACTTGGCGGCGACTTCGGCGAACGCCGGACCGACGATTTTGGTGTCGACCGCGTGGCAACCGGAGCAGGCGTACTTGCCGAGAATGTCGGTCGGGGCGCCAGCTTGTGCGCCGAATGCCGTCATCAGTCCTGCCGCCAGGGCCAGCGAGCGGATCCGGATCTTGGAATGCTTGGACGTCATCTTTGTAGTCTCAGTAGTCTGTATCGTTGATAACAAATGGAATGCAGATGCGGGTTCGGCAACCTCAGTGGTGCGCTCCGGAACTGAGCCAGTCGACCACCGACTTCAGGTCTGCGTCCGAAAGCTGCGGCTGGGGCGGCATCGGAATCGGCCCCCAGGTGCCCGATCCACCGCTGCGGATCTTGCCACTCAGATAGGTCTTCACATCCTCGCGTTCGGCGTACTTGGCCGCGACTTCGGCGAAGCCCGGTCCGATCACCTTGTGATCCAGGCCGTGACAGCTGGTGCAGCCGTTGGCGCTGAGGACATCGTTCGGCGGTCCGTCGGCTGCGGGGGCACCGGCGGCGGCCTCATCCCCGCCCTCGCCCGGAGTCGGCACACCACGGAACGGGCCGTACTCGCGGTTCTGCTTGGACAGGTCACCGTTGGCACCGCGCGCGTAGTCCGGCAGCGACGAGGTGATCACCGCTTCGGGCTTGCAGCGCTTCATGCAGGCCTTGTTGTGGGTGTCGGGCTTGCCGTCGATCTCCCACATGCCGTGGTCGCGGGTCATGCCGTAGCGGTTCGGCATCCGTTCCTGTACTTCGGCGATGTTCTCGTTCGACAGCACGTAGTCCATCGGCACGATCTCGGCCAGATTGAGCAGATACGCGAGGATCGCATAAACCTCATCGGTCGACAGCGACTTCGGGGCGTTCCACGGCATCGCGCGGTTGATGAAGTCCCACAACGTGGACACCGTATCGACCTTCGCGATCGTGGTCCTGACGCGGCCGGGATCCTTGAGCGAGGCCACGTGGCCGGTCTTGATGTCCTCGGCGGTGGTGTTGCCGATCAGCGGCGGAAACACGTGATTGGCGTCACCGAAGTCGCCGTGGCAGCTCGAGCATTTCTCGATCCACAGCTCCTCGCCGTCCTCGACACTTCCGGAACCCGGCGGGAGTCCCTTGAAATCCGGACGCACGTCGATATCCCACGCCTTGACCTCGGCAGGGGTCGCATCACGTCCCACGCCCGGATACCCGGCGTGTACGGCAAAGCTGCTGGTGGCCAGCAGCAGCGTCAGCAGTCGTCGCATGCTCATGGTGCTGCCCCCTCAGACGTGTACGTTCGAGACTTCGCCGGACTCGGCAACCTTCCAGGACTGGATCGCGTTGTTGTGATAAACGGATCGCGATCCGCGCACTGCACGCAGTTGCTCGTAGGTCGGCTGCACGAAGCCAGTCTCGTCGATGGCACGGCTCTGAAGGATCGCGGGACTGCCGTCCCAGACCCAGTCGATATTGAAGCGCGTCAGCGCCTTGGGCAGGACCGGCTGCTCGAGCCGGGCGGTGCGCCAGTTGATGCCGCCGTCGAACGACACGTCGACGCGCTTGATGCGGCCGCGCCCGGACCAGGCAAGACCGCTGACGTTGAAGAAGCCCTTGTCGATCAGCATCTGTCCGCCGGACGGCGTCGTGATCACCGATTTGGCTTCCTGGATTGTCGCGTACTGGCGCTGCATGCCGTCCGGCATCAGGTCGGCGTACTGCGAGGTTTCGTCCTTGGCGTTCCAGGGCATATCGCCGACTTCGATGCGACGCAGCCATTTGACCCAGGAAACGCCCTGGATGCCCGGGGCGACCAGACGCAACGGATACCCGTTCTCGGGACGCAGCATCTCGCCGTTCATGCCGTAAGCGACCAGACAGTCGTCCATCACCCGCTCCATCGGCAGGGTCCGCGTCATGCTCGAACCGTCGGCGCCTTCCGCCAGCAGATACTTGCCGCGCTTGAGGTCGACACCGGCATCCTCCAGGAGCGTCGACAGCAGCACGCCCGTGAACTCGGAGCCGGACAGCATGCCATGGGTGTACTGGACCGTCGGCACCGCGACGTTGCCCCACTCCATCGCGGAATTCGCGCCGCACTCGAGAAAATGGATGCGCGAGACCGACGGCAGGCGCATCAGGTCGTCCATCGTGTACACACGCGGACGCTTGACCAGGCCGTTGATCATGAGGCGATGGCGGGACGGGTCGATCTCCTGCCAGCCCTGGTGGTGACGTTCGTAGTGCAGCCCGGACGCGGTAATGATGCCGAACATGCCCTGCAGCGGCGTGAACGCGACGGAGGCCTGCGACACACTGGCCAGGCCGGGGCTTTCCCGGCGGACCAGGTTCGACTCGTACTTCGCCGGCATGCCATACGGGCGGGACGCCACCGGCTTGCCCAGACTGGTGGTCCAGGACGGCAGGTTCAGGATGTCGGGGTCGCCCTCGGGTGCCGCCGCAAGTGCGCCGCCCAGCGGGGCCGCCGCCATCGCGGCACTGGCCGCCAGGAAGCTCTTGCGCAGGAACGCGCGCCGCTCCTCGTCGAAGCCATTCTGCTTGACGTCCGCGATGAACTCGGCGTCGAGAAAGGACTCCGGCGCCTTGCGCAGCCGGCCCGGGCGTATCTTCTTCAGATTCATGCGCCTAACCTCCGATGGTCATCTTTCCTGAACCAGCGGTTATGAGTAGTCGACTGCGAAACGGAACAACGGCGCACAGCCGTTGCGCAAAGGACGATACGATCCTCGCTCATCGCGCCGATATGTATTGCGGTCATCCTCGCCTCGCACTGGTGACGCATCCGGCTGATCTGGGTTCGGCCTTCGGATGCGACGTCTATGAACGCTCTATGTTATACCCCCTACTGTATCTCACAACGTCATTGCGTATGCAAGTCTCCTTTCGGATGAGTGGTCGGCTTCTCATGGCAATCGTGCTGGCGGCAGTATGCGCCTGTACGGCACCGCTCGACAAAGGACCGGCACAGACCACAGACCCCGTAATCGAACCGACACAGGTCGCTGAAAATATTTGGTATTTTCACGGCGCCTCCGGTGTCGCCGCGGCCGCGAACGAGGGCTACACCAGCAACGCCGGCTTTGTCGTCACGCATGACGGCGTGATCGTGTTCGACGCGCTCGGCACGCCGGCGCTGGGCCGGGCCATGCTGCGCGCCATCGCATCGATCACGCCCCTTCCGGTCAAGCGGGTCATCGTCAGTCACTATCACGCCGACCACATGTACGGCCTGCAACCGCTCAAGGCCGCCGGCGCCGAGATCTGGGCGCGCGCCGAGGGCCAGGCGTACCTCGCATCCGACATCGCAGCCGAACGCCTGCAACAGCGTCGCAGCGAACTCGCCCCGTGGGTCGACGACAAGACGCGACTGCTCCCGGCCGACCGCTGGCTGTCATTCCCCGAAAGCGGCACGATTCCGTTCGACTTCGGCGGCGTCCACTTCGAACTGATCGATGGCGGCGACTCCCACTCGCCCGGCGACCTGATGCTGCTGATCCGCGACGCCGGCGTCCTGTTCGCCGGCGATCTGTTCTTCACCGGGCGCCTGCCCTATGTCGTCGACGGCAACACCCGTGACTGGCTCGGAGCCCTGGAGCGCATGGCGCGGTCGTCGCCAAGCGTCGTCGTTCCCGGACACGGCAGCGTGTCCTACGACGTCGCCACGGATCTGGACCTGACCCGCCGCTATCTGCGGTACCTGCGCAAGACCATGGGAGCGGCCGCGACCGAGCTGGAGTCCTTTGACACCGCCTACGCACGGACCGACTGGTCGGCGTTCGAGATGCTGCCGACCTTCGACCAGGCCAACCGCCGCAACGCCTACAGCGTGTTCCTGGAGATGCAGGCCGAATCGTTGAACTGATCAAAAAAAACGCGGCGCCAGTTTGGCGCCGCGCTTGACCCGCCTTTCCGGGACCTCAGTCCCGCGGTTTTCTTCAGTTGGCGAGGCCGACGACGGGGCGTCCGAGCGTCGTCCACTCGTGCATCGAGCCGTCGTACAGCCGTACATCCTTGCCGCCGAGGATCTCGCTCTGGATGAACCAGGCGCCGGCCGCCATATGCCCGGTGTTGCAGTAGGTCACCGTCGGTGCGTCCAGCGAGATGCCCTGCGCCGCCATCACGCCCCGGTACTCCTGCGCACTCAGGAACATCTGCGCATCGCCGGCAGCGCGCGTGCGAATATCACGTGGAAAGTTCTTGGCCCCGGCGAGGTGGCCGCCGGCCGCCACGGACGGCTTCTTGTAGTTGAGCCCGAGATACTGATCCAGCGATCGCGCATCGACGAACTGGGCGCCTTTCTTCATCCCCTGCTCGACACCGGCAGTATCCGCGAGCAGTTCCTTGCGTTCGGCGGTCGCCTGCCAATCGCCACGCACGGCGGCGGCCGGCTTGGTGCTGACCGGAAACCCGGCCATCAGCCACGCCGCGTTGCCGCCATCGAGCACCGCCATCTGGTCGGCCCCGTAATACTTCAGCGTCCAGTACAGACGGGCCGCCTCTTCGACCTCGCTGCCGGTCTCGCCCGGCGTGGTGATCACGATCGGCTTGCCCTTGGTCAAGCCGGCCGACTGCATCAGATCCTCGACGTAGGCCCGGTCCGGCAGCAGCTTCGAGATCTTCTTGCCCTCGACTTCGCGACTGACCCGCAGCTTGCCGAACTCGATCAGCAGCGCGCCGTCGATGTGGCCACCGGCGGCGTACAGCGCCTTGTGCCCGGACTCGTCGGCCTCGTAGTACTCGGGCGGGGTCGTGAAGGTGCCGACATCGTCGCGGACATCCACCACCACAACCTTGTCGAGGTTGTCATGCAACCACTTGGCCGAAACCACCGGCCCCGGCAGCGCGCCTGCCGCCGCAGCCGCCGTCCCGAACATCAGGACCGCGGCCGACATCATCCCCAGCATTCGGTTTCTCATGTCTTCGCCTCCAAACTATGTGACTGACGGGCGCGACGACAGCCGGTCCAGAACCGCCGCCTGCTCGGCAAGTGAAACATCGATTTGACTCAATATGGTGACACGGCGATCGTCGAAAAGACCCGGCCGCGGCCGTCCCGCGCGCAGTTCGCGAATCCGCTGGTCACGCGCCCGCAACAGCCACCGCAATTGCGGCCCGAACATGCGCAGCAGCGCCTGCAGCCAGTGGTGCACCGCGCTGAACTGTCGTGGACGCCGCATCTGGAAGCGCTCCAGGAGCTGCAGCACCTGCGGGGCGGAACGCCACTGCTCGTCGGTGACCCACCGGTTGGTGGTGAACAGGCGCAGCGGCAACCCGTGGGCATCGACACCGATGCCGGCCAGATGCGTCACCGCGTCATCGGCTTCGCCGGCATCCGCAAACAGGTGAAAATGGCCGTGCTCGCTTCGCGAGCGACCCTGTCCGGGATGGCAGTGATAGTAGTACCGGTAGCCGGTTGCCCGGTCATGAGCGTCGTCCTGCGGCCAGTGCTGCCACTGGCGCACGGACAGCTCGCCTTGCGTGACCGCCGTAAGCACGGAGCGCCCGGACTCGGCCAGGCGCTGCATGCTTTTCGTCAGTGCCGATGCGGCCGCAGCCGCATCTTCGATCTCCGGATCACTGCAACGCGACAACAGCTGCCCGGCGCCTTGCGCGGGACGCTTCGCGCCGTAGCGAATCGCCATCGATCAGGCGTCGCGGCGATCCTCAACCGCCAACCGCGCAGGGTCCCTTAGGCCGCTTCTTCTTGGCCGGCGCACAGGGATTGGACGCACGCGCGGGCGCCGTCTCTTCCTGCTTGGCCTCGGGCTTCGCCTCGTCCTTCATTTCGGTGGCGCTGGCGTCTGCGGCAGCTTCCGGCTTCTCGTCCTCTGCTGCCGCCGGCATCGCCGCAACGGCACCGAGCGCCATGGTCAGTGCAGCGACCGCGCCAGCCAGTGCACCTTGCCCGTTTTTCTTAGACATCATTGATACTCCAGAACTCAAATTCGCGAGACGGGCCCCGGAGGCACCGCCTCAGTGTTGATCAGGCCGCGCCCCGCGGCGCGCCCATCGGCACGCCTGCGTCCCGCAGCGAAGTCGGCTTGCAGACTTCCTGGGACGACTTGTCGCGGGTCAACCAGCCCACCGTGACCGCCACCGCGATCAGCGCCACCAGCACGACCCAGGTCGGCACGTGCAGCAGCTCGGGAACGGTCTGCGCCTCGGGGCCCGGCAACGCATCGAGCAAGGGCTCAAGCCGCTCGTACACGCCGGCGAATCCCACGGTGCCGAACAGCAGACCGAAGAAGAACACCAGGCCATCGATCCGGCCTGACATGAAGCTCACGACCGAGGTGCCGGGACAGTAGCCGCCGATGGCCATTCCGGCACCGACGCCAACGCCTCCAAGCAGCGTGGCCCAGAAATAGGTGGTCGGGATGTAGATGCTGTCAAAGGTCATCACACCCGCAAGATCGAGGACATACAACCCGACCGCGCAGACCAGGATGGCCGTGAACATCACCTTGAACACCGCCCAGTCCTTGAACCGCAACTGCGCCGTCAGTTTGCAGCCGCTGGCGAAGCCTGCCCGCTCCAGCGCGAAACCGAAGATCAGTCCGCCGATCAGGCCGGACGCAACACTGCTGATCGTCATCGGAAGTGTCATCGCCAGTACCTCTTCAGTAGCAGGCCGAATCCGGCCCCGGTTGCAAAGAATCCGATCAGGAACAGGAACCCGGCCGTAGCCAGTGTCGCCGCCCCCGACAGCCCCAGGCCGCTGGTACAGCCCAGCGACATGCGCGCCCCGAAGGCCGCAATCGCGCCGCCCAGGAACGCCAGCAGCAGTCTTGCGCTGATCCGCAGCTTGTTCGGCCCGTCAATCGAAATCTTGAAGCGTCCGGCACTGACGGCCGCGATCAGCGCGCCGATCGCCAGTCCGATCACCTGCCAGGTGATCCATGAATCCAGCGGATTGACATCCTCGCCGACCATGTTGCCGAAATAGGCGTTCGATTCCGTCGCCGTTGGCGCCACGGTATGCGACACCGCGGCCGACAGGCGCGTGGTGAAACCGCTGGCACCCAGGCCGTGCCCGGTCATGACGAAGGTCAGCAGCAGGCCGAGCCCGAGCAGGGCGCCGGCAAGATAGGGATTCCAGAGTGGCTTGGGCGAACTCATGATCGGACCACCATCAGCGGGATCGGGAAATTGAAGGATTTGCGCCGGGCAGGCGCGCCGGTCGGTTGGTTCATGCCTGCTCTCCTCATCTGTAATAGTCAGCCGGAGCTTATACCCCAGCCCGTATGGGTGTGGTTTACACCAAGCCCGGGCGCCCGTCAATTGTGCGGCGCGTCATCGGCGGTGAAACCGCGGGACTCCGCATCCGGGGAAATGCCCCGAACACACCGCTGACACACTCTCCCGGCGTTCGTCAGGACGCGGGCGCAACCGCCGCGATCTGCTCGGGCAAATCGTCGATCGACGCGACGATGCGATCCGGACACGCCTCCGCGATCGGCCGCCCCCCGTTGTAGCCGTAAGGAACGGCCCAGCAACCGATGCCGGCGGCGCGCGCGACGGCGACATCAACCGAAGAATCGCCGACCAGCAGGGCGCGATCCGGAACCGTGCCGTGCCGCTCGAGGCAATAGCGGATGACCGCGGGGTCCGGCTTGCGCACCGGCAGGGTGTCGCCGGCGACCACCGGCTCAAAGCGGCCGGACAGACCGTGCACCGACAGCACGGCGTCGACGAAACGTGACTCCTTGTTGGTCACCAGTGCCAATGCGATTCCCATCTGCGCGAGGCGCGACAATCCGGTCAGGACACCTGGATAGAGCCGGCTGCGCGTCCCGACGTGCTCGGCATGGCGTCGCGCGAATGCGGCGAACAGGCGATCGATCTCCGAGCCGCCGAGCACCGCATCGAGGGACTGCGCCGACCGGCTGGCGTAGGCCTGCGCCAGGGTCGTGCGCGCACCGTGCCCGATCCAGGCGCGGATATCCGCTTCCGGCAGGGGCTCCATCCCCTCGGCGGCCAGCACGTCGTTGACCGTCTCGGCGATCTCCGGCGCGGTGTCGACCAGGGTTCCGTCTAGATCGAACAGCACCAGATCGACCGGCATCGCGGACGCCATCACGCCCTCATGCCCGACGCTTCTGGTCCATCAGACGCAGGATCATCGGGGTCAGGATCAGTTGCAGCGCCAGCCCCATTTTTCCGCCGGGAATCAGGATGTTGTTCGGCCTGCTCATCCACGAGCCGTGCAACATCGACAACAGGTACGGAAAATCGATGCCGTGCGGATCGGCGAAGCGGATCACCACCAGGCTCTCGTCCGCGGTCGGCACATCCCGCGCGATGAACGGGTTCGACGTGTCCACCGCCGGCACGCGCTGGAAGTTGACGTGGGTGCGGGAGAACTGCGGACAGATATGGTTCACGTAGTCGGGCATCCGGCGCAGGATCGTGTCGACCACCGCCTCCTGCGAATAACCCCGCATGTTCTTGTCGCGATGCAGCTTCTGGATCCATTCGAGATTGATGATCGGCACGACCCCGACCAGCAGGTCGACGTGCTCCGCGCAGTTGACCTCCTCGTCCGCATACGCGCCGTGCAAGCCTTCGTAGAACAGCAGATCGGTCCCACGCTCGATCTCGGCCCAGGGGGTGAAAGTCCCGGGATCCTGACCGAATGGCGCGGCTTCGTCGTGATCGTGCAGATACCGGCGCGTCTGGCAGCTTCCGGATTCGCCGTAGCTGCGGAAGGCGCCCTCGAGCTCGGTCAGCAGGTTCGCCTCCGGTCCGAAGTGGCTCAGATGCCGGTGCCCGCGCTCCTCGTACTCCTTCATCGCCGCACGCATGCCGACGCGGTCGTATCGATGGAAGGCATCGCCCTCGATCGTCGCGGCCTTGATCTTCTCGCGCCGGAAGATGTGTTCGAACGCGCGCATGACCGTCGTCGTTCCGGCTCCGGAAGAGCCGGTCACTGCAATGATGGGATGTTTCGTCGACATGACGCCCCCTCCGGTTGAGATCTGGTGCTGCGGTCGCCGCGCCGATCAGGCCTCGGCGCGGAACAGCGAGCGTTCCTTGAACAGCGGATTCACATACGGCTTGTCGTCGCCGCTGTCGTACTCGCGGTGGTACCGCTCGATCCGCTCGATTTCATTGCGCGATCCCAGGATCACCGGGATGCGCTGATGCAGCAGTTCCGGAGGCACATCCATCAGGCGCACGCGCCCGGTGGATGCCGCGCCGCCCGCCTGCTCGATCACGAATGCAATCGGGTTGGCCTCGTAGAGCAGCCGCAACCGCCCCGGCTTGGCCGGGTCCTTGGTGTCGCGCGGATACATGAAGACTCCGCCACGCATCAGGATGCGATGCACGTCCGCGACCATCGACGCGATCCAGCGCATGTTGAAATCCCGTTTGCGCACCCCGGTCGATCCGGCCTTGCACTCACTGACGTAGCGCTGCACCGGCGGCTCCCAGAAGCGCTCGTTGCTGGTGTTGATCGCGAACTCGCTGGTCTCCTCCGGAATCGAGATGTCCGGGTGCGTGAGCACGAAGTTGCCGACCTCGCGATCCAGCGTGAACCCGTGCGTTCCCTTGCCGACGGTGACGACCAGCATCGTCGCCGGCCCGTAGATCGCATACCCGGCGGCAACCTGGCCGGAGCCGACCTGCAGGAAGTCGCTCGCGTCCTGGCGGCTGTCCTCGGGGCAGCGCAGGATCGAGAAAATCGTGCCCACCGAGACGTTCATCGCGACGTTGGACGAGCCGTCGAGCGGATCGAAGATCAGCAGATAGCCGCCCTTCTGTTCCTCGGACTGGACCCAGATCGGTTCATCCCGCTCCTCGGAAACCATGCCGGCGACCAGTCCGTTCCAGTCGCAGTGTTCGACCATGATTTCGTCGGCAAGCAGGTCGAGCCGGGTCTGGGTCTCGCCATGGACGTTGGCGCTGCCGGCCTCGCCGTGATGCCCGCCGAGCGCGCCGCGCCCGGTCAGTGCGGCGATCGTCTTGACCGCTGCCGCAACGTCGACCAGCAGACCCGCGAGCTGGCCGCCGTCGTCGACGTCCTGCAGCTGTTCGATCAGGAACTTCGACAGCGTCGTTCTGCCGGTATACATCCTCATCTGCCGTCCCCCTTGTCATGTGGCCCGTCGGTCGCATCCTGGAACACGCGCGAGGCCCTCAGATCCTCGGCGCTCAGCGCGCTGAGCATGTCCGCGTCGACGATCCGCTCCGAAGAGAACAGGCGGCTGGCCTGGCGCAGGCGCGCCCGGTCCAGCGCATTGCGGATCGAACGCGCATTGGCGAAGTTGGGTTGCCGGATACGCCGGGCGATGTAGTCGCGCATCGCCACCTGACCGTC
This sequence comes from Nevskiales bacterium, assembly GCA_028698335.1. Taxonomy (GTDB): domain Bacteria; phylum Pseudomonadota; class Gammaproteobacteria; order Nevskiales; family Nevskiaceae; genus Solimonas. Next base: position 78,287 of record JAQVDP010000016.1, on the reverse strand, counting down.
ATCGTCGAGGTGGTAGTTCATCTGTTCGAGCATCAGCTGCGCGATCGCCAGCAGCTCGGCCTCGTCGTAGTCGGGGAAATCGATATGGTGGGCGATGCGCGACGCCATTCCCGCGTTGGCCTTGAAGAAGGTATCCATCCGGTCCTTGTAACCGGCCAGGATCACGACCAGATCGTCACGGTGGTTCTCCATCGCCTGCAGCAGGATCTCGATCGCCTCCTGTCCGTAGTCGCGTTCGTTCTCCGGCCGATACAGGTAGTAGGCCTCGTCGATGAACAGCACGCCGCCCATCGCGCGCTTGAGGATCTCCTTGGTCTTGGGCGCGGTATGGCCGATGTACTGACCGACCAGATCGTCGCGCGTCACCGTCACCAGGTGACCTTTGCGCACATAGCCGAGCCGGTGAAGGATGTCGGCCATCCGCGTCGCGACCGTGGTCTTGCCGGTTCCGGGATTGCCGGTGAAGCACATGTGCAGGCTCGGCGGCGCCGCCTCCAGTCCGAGCTGCTTGCGCGCCTTCGACACCAGCAGGAACGACGCGATCTCGCGGATTCGCCGCTTCACCGGCTTGAGCCCGATCAGCTCGCGATCGAGCTGATCGAGCACGCCCTGCACATCCGTGTCACGCAGCAGCGCCTGCAGATCGATACCCGATCCGCCCCCCGCCGCCGCAGCGGACGCAGGCGTGTTCGCGATGTCTTCTGCCATCATCGGCTCACTCCCGATAGCGCATGCCCTGCGGCCGGTCGGCCGAATAGGGCTTCAGACCATAGCGGATGCTACGCCCGCTGCCGTCCTGGCGCTGCAAGGCGAAGCCGGGTTCCTCGGCCGGCCGGTTGACGATGAACGCCAGCCGGATCGACTCGACGCCGCGGGTCGAATCGAAGGCGCACAGACGGATGTACTGATCGGCATGCCCCTTGCGGCAGGCTTCGAGCTCGTACAGCACGGCCGCGCCGTCCTTGAGGCCGAACATCGGCGTGCCCCACATTTCCCAGTAGGTATTGCGCGGATGCGGATCATCCGTTGTCTCGATGGCCCAGGCCCAGCCGCGCTCGAGGCCGTAATCGACCTGTGCGCGAATCTCGTCGTCGCTCAGATCCGGCAAGAAGGAAAACGCACCTTGTGTCAGTCGCATGGCAATGCTCCCGTTGATCAGGCCGACGCCGTCGGCGTGGCGACGAAGTCAGGGGTGTCGGTCGACGCATAGTTGAACGTGACGTCCTTCCAGGTCTCCAGCGCCTGCTTCAGCGGCGTGCACCACTTGGCCGCCTGCTCGAGGATCTCGGGCCCTTCGTTGGCGATGTCGCGCCCTTCGTTGCGGGCCTTGGTCATGGTCTCGAGCGCGACGCGGTTGGCGATCGCGCCGGCCTGGATGCCGCCGGGATGTCCGATCGTGCCGCCACCGAACTGCAGCACCACGTCGTCCCCGAACAGGGTCAGCAGCTGGTGCATCTGTCCGGCGTGAATGCCACCGGAGGCCACCGGCATGACCTTGCGCAGATCGACCCAGTCCTGATCGAAGAACAGCCCGCGCGACAGATCCTGGCGCGTGTAGGCCTCGCGGCAGACGTTGTAGTAGCCCTGCACGGTCATCGGGTCACCTTCCAGCTTGCCGACGGCGGTGCCGGCATGCAGGTGGTCGACGCCGGCCAGGCGCAGCCACTTGGCGATGACGCGGAACGACACGCCATGGTTCTTCTGCCGCGTGTAGGTTCCATGTCCGGCGCGATGCATGTGCAGGATCATGTCGTTGTCGCGGCACCACTTGCTGATCGACTGGATCGCGGTGTACCCGATCACCAGATCGATCATCACAATCGGCGCCCCCAGTTCCTTGGCGAACTCGGCACGCTCGTACATCTGCTCCATGGTGCCGGCGGTGATGTTGAGGTAGTGCCCCTTGACCTCACCGCTGGTGGCGCTGGCACGGTTGACCGCCTCGGTGCAGTAGAGGAAGCGATCCCGCCAGTGCATGAACGCCTGCGAGTTGATGTTCTCGTCGTCCTTGGTGAAGTCGAGCCCGCCCTTGAGCGCCTCGTAGACCACACGGCCGTAGTTGCGCCCCGACAGTCCGAGCTTGGGCTTCATCGTCGCGCCGAGCAGCGCGCGCCCGTAGTTGTTGAGGCGCTCGCGCTCCACGACGATGCCGGTCGGCGGCCCCGGGAAGGTGGTGACGTAGGCGGCCGGGATCCGCATGTCCTCGAGCCGGCAGGCCCGCAGCGGCTTGAACGAGAACACGTTGCCGATGATCGACGCAGTGAGATTGGCGATCGAGCCCGGCTCGAACAGGATCAGGTCGTAGGCGACGTACGCAAAGTATTGCTGCGGGGTGTCGAACGCGGGGCCGGTATTCGGCACCTCGTCGACCCGGTACGCCTTGGCGCGATAGCTGTCACAGGCGGTCAGCAGATCGGTCCAGACCACGGTCCAGGTCGCGGTCGAGGACTCGCCGGCCACCGCGGCCGCGGCCTCCTCGGCATCGACGCCGTCCTGCGGCGTGATCCGGAACACGCAGATCAGATCGGTTTCCTTGGGCTCGTAGTCCGGCAGCCAGTAACCCATTTCCTTGTACTTGAGGACCCCCGCGTCATAGCGGCCGCGCGGTTTGTCGGCGGTGGGGGTCGAGGCCAGATCGTTCATCGCTGCGCTCCTCTGCGGATGTCTCCAGGGCTTGCAGCCATGCTAGGGGAGGTATACGTTAAATAAAATTCATGATTTTTTAGTATTCAGATCACTATTTACTGATGTTCAGGGCCACCACGCGCCAGCTTGAGGTGTTTGCCGCGGTCGCGCGGCACTTGAGCTTCGTGCGCGCCGCCGAAGAGCTGCACCTGACCCCTCCGGCGATCTCGATGCAGATCCGCCAGCTCGAGACGCTGGTCGGACTTCCGCTGTTCGAACGCAGCCGCAGCGCCGTTTCGCTGACCATCACGGGGGAATATCTGCTGGTGCATGCCCGGCGCGTCCTTGCCGCACTCAAGGACGCCGAAGACCTGATCGCGCGACTGCGCAAGGTCGAGGTCGGGCGCCTGTCGATCGGCATGCTCGGAACGGCCAAGTATTTCCTGCCCAGCCTGCTGACCGGATTCCTCCAGGACCATCCGGGCGTCGACATCCGCCTCACCGAGGGCAACCGTCAGGATCTGGTCGACAGCCTCCACCGCAACGAGGTGGATCTGGCCGTGATGGGGCGGCCGCCACGCGAACTCGACACGCGCGCCGAACCCTTCGCGCCCCACCCGCTGGCGGTCGTCGCCGGCGCCGGGCATCGACTTGCCGACCGCGCCCAGGTCACCCCGGAGATGCTGTCGGGCGAGGCCTTCATCATCCGCGAACACGGCTCCGGAACGCGGCTGGCGATGGAAAGCGTGTTCGGCCAGTGGCACATCGACCCGCCGGTGATCATGCAGATGACCAGCAACGAAAGCATCAAGCAGGCGGTGATGGCGAACATGGGGCTGTCGTTCCTGTCGCTGCACACCGCGGAAGTCGAGCTGGCGTCCGCGCGCCTGCGCTGCCTGCCGATCGAAGGCATGCCGCTGATGCGCCACTGGCACATCGTGCATGTCCGTTCGCGCACGCTGTCGCCGGCCGCCGAGGCCTTCCGCTACTACGTGCTCGAGCGCGGCGCCGCCTTCCTGCAGACCCATTTCACGGCGGTCACCGCGGCCTGCAAGCCGCCCGGGACCGCCCGCAAGGCGAACAAAACCCGCAAATCCCGGTCGGACGTCTGACTCGACAGCGGTCGCCGTTCCGTCCGACCATCGACATTCTCCCGCAACCACCGGAAGCCTCATGGACCACGCCCCGAAGGATGACGCCCCCACCAACTCGCAGCGCCGCGGCCTGCTGCGCCGGCTGGCGGCCGCCTCCGCGCTGCTGGGCACCGGCGCCGTCAGCGCGAACACCGGCGCCAAGCCGCATCACGTCGTCTATCACATCTCCGACACCGCTCGCGCGATTCCGGCGATTCGCAACATCACCAATCACCTGAAGGCACGCCCGGACACGCGCATCGTCGTGGTGGCGCTCGGCCGCGGAATCGATTTTCTGCTCTCGGGCAACGCCGACGAACACGGCAACAGCTACGACGCGCTGGTCGACACCCTGATGTTCAAGGGCGTCGAATTCCGCGTCTGCAACAATACGCTCGAAGCCCGGCAGATCGGGCGTGACCGGGTGCTCCCGGATGTGCGCATCGTCGAATCCGGCGTCGCCGAACTGGCGCGCCTGCAGATCGAAGAGGCCTGCGCCTACATCAAGCCCTAGGCCAGGCCGCCCGGGCGGCGTCCGCGACACGCGGACCACCGCCCGGAACGTCGTCAGAAGCTGAAGTCCTTCTTGGCGTCGCCGCCGGCGACTTCATCCAGCAGCTCCTGGATCGCGCCGGGGCTCGACATCAGCTTGCCGAAGGTCACCATCGTCAGGTCCGGGTGCCAGACCGCCATGCGGAAGCGCATGTGCAGGGCCACGACATCCTTGCCATTGACCATCATCTGATACGGCAGATAGGCACTGGTCTTGATGTCGAACGATGCATCGACGACGTCCTGCATGATGTGACGGTCATTCGCGCGCTCGTCTCCGACTTTCGCTCGCGACACCCCGAACACGGTCTGCTGCTTGCCCGGCACATCAACGCGATAGACCTTCGCCGCACCGCCGACGTTCTTCTCCAGGTTGGCCTCGACCGCCTTCACGGCGTCCTCGTAGCTGTCGTAACTGCCGAGCTTGTAGGTGTCGTCGAAGTACTCCATGCCCACCATGTAGTGGAACTTCTGCAGGTCGTCGGCATCACGCCCCTTCTCGGTCCCGAAAGTCTTCTCGGCGCCCAGCGCGGCCGTCATCGCTGCGGCGACGTCTGCCAGATCCGTCTTCAGCCGATACGCCGCGGCCATGTACGGCGGATTCAGATAGCTGACCTGGACCGCACCGTTGACCGACGTCAGCGCAACGTGTTCGGCGGCGGCGAACCCGCCCATCTCGGTGGCCGCGGCGGCCTGCTTGAGGGCGTCGCTGGTGACCCCGATGACGACGGTTCCGTCGTACGGGCTGTACTGACCGATGACCTCGAATCCCGCCCCCGTGAGCTTGCCGACGACAGCATCGGTCTCCGCCTGCAGTGCGGCGTCGGTGCTGTAGGCCAGAACGTAAGGCTGCAGCGCGGCGGCCGACGCAACGGTCGACAGCATCGCCAGCACCGAACCGCACAGCGCGAGGATCCCCGCCGGCACACGCATACGCTTGGTTTTCATCCTTGTCTCTCCTCTTGTTCTGATGGTCCGCGCCGGGCCGCGACGCTTACTTGAAACGGTAGCTGACGCCGAAAACCGCCTGCCACTGATGCATGTCGAGCGACAGATCCTGATCCTGCGGATCCTCTCCGAAGGCCTGGTCGGTGCTGGCCCCGAAGCCGATCAGATCGATCACCGTGGCATCGGTGTTGCTCAGGGGGTTCTTGCCCTTGACCGGGTTGTCCTCGGCATACATCAGCGCGAACTCGAAGCCCAGCGCGGTGGACATCTGGTACGACAGGCCGGCGGTGTAGTGATTGTCGATCACCGCCGGCGCCAGGACGTTGAACAGGACCTCGCGACTCGGAATCGGCTGCTTGGTCATGCTGTAGCCCACGCGGAACTTGAAGCTCGCGAACTTGAGCTGGTAACCGACCTTGTAGACATCCATGTCCTCCCACCCGAACCCGGGGCCGGTCGCCGCGCCGAGACAGGCGCTCGGATCCTTCTCGGGCGCATTGATCAGCACGTCGAACAGCGGATTGTCGGCAAGGAAGTCGCCGAGCAGCACCGGCAGCGCACATCCGTTCACGAAGCGGTTCGGATCCAGTGAATTGCCGACCGAGCGCACCTCACTGAAGTTGATCCGTTGCCAGTCGAGCGCCAGGCGCTGGTTTTCGCTCAGGTGCGCCGAGATGCCGACGTTCCAGGACGACGGAATGTCGAAGCCGCCCTGCTCGGCGAACAGTCCCTTGTACTTGTCGAACTCGGTCATCTTGATCTTCGTCTGATACGAAGCACCGAATCCGAAGCCCGGAATCGCCCCCGTCAGGAAACCGATGCGACCACCGTACCCGTAGGAGTAGTCGAAGCCGTTGTCGGAAACATTGTCCGGCGAGTTCGAAAACCGTGCGAACGCCTTCAGGCCGTCTGCCCGGAACCGCTGCGCGGCGATGATCGGCGAAATGCCGATCGAGGTGCGCTCGCCGATCTTGCGCGAGTAATACGGCGTGATGAACAACTGGATCAGGTCGACCCCCGCGGTCGGATCGTCGTTGCCGCACAGGCCGGCCTGGTCTTCGGCGCCTTCGACCGGCGGGCCACCGCCGAAGGTTCCCTGGCATTCGGTCTCGAAATTGATGTCGAGCAGCAGACCGGTCGGGTCCTGCATCGCCAGCCCCTGGGCGAAGTGCGCGGTGTTCCCGTGATACTCGGTATTCATCCCGCCGTTGCCGTAGACCGCGATGCCCCAGCTCTGGGTCTCATCGATGGCCCAGTTCACCGCGAAGCCGGGGATGTAATACAGATCGTTGTCGCTACGGATCGTGCCCGGACTGATGGAGAAGATGCTCTGCTGCGCGTCGGGGCCGCGTTCGCTCGCGGTGTAGTCGCGGATCGGCGCGAACAGCGCAAGGTTGACGTCCATGCGGTTGCCGATCCAGACCGACGCACCCGGATTGATCGCCGCAACCAGCGCGTCCTCCACCAGTGCCGTTCCGGCACCACCCATCGCGCTCTGCGACGCGCTGTAACCGTGAGAAAAGTAGCCATTGGTCGCGAGCGCCGGCGCACTGAACAAGCCCGCCGCCGCCAGTCCCAGACCGCAGCCGAGCAGCCGCCCCACGCCCGGGTCGCGACCCGCACGCACCCGCCCCGCCCCCAACATCTGATCATCCCGCATGAACAACCCTCCTAAAGAACCCGGGGGCACAACGGACTCGGACATCGCGCGGACACGGCAGCTGCCGTCATCCCTTGCCATGTGACCGCCGCCGACCCCGGCTTGACTCATGTTCGTGGCGGGCGAAAGCCGCGCCCCCCTGACATATCCAACGGACACGCACGCGACGAGACCGCCGCGGATCGAGCGGCAGCCATTCCTGAACAGAAAATCGAGGAGAGAGATTCGGACGCACCCCAGCCTGCGAGCACACCCGATGTCGCTGCAACATCAAGGCCCGCGTGCGTCCATGCGGACGCCCCGGCCGGACTCGCCGCTCCCCTTATCAACAGACGCTCTCCATCTCTATCGCACGTTCGCGCGGCGCCGATTCGGTTCGGCCACGCAGTGGCTGAGAAGACCACACTCCGGTCGAACAGCCGGATTCTAGGCGCTTCTTCAGTTATTGAGCAGACGCTACCGTGTAGAGTATCCGGGGTCAAGCATCACGACGCCGCCATCGGCACATGCTGGCCGCCTGGATCCGGCGCGATTGACGAAGGGCCACGCAAGGCCCGACGGATTACTCGAGCTGACCGAGCGGCCGCGTGAACGTGTACTGCGCCGGTTCGACGACGAGCTTGCGGGCGGGGGTCTCGAAGTCCATCTGGATCAGATCCAGCGGCAACTGGATGACATACAGCCCGGTCCCGACGATCGTCATCGCCAGACTCAGGGGCCGGATCACGACCAGGTCGACAACCATGGCCGGAGCGGACGGGGCTTCGTCGATGACCGCGCTGTCGGCCTGCGCAGTGGCGGTCGCTACGCCCATCGACAAGGCCGCGGCGACTGCGTATGCGAAAAGTCTTCTCATCGAGGGATCCGCTGGACTGAATTCACGCGGGAGCCTAGGCTCCGCCCATGGTGCTGTCAACGCACGCGACAACGGCTATTCGCGCTCCATGAACACCCTTTACGAAGCCGCCGATCCGGTCGAGGCCGAGATCCTGCGGGCAATGCTGGCATCTCATTCGATCGAGGTCAGCATTACCGGATCGGGCCTGTGGAGCGGCCGCGGCGAACTGCCCGCCAACGCCTACCCCCGCCTGATCCTCAGCGACGACCGCGATCGTCCGCGCGCGCTCGAGCTGTTGCGTGAGTACGAGCGCAGGCGGCACGCACACGGCCAGTGGCGCTGCGACTGCGGCGAGGAATCGCCAGTCACGTTCGAGGTGTGCTGGTCCTGCGGCGCCGAGCGCCCGGATCCGCGACGCTGACCCGATGATCCGCGTCGCGCTGTACCAGCCCGAGATCCCACCGAACACCGGCAACATCATCCGCCTGTGCGCGAACACCGGCGCCGAGCTGCACCTGATCCATCCGCTCGGCTTTCATCTGAACGAGAAATCGGTGCGCCGCGCCGGGCTGGACTACGCCGAACTGGCGCATGTCCGCGAGCACCACTCGCTCGACGATCTGCGCCGGCAATTCGCCGACGCCCGGATTTTTGCGTTCACGACGCGCGGTCGGCAGCGCTATGACCGTGCCCGGTATCGCAGCGGCGACATCCTGTTGTTCGGCCCGGAGACGCGCGGACTCCCCGAGTCGGTGATCGGACAGATTCCGGAATCGCAGCGGCTGCTGCTGCCGATGCGTCCCGGCTCGCGCAGCCTGAACCTGTCGAACGCAGCGGCGATCGCCGTCTACGAAGCCTGGCGCCAGCTGGACTTCGCGCCCGGCGGCGACGAGAGCTAGTCAGTCTCCGCCTTGGCCGGCCGTGTCGCCAGCGCGCGCACCGCCTCCACCGGAGACAGGTCGCCATCGAGAACCGCAGTCACCGCAGCCGTGATCGGCATGTCCACCTCCACGCGCCTGGCCAGACGCAACACCTCCGGCGCCGCGCGCACCCCCTCGACGACCTGTCGGATCTCGTGAATCGCCTCGTTCACCGTCCGCCCCTGCGCCAGCAACAGCCCCATGCGCCGGTTGCGGGACTGGTTGTCGGTGCAGGTCAGCACCAGATCACCCATGCCGGCCAGGCCCATGAGGGTCTCGGCACGCGCGCCGAGCGCCTCCGCCAACCGCATGATCTCCGCCATGCCGCGCGTGATCAGCGCCGCGCGGGTATTGGCGCCGAGTCCGAGGCCGTCGGCGATGCCGACGCCGATCGCCATGACGTTCTTGGCCGCACCGCCGATCTCGACGCCCGGCAGATCGTCCGTCCAGTAGGCCCTGAAGCCATCCCCGTGCATCCGCATCGCGATGCGCTCGGCGAAGCCCTGATCCGGAGAGGCGATCGTCACCGCGGTCGGCAATCCCAGCCCGAGCTCCTTGGCGAAGGTCGGCCCCGAAATCACCGCCATCGGATGCTCCGGCCCGACCTCGGCCTCGATCACCTCGTGCACCAGATGGCTGGTCCGCGGCTCCAGTCCCTTGCAAGCGCTGGCGATACCCTGCCCGGGGCGCAACAGCGGCCGCAGCACCTGCAGCGTCTGGCGCAGGGCGTGCGACGGGGTCGCGATCAGAAGATCCTCGGATTCCGCGACCGTCGCCTCGAGATCGGACGTCGCCACCAGCTTGACCGGGAAATGACAGCCCGGAAGGTACTGCTGGTTCTCGCGTTCGGACTGCATCTGCGCGATCCGCTCGGAATCGCGGCCCCACAGCAGCGTGGGCGAGCCCCGGCGCGCAAGCTGAATGGCCAGCGCCGTCCCGAAGGACCCGGCTCCGATGACTCCAACGTGATGCATCATGGCGTCATCCCTCCATCGACGAAATCCACTCCTGACGGTCTGCCGGACGGCGACCGACCCGTGAGGATCAGGCGCTCTGTCCGGACGTCTGTTCGGCCGAAGCTGCCGCGGCAGCCTGCGCCTTCTGCTGGTTCAGATGCTGCAGGTACAGGGCTTCGAAGTTGATCGGCTGCAGCAGCACCTGCGGGAACCCGCCCCGCTGCACCAGGTCGGCGATCGTCTCCCGCGCGAACGGGAACACCATGCCGGGGCAGTAGCCCCCGAGAACCGCCTGCTTCTCTGCGTCGTTGGCAAAACCGGTGACGGTGAACACGCCAGCCTGATGTGCCTCGGCGAGAAACGCCACGTCGTCCCCGAGCTTGGCGGTGACGGTCAGCGACACCGTCACGACGAAGTTGGCCTCGTCCACCGCCTTGACGCCGGTGTTGACCTGCACGTCCATCTTCGGCTGCCACTGCCGGGCAAAGATCTGCGGCGCCAGTGGCACCTCAAGCGAAGCATCCTGGACGTAGATCTTCTGCACCACGACCTGGCGCGCTTCCTTGCCGGGCTGGCCGGTCGGCGGCGTCTGACCGGCCGCGCCGGAATTCTGGGTTTCGCTCATGTTTGGTTTGTTCAATCGTTGAGAAGTGAATCGAGACGCCCGCTGCGATCCAGGGCGTATAAGTCGTCGCAGCCGCCCACGTGTACGTCTCCGACAAAAATCTGGGGCACCGTGTGGCGCCCGGTAAGCTGGGTCATCTCGGCGCGGCGCCCCGGCACCTCGTCGACCCTGATTTCATCAACATGCGCGCCCTTGGCCGCCAGCAGGCGCCGTGCCATCACGCAGAATGGACACATCAGGGTGCTGTACATGCGCACCGGTTTCACTTGGTCGTCACCGGGAGGTTGGCGCCAACCCACGCGTTGATCCCGCCGCGCAGCGGGTAAACCTCGGCGAAGCCGCTCTTCTTGAGCTTGTCGGCCGCGGTGCTCGAGCTCGAACCGATCGCGCAATACACCAGCACCGGGCGCGCCTTGTCCTTGCCGATACGGCCCATGTGCTCGTCGAGCTTCGCCAGCGGCGCGCTCTGCGCATGCAGCAGATGGCCGCGTTTGAAATCAGCCGGATTGCGCACGTCGAGAATGATCGGATCGCGGTCATTGATCAGGCGCACGGCCTCGGTGACGTTGAGCCGCTTGCCACCGGCCACGGCCGCATGCACCTCGTTGGCGACAAACAGGGCGATTGCGCCGCCCAGCATCGCGAACAGGACGGGATGGTTGCCGGCAAATTCGAGGATCTGGTCCATCTTTTCCGATTGGATGGGTAATTCGTCGAGGCAGCACCGGGATCGTTCCCGGTTCCGCCCCAGTCAGGTGGGGAAACCGGCTAGCATTATCGCATGTTCCGGACCAATCTCCTGATCGTCTGTCTGTGCCTGCTGCTCTGCCCGGGCGTGCAGGCCGCCTCCGACCTCGGCAAGCAGCAGGCTTCGCTCGAACAGGTCCGGAGCCGCATCGCCAAGCTGACCCGCGCGATCGAGAAGCAACAATCCGACCAGGATGCGCTGACCCGGGAGCTGCAGGCGCTCGAGCGCCAGGCCGCGACCCTGCGCGAGGAGGCCGAAGCCCAGCGCAGCCAGATTGCCGACCAGAAGCGGCGCATCGAAACCACCACCGCGGAGCGCGAGGAGGCCGAGCAGGCGCTGAAGGGCGGACTGGAGTCGCTGCGCCGGCAGATGCGCACCGCGTACATGGTCGGCCGGCAGGGACAGACGCAGTTGCTGCTGCGACAGAACGATGCCCAGCACGTCGGCCGCATCCTGGTCTACTACGACTACCTGCAGCGCGCGCAGACCGGCGTGCTCACCGAGATCCAGCAGCGGGTCCGGGCACTGGACGAACTCACCGAGCGCCTGCAGACGGAAGTCGAGCGTCTCAGCGAAATCGCGCGCAGCCGCGAAACCACCCTCAAGCGACTCGAACAATCCCAGCGAGATCGCCGCAACGCGTTGAACAAGATCAAGAAACGCCTGACGGACGAGCGCGGAACCCTGAAGCAGCTGCAGGCCGACGAACGTTCGATCCAACAGCTGATCGAACGCCTGCGCGACACCCTGTCGGACCTCCCGGCAGACAACCGCTTCTACGACCAGCCGTTCACCAAGCTCAAGGGCAAGCTCCCGTGGCCGGTCCGCGGCAAACTGCTCGCGAGCTACGGCGCGCAGAAGGCCGGCGGCAAGCTGAACTGGAAGGGGCACTGGATCGCCGCCGACGAAGGCGACCCGGTCAAGGCCGTCGCCCGCGGTCGCGTCGTCTACGTCGGCTGGATGCACCGCTACGGACTGATCGTGCTGATCGAGCACGAAGGCAGCTACTACAGCCTTTATGGCCACAACAGCTCGACCACGGTCAAGGTCGGCGACGGCGTCAAGGCCGGGCAGGTGATCGCCCGCGCCGGCAACACCGGCGGTCACGAACAGTTTGGCGTCTACTTCGAGCTTCGCCACAAGGCCGATGCAATTGACCCGCGGCGCTGGTTGGCGCGCTGAACGGCAGCCCGTCGCGGAACCCGGCGCTTTTCGCGCAGTCTGACAGTTGCTATCTTCACAAACCTGCACAGATTCCGAACCTTCGCTCCATGTCCTTGAATTTCCGCGTTCCGCTGGCCACCGCCGCCGGCATCCTGATCGGCGCCTCGGTGAGCCTGACGTCGGGCGTATTGGCCGACAAATCGACGGCCTCGGAAAACCTGCCGCTGAAGGATCTGCAAACCTTCGTCGAGATCCTCAACCGGGTGAAATCGGACTATGTCGAGCCGGTCGACGACGAGACCCTGCTCGAAAACGCCGTCCGCGGCATGCTCGGGGGCCTGGATCCGCACTCGGCCTACCTGGACAAGGACGAATTCCGCGACATGAACATTGCCACCACCGGCAAGTTCGGCGGACTGGGCATCGAAGTCCAGATGCAGGACGGCTTCGTCCGCGTCGTCGCCCCGATCGATGACACCCCGGCGGCGAAAGCCGGCATCCTCTCGGGCGACCTGATCGTCAAGATCGACGAAACCCCGGTCAAGGGCCTGACCCTGAGCGATGCAGTCTCCAAGATGCGTGGCGAACCCGGCACGTCGATCAAGCTGACGCTGATCCGCGACGGCGAAGCCGCGCCGAAGGTGGTCGAGATCGAACGCGACATCATCAAGGTCGCCAGCGTCCGCAGCCGCATGCTCGCCCCGCACATGGGCTATCTGCGCATTTCCAGCTTCACCACCGAAACCGAACCGACGCTGCTGCGCGAATTCGACAAGCTGCAGAAGGACGGCCCGCTCGACGGCCTGGTGCTCGATCTGCGCAACAACCCCGGCGGGGTCCTCGACGCCGCCGTCAAGGTCAGCGACAACTTCCTCGATCGCGGCGCCATCGTCACGATCAAGGGCCGCGAAGCCGCAGCGCAACGCCAGTTCAGCGCCAGCGGCGGCGACCTGCTCAAGGGCAAGCCGATCGTGGTGCTGATCAACGGCGGTTCGGCGTCAGCCTCCGAAATCGTCGCCGGTGCGCTGCAGGACCAGAAGCGCGCGGTCCTGCTCGGCTCGCGCAGCTTCGGCAAGGGCTCGGTGCAGACGATCCTGCCGCTGTCGAACGAAGGCGCGATCAAGATCACCACTGCGCGTTACTACACCCCGGCAGGCCGTTCGATCCAGGCCGAGGGCATCGACCCGGACATCACCGTCCGCCCGTTGCCGGTCACCAAGAAGGATGACGGCGAATCCTCCGGCTTCGATCCGATCACCGAGGCCGACCTGGCCAACAGTCTCGCCAACGAGAACGGCGACGCCGAGCACAAGGACGAGATCGCGAAGAAACGCGAAGAGCAGGAGAAGGAAGCCAAGGCCTCGCGCGAACTGGCCGAGAACGACTACGTCCTCTACGAAGCGCTCAATGTGCTGCGGGGACTGGTCATCGTCCAGAACCGCTGACGATGCGACCCTGCGTGGCACGCCACCTCGGGCCACGCAGGCGCAGCGCCGCCCGCCGCTGCGGCGGCCAGCCGCGCTGGCGCATTCTCGGATCCGCGTGGCTCCTGCTGCTGGCCATCGGCCTGAGCCCGTCGGCTCAGGCCGGCGCGCTGATCAGCATCATCATCGACGACCTCGGCTATGCCTGGACCGAGGGACGGGCGGCCATCGCACTGCCCGGCGCGGTCGCCTGCTCGTTCCTGCCCGACGCCCCGCGCACGCGCGAACTCGCGCAGATCGCCCATAACGCCGGCAAGGAAGTCCTGGTCCATCTCCCGCTGCAACCCGTCGCCGGACCGGTACACCCGCTGGCGCTTGCCGCGAGCCAGCCGGCGGCGCAACGCCACGCCCAGCTCGAACGCCTGCTCGACGCAGTGCCGTATGCGGTCGGGGTCAACAACCACCAGGGCAGTAGCGCCACTGCCAGCCGCAGCATGATGCACTGGCTGATGCGCGAGCTGAGCCTGCGCCGCGTCGGCTATTTCGTCGACAGCATGACCAGCGCACAGAGCATCGCCTACCCGATGGCACGCGCCTACGGCATCGCCGCCACCCGGCGGCGCGTGTTTCTCGATCACGAACGGGGATTCGCCGCCGTGCGGGTGCAGTTCCAGCGCCTGATCGCGATGGCGCAGAAGCGCGGCGCAGCGCTGGCGATCGGCCATCCGCACCCGGAAACCCTCGCGGTCCTGGCCGAACAGCTACCGCACCTTGCGGAGCTCGGCATCGAACTGGTCCCGCCCTCGGAGTTCATCGCGCGCAGCGAGAGCGGCGTGCCGCTGCATCCGGTGCACCTGCGCCTGAGCCCGTCGCTGGACGCCCCGCCGCCCGCACCGCCTCGTCAGATTCCGCCGTTGCCCGCCGCTGCCGCAGCGGGCACTCAGTCCCGCTCGCCCCTGAGCGCGCGATAAGCCAGCCAGACTGCGCCGGCGGCCAGCACCGCGCTCAGCAGCGGCACCCCACTCAGCATCCAGCCCTTTCCGGACACGTAGACCAGGGCCGAACAGAACGCCAGCGCCCCGGCGGCGATCATCCGCAACTGCCGCCGGCTGGACTGTTCCATCTGCCGCTGCAGCGCTTGCAGTTCGCGGCGCCCGAGGCCGCCGCCCAGGCCCTCGCCGCGCGACAGGTGCCGCAGCGCCTGATGCGCCAGCTCCGGCAGCGACTCGGCCAGCGTCGGCATGTTCGCGCGCATCCGTTCCAGCGTCGCGGCCGGCCCGAGGCGCCGCCGCATCCATTCTTCCATGATCGGCTTGGCGGTCTTCCACAGATCCAGATCCGGGTTCAGCTGTCGCCCCAAGCCCTCGATCTGCAGCAGCGTCTTCTGCAGCAGCACCAGCTGCGGCTGGACCTGATAGTCAAAACGTCGCGCGATCTGGAACAGGCGCAGCAGGAAGAAGCCGAAGGAGATGTCGCGCAGCGGACGCTGGAAGATCGGCTCGCACACCGTGCGGACCGCCGCTTCGAACTCCTCGACCCGGGTATCCGCCGGAATCCACTCGGATTCGACGTGCAGCTCCGCGACGCGCCGGTAATCCCGGTTGAAGAAGGCGTAGAAATTCTCCGCCAGGTAGCGCTGGTCGGACGGCGTCAGCTGCCCGACGATGCCGAAGTCCACCGCGAGGTAGCTCGGATGAGCCGGATCGGAGGCATCGACGAAGATGTTGCCGGGATGCATGTCGGCGTGGAAGAAATTGTCGCGGAACGTCTGCTTGAAGAAGATCTCGACGCCGCGCTCCGACAGCACGGTGAAATCGACGCCGAGTTCGCGCAACTGGTCGAGTTCGCGGATCGAAATCCCGTGGATGCGCTCCATGACCAGGACCCGGGTGCGGGTGTAGTCCCAGTGCACCAGCGGGTGGTAGATCAGCTCCGACCCCAGCCAGTTGCGGCGCAGCTGCGAACAGTTTGCGCCCTCCCGCATCAGGTCGAGCTCGTCGAGCAGGACCTTCTCGTACTCGGCGACGATCTCGCGCGGCCGCAGGCGCCGCGCGGTGGCGGAGAAGCGATGGGCCATCTGCGCCAGCGTATGCAGCAGCTCGATGTCGTCGCGGATGACGGCCTCGATGCCCGGACGCAGCACCTTGACGACGATCTCCAGACCCGGCTCCCCGTCGTCACCGCCCTTCAGGCGCGCGCCATGCACCTGCGCCACCGACGCGGATGCCAACGGCTCGGACTCGAAGTCGTCGAACATTTCCTCGAGCGGACGCCCGAGTTCCGATTCGATGATCTGACGCGCGACTTCGCCGGAGAAAGGCGGCACCCGATCCTGCAGCTTGGCCAGTTCGACCGCGATGTCCGGCGGCACCAGATCCGGACGCGTCGACAGGGCCTGCCCGAACTTGATGAATACCGGCCCGAGTTCCTCCAGCGCCAGACGCAGGCGCTCGCCCCGTGGGCGCCCGTCCCCTCGCGGCTTGCCGTCCAGAAACTCGCGCAGGCCGTAGCGCGTGCTGACCCGCCGGATCTGCCAGACCCGGCTCAGCCGGGAAAACCGGAACGTCGCCGCTTTCATGATTCTGATTCGGGCTCCAGGCGTTGCAGGCGCGCCTCGAAACGCGCCACGTCGTCGCGCAGGCGGTCGACGTCGTCCATCCATTCGTCCACGTCCGCGCCACGTGCGAGATCGCGCGTCTCCTCGCGCAGATACTCCGCGGTGTCCAGAGCCAGGGTATCCGCCGTCCGGCGCCCCCACCCCAGCACGCTGCGCACGGTGCCGAGCAGGCGATGGGCCGGCGCATCACCGAGCCATCGGCTCGCGATCTCTTCCGGATCGAATCCGACCCTGGCCAGCATCCGGTTGAACCGGCGCAACAGCTCGACGTCGCCGTCGATCCGCAGGCCTTCGGGCAGCCCGCTGCGGCCCTGAGCGACGGATCCGAGGAGCCGCAGCAGCTGCCCGGGCGTACCGCTGACACTGACGTCGCCGGCATCGCGTTCGGACAGCACCCGCACCCCGCCGCGGTGGAACTCGACGTACAGCGACCACGGCGGCATCGTCGAGGCCAGTTCGATCGCCCTTCCCGACAGGGATTCGCATTCGCCCAGCACCTCAGGCTCCAGGCTCAGATACCGATTCAGCGCGACCTCCAGGGTCGCGCACAGCAACGCCGGCGCCGTCATTCGAGGCGGAATCCGCGATGCACCGCGACGATGCCCCCGGTGAGGTTGTAGACCTGCACCCGGTCGAGCCCCGCGCGCTCCATCATGCCCTTGAGCGTCTGCTGGTCCGGGTGCATGCGGATCGACTCCGCAAGGTAGCGATAGGAATCCTCGTCGCGCGCGACCATCCGCCCCATCATCGGCAGCAGCTTGAACGAATACTGGTCGTAGGCGCGCGCCAGGGTCTCGTTGAGCGGCTTGGAAAACTCCAGCACCAGCAGACGCCCGCCAGGCTTCAGGCAGCGGGTCATCGACCTCAGCGCGGCCTCCTTGTCGGTGACGTTGCGCAAGCCGAAGCCGATCGTGATGCAGTCGAAGCTGCCCTCATTGAACGGCAGCTTCTCGGCGTTGGCCTGGACCAGCGGCACGTTGACCACGCCGCGGTCGAGCAGGCGACGGTGCCCCTCGCCGAGCATCGCCGCGTTGATGTCCGACAGCACCACCATGCCCCGCGGCCCGACCGCCTGCGCGAAGGCACGGGTCAGGTCGCCGGTTCCGCCGGCGACATCGAGGACGCGCTCGCCGGCGCGGACGCCGGCCAGATCGACGGCAAAACGCTTCCACAGGCGATGGATGCCGAACGACATGAGATCGTTCATCAGGTCGTAGCGGCGCGCCACCGACGTAAACACCCCGGCGACACGTTGCTGCTTCTCGCCGACCGGGACTTCCTCGTAACCGAAATGGGTATAGCCGGACTTCTGTTTGGATGACATGACGGAACGGGCACTGCTGCCAAAGAGCGCCATTGTAGCCCGCGGGGTCAGGCGGCGGGCGCCTGTACTGGCGCAGTGATGGCCGAAGTCGCTATCGTGCGACCTTCCCCGGCCACCGATCCCGATCCATCACGGAGCCCCCGCCCTTGATCGCCCACTCCAGGCCCGTCGCACCGCAGCAGATCGCCAGCGATCCGCTGCTGTGGCGCTGGGCGATGGAGGAGCTGGGCCTGGGCCTGTGGGACTGGCATGTGGACACCGACAAGGTAACCTATTCGCGTGAGTATCTGGCCATCATCGGCTATGCCGAAGGCGAGCTGTCCGATACCGCCGAAGTCTGGGTCTCCCGTGTCCATCCGGACGATCTGGCGGCGGCCGAGGCCGCGCTCGACGACCATCTCACCGGCTGCGCCGACGCCTATCACAGCGAACACCGCCTGCGCTGCAGGAACGGCCACTACAAATGGGTCCTGGAGCGCGGCCGCATCATCGAACGGACCCCGGACGGCAAGCCGCTGCGCGTGATCGGCAGTCTTGCCGACATCGAGGCCCGCAAGACCGCCGAGCTGGCCCTGCGCGCCAGCGAGCGTCTGTTCCGGCAGATCTTCGACAACGCCCCGATCGGACTGGCCCTGATCGATCTCGACGGCCGCTGGCACGACGTCAACCGTGCGCTGTGCGACATGCTCGGATACACCGAGCAGGACCTGCTCGAGCAGACGGTTGCCGATCTGACGCACGTCGACGACCGCCGCGCAGAACGGGAACTGCTCGAGCTGCTGCGCCAGGGCGCCGCCCTCAGCGTCACGCAGGAGAAGCGCTACCTGCACAAATCCGGCGCGATCATCTACGCCCAGGTCGACACCTCGCTGATGCGCGCCGAGGACGACACCGCCCTGCACCTCATCTCGCAGGTCCAGGATGTCTCGCAGCGGCGCCGCGACCAGGACGCGCTGTTCGAGGAAAAGGAGCTGGCGCAGGTCACCCTCAGCGGTATCGCCGACGCCGTGATCCGCTGCGATGCCAGCGGCCGCATCCGCTACTGCAACGACGCCGCCACGCGCCTGATCGGCCACGCCGCGGACGAGCTCGTCGGCCAGCCCTTCGATACGCGCATCCGGCTCTACGGCGAGCGCGGCGGCGCGCGCATCGCCGACCCGACTGCGGACATCATCGGCGGTGACGCCGGCAATGCGTTACCACGGTTCGCCCAGCTGCAAACCGCCGACGGGCACAGGCGTCCGGTCGAATGCGCGCTGACGCCGCTGCACGGCCGGCACGGCGACCTGCTCGGCAGCGTGATCGTGTTCCACGACCTGACCCACACCCGCCTGCTGTCCGACCAACTCGTCTATCAGGCCAGCCACGACCCGCTGACCGACCTGCCGAACCGGCGCGAGTTCGAGGCCGAGCTGGCCCACCGCCTCGAAACCGCGCGCAGCAGCGATGCGGTGCACTGCGTGCTGTATCTGGACCTCGACCAGTTCAAGCTGATCAACGATACCTGCGGGCATCCGGTCGGCGATCGCCTGTTGCGGGCGCTCGCACCGGAACTCAAGGTGGCGTTACCGCCGCAGGCGCTGCTGTGCCGCCTGGGCGGCGACGAGTTCGCCGCGATCCTGCCCGAGACGCTTCCGGAGAGGGCGCTGGCGATTGCCGAGCAGGTGTCCCAGGCGATCCGCGGGTTCCGGTTCAGCCATCATGACCGCAGTTTCCAGATCGGCGCCAGCATCGGCATCAGCGTCGTCGATGCCAGCTCCGGCAGCGCCGAACAGGTCATGAGCCAGGCCGATACCGCCTGCTACATCGCCAAGCGCCGGGGACGCAACCGGATCCAGCTCTACCACGGCAGCGACGAGGACATCCGTCAGGCCCATGCCGACATGGACTGGGCCTCGCGGATCGAGGAGGCGCTGGCGGACAACCGCGTCGAACTGTTCGCACAACGCATCGTACCGATCGACGGCGACGGCGTTCCCGCCTACGAGATCCTGATCCGCGTCCAGGGGGAGGACGGGCAGCTGTCACCCCCGAGCGCGTTCCTCGGCGCGGCCAATCGCTTCGGCCTCGCCGGCCGCATCGACCGCTGGGTGGTCCGCCGCACGCTGGAGATGCTGCAGACGCATATCCGCCTGCGCGGCAGGCTGCCGCTGTCGTACGTATCGATCAATCTCACCGGGCCGAGCATCTCCGACGACCAGTTCGCCCGCTATCTGATGCGCATGCTCGACCGCTACGCGGTTCCGCCGGAATGCATCTGCTTCGAAATCACCGAAACCGCGGCCTTGTCCAACCTCAATCGCGCGCGTGACTTCGTACGCAACCTGCGCTCGCGTGGCTACCGGATCCTGCTCGACGACTTCGGCAGCGGCTTCACCTCGTTCGACTATCTGCGCACGCTCGAGGTCGACGGACTGAAGATCGACATGGGCTATACCCTCAACCTGCTCAGCGATCCGATCAACCAGACGATCGTCGAATTCATCTGTCGGATCTGCGCGCAGCTCAGGATCGATGCGATCGCCGAGGGCGTCGAGAATCAGGAAACGCTGGATGCCCTCAAGCGCCTCGGCGCACACCGCGCACAGGGGCACCTGTTCCACCGGGCCGAACCGCTGGGTGCCGTCCTCGATCGCCCCGCCTGAGCGCCGGGATCGCGATCAATCCTTGCCGGGCCGCGACGGCGGCGTGTAGTGCCCGACCAGCGCCGACAGCTTGACGACGTCGCGATCCCGCGACATCCCGTGTTCATCGAGACGGTGAAGATAGCGCGACCAGTTGCGTTCGTAGTCGTCGGCGAGCTCGCGCAGCACCGCCCAGCTGTAGATGCCGCTGTCGTGGCCGTCGTCGAACACCAGACGCACCGCGTAGCGACCGACCGGCTCGACCCTGGTGATCGCGACCTCGCGCTTGCCGCCGAGCAGCATCGGCTCCGGCAGGCCGTGTCCGCGCAGTTCCGCGCTGGGCGAAAACACCCGCAGATACTCGCAGGGCAGATGATCGGCGTCCCGGTCCGGCCACTGCACTTCAAGCTCGCGCGCCTGCCGGCGCAGCTTGATCGACCGCGGCACGACCGTGCTCATCGAGCGGCTCCGGCATGGACCGGATCGACATCGAAGCGGCCGTCGCGCAGAAACGCGAGCACCTGACGCTGCACCTCCGGCGCCCGCATCAGGAACGTGTGGCTCCGCGCCACTTCGAGAAAATCACTCATGCCTTCGACCCGCGTGCGTTCAACCGCGACTTTACCGTCATTGGCGCCCGGAATCAGCGCCGCATACAGCGGGTTGAGTGCGCGCGTTCCGGCGATCACGCCGAGTTCGAAATCGACCGGCCCGAGCCGGTTGACCAGACTGTCCACGGCAGTCCCGAGCTGCGCGCCGGCGGGGCCGTTGACCCATCGGAATGGCGCCAGCCAGGCCAGGCGGTCGACCAGCTCGCTGCCGCGGTTGGGCGGCGCCAGCATCACCGCGCGCCCGAGTCCGGCCGGCCGGTGCCGCCGCACCAGATCGCGCAACAGCACGCCCCCCATCGAATGCGTCACGAAGTGGAGCGGTTCGCCGGCGGCGCCCGCCAGCGCCGCAACCCGCGGCGCCAGCACGGTATCGACGAGGCGCTCGACCGGCGCGCGCGTCGACGGATAGCCGATGTTGACGGCCCCGTAGCCGGCACCGCGCAGCACCCTTGCCAGCGGTTCCATCGAGCGCGGCGTCCGCGCCAGCCCGTGCAGCAGGACGACGGTGCCCGTCGCGGACGCCGCGGCGGTCACAGGATGTAGCGGCTCAGATCCTCGTCGCCGGCCAGCGCGCCAAGGCGCTGGTCGACGTAGGCCGCATCGACGCGGAGCTGCGAACCCGGCTGTTCCGGCGCATCGAACGCGATCTCCTCCATCAGGCGCTCCATCACCGTATGCAGGCGCCGGGCGCCGATGTTCTCGGTCCGCTCGTTGACCTGCCACGCGACCTCGGCGATGCGGCGGATGCCGTCGTCGGCAAACGTCACCTCGACCGTCTCGGTCGCCATCAGGGCCCGGTACTGCTCGGTCAGGGCGTAGTTCGGTTCGGTCAGGATGCGCAGGAAGTCCTCGGCCTTGAGCGCATCGAGCTCGACCCGGATCGGCAGTCGCCCCTGCAGCTCCGGAATCAGGTCCGAGGGCTTGGCCAGGTGGAAAGCGCCGGAGGCGATGAACAGAATGTGGTCAGTCTTGACCGACCCGTACTTGGTCGTGACCGTGCAGCCCTCGATCAGCGGCAGCAGGTCGCGCTGCACGCCTTCGCGCGAGACATCGGCGCCGGCGTACTCGCCACGCTTGCAGACCTTGTCGAGCTCGTCGATGAAGACGATGCCGTTTTCCTCCGCATTGCGCAGCGCCTCGGTCTTGATCGCTTCCTCGTCGATCAGCTTGGCGGCCTCTTCCTCGACGAGCTGCGCGAGCGCGTCCTTGACCTTCATCTTCTGCGTCTTCGAACGCCCCTGACCGAGGTTGGCGAACATCGACTGCAGCTGCTGGGTCATTTCCTCCATACCCGGCGGCCCCATCAGCTCGACCTTCGGGTTGGCCTGGGTGAGCTTGAGCTCGATTTCCTTGTCGTCAAGCTTGCCCTCCCGCAACTGCTTGCGGAACACCTGGCGCGCGGCGCCGTTTTCCTGCTGGCGCTGGGCACTGGGCTCGCCGAAATCCTTGGGCGGCGGCAAGAGAATGTCGAGCACGCGCTCCTCCGCGGCCGACTCTGCCCGCCCCCGCATGCCGCTGATCGCCTGCTCGCGCGTCATCTTCATCGAGAAATCGACCAGATCGCGGATGATGGTATCGACGTCCTTGCCGACGTAGCCGACCTCGGTGAACTTGGTCGCCTCGACCTTGACGAACGGCGCGTTGGCCAGCTTCGCCAGGCGCCGCGCGATCTCGGTCTTGCCTACGCCGGTCGGACCGATCATCAGGATGTTCTTCGGGTGGATCTCGGCGCGCAGCGCCGTGTCGAGCTGCGCGCGTCGCCAGCGGTTGCGCAGCGCGACGGCGACCGCCCGCTTGGCGGCCTGCTGCCCGACGATGTGGCGGTCCAGTTCCGCGACGATCTGCCGCGGCGTCAGGGTCTGCGCACTCAGCGCAGCGGTTTCGGAGGTATCGTTCATTGGCTGTTGCCGCCTTCGATCGTCTCGATCGTCAGGTGGTGGTTGGTATAGATGCAGATGTCGGCGGCGATGTGCAGGGCGCGCTCGACGATGTCCTGCGCGGACAGATCGGTATTGTCGACCAGCGCCCTGGCGGCCGCCTGGGCAAAGGATCCGCCGGAGCCGATCGCGAGGATGCCGTGCTCCTCCGGCTCCATGACGTCGCCATTGCCGGTGATCATCAGCGAAGTGCCGGCATCGGCCACGATCAGCAGCGCCTCGAGCCTGCGCAGATAGCGGTCGGTACGCCAGTCCTTCGCCATCTCGACGGCCGCCCGCAGCAGCTGCCCGCCATGCTTCTCGAGCTTGCCTTCGAAGCGCTCGAACAGGGTGAACGCATCCGCGGTTCCGCCGGCGAACCCGGCGATGACCTTGTCGCCATAGAGGCGCCGGACCTTGCGCGCGTTGTTCTTCACGCGCGTGTTGTTCATCGAAACCTGGCCGTCGCCGCCGAGGGCGACCTGCCCTCCGCGGCGCACGCACAGGATCGTGGTGCCATCGAACTGCTGCATGTCGGACGTCTCGTGTCGAATCGTCCTGTCATCGTGGGGGCATCCCCGCCCGATTCAAGGCACCCGGCCTGCACCCGGACGACAGCGGCGGACGCCGCGCCGGAAACCCCCGGATCCGCGACTAGGATGCGTCTTCGGGCTTGCGCCGCGCGCGCGGGTGGGCGTCGTCGTAGACCGCCGCGAGCCGCTTCCAGTCCAGATGGGTATAGATCTGAGTGGTCGACAGGTGCGCATGCCCGAGCAGCTCCTGCACCCCGCGCAGGTCGCCGCTGGATTCGAGCAGATGGGTCGCGAACGAATGGCGCAGCCGGTGCGGATGCAGATGGACCCCCAGGCCGTTGCGGCCCGCCCACAGCCGCAGCCGCTCGGCAATCGCCCGTCGCGACAGCCGCGTTCCCCGCTGCGACACGAACAGCGCCGGTTCCCCGCGCGCCAGCGTCTCCCGCCGCGGCAGCCACTGGTCCAGGGCGCGGCGCGCCGGGGCACCGACCAGCACGCGGCGCTCCTTGTTGCCCTTGCCGGCGATGGTGATCTCGGTCTGCCCGGCGTCGACCGCCGCGGCGTCGAGCTGCTGCAGCTCGGCCAGACGCAGCCCGCCGGAATAGAACAGTTCGATCATGGCCTGGTCGCGCCACTGCAGCGCCTGCCCGTCCGCGTCATCGCCCCCGGCGGCCAGTCGCGCCTGCGCGCGATCCAGGGTCTGCCCCAGCGTGTCCGCAGCGATCACCGGGGGCAGCGTCCGCCGCAGTTTCGGCGCGCGGACGGTCTGCGCGGGATTGGCGTCGATGCGCCCGGCCCGCTGTTGATGGCGCATGAAGCCGCGCAGGATCGACAGCAGCCGGTGCAGGCTCGCCGGCTTGAGGCCGCCACGATGTCGCGCCGCGATATAGGCGCGGACCAAGTGGGTGTCGATCTGACGCAGGGACGGGACGCGCGCCTGCGCGCAGTACGCCGAGAACGCCCTCAGATCGCGACACGCGGCGTCGCAGGTATGCGGGGAGTAGCGCTTTTCGTAGCGCAGGTAGTCGAGATACTCCGCGATCAGCGGCTGCAGGAATGCCGCTTCCGGAAGCTCGGCGTCCGCGGTGGTCACGATGTCCGCCGGCGCGACGGCCCTTAGATCCGCGCGCGGATCGCCGCCGCGACCAGCTCCGCCACCAGCTCCAGGAACAGCTTGCCCTGGCGCGGCTGGAACCGCTTCGGATCGGCGCTGCCGAGCGCCACCATGCCGAGGCTCTTTTCCTTCTCCAGCGGCACCACCGCGGCCGAGCCGACGGCTTCCTCCGCCTTCGGGAACAGCAGCCTGGCGTGTTCTTCGGCAATCGGGCCGCATTCGATCAGGCGGGTACGGAAGAAATTCTCGTAGGCGCGCGCGATCTTCCCCTCGGGTTCGATCGGCACGATGCCATCGATGTCGTGCCGCTTGAACTGGCCGCCCGACACCCCGAGAAACACGTGCTCGATCCCGAAGTCCTCGCGCATGCTCTTGCGCAGGCCGGCGGCGACCGCCGCCAGCGACGGCGCCCGGATCAGCACCCGCGCCAGACGCTGCACCGCCTCGGCGCGCCGCTCGTTGTCGCGCGCGGTCTCCATCATCCGCTGGATACGGTCCTCGAGACGCTGGTTCTTGGCGCGCAGCAGATCGACCTGTTTCTCGATCAGAGACACGGCCGACCCGGCCTTGTGACGCAACTCGATCGCCTCGATCAGATCGGGATGCCGCGCGATGAAGTCCGGATGCGCCTTCAGAAACGCCACGACCTCGCGCTCGGCGAGCTTCGGCGCCGCGTCTTCGCCCTTGCTGGCAGTCAGTTCGCCCACTCGAGTTCCCCCTTGAAAACGGTTTGTGCGGGGCCGGTCATCAACACCGGCTCACCCTCGCCGCGCCACTGGATGCGCAGCGTGCCGCCGCGCAGCTCCATGCGCACATCGTCACCGAGCACCCCCCAAAGCTGCCCGATCACCGCAGCGGCGCAGGCGCCGCTGCCGCAGGCCAGCGTCTCGCCGCTGCCCCGCTCGTAAACCCGCAGACGCGCACACGTCGCGTCGATCACCTGCATGAAACCGACGTTGACGCTCTGCGGAAACGCCGGGTGCGCCTGCAGGCGTGCGCCGATTTCCGCCACCGGGGCGGTGTCGACGTCGTCGACCAGCAGCACCGCATGCGGGTTGCCCATGCTGACCACGCCGATTTCGACCGCCGCGTCGGACCCCAGCACCAGCGTGTAGCGCTCGGCCCGGCCGGAGGCGTCGAACGGCACCTGCTGCGGATCGAGCCGCGGCACTCCCATGTCGACGCGATACTGATCGTCCTCGACATGCCGCAATTCGAGCACCGAGGTCGCCGTCCGCACGCGGATCGCATCCCGGTCGGACAGCCCCTGCTCGCGGACGAATCGCGCCAGGGCGCGGGAACCGTTGCCGCACTGGCCGACTTCGGTGCCATCGGCGTTGAAAATGCGGTAGTCGAAATCCACATCGGGCGTCGACGGCGCCTCGACCACCAGCACCTGATCGCAGCCGACCCCGAAACGACGGTCGGTCAGGCGCTGCAACAGCGCCGGCGTCGGCCGGAACGGCGCCCGCGTGGCATCGATCACGACAAAGTCGTTGCCGGCGCCGTGCATTTTGGTGAACTGCAGCTTCATGGCGGTATTGTATGCGGCTTGACCCCGGCGTTGTGGCCCCGGCCCCGGCGCCTCCACCCCCAGGTGCCCCCATGGACCACGATCGGAAGGTCGAACATCTCGGCGGCTGTCACTGCGGCGCCGTCCGCTACTCGGTACGGGCCCCGCGCCGGCTGCGCGTGCAGCGCTGCAACTGCTCGATCTGCTCGATGACCGGCTTCGAGCATCTGATCGTGCCGGCGGCCGACTTCAGGCTGCTCAGCGGCGCCGGGCATCTGACGACCTACAGCTTCAATACCGGCGTCGCCCGGCACCTGTTCTGCAGGATCTGCGGGATCAAATCCTTCTACGTGCCGCGCTCCAACCCCGACGGCTACTCGGTCAACCTGCGCTGCCTGGAGCGGACACAGGTCGACGCCGTGGACTATGAGGACTTCGACGGCCGGAACTGGGAAGACGCCGGCCACACCCTGGCGCAGCTGTCCCGGCCGCAGCCGGATTGACCCGGCGCGTTCCCCGCGTCAGGTCGCCCGGATCAGCTCCACCGTCCGCCGCGCCAGCTCGGGCCCCTGGTCCTCCTGGATGAAATGCCCCGCCCGGATCCGGGCATGCGCCTGCCCGCGGGCGCCCGGGACCTGCGCCTGCAGCGGCCTGTCACCCTTGCCCAGAATCGGATCGTGCGTGCCGAACACCGTCAGGAACGGCTTGTTCCAGCGCCCCAGGGCCTCCCATGCCGCGCGGTTGGCCGGAACCGCGGGATCGTCGGGCTCGGTCGGCACCAGCAGCGGAAACGCACGTGCGCCCGCCTTGTAGGCCGAACTCGGAAACGGCGCGTCGTAGGCGGCGATTTCCGCCGCACTGAGCGTGCCGACACAACCGGTGTTGACGATCCGCCCGATCGGAAACCAGGGGGAGTGGCGCGCGAAAGCCCGCCACAGCTTGAACGCCGGCGGCACCGACTGTTCCGCGGTCGGCAGAAAGCCGTTGGCGACCACGATGCGGGAAAAGCGCGCCTCGTGCTCGGCGGCAACGCGCAGTCCGATCAACGACCCCCAGTCCTGGCACACCAGGGTGATGTCGCGCAGGTCCAGTGCCTCGATCAGGCCGACGATCCAGTCGACATGCGCCTGATAGCTGTAGTCGCCGATCGCCGCCGGCTTGTCCGAGCGCCCGAAGCCGATCAGGTCCGGCGCCACCGCGCGCAGCCCGGCGTCGACGAAGACCGGGATCATCTTGCGGTACAGATACGACCAGGTCGGCTCGCCGTGCAGCATCAGCACCGGCGGCGCCTTGAGGTCGCCCTCGTCGACGTAATGCATGCGCAATCCGCCGAGCTGCACGTAGTTCGGCCGGTACGCAAAGCCCTCGAGCGCGGCAAAGCGCGCGTCGTCGGTCCGGAGCACCTTCATCCCGTCCCCCTGTGTCATGTCGAAGATCGCCTGCGCGGATGCTACGCGCATTTCGGACATGCCGGCACCGTGAATCACAGCGCAGCGGCTTTGTGTTTTCGGGGGGCGCATGCTAGAAACCCCGAAAAATCATGCGGGGAATGCTCACCGTGAAGGTGCTCGGCGCGGATATCGGATTCGGATACACCAAGGCCACCGACGGCCGCCAGTTTCAGGTCTTCAAATCGGTCGTCGGCGAAGCCAACGAGGCCCAGTTCGGGGAAAGCCTGCTGCCCGGCGTGCCGCAGTACCCGCGCCACATCACCGTCGACAAGCAGGCGTACTTCGTCGGCGAACTCGCCGAGCAGCAGTCCCGCGGGCGCGGATTCACCCTCGATCAGACCCAGTTCCTGACCCAGTACGCCAAGACGCTGGCGCTGACCTCGCTGGTGCCGTTCATCGACAGCGGTGATCCGCTGCGGGTCGTCACCGGCCTGCCGATCAGTTTCTTCCGCAAGCAGAAGGACGCGCTGGCCAAGCTGCTGACGGCGCGCCACACCGTGACCGTGGTCAAGCCCGGCACCGGCGAGCGCGAGGAAAAGGTCATCAACATCGAGCGCGTGCGGGTGATCCCGCAACCCTTCGGCGCGATGTTCAACCTGATGCTGACCGACATCGGCAAGCCGTCGAGCCAGCGCTTCATTTCCGAGAAGATCGGCCTGATCGACATCGGCTTCCGCACCGCCGACTACACCATCAGCGACAAGACCCGCTATTCCGAGCGCGGCAGCCAGTCGTCCGACTCGGGCATCGCGGTCGCGTATACCGCCATCGCCAACCTGCTGCAGGAGAAAAGCGGGGTCAACGTCGAGCTGTACCGGCTCTACGAGGGCGTCAGCAAGGGCTCGATCAAGATCAAGGGCAAGCGTTACGACCTGACCGGCATCGTCCAGCAGGCGTTCCAGCAGCTGGCGACCCGCGTCGCCCAGGAGGTCAACCGGCTGTGGGCCGACGACTGGGACATCGACGCGATCGTCATCTCCGGCGGCGGCGGCGCAACGCTGGCGCCGTACCTGGCGCCGCTGCTCGAGGGCGAGGTCCTGCCGCTGCCGCAGGACCAGGACGCGCGCCTGAACAACGTCATGGGCTACTGGAAGTACGGCATGCACCTCTGGGGCGCCTGACCCCGCCGCAACCGGATCCCCCGAAGGAACCCGGTCGCGGACTGCGGATCAGGCCGCCGCTGCGGCCTTCGCCTTGCGCCTGGTGGCCGGCTTGCGGCTCTTGGCCGGCGCGGCGGGGGTGCTGCCGTCGAGTTCCAGCACCTGCTCCAGCTCGACCAGTTCGTCGCCCATGTAGACGGCGAGACGCTGCATGCTCGGCAGGGTGTCCCGGCATCCGGTGAAGCCGATGTTGAACTGGCCGTTGTAGCTCACCGCGGTGATGTTCAGCGCCTGCCCGTGCGACAGCAGCGACACCGGGTACATCTGCTCCATGCGCGCGCCATTGAAATACAGCGGGCGGTCCGGCCCCGGCACGTTGGAGATGGTGACGTTGAACATCGGCCGTCCCTTGCCGCCGAGCCCGGCGATCAGCTGCAGGATGAACGGCGACATGAACACCATCGTGTAGTTGGCGATCGCGTCCCGTGGCATCTGTTGCAGATGGGCCTTCGCCAGCTTCGACGACGCCCGGATCGCCCGCAGGCGTTCGACCGGATCGTCGAGCTGGGTATTGAGGTTGGCGATGATGAAGCTGATCGCGTTGGCCGACTCGTCGTCGTCGGCCGGCCGGATCGACACCGGCACGCCCGCGGTGAGCGGCTGGTCCGGCAGGGCGTTGATTTCCAGCAGATAGCGCCGGATCGCCGCAGCGCACAGGCCGAGGAACACGTCGTTGAGGGTGACGCCGGCGGCCTTGGCCACCGCGCGCACACGATCCAGCGGGTAGTACTGCGTCGCCAGGCGGCGCTGGCCGGAGACACGCCCATTGAGGATCGACTTGGGCGCCACGAACGGCAGCGACCACTCGCGGCTGGTGCGCTGCACCGCCTCGCGCATCACCTCGGTGAGGGCCTTGGAGACGCCGGGCAAGGTCGCCGCCTGGCCGCGCAGGTTCTCCACGATCTTCTGGATCGGGCTCACCGGCACGCCGACCCCCGGCGCCCCACGGCCGCGGCCGGAACCGATGGCCCACGGCGCCACGAACTTCCCGGTCTTTGCATCCGGCGACAGCATGCGCTGCAACATGCGCATGCCGCCGACCCCGTCGACCAGCGAGTGATGCATCTTGAAATAGAGCGCGAAGCGATCGTTCTCGAGCCCCTCGATCACGTGCATTTCCCACAGCGGACGATTGAAGTCCATCGGATGCGAATGCAGGCGCGACACCAGTACGCCGAGTTCGCGCTCGCCGCCGGGGCTGGGCAGCGCCGAATGACGGAAGTGGTAGTCCAGATCGATGTCGCGATCCTCGACCCAGGACGGCAGCACGCGCCGCAGACGCGCCGAGCGCAGCTTGACGTTGAACGGCGTGGAAAAGGTCTGCTGTTCGCGCAGTTGCGCGACCATATCGCGCAGGAACTCCGGCGAAGCCCCCTTCGGCAACGAAAAAATGCTCAGGCTGCCGACGTGCATCGGCGTGTCGACGGTGTCGACATACAGCCAGGCCGCGTCCAGCGGGCTTAAGCGCTTCATGATCTCTCCTCCGTAATTCTGTGCGCCCGCGATGAGACCACAGCTTGGATGGCGCGACAATGACCGCAGTGGCCAGGGTATTTGCCGCTCCGGCAGCCCGGCCTATACTTGAACATTCGTTCGATAAGGGCACGGGCCCGACAACGATCAGGAGATCCCCATGAGCACGGTTGTGTCCTATCTGCCGACTGCCGGCAATCCCAATGCCAGCGAGGCCGAGATCCAGCGCATCTTCGATTCCCAGCGCGACACCGCGATCCGCCTGCGCACGTCCACGGCGCAGGAGCGCATCGCCAAGATCCGCAAGCTGCACGACGTGGTGATGGCCCATCGCGAAGCCTTCCACGAAGCCGCCTACAAGGACTTCAAGAAGCCGCCGGCCGAGGTCGATCTGGCCGAGGTGCTGCCGGTGATCAGCGAGGCCAAGCACGCGATGCGCGCGCTGAAGAAGTGGATGAAGCCGCAGGGCGTGATGCCGACGTCGCTGACGATCGGGCTGAAGTCCTGGATCCAGTACGAGCCGCGCGGCCGCTGCCTGATCGTTTCGCCGTGGAACTACAACGTCAACCTGAGCCTCGGCCCGCTGGTGTCGTGCATCGCCGCCGGCAACACCGCGATCATCAAGCCGTCCGAGATGACGCCGCACCTGTCGGCGCTGATGGCCAAGATCATCAAGGAGACCTTCCCGGAGAACGAGATCGCGATGATCGAGGGCGACGTCAGCACCTCGACCGCGCTGCTGGCGCTGCCGTTCGACCACATCTTCTTCACCGGCTCGCCGGCGGTCGGCAAGGTCGTGATGGCCGCCGCGGCCAAGCATCTGACCAGCGTCACGCTCGAACTCGGCGGCAAGTCGCCGACGATCATCGACGCCAGTGCCGACATCGAACTAGCCGCCCGCACCATCATGTGGGGCAAGTACACCAACAACGGCCAGACCTGCATCGCGCCGGATCACATCTTCGTGCACGCATCGGTCAAGGATGCCTTCGTCGAGGCCTGCCGCAAGGTGCTCAAGGACTGCTACGGCGAATCCGCCGACCAGCAGATGGCGTCGCCGTACCTGGCGCGCGTCGTCAACGAGCGGCACACCAAGCGCATCAACGCCCTGCTCACCGACGCCCGCGACCGCGGCGCCCGGGTGCTCTGCGGCGGTGAAGCCCGTGAGGACGAGTGCTTCATCCAGCCGACCCTGATCGACAACATTCCGGCCGACGCCAAGATCCAGTCCGAGGAGATCTTCGGGCCGCTGCTGCCGATCGTCGAGTACAGCGATCTGGATACCGTGATCGAGGCGATCAACGCGCAGCCCAAGCCGCTGGCGCTGTACATCTGGAGCAAGACCGAGTCGAACATCGAGAAGGCGCTCAAGCGCACCAGCGCCGGCGGCACCTGCATCAACCACTGCGTCGTGCAGTACGCCCACGGCAACCTGCCCTTCGGCGGCGTCAACAACTCCGGCATCGGCAGCGCCCACGGCATCCACGGCTTCCGCGCGTTCTCGCACGAGCGCGCCGTCGTGCGCACGCGCTTCATGACCGCCAAGCTGCTGTTCCCGCCGTACACCGATTTCAAGAAGAAGGTCATGAACATCATGCTCAAGACGCAGTAGCGTCGGGCACGGATGGATCAAGAAAAAGGCCACCTCGCGGTGGCCTTTTTCGTTATCGGACCTTCCGCCGGCGCGCGGCCGGCCGCGGCTCAGCCGCGCTTGAACATGCTGGTGACCTTGATCACGCCGTTGATGAGATTGATCGCGGCGTCCGGCATCTTGATCTCCTTGCCGAGCAGCTGTCCGATCATCTTCTTGTACTTGTCCGAATACGGCGGATACATCAGGTTCGGATCGCCGACCGGGGGGCCTTCCTCGACCACCGCACGCGGGTTCGAGCACTCCAGGAAAGTGTAGTGGCCACCGATCCGGCCGATCCCGCTGGCGTTGACGCCGCCGAACGGCAGATGCGGATTGGTGCCGGACTGGATCAGGTTGTGGTTGACCACGCAGCTGCCCGAGGTCGTGTGCTGCAGATACCAGTCGATCGCATCGCGATCCCTGGCGAAGATGTAGGACCCCAGCGGCTTCGGCCGCTTGCGGATCTCGCGGATGACCTCTTCGCGCTGCGAGAACGGCAGCACGCAGATGATCGGACCGAAGATCTCGTCCTGCATGATCTTCATGTCTGCGTTGAGGTTCGACAGCACCGTCGGCGCGATGAACAGGTCGTCGGCATCGGTCTGACCCCCGGATTCGATCCTGGCGCCCTTCGCCACGGCGTCATCGAGCAGGGCCTTGATGCGATCGAAATGCCGCGCGTTGACGATGCGCGGCACGAACGCGGACCTGGCGAAGCCCTGGCCGTCGGCGTCGTACATCTGCGCCATCGCCTTGCCCAGCGCGTCGATGAACGCGCGCTCGACCGACGCATGCACCAGCGCGTAGTCCGGCGCCAGGCAGACCTGCCCGGCGTTGGCGACGCGCCCCCACGCGGTCTTGCGTGCGGCGTCCTCGATATCGGCGCTGGCATCGACGATGGTCGGATTCTTGCCGCCCATCTCCAGCGTCACCGACGCGAAGTGGTCCGCGGCGGCGCGCATGATGATGCGGCCGACCGCATGCCCGCCGATGTAGAACGCGTGATTGAACGGACAGGCCAGCAGCGCCTGCGCCGCCTCGGCGGCGCCGTTGACCACTGCAAACTCGTCCGCCGGCATCGCCTGGGCGACGATGTCCGCGAGCACCTGGGCCGAATACGGCGCCAGTTCCGACGGCTTGAGGATGAAGCCGTTGCCCGCGGCGATCGCGCCGAACGCGGGGACGAAGGCCTCAGCGATCGGCGCGTTCCAGGTCGAGACGTGGATCACCACGCCCTTGGGCTGGTACTGGATGTAGCTCTTCTTGCCCAGGGTCATCAGCGAACCCTGGACCTTCTGCGGCTGCATCCACTGCGCAAGGTTCCTGCAGATGAACTCGGCCTCGGCCTTGATCATCAGCAGCTGCGCGTCGATGTCCGTTTCGCACAGGCGCAGCTCCTTGTGCCCGGCCGCGATGATCGCGTCACGGGCATCCAGCGTCGCCTTCAGCAAGGCACGGATCTTCGCCGCGCGCTGCTCGGCGGTGGTATCGACCAGCGCCGGCGCGCGTGCGGCGACGCGGTCGAACACCGCTCGGATCTCCGACGCCTCGGTGGTTTCCGCTTCCTTGAGTACTGCGTTCATCTGACGGTCTCCTGCTGCGGGCCGCCCATCGGCGACCGGCCCGAACTCAGCCGCGATACGCGGGGATCTTGAAACTCGAGCGCATCATCGTCTCGAGCTGGCTGTCGGACAGCAGACGCCGCAGCACACCCATCGGCTTGACGTCCTTGCCGAGGTACTCCATCGGCTTCCATTTGGACTTCTCGAGAATCTTCAGCGTGCCCTCGAGGGCCTGCTCCGGCGAACTGCCGGTCTTCTCCAGCATGTCGGGCAGCACCTGGCACATGACGTTGCGCAGCGGCTCGTAGATCTTCTGCATCTCTGCCGGCTGCTGCGCCCAGGTCTTCTTCGTGTTCTCGTGCGAGTTGGCCGACATCCCGGTCAGCACACCACCCGGAATGATCGACGTGACCTGGATACCGAACGGCGCCAGTTCGTTGCGCAGCGTCAGCGTCATGCCGTGGATCGCGTGCTTGGTCATGTTGTAGATGCCCGCGCCGACCGGGCTGGCGATGATCGCACCGGAGCTGTAGTTGGCGATGCGCGAGCCCGGCGCGTTCTTGCGCAGCAGCGGCAGGAACGCCTGGATCACCCGCAGCTGGCCGAAGGTGTTGATGTGGAACAGCCGCTCGGCCTGCGCCAGATCGACCCCTTCGAGCACGCCCACGGCGACGTTGGCCACACCGGCCACGTTCATCAGCAGGTCGAGCCCCTGCCCGCCGAGTGCGTCGGTGACGACCTTGGCGCTGGCCTGGACCGACTCGGTGCTGGAGACGTCCTGGTCGACGACGGTGACGTTGCCCTCGGTCTTCAGATCGGTCGGCGCGCCCGGCAGCACGCCGGCGAACACGCGCCAGCCGCGCTGCGACAGCGCCTTGACCAGCAGATTGGCCTGACCGACGTTGGCGCCGGTGATGAATGCGGTTTTCATGCGATGACTCTCCCCCTGTTGACGCATTCGGGTCCTCAGACCCGCAGCGGGGCCCGCACGCTGCGGGCCCCGCGCCATGAAACGCCTGCTCCGGTCAGTGCCCGCCGCGGGCAGCCGCCTCGGGACTGAACTGTGCCGGCGACAGCGGCGTGTTGATGCGCCACCAGTCGTCGCCACGCTCGTTGACCAGATATCCCGCCTCGTAGGCCTTGGCGGTCAGGTCGTGGTAGATCGACGCGCCGCGGTGGAAGGTCTTGGATTCCTGCGAGTAGAAGTAGTTGACGAAGGCCACGCGCCACAGCTCGCCGCGGGCGTCGTAGTTGTCGGCCCACAACGCCATCCAGGTGTCCTCGTCGGCGTACAGGCGGCGCTTGCTGTAGATGTGGCGCACACCGTCCTTGAGATAGCCCTCGACGATCCAGACGCGGTGCAGCTCGTAGCGCACGTACTCGGGATTGATCGTGTTGGGCTTGATCAGATCGTCGTACTTGATCGACGGATCGTTGACCTTGAAGTTGTGATACGGGACGTAGATTTCCTGCTTGCCGACCAGCTTCCAGGTGTAGCGCTCCGGCGAGCCGTTGAAGACGTAGTCGTCGTCGACCGTGCGCAGTCCGGCCGGCGGCACCGGGTAGTCGAAGCCGACTTCGGGCGCCTGGCGGACGCGACGGATGCCCGGCTGGTACTGCCACGACTGCGTGGCGTCGTCGGTGAAGTCGTTGGGCTGGAAGCCGACCGCGACGAAGCCCTTGTCACGCTCCGGCAGCAGATAGCCGGTGTAGAAGTAGGCGTTGATCTTGTCCTGGAACGAACTGCGCTTCTTCGGGTCGTTGCCCGGATTGAGCGTCATGAACTTGTTGCGGCCCCAGGCGATGCTGCCGTTGGCGTAGACGTCGGCGATGTCGGTGACCGCCTTTTCGGTCCACGCGCGATGCGGGTTGATGATGTTCCAGATCGCCTCGAGACCGCCGGACGGGAACGGGAACGGAATCGCACCGGTGGTGCCGGTGATGCCCAGGCCGTCATGCACGACCTCGGCCTCGACCGCGTTCTTCTTCACCGTGTCGCAGACCCAGTCCTGGAAGGTGAAGTCGCGATGGCTGGGGTAGACGTTCATCCAGTACGAATCCGGATACGCCTTGAGCAGCGCCTTCTGCCCCTCGGTCAGCTTGTCGGCGTATTCCGACATGTTCTGGGCGGTGATCTTGAGGACCGGTTTTTCGTCCGCGTACGGCCCCGGCTCGTAGCCGTAGGGATTCTTCATCCCGGGCCAAGTCCCCATGTACTTGCCGGTGAATTCGGCCACGCCGCTGTCGCTGCCGGCGCGCTCCGCGCCCATGCAGGTCAGCTTGGGACCATCGAGTTCCGCCGCCTTCTCCGCGGATACTTTCGCAAGCGCGGTCTGCGCCGGCAGCGCCACGCCGCCGATCACCGCACACAGCGCAAAAGCTTTCTTCAGGCTCATTCAGTCTCTCCTCATCGCACAGGGACACATCGGATCCCAACCTCGGAGCAGGGTTCGATGCCTCGCCCGCTGCGCCATTCGTTCCCGCGGCCCGGTCCGGCCGGCACCGCCGATCTCTCCAGCGCCGTCCTCGATCCCGCGTCACGGCGCCCGTCCGAGACGGCGCCCTGCGCGATGAAGCGGCTGCTGCCATGGTAGTTCGGCATGCGGGCCGCGCCTCGTCCGAACCGAGTAAGCCCCGGCCCGACGCCCGCGCCGGTCCGTCTCAGCGGTACTGTTCGAGCAGCTCCAGTGTGATCCGGGTTTCCTCCGCGGCGCGCTGCTCCATGTCGGCGACGATGAACTTCTCCAGGGTCTTGCCGACCAACGCGATCCTGGCCTGGATGTCCCAGTCGAAGGTCTGGACGCAGCCGTCGCCCTCGTCCAGCAGCCGGGTACGGCACGCCATCTCCACCGGCATGCCCTGCGGCTCGACCTGCACCGAACCGCTGAGGCTGCCGCGGTCCCAGCGTTCCTCGTTGATGACCGTGGTGTGCCCGCCCTTCAGACCCGGCATCTGCACCGGGACCTTGCGCTGGATACGGATGCGGAAATCGTCGCCGTCGGCGTCGTGCGCCAGGACCTCGAACTCCGCCAGTCCCAGCGCCTCGAGCTTGCGCACGTGGAAATCGCGGTCGGTCATCATCCGGATCACGGTCGCCGCGGGCGCCGGGAAGCGGGTCGTCGTTGCATGTTTCATGGTCTGCGTCCCGGGCCTGTCAGTCGGTGTAGATCTCGAACGAATCCTTCGGCGACCCGCATTCCGGACAGGTCCAGTCGTCGGGCAGATCCTCGAAGCGGGTGCCCGGCGCGATGTCGTGCTCGGGAAGACCTGCGGCCTCGTCGTAGATGAAGCCGCAGATCACGCATATCCATTTGTTCATCGGTCGTTACTCAGAATCGGGGTTGAAGGTTGCGGACAGGTTGCAGGGCCGGCGCCGCCGGCCGCAGTCAGGCGGCGCGCCGGGCCGGATTCAGGCCGGTGTCGACCACCAGGCGGTTGATCCGGCGTGCGTTGTGGTGATTCCACTCGAAGTCGAGCTCGCCCTGGCCCGGCGCCAGACGCGCGTTCGGGTAGCGCTCCATGAAGGTCTTGAGCATCAGGCTGCCCTGGACCCGCACCAGATAGGTGCCGATGCAGAAATGCGCCCCGGTGCCGAAGACGATGTTGCCGTCGAGCTTGCGGGTGATGTCGAGACTGTTGGGGTTCTCCCAACGCGCCGGATCGTGCCAGGCCGCGCTGATGTTGACGCCCACCGCCTGGCCCTTGCGGATCTGCTGGCCGGCGAACTCGATGTCCTCGGTCGCGAAGCGGAAGAACGGCATCTTGCCGAACGAGCCGTAGCGCAGCAGCTCGATGATCGCGTTCTCCATCAGCTCGGGCCGCCGCCGCAACAGCTCGAGCTGTTCGGGGTGCGTCAGCAGGCCGTGCAGCAGATAGGTGTGCAGATCGGTCGCGGTGTCGGAACCGGCGGTGATCAGCGCGAACACGACCGACAGGATCTCGTAGTCGTCGAGCTGCGAGCCGTTGTCGCTGGCGCCGATCAGGCTGCCGAGAAAGTCGTTGCCGGGCTCCGGCTGGGCACGGCGTCTGGCGATCTCCTCGCGGAAGTACGCGAAGCCCGGCAGCGTCGCCTGCATCGCCGCATCCCGCTCCTTGGCGCCGAGGTTGATGCGCGTGGACTTGATGACGTTCACCGCGAAGTCATGGAAGAAGTCCTCGCGGTCGGTCGGCACCCCGACCATGCGCGCGATCGACCGCACCGGAATCTTGCTCGCCAGCGCATCGTAGACGTCGAAGCTCGGCGCATCGCCGATCGCGTCGAAACAGTCGGTCACCAGATCGTGGATCTTGGCGTCGATCTTCGCCATCACCGGGCGCGAGAACGCCGGCATCGTCAGCTTGCGCAGACGCAGGTGCGCCTGTGGGGTGACCGCGAAGAATCCTTTCTCGAAGGCCAGGTCGAAGTCGTTCTTCTGCTCGTCCGGCTTGGGCGGCGGCGCGAATTCCCAGGCCCGGAAATTCGGGGTGAAGCGGTTGTCCTTGAGGATGCGGTCACACAGCTCATGGGTGTTGACCAGCCACATCTGCAGATCCTTGTGCCACGCGATCGGGTAGTCGCGCAGCAACACCTGCCACACCGGATCCGGCGCGCGGATGAAGTCCTGCGAATAGGGATTGAAGGTCCGCGCGTCGATCTCGACACGCCCGTCTGCGCCTGCGTTGCTCATTGCGTCTCTCCTCGTGGGCGACCGTCATCGCGGCCGTTCTTGGTGATCGCCACCAGCAGCGGCAGATCGTCGGGCAAGGTTTCGCCGCGCGCGGCGGCAAAGCCGACGAGCAGATCGCGCAAGGCGGTCAGCCACTGTCCGGGATCGATATTGATGGTGTGCTCGAGCGCGGCGCGCAGATGCGGCAGCTCGTCGGCGTCACGCTGCTCGAACACCTCGCGCATCGCCTGTTCGTGCGGCGCGCCGGCGGCGCGGGCCGCCGCGATCGAAGCCGCGCCGGCGGCGGCGCCGATCGTCAGCATCGCCAGGGCGTTGTGCAGCCGGACCGCCTCGGCGCCGTCGATGCCGTGTACCGCCATCGCGGCCAGGAACTGTTCCAGGAAGTCGACCTCGGAGTCGGGGCCGAGTCGGCCGCGCGCCATTTCGCTGATCAGTTGCGGCTCGGCGACGAAGGTCTCGAACAGGCCGGCGGCGAAACCCGCCGCGATCTGCGCCCAGTGCACTTCTCCGGCCACGCCCGGTTGCGGCATGCGCCGCTGCAGCACCAGGCGGAATGCCGCCATGCGCACCAGCTCGTCGCGGCTGCGGACATGCCGGTACAGGGTCGCCACCGCAACGCCCAGGCGATCCGCAACCTGCTTGAGGGTCACCCGGTCGAGGCCGAGTTCCACCGCCGCCTCGACGATGGCCTCGGCGCTGACGCGCGGCGGCCGGCCGACGCGCGGGGCCGGTGCGGCACTGGACGCAACTGGATCGGGAGCGCTCATGGCGGACGGTCGACCTGCCTCCTCGGACGGTTCCGCAGCGGAACCATTTCGAGAAGCAGATTCGCAAACTCCCGGAGCGCCCTGCCTCCTCCGCTTGGACTAGGGCCTGGGAACGCCGGCGCGGCTATGGCTTGAACTGCTCCAGCATCGCCGCCATCTTCTGGTGGATCAGGTTGATCGCCTTGAGCGGCCGCAGCATCACCTTGAATTCGGCGATCCGGCCATCGTCCGCGAACGTGATCATGTCCACGCCGTTGACGTGGATGCCGTCGATCTCGACCTCGAACTCAAGCACCGCGTGCGCCCCCTGCACGATCTCCCGCACGTAACGAAAGCCGTCGTTGAAGAACACCTGGAACGCCGCCGACAGATACATCCGGGTCAGCGCCTTGCCGACCTGGGGCCGGTGCACCACCGGCGAATGGAACACCGCATCGTCGGCGATCAGCGCGTCGAGCGCCGCAACGTCCTTGTTGGCCACGGCCTGGTGCCAAGCCCGCAGCCCGGCAACGGTCGAATCTTGGCTCATCTGGAGAAATCTCCCCGGTAGGATGGATGGGCGCTCAGCCCGGCGCGGCCGACGCCCACGCCGCAGCGAAACCGCCGCCGCCGAGCACCGACTGGCCGCCGTCGCAGACCAGCACCTCGCCGTTGAAATTGGCGCCGGCGCTGGAGCACAGGAATACCGCGGTATCGGCGATCTCGTCGAGTGTCGCATAGCGGCGCAGCGGGATCGTCTGCGTCAACCGCTCACGGTGCTCGGACGTCGGCGTCAGTCGCGCCATGCCCTCGGTACCGTCGACCGGTCCCGGTGCGATCGCGTTGACGCGCACCCCCTCCGGCCCCCACTCGACCGCGAGCACCTTGGTCATCGCGTCGATGCCGGCCTTGGCCGCGCACACGTGCACCTGACCCGGCAGCGGCGTGAAAGCCTGCGTCGCCGAGATGTTGATGATCGACGCGCCCGGTTTGCGCAGATACGGATACACCGCGCGGCATACATGGAACGAGCCGATCAGATCGATGTCGACCACGGTGCGAAAGCCGTTCGGTGACAGTTCCGCTGCCGGGGCGACGAAATTTCCGGCCGCGCCGGACACCGCGATGTCGATGGCGCCGAAGCGCTCGATGCACTTGCCGATCGCGGACTGCACCGCGTCGAAGTCGCGCACGTCGGCGACGGCGCCGTCGGCCGGGCCGCTGTGACGCAGCTCGGCGACCGCGGTCGCGACCTTGTCCTCGGAACGGCTGACGACGAACAGCGCCGCGCCCAGCGACGAAAAGCGCCGGGCGATGCCGAGATTGATGCCGCTGGTTCCACCGGCGACGAATACCGTCCTGCCGCGGAACAGCGACGGGGCGAACACGGGGCTGGCAACAGCCATGGGCCTACTCCACTGCGTATGTCGGACCGACGCCTCAACCAACCCGGCGGCGCTGCTGCTGCCAGTACGGTTCGCGCAGCACGGCCTTGAGAATCTTGCCCGCGCCGTTGCGCGGAATCGCGTCGACGACGTCGACCGAACGCGGCACCTTGAAACCGCCGAGCGAGCCGCGGCAGTGCGCGATCAGCGCGTCGGGATCGAGTTCGCCCCGGGGCACGACGATCGCCTTGACCGCCTCGCCCCAGCGCGGATCGGGCACGCCGATGACCGCCGCGTCGGCCACGTTCGGATGGGCCAGCAACGCGTGTTCGACCTCGCTGGACGAGACGTTCTCGCCACCCGAGACGATGATGTCCTTGATGCGGTCGACGATGAACAGATAGCCGTCCGCGTCGATGTAACCGGCGTCGCCGGTATGCATGTAGCCGTCGCGGATCGCCTCGTCGGTCGCGTCCTGGCGCTTCCAGTAGCCCGACATCACCTGCGGACCGCGCACGCAGATCTCGCCGACCTCGCCGACACCGCGCTCGCGACCGTTCTCGTCGACGATGCGGACGTGGCACCCGGCCACCGGCCGCCCCGCCGACATCGTCAGCTCCGGACGGGCAGCCAGCGCCGCGGCGTGGTCCTGCACGCACAGCGTCGAGATCACGCTGTGGGTCTCGGTCATGCCGTAGACCTGCAGGAAGCCGCAACCGAACCGCTCCGCCGCCTTGCGCAACAGCGCCGGCGCGATCGGGGATGCGCCGTACATCATCGTGCGCAGGCGCTCGTACGAATGCCCCGGATCGGCGGGCTGCGCGACGCAGGCCTGGATCATCGCCGGCACCATCGCCGCGTGGTCGAGTTCGCCGCTGCCGAGCAGCTGATTGACCTCGACCGGATTGAAGTCCCGCCGGAACAGCAGCGTCGTGCCGCGCTGGACCGCCCACAGCGCCGCGAACACGCCGCCGACGTGGAACAGCGGCAGGCCACCGTACATGCGCTGACCGGCGGCGAGCTCGACGTCGGTCGACGACATGATCGCCATCTGGTGGGCGAGGCAGTTGGCCTCCCCCAGCTGCACGCCCTTGGGCCGTCCGGTGGTGCCGGACGTGTAGATCTGCAGATAGGCCGGCTTGAGGTCCGGACTCGCGGGCGGCGCCACGGCCGACTGCTCGACCAGCCAGTCGTCGAACCGCCGCCAGCCGTCCGCGCTGCCGCCGACGACGAAACGCCGCGCCTGCGGAATCCGCGGCAGGTCCGCAGATGCCAGACGCTCGACGAATTCGGGCTCGGCGAACATCGCCACACATTCGGCGTCGTCGATGATCCAGGCCATCTCCTCCGGCGCGAGACGGTGATTCACCGGCACCACCACCGGGCCGCCCTTGAGCGCGGCGAGCAGCATCAGCAGCACTTCGGCGCGGTTCTTCGCGACCAGCGCGACGCGATCGTCCGGCCCGATGCCGAGCGCCGCGAATCCGTTGAGCAGGCGGTTGACCTCGCGCGCCGCCTCGCGGTAGC
The DNA here is from genome assembly GCA_028698335.1 of Nevskiales bacterium. Lineage (GTDB taxonomy): Bacteria > Pseudomonadota > Gammaproteobacteria > Nevskiales > Nevskiaceae > Solimonas. The sequence continues at coordinate 36,838 of JAQVDP010000016.1, read as the reverse complement.
TCAGGCTGCCGGACTCGGTCTCGACCATCGGCTGGTCGGCAAGCGCCACGGCGTGGCGATCGAAAGCGCTGTAGGCGCGAAAGGGCATCATGAAACGGCTCTCCTCTGATCTGACGGGCCCGTGCCGCCCCACCGCGGGGTCTTCGCACGGGCGTCCGGTCGCCTGGCGATCCTATGGCCGCCTCCCGATCACACCCCCCAGTCAAAAGTTAGGGATGCGCCGCCGATGCGCGACGGCGCATCCCAAATCCCCAACTTTGCCGCCAGTCACGGCGTGGCCGCCGCGTGCCGCACGGACGCTTGCGTCCCGGACCCGGCGGGTCTAGCGTCGTCCACACAAGCCGGCATGGAGGTCGTCTTCGGAAGATGAGCATCCTGCAGTTCCCCCGTGCGCGTCCGCGCGTGCTGCTGTTCGACTGGCACGCGACGCTGGTCGACACCATGGACGCGATGTACTACGCCCTCGAGGACGTGCTCCCGCGGCTCGTCGCGCTGGGCCTGATCGATCGTCTGGTCGCGCCGGCGCAGTCCAAGACGCTGGAGGACGCCAAGCTGGTCAAGTACGTCCGCGACCACGCCAGGCTGCACCCCAAGCTCAAGGCCGAACGCAAGGTCTCGCGCACCGACATCTTCGAAGTCCTGTTCGGCGACGACCAGGACGCCAAGGCCACGGCCCATCGCGCCTTCGACGAAAGCTACGCGCGCCACTTCGGCATCGTCCGCCCGATGGAAGCCGACGCGCGCAGCCGGCTCGAGGCACTGCAGGCGCGCGGCCTGCGCATCGGCGTGCTGACCAACCGGCAGCGGCGCTTCATGGCACACGAGGTCTACACCGTCGACGGCGACGGCTGGCACGAGCTGTTCGAGACCATCGTCTGCGGCGACGACGTCGAACGCCGCAAACCGCACCCCGATCTGATCCATCGGGCGCTGGACGAGCTCGGCGAATCGGCCGCGCTGAGCTGCTGGTACGTCGGCGACAGCACCACCGACGTCATCGCCGCACGCCGCGCCGGCGTCACCGCGATCTTCTACAACGGTGCCGGCTGGGACCGCCAGTGGATCGACAAGATCTTTCCCGGCACCGTGCGTCATCCGCACGTGCCGGATGCCGTCGTCGGCAGCCTCGACGAGCTGCATGCCCTGATCGACCGCCTGGTCTGAGCGCCGGTCAGAGCGCGCGGCGAAACACCTCGAACGCGGTATCGCGCACCCAGCCCGCCGACGCGTAGAGCCGTTGTGCGGCATGGTTGTCGACCGCAGTCGACAGCGACAGGCTGACGGCACCGAGTTCGCGGGCCTGCGCTTCCGCCGCCTCGAGCAATAGACGCGCCACGCCGCGCCGGCGCTGCGACGGCACGACGAACAGGTCATTGAGGACGAAGGTCCGGGCGATCCGGACCGACGAGAAGCCCGGATAGAGCTGGACGAAACCGGCGGGCTCGCCGTCGTCCCCCCGCGCCAGCAGCAGCACCGAATCGCCGTGCCGCAGGCGCTGCTGCAGGAAAGCCGCAGCCGCCGCCGGATCGGCCGCCTGGCCGTAGAAGCGGCGATAGGCATCGAACAGCGGCACCAGCAGCGGCAGATCCGCAAGCGTCGCCCGCGTCACCGCGGGGCGCGCCGTCTCGTCCCGGCTCATGCCCGCAGCGCCGCCGCCGTCGGTACCTCGTCCGACGCCGCGTCGCGCCCCCGCTTCAGCGTCAGCAGCGGTTCGACCTGATCGAGCCGGCCGCACAGCCCGGCCCACGGCGCCGGCAACAGGCACAGATCCGCGTCCGCGCCGACGCGCAGCGCCGGCACATGTCCGGGCGCGTGCAACTCGCCCTGCCACAGCCGCAGCGCCGTGAGCGGATCAAGGCGTTCGTCGGGCCCGATGCAGTGCCCGCCGGCGCTGCGGCGGTCGACCGCCGCCTGCATCGACCGCCAGGGATTGGGATCGACGTAGGGCGCGTCGCTGCTGCCGGCCAGATCGACACCGGCGTCGAGCCAGGCACGCAGGCGGTACAGCCACGGCAGATCGTCGGCGTCGACCTCGCGGCGATAGGCCTCGCCGCGCTCGGCGACGAAGCCCGGTTGCGTCACCACGCACAGGCCCAGCTCCGCGACCGCCTCGACCAGCTCCGGCGGCGCGATCGAGGCATGTTCGATCCGGTCGCCACGACGCGTCCCGGCCTCGCGCAGCGCCGCCAGCGCGTAGACCAGGTCGGTGCGGCTGACACAGTGGAACGCGACGTTGCGGCCGGCGGCGTGCGCGCGCCGGATCTGCGTACACAGTTCACCGAACTCCGGCAGCGCGTGGTCGTGCAGGTGGAACTTGTGGGCGCCGCGCCACAGCCGATGACCATGCGCCCCCACCGCATCCGCCATCGCGTCGAGCTCGGCATCGCCCATGACCCGCACATCCTGCAGCAGTTCGCCGGCGGCCTGCGCCGAGGCGAAGTGCGCGGCCGCTTCGAGGCCGTTGTCGTGGCTGGTATCGGTGACGGCGGTGATGCCGTGGCGCCACAGCGCGCGACTCAGCGTACGCAGATGCGGACGCTGCGACGGCAGGCGTGCGCGCAGCCACGCGTCGGCATCGTAGAGGCGGCCGGTGGCGCGGCCGTTGCGGCGCTCCAGCGGATCGTCCGCGGCGGATTCGGGATCGACGCCGAGCGCCCGCAAGGCGGCCGTGTTGAGAATCCACAGGCGCCCGCTGCGATGCTGCAGCCGCAGCGGACGGGACGGCACGCAGCGGTCGAGCCAGTCGCGGTCCAGCCCGGCATCCGGGTCCGTGCCGGAAAGCACGCTGTCGTGATAGCCGACCCCGCGCAGCCACTGTCCCGGCGGCGCGGCCGCATCGGCATCGCGCAGCGCCGCGGACAGCGCATCCGGGGTGTCCACCGCGGGCGGACCGCAGGGCACCGATGCGCGCGCGGCGGCCGCCGCGCACAGATGCAGGTGGTGATCGCGCAGGCTGCGGATCAGTGCGCGACCGCGCGCCTCGATGACCGGCTCGCCGGCGAGCCGACGCAGCGCCGGCGCGATCTCGACGATCCGCCCGGCGTCGACCCGCAGATCGACGGTGGCGCCATCGAACGCGATCTCGGCATCGCGGATCAGCATGCGGCGTGCGCCGGCGTGGCGAGCACGGCGTCGGTATCGGCACCCAACGCGGCGGCCGCTTCCGCCACGCGCGGCGGCGCCGGCAACTGCGGCTGCAGCCCCGCGCGCTCGACCCGTGCCTGCCAGCGCTGCAGCCGCGCGTGCAGGGCGCCGGCATCCGCCGGCCGATCGAACCCGGCGCAGTGGCGCACCACGTCGCACAGGGCCAGCGCCAGCAGCCCGCCGCCGCCCCGGCACCAGCCGGCCCAGGCCGCCAGCGCGGCGTGCACGCCGGTCAGCGGATCGGCGATCGCATCGCCGACGAACAGCGTCTCGCCGTACAGCCGCTGCATCAGCTCCGACAGGCCGGCGCCCACGCCGGCGTCGTCGCCGAATGCGACCCACTGCGCCTGCGGCTCGGCGCGGCCATAGCCGCTGATGCTGATCCAGGTCAGCCCCGGCCGCGCCCGCACCAGCGCCTCGGCGTCGATGCCGAGCTGACGCAGCGCCCGCGGCCGCGACGCCTCGATGACGATGTCGGCGCTCGCGACCAGCGCCCGCAGCGCGCGGCGTCCCGGATCGCTGCGCAGGTCCAGCGCGACGCTGCGCTTGCCGGCGTTGAGCCAGTCGAAGAACGCCGCCGGCCCCGAGCGCGCGCCGTCGGGACGGTGCGTGCTTTCGACCTTGATGACCTCGGCGCCGGCGCGCTGCAGCAGATGGCTGCACAGGGGGCCGGCCCACAGCGACGACAGATCCACCACGCGCGGGCGGCGCGCCGCGGACAGCGGCGGTGCGGCTTCGTGCCAGACCTCGATGCCGCGCACCCACGGCGGCGGCCGGGACGGCACCGGCACCCGCGGCGCCACCGCCATGCCAAGCTCGCGACCGCGTTCGACACAGTCGTGCATCGTGCGCCCCGCAACCACCGCGGCGACCGCATGCCAGTCCGGCGCGACCGCCGTTTCGAGCCAGGCCGGCAGCAGGTCCCAGTCATCGTCTCGGGCGAGGTTCAGCGCGATCGCGCCATCGGCGGTCGGCAGCAGGTGGCAACTGCCACCGGGCGCGATGGCGCCGTTGCGACCCAGACCGTTGAACGCGGCGCGCAGGCCCAGCAGATCGGAACCGCGCAGATCGTCGAAGGCGGCGCGCCGGGATCCGGCCAGTGCGGCCAGCGCGGCCAGTGCGCCGTCGGCGCAGCTCGCCAGCGGCAGCGGGCACAGTCGCGCGGGACCGTCGGCGCAGCCGCTGAGAACGGTCAGGCCGCCGCGCGCGGCGGCGATCGCCGGATGTTCGGCTGCGGGCGCGAGGTCTTCGGAGACGGCGATGCCGAGAGATGACAGCAGCGACCGCGCATAGTCGCCCGCCAGCGCCTGCTCGCCAGGGGCCTGCGTCGGGGCGTGCGCCGCTAGGCCGCCGCGTGGGTCTGGCGCTGCGACCACAGCAGTTCGGCGCGCTGCTTGACCGCTGCGCTCATGTTGCCGAATCCGGCCTCGAGCTTGCGCCCGAGCAATCCCCGTACCAGCGGCATCAACCACCCCTTCAGTTCAAAGTGGGAATGGTAGCGCGCGCGCCCGGGCCCGATCGCCTCGATGGCGTGCGAGCGCCGGCTCGACAGCGCACCGGCCGGCACCGGTTTCATGCGGTAGGCGAAGCCGGTGCCCTCGTCGCATTCGAGCATCCACTCGCGCTGCCTCTGCGGCCGCGCGAGCAACTGCACCTTCATGTCGATCGGATCGCCCGGCCTGAGCGTCGAGCTGCATTCGAGGCAGAACGGATTCCACTCGCGATACCGCGGCAGATCGGAGATCACTTCCCATACGATCGCCGCCGGCGCGTCGATCTCCAGGGTCCGGTCGATGATGAAGGCCATGCCCCGCTCCAGTCTGAAAGGATCCGATCGCGCCGCGCGAGTCAGTCCGGCGTCGCGAATTCCTGGCGCACCAGGCGCCGCAGCAGCTTGCCGGTCTCGTTGTACGGCAGCGCGTCCTTGAACACGATGGACTGCGGCACCCGCGACGAGCGCAGCTGCCCCTTGACCAGCGCCTGCAGTTCGTCGGCGCTGGCCTGCGCGCCGTCCTTGAGCACCACCGCCGCGGCGACGGCCTCGCCCCACTGCTCGTCCGGCATCGCCACGCAGGCGACGTCGGCCACCGCGGGATGGCTCAGCAGCACGTCTTCGATCTCGCCCGGCGAGATGTTCTCGCCGCCGCGGACGATGACGTCGTCGGCCCGCCCCTCGAGAAACAGATAGCCGTCGCGGTCGAGCCAGCCACGGTCGCGGGTCGGGAACCAGCCGTCCGCATCGAGCTGGCTGCCCTGCTGCTTGTATTCGCCGGATACCTGCGGGCCGCGCACGAACACGTAGCCGGCCTGGTCGGGCCCCAGCACACCGTCGTCCTCGTCGCGGATCTGGATCTCCACCGCGCCGGTGGCCCTGCCGACCGACGCCAGGCGCTTCTGCACGTAGGGATCGTCGCTCTGCAGCGCAGCACGGTGATCGTCCGGACCGAGCACGGCGATGGTCGAGCTGGTCTCGGTCAGGCCGTAGGCATTGGTGAAGTCTACGTTCGGGAACAGGCGCACCGCCTGCTGGATCACCGACAGCGGCATCTTGCCGCCGCCATAGGCCAGCGCCCGCAGGCGCGGCAGCTCCGGCGTCTCGCCGGTCGCCGCCAGATGCTCGACGATGCGCGCGAGCATCGTCGGCACCAGGAACGCGTTGGTGACATTCTCGTCGCGGCACAGCCTGAGCCAGCCGGCGGCGTCGAAGTTCGGCATCTGCACGACGCGGCGGCAGGCGTAGGTCGACGACAGCACCGACGAGATGCCGGCGATGTGATACGGCGGCACCGTCACCAGGATCGCGTCGTCCTCGTCGGCGGCGGCGAACTCGACGGTGCCGACGATATAGGACATCAGGTTCTCGTGGCGCAGGATCGCGGCCTTGGGCTTGCCGGTGGTGCCGCTGGTGAACAGCTGCACCGCGACCGCACGCGGATCGTCGCCCACCTCGGTCGGCACCGCATCTTCGCCGGCCCGCGCGGCGAGGAAATCGGCACGGTCGACGACGGTCAGGTCGTCGCGCGGCGCGAGCTTGTCGCGCAGCTCGCCCGAGGTGATCAGGTAGGCCGGCGACGCGCGTTCGACCAGCGCGTTGATCTCGTCCGCCGTCAGGCGGTAGTTGATCGGCACGTAGGGCACGCCGGCATAGGCGGCGGCGAACACCGCGACCGACGCCGCCGGGCTGCTGACGTCGAGCAGCACCACGTAAGCCGCACCGCTGGCCTTGATGCGCTCGGCCGCGGCATAGGCGGTCGCCCGCAGCTCGGCGTAGCTCAGGCGCGTCTCACCGCAGACGACGCCGACGCGCTCGCCGAAGGCCTCGGCGGCCATGTCGAGAATGGTGGAAATGTTCATTGGCTTGGCTTCGTATCCGGGGCGCGCCCCGACCCATCAGTCCGAAGACGGCAGCTGCTTGGCCTGCTTGATCTCGAGCGGCGTGCCGTCGAGCGCCAGCGTGCCGGCGCCGCCCTTGGTGCACAGCAGTTCCAGCGACTCGTCCTCGTTGACGTAACGCTTGCCGATCAGCGTCTCACCGCTGTCGGCGGCATCGGCCTGCACGCCGTCCGGCGCGGTGTCGGCACCGGCCAGCATCGCCACGCCGGCGCAGCTGAGTTCGTGTTCGCCCGCGGGCGCCTTGATCACCATGACCTGTGCATCGCTGACCGCACTCTTGAAGCGCGCTCCCGGCTTGAGGGCCGTCATCGCCATCGATCGTTCTCCAGAAAATCCAGGTTCTGCCATTCGAGGAGCCGCATACGCGCGGCCCCGGAAGTATGGTCGGACTTTAAGCGAGGCGCCGTCCGGCAACCCCGTCCACTTGCATGAGATCGCGCGGAAGCAGCGCGACCCCGCGGGCACCACGGCCCCGCACCCGACCTAGCGTGGACGACGTCCGCGCAGGCCCATCATCGCGGCATCCTTCACATCCAGCGCGACGCTGCGGCGGATGTGCCCGGTCAGCGCCGCCCGGATGCGCTGCTTCGAGGCCGCATGCGCCGTCATGTCGAGCTTGGCGAACTCGCGCGCGCACGCCATGGCCCGGGTCATCAGCGCGTCCGGCACCACCAGTTCGTCGAAGAAGCCGGCCTGCAGCGCCGACTCGGTCGGGAAATATTCGGACAGCGTCACCGCGCGCTGGAACGCCGCCGGGGTCAGCCGGTGCTGCAGCATCGCCGCCGCGACCCGCGGCATGGTCAGGCCCAGCGCGACCTCATTGGCCGAGATCCTGAAGTCGCCGCGGCTGCCGACGATGTAGTCGGACGACAGCATCAGGAACACGCCCATGGCCAGGACGTGCCCGTTGCAGGCGGCGATGACCGGATACGGATGGTTCAGCACCCGCGCCGTGATCGAGTACCCCGCGTGCAGCATGCGCAGCGCGCCGAGTCCGCCGGACTTCATCACCTTGAGATCGAAGCCGGCCGAGAACACCTCGTCGCGGCCGGTCAGGATGACGACGGCACCGTCGCGCTCGGCCCGGTCCAGAGCGCCATTGAGCGCCTTGAACATCGACGGCGACAGGGCATTGCGCTTGCCGTCGTCCATGTGGATGACGGCGATGCCCTGATCCAGTTCGTACTGCACGGAGGTAGCGGCCATGGTGATTTCCCGACGCTGACAGACCGCAAAGCCTAGCAAGGCCGCGCGCAGCGTGCGCCGGGTTCAGACGCCCCCGATCCAGTGATCGAGGCGGGCAAACAGCTGTTCGCGCGCCGGAAACAGGAAGTGGCTGTGGCCGGTCTCGGGCAGGATCTGCAGGGTGACGTCGCGGCTGGCCGGGAACGCCGCCGGAATCTGGTGCGTGGGGCCGGCCATGTCACGCTCGCCTAGGCCCAGGAACAGCGGCACGTCGATCTGCGCCGCCTCCGGCGCGACATTGCCCGGCAGCATCGACAGGAACGCCGGCACCGCCAGCACATGTTCGGTCGCGGCCTTGAGCGCGGCGACGCCGGCCGGCTCGGCCCTGGCGCTGCCGTACAGCTCGGCGCCGTTGCCCGAGGACTTGATCACCGGATACGGCACCGGGAACATCGTCTTGCACAGCCCGACCAGTTGCGCGCGCACCGCCGGCACGTCCTGCGCCAGCTCGCGCATTTTCGGGCTCAGATACTCCGGAAGACCGCGGGTCGAAAAGCCCAGCAGCGCGACCGCGTCGTAGGGCTGCGCGGCGGCCTGCAGCAGCACCGTCATCATCGCGCCCATCGAGTGGCCGAGGCCGATCGCGCGCAGATGCGGCAGCGCCGGCACCCCTTCGTACTGCCCGCCGCGCAGCCGCCCAAGCACCGCGCCGACCGCCTGCGCATTGGCCGCGGTCAGCAGATCCGGCGTCAGCGCGTAGCCGTCCTCGGGTCGCGTGCTGCCACCGATGCCCAGATAGTCGAAGGCCGCGACCAGATCGCCACGCGCGGTCATCTGCGCGGCGAAGCTGTAGCTGTCGTCGTCCGCCGCTGCGGGCGGGCGCAGGTCGTAGTAGCCGCGATTCATGTTGCCGCCGGGCAGGCAGCACCAGACGCGCGACGCGGCGGCGGGTGTCTCCGGCAACCACAGGGTCGCCGCCATCTGTGCCGACGCTTCGCCCGGCAGCTCGACCGCGACGTCGAGCTTCAGCGGCAGGCTGCGCATGCGGACGATCAGGCTTTGCTGAGGATCGCGCCGGCCATGCCCGACGACACCAGCACGTTGGTGACGTCCTTGACCTGGTTGACCGCGCTGCCGCGGACCTGGCGCACACCCTCGGCCATGCTGTTCATGCCGTGGATGTAGGCCTCGCCGAGCAGACCGCCGTGGGTGTTGGTCGGCAGCTGGCCGTCGATCGCCAGCGCGCCGCTCTTGACGAAGGCCGCGCCCTCGCCCTTGCCGCAGAAGCCGAAGGCTTCGAGCTGCATCAACACCTGCGGCGTGAACGCGTCATAGATCATCGCCGCCTGCATGTCGGTCGGCTTGAAGCCGGTCTGCGCGTACAGGCGTTTGGCTGTACCCCAGGCTTCCGGCATCACCGTCAGATCGTCGTGGTAGTAGTTGGAGATCACCTCGACGTTGTACGGAATCGACTGGCAGGCGCCGGCGATCTTCACCGGCGGCTGCTTCAGATCGCGCGCGCGTTCGAGGCTGGTGACCAGGATCGCGACCCCGCCGTCGGATTCCTGGCAGCAGTCGAGCAGGCGCAGCCACGGCTCCTGGATCCACTTCGAGTTCTGGTGATCCTCCAGGGTGATCGGGCGCTCGTAGAACCACGCCTTGGGATTGGTTGCGGCATAGGCGCGCTGCTGCACCGAGACGTAGCCGAGGTCGCGGTTGCTGATACCGTAGGTGTGCATGTAGCGCGCGCCCTGCAGCGCGCCCCAGCTGGCCGGCGTCATCGCGCCGTACGGAATGCACCACAGCAGCGAGCCGGTGCCGTGGCCGCCGGTATAGCCCTGCATGTTGTTCGGGTTCTGCCCAAACCGATATTGGCTGCGCTCGTTCATCGCGCGCCAGATCAGCACGTTCTTGCACAGCCCGGCGTTGACCAGCGCCATCGCCTGGTAGATCGTCGCCGCCGCCGCGGCGCCGCCGCCCGGGATGCGCGTGGTGTACGCCAGATCCTTCACACCGAGGCAGCGCGCGAGACCGATCTCGTCGCTGTTGTCGATCGTGAAGGTGATCATGCCGTCGATGTCCTGCGGGTTGACGCCCGCGTCCTCGCAGGCGGCCAGCGAACATTCGGCGGCGAGCTGCAGCTCGCTGCGGCCGGATTCCTTGGAAAACTCGGTGGCGCCGATACCCGCGATCGCGGCTTCGGTGAAGGTGCGTGTCATGCTGTTCCCCTTACTGCGCGCGCGGCTTGAACACCGGCACCTTGTGATTGTTCATCGTCGGCTCGAAGCCGACCTCGACCGCCATGTCCATCTTCATGTCCTCCGGCGCGACGCCGACGACGTTGGACACCATGCGGATGCCCTCATCGAGCTGGATCACCGCGACGACCGGCGCTTCCCTGAACCCGAACGGATGCGGATGGCGCGGCACCGTCCACGAATGCACCGTGCCGTAGCCGCTCAGTTCGACTTCCTCGCGCTTGAGACTGTGGCAGTGCGGGCACATCGGACGCGGCGGGAACGTGAACCGGCCGCAGTCGCCGCATTTCTGGCCGACGAACCGCTCCTCGTCGGCGGCTGCCCAGAACGACTTGGCGTCGGGCGTGACGATCGGCGCGATGCGCGTCGGTTTGGGCGCGGTGTCGGTCGGTGTGCTCATCGGATGTAGGGCCTGAAAGAAATGGAGATCCCCGAAGGGCGCGGCACGGCCGTGCCGCTCCGGAACCGGGCCCGGCAACCTTAGCTGCCCGCCCCGAAAAGCCGCCTGATTCAAACGGGTGAGCCGCCGCCGGCGCCGGGCCGGAGCGCCCCGATCGCCGCGCTCCGGTATCGTAACGCCGCGTCGGCGCCCGACGCGCCATCCGGAACCGCGCCCCGCCATGACCCGTCTGCTCGTCTTTCCACATTCGCATTTCTGCGAGAAGGCACGCTGGGCACTCGACCACCACGGCGTCGCCCATACCCCGGTCGCGATCCTGCCGGGTGTCCACATGATCACGGTGCGCCGCTACGGCCCCGGCACCTCGGTGCCGGTACTGATCGACGGCGGCAACGCGATCCAGGGCTCCGACCGCATCCTCGACCACCTCGAACGGCAACACCCCGGAACCCCGCTGCTGCCGGAGGCCCCCGAGGCCCGCGCGCAGTGCCTGGCGCTGGAGCGCGAGATGGAACGGGATCTCGGCGTCACCCTGCGCAGCATCCTGTACCACCGCCTGCTGGCCTATCCGGACTTCATCCGGTACTGCTTCACCTACCCGCTGCCGCGCGCCAGGCAGCTGGCGTTCACGCTGATGTACCCGGCCCTGCGGCGCAAGATCCACGAGGTCTACGTCGGCTCCGACGCCGCGGTCGCCGCCGCGCGCGAGCGCTTCGATGCGGCGATGACGCGCCTGTCCGCGCGGGTCGGCGAGTCGCCGTATTTGGTCGGCGACCGCTTCAGCCGCGCCGATCTGAGCGTCGCGGCGATGCTGTCGCTGCTGGTGATGCCGCCGGAGCACCCGATGCCGTGGCCCCAGATCCCCGACCCCGAGATCCGCGCGCTGGTCGACGCCTACGCCGGGCACCCCGTCTGCGCGTGGGTGCGGGAGCAGTACCGCACCCATCGCCACCGCGCTCCGGCGGCCGCTGCCCGCCCGGCATGACGCTGTACCGCCGCTACGCCGACGAGGTCGCCGCGGCGATCCACGGCGGCGCGCTGCAACCGGGCGAGCGCATCGCGTCGGTCCGCGCCGCCAGCCGTCGCCGCGGCCTCAGCGAGATGACCGTCCTCAAGGCCTATCACCTGCTCGAGGCGCAGGGCCTGATCGTCGCCCGCATGCGGTCGGGCTATTTCGTGGCGAGGCCGGCGCAGGAGCGCCCGCCGCAACCGGCGGCGTCGCGCCCGCAACGGCGCTCGACGGCGGTCGACAAGAGCGAGCTGATCTACCAGGTGCTCGAGGCCAGCAAGAAGACCCGCGTCGTTCCGCTCGGATCGGCGTTCCCGAGCCCGCAGCTGTTTCCGCTGGCGCGCCTGCAGCGCTCCCTGAATCGCGCGACGCGCGCATGCGACCCGTGGCGCACCGTCACCGACCTGACTCCGGGCAACCGCGAGCTGCGCCGTCTGATCGCGGTGCGCTACCGCCTCGACGGCATCGACATCGACCCCGACGACCTGGTCATCACCGACGGCGCCATCGAGGCCCTGAATCTGTGCCTGCAGGCGGTCACCCGCCCCGGCGACGCGGTCCTGATCGAATCGCCGACGTTCTACGTCGCCCTGCAGGCCCTCGAACGTCTGGGTCTGCGCGCCATCGAGATCCCGACCGACCCGGCCGAGGGCGTCGACCTCGACGCCCTGGCGGCGATGCTGCAGCGCCAGCGCCCGGCCGCGTGCTGGCTGATGCCGAGCTTCCAGAACCCGCTGGGCGCGCGGATGCCCGATCCGCACAAACGCCGTCTGGTCGAGACGCTGGCCCGCCACCGCGTGCCGCTGATCGAGGACGACGTGTACGGCGAACTGTATTTCGGCAATGCCCGGCCGCGCCCGGCCAAGGCCTGGGACGGCGCCGGCCAGGTTCTGCACTGCGGCTCGTTCTCCAAGTGCCTGGCCCCGGGCTACCGCATCGGCTGGGCGGCGCCGGGGCGATACGGCGACGCGGTACGCCGCCTCAAGCTCGGTTCGACGCTGTCCGCGGCGCTGCCGTCACAGCTGGCGCTGGCCGACTACCTCGGTGGCGGCGGCTACGACCGCCATCTGCGGCGCCTGCGGCTGGCGCTGGAAGGCAACCGCGACGCGACGATCGCGGCGGTCCGCAACTTCTTCCCGGACGGCACCCGCGTCACCCGGCCGCAGGGCGGCTACTTCCTGTGGCTCGAACTGCCGCGCGCGGTCGACACGCTGCGCCTGCATCGCGACGCCCTCGACAAGGGCATCAGCATCGCGCCGGGCGCGCTGTTCTCAGCCCGCGACGACTTCTCGCACTGCCTGCGCCTGAACTACGGCCACCCCGACGACCGCCGCATCAACCGCGCCCTGCGGACGCTGGGCCGGCTCGCGGCCGCGCAGATCGACGCGGCGGCGGGGCGCTGACGCCTCAGCCGTACAGGTGCAGCATCAGCTGCGCCGCGGCGTAGAACAGCAGCGCCACCATCGCCGTCATCGCGACACCCGCGACGACGAACGGCAGCGGCCGGCCGTGGGTGAAATCGCGCGTCCGTGTGCGGGCGTCCTGCACGCCGAAGAAGGACCAGGCGACGCTCTTGAGCACCTCGACCGCGCCCGGCGCCGCGGACGGATCGGTGGCGGGCGGGGTTTCACGGGGATCGCGCATCGGCAGTTCCTCATCGGTGTGGGCAACACCAGCCTGCCGCCGCGCCGATCCCGCGGACAGCCGCAGGCGCGTTCGCCAAACGCATAACAGATCCGGAGTTAGCCCGAGCCGATATAATCTGTTATGCGTTTTGCGCCCCCCGCCTGCGGATGGCATCCGACGGCCGCTTCTCGCACCATGTCGTTCCCCCGTTCCCCTTCCCCCACGCTCCGACCGCAGATGTTCCAGACTTCACCGCATTCCCGCTGGCGGCGCGCGCTGGCCGTGCTGGCCTGCTGGCTGCCGCTGCAGGCGCATGCCACATCCGCAGACCGGGACGACCTGCACGATCGCGTCGCCGCCTGCGCCGCCTGCCACGGCGAGGCCGGACGCTCCGCCGCGGAGGACTACTACCCGTCGATCGCCGGCAAACCCGCGGCGTACCTGTACGCGCAGCTGACGCACTTCCGCGACGGCCGGCGTCCGCACGCGATCATGGCGTCGATGCTGGCCTGGCTGTCGGACGCCTACCTGCGCGAGATCGCCGCGTACTACGCCGCCCAGGACGCCGCGACCACGCCCCGCTCAGGCACCGCGCCGGCCGCGACCCTGGAACAGGGGCGGCGCCTGGTCGTCGACGGCGATCCGGCGCGCGAGCTGCCGCCCTGCGGCGCCTGCCACGGCGAGTCGCTGCTCGGATTCAGCGTCGACGGCAGCGACGCCGCCGTTCCCGGCCTGCTCGGACTGCCGCCGGAATATCTGGCGGCGCAGATCGGCGCGTGGCAGACCGGCGTCCGCCATGCCGCGGCGCCGGACTGCATGCTGCAGATCGCCCGCAAGCTCGACGCCACCGAGGTCGGTGCCGTCACCGCGTGGATCGCGAGCCGGCCGCTGCCGGCCGAACACCGCCCCGAACGGCTGCCCGTGGCGCCGACGACGCTGCCGCTGGCCTGCGGATCGATCCCGGAGGCGGCGCGATGAAGCGGCTGCGCATCACCCTGGTCGCCGCCGCCCTGCTCGTCGCCGGGATCGGCTGGCTGCTGCTCCCGGACTGGATGGAGGACGGGATTCCGCCGTCCGTGCACACGCGGCCGCTGGCGGAGCGGATCGAGGCCGGCCGCTACCTCGCCCGCGCCGGCAACTGCGTGGCCTGCCACACGGCGCAGGGCGGCCCGGAATACGCCGGCGGGCGCCGCATCGGCACCCCGTTCGGGGCGATCTACAGCACCAACCTGACGCCCGACCCGGCCACCGGCCTCGGCGACTGGACCGAGCAGGACTTCTATCGGGCGCTGCATCACGGCCGCTCGCGCGACGGCCGCCGCCTGTATCCGGCCTTCCCGTACCCGAACTACACACAGGTCACGCGCCGCGACGCCGACGCGATCTTCGCGTACCTGCAGTCGCTGCCGCCGGTGCGGCGGGCGCCCCCGCCACCCGAGCTGCGCTTCCCGTACAACACGCAGCTGGCGCTGATGGTGTGGCGGGCGCTGTACTTCGATCCGGCTCCGGCGCAGGCCGGGGACGGCGGCCTCGACACGCTCGCCGCCAACGAGCGCGGCGCCTATCTGGTCGAGGGCCTCGGCCACTGCAATGCCTGTCACACCGCGCGCGGGCCGCTCGGCGGGCTGCGCGCGGGCGCCGACTACGACGGCGGTCCGATTCCGAGCCTGAACTGGGACGCGCTGCCGCTGACCCGCGAGGCGCCGATGAGCGACGCCGACGCCGCGCAGATGCGCAGCCTGCTCAGCACCGGCGTCTCGGCGCGCGGCGCGGTCAGCGGGCCGATGGCCGAGGTCGTGTTCCACAGCCTGCAGTACCTCCGCGACGACGACATCGCCGCGATGGTCGACTACCTGCGCCGGCTGCCGCGGCGTGCGGCGTCGGCCGCGGCGCCGGTGCGCGCGGCCGCGAATCCGGACGATCCGTTCCTGGCGCGGGGCGCGACGCTGTACCGGACGCACTGCCGCGACTGCCACGGCGACGACGGGCAGGGCCGGCCGTTCGCGATCCCGGCGCTGGCGGGCAACCCGCTGGTCACGGCGGCGTCGCCGAACAACGCCATCCAGAGCGTGCTGTTCGGCGGTTTCGCGCCCAGCACCGCGGGCAACCCGCGCCCTTACGGGATGCCGCCCTACGCGCACCGGCTCGACGACACCGAACTGGCCGCGGTGCTGAGCTACATCCGCGCCAGCTGGGGCAACGCCGCACCCGCGGTGGCGCCCGCCGAAGTGCGGCGGCGCTGAGCCCGGCGATGATGCTGCGGCTGCCCGCCAACCGCACCGGTCGCGACCTGTTCGTCGGCGACGTGCACGGTCACGCCGACCGCCTGTACGCGCTGCTGGACGCGGCCGGATTCGACCGCGGGCGCGACCGCCTGTTCAGCGTCGGCGACCTTGTCGACCGCGGCCCGGCCAGCGCCGAGCTGCTGCTGGCGCAGGCCGACGCCGACTGGTTCCACGCGGTGATGGGCAATCACGAGGCGATGCTCGCCAACGGCGGCCGCGATCCCGCGGTCCGCGCACGCTGGCGCGACAACGGCGGGCAATGGTTCGACGCCGTCGACGCCGCCACGCAGGCACGCCTCGTCGAACGGGCCGCGGCGCTGCCGCTGACGATCGAGATCGCGCAGCCCGATGCCGATCCGATCGGCGTGGTGCATGCCGATCCGCCGGACGACCGCGCCTGGCCGACGCTGGCAACGGCCGCGTTCTCGGCCGGACGCGACGCCCTGCCCGACACGCCGTCGGTCTGCGGCGCGCTGCTGTGGAGCCGCGCCGGCGCGCGCCGCGCGCGCGGCGGCGAGGTCCTCCGGGTTCCGGGGCTGTCGCTGCTGCTCAGCGGCCACACGCCGATGCACGACTGGATCTGGACCGGCAACCGCCTGTTCCTCGACACCGGCGGCTATCTCGACGGCGGCGCGCTGACCCTCGCCGAACCGGCGGCGGCGCGCTGCTGGCAGCTCGGTGGCGGCGGCGTGATCGAACGCGCGCTGCTGCCGCAGCGCTGAAAAGCCGGCTCAACCCGCCGGTGCGGCCCCCATCGCCGGATCGCTGAAACCGGGTTCGCCGGTTTCGACGCGACCGGCGAAGCGCTGCTCGAAGCCGTCGACGCTGACGATCAGGTCGTACCACTGCGCGCTGTCGGTCAGCGCCCAGTGCCGCGACGCCTGTGACTGCGCCGCCACCTCCAGCGTCCACGTCCCGCCGCCGTATGCGGCGTCGCGGACCTGCATCCGCAGCCGATGCGCCCCGCGGTTGTGCGCCTCCAGGCTGATCCCGCCGCGCGCGCCGGCCCTGGCACGGACCTCCAGCGCCGGCGCCGCGGCATCAAGACGCAGGCGGCGCACGAAGCCGTTGGGACCGTGGACCCACAGCTCGGCACCGTCGCGCGCCGGCCAGTGATCCGCCATGCGCTTGCCGGCCTCGACCGTGTAGCGTCGCGGGATCGCCTGCGGCCGGCGACGGTCGTAGACGTGGAACACCGCGCCGACGGTGCCGGCGTTGACGAAGCTCAGCTCGACCCGCTCGCCGTCGCGGTGGGCGTCGACGTCCAGCACATAGCCGAGCGCGCGCGAGGGCCGGCTGCCCGGCTCCTGGAACAGCGGCTGCGCGGCCTTCGGCGGCGCCGGGTCCGGCAGCTTGCGCTGGGCCTGCTCGACCGCGGCGAAGTCGCGCATGTCCGGCAGGCGCGGGAACGCGCGCTCGTTGGGATGCTCGAAATCGAAGGCCCGGGTCAGGTCCCCGCAGACCGCGCGGTGCCACGGGCTGATCGCCGGGATGCGCACGCCGAAACGGGCTTCCAGGAAGCGTCCGACCGAGGTGTGGTCGGCCACTTCCGAATCGACCCAGCCGCCGCGGCTCCACGGCGAGATCACGTACATCGGCACGCGCGGGCCGAGCCCCCACGGGCGCACCCGGCCGCTGACCGTGTCGTCGTCGCGCAGATGCCTGCGCTCGCGGTCGTCGAAATAGTGTCCGGCCAGATCCAGCGTCGCCCCGCCGGCGAGGCTGCCGTCTGCGTTGTAGGACGGCACCGCCGGCGGCGGCAGGTGATCGAAGAAACCGTCGTTCTCGTCGAAGGTCAGGAACAGCGCGGTGCGGCTCCACACGTCCGGATTGGCGGTCAGCGCGTCGAGCACCTGCGCGGTGAAGTGACCGCCCTGGCGCGGACTCGACGGCGCCCCCGGATGCTCGGACTGCATGCGGTTCGGCAGGATCCAGCTGACCTGCGGCAAGGTGCCGGCCTCGACGTGGCGCCGCAGGTCCTCCAGCGACCAGTGCGACAGGCCCTGCTCGTACAGCGCCGAACCCGGCTCGGCGCCGCGGAAGCTCCGGAACGCCAGACCGCCGTGCATCGCGCCGGTCCAGTTGTCGTTGGGGTCCTGATAGATGCGCCAGCCGATCCCGGCATCCTGCAGCACGTCCGGAATCGTCGGCCAGGTCAGCGCATTGGCCTTGTAGGTATAGCCCGGTTCCGGCATCTGCCCGGTCACCCAGCAGCGCAGATTGTCCGGCTCGGAGTCCGCGTCGGTGCTGTTGACGCCGCGCGCCCGCAGCTCGGGGCTGAAGTTGCTGCCGCTCCAGAACACGATGCGGTTGGGATCGGTGCCGGAGGTGATCGAGCAGTGATAGGCGTCGCAGAGCGTGAACGCCTCGGCCAGCGCGAACTGGAACGGAATGTCGTCGCGGCGGTAATGCCCCATCGAGTACGGCGTCTTGTACTTGGGCCAGAAACCGAACTTGCCCTGGTTCCAGGCCGCCTGCGCGTCCGAATACGAATGCGGCGTGTCCGGCACCAGCAGCGCGTTCATGGTTTCGCTGTCGAGATGGTAGGGCGGGATCTCACGCGTGCCGTCCGACTGCATCCACACCGGGTGGCCGCTCTCCAGCGGCACCGGGAACCGGTCGCCGAAGCCGCGCACGCCGCGCAGCGTGCCGAAGTAGTGATCGAACGAGCGGTTCTCCTGCATCAGGATCACCACATGCTTGACGTCCTCGATCGTGCGCGACTCGACCGCGGCGGGTACGGCGAGGGCGCGGCGGATGCTCGGCGGCAGCAGCGCCAGCGCGGTGCCGCCGGCGGCCAGGCGCAGGAAGTCGCGCCGGTTGGTCGTGTTCATGTCAGGACTCCGATGGGGGGCGGCCGCGTCAGATCAGGCGTGCGCGCATCCGTCCGGTGATGAGTTCGAGCGCGACCACGGTCAGGAAGATCACGACCAGGATCGTGCCGACGTGCTGGAAATCGAACATCTCGAAGCGGCCCTTGAGCTCCTGGCCGATGCCGCCGGCGCCGACGATGCCGATGACCGTCGCGGTGCGGATGTTGCGTTCGAGGATGTACTGGATGTAGCCGATGTACGACGGCAGGACCTGCGGCAACACCGCATAGCGCAGCAGTTCGAGCCGGCCGGCACCGGCGGCGCGCAGCGCATCCTGCGGCCCGCGCGGCGCGTTCTCGACATCCTCGGCGAAGAACTTGCCGAGAAAGCCGGCGGTGTGCAGCCCCAGCGCGAGCACGCCGGCGATCGGGCCGAAGCCGAAGGCCAGCACCAGGAACAGCGCGCTGACCAGATCGGGGATCGCGCGCAGCAGACTGCTGATGCCGCGCGTCAGCGCGTAGACCGCCCGATTCGGGCTGTAGCCGCGCGCGCCGAGCACCGCCAGCGGAGCGGCCAGCACGATCGCGATGAGGGTGCCCCAGGCCGCGATCTCCAGGGTCTCGACCATCAGCCACAGCACGTGCAGCAGATAGCCGTAGGGCTCGACCAGCACCTCGCGCTCGACCGTGGTCTCGGTCATCTGCAGCGTGTCCGGATCCAGGTGTTGCTCGCGCCGCCGCTCGACCTCCAGATGGCTGCCCCAGGGCAGCTGCGCGCGGTCGAAGTTCTCGATCCTCGAGACCGGCCGCGTTTCCGACAGCTGCAACGGCCACAGGTGGCCGACGATGCGCGCCAGTCCGTCGAGCACCTGCGAATGCCCCTCGCCACCGACGCCGACGGCGACCGCCTCGGCGCTGAGCGCGAACATGCGGTCGATCTCGGTGCGCCGCGCCGACACCAGCGCCAGGGCCGCCAGCAGCAGGAGCAGCAGCAGGGTGCGGGTGCGCAGCCACGGCCGCAGCGCCCACTGCTGCGGCGGGCGCGCGGCGACGACGCTGTCGCTGGCGCTCATGCCCGCAGTCCTTCGATCTCGATCGCCGCTGCAGCCGGCGCCGCGGCGACGGCGGCGTCGCTGGTGCCGCGCTGATACAGCGCCGCGAGGCGCGCATCGTCGAGCTGCTGCGGCGCGCAGTCCAGCACGATGCGCCCGCCGCGCATGCCGACGATGCGGTCGGCGAACTCGCGTGCCAGTTCGATCTGATGCAGGCTGCACAGCACCGTCGCGCCGTGCATCCGCGCGGAGCGGCGCAGCAGCGCGAGGATGTCGCGGCTGATCCGCGGATCGAGGCTCGCAACCGGCTCGTCGGCCAGCACCAGCGGCGGGCGGCTGATGAATGCGCGGGCGATGCCGACGCGCTGCTGCTGGCCGCCGGACAGCTCGCTGGCGCGGCGGTAGAGCTGCGACTCGTCGAGTCCGACCTCGGCCAGCAGCATGCACGCGGCACGCTGGCGCGCGCGGCCGAAGCGGCCGAGCAATGCGCGCCACAGCGGCAGCGCGGCGATGTCGCCGCACAGCACGTTGTCGAGCACGCTGAGCCGCGGCACCAGATCGATGCCCTGGTGGATCGTCGCGATCTTGCGCCCGCGCGAGCGCAGGTCGCCGGGCCGCAGCGCCTGGCCGTCGAGTTCGACCACGCCCGAGCTCGGGACGATCAGACCGTTGACCGCGCGCAGCAGGGTCGACTTGCCGGCGCCGGACGATCCCAGCAGCACGCAGAACTGGCCGCGTGGCACGCTCAGTTCGACCGCGTCCAGCGCGACGGTGCCGTCGGCGTAACGCACGCCGACGCCGTGCAGGCGCAGCATCGCCTCGGCATCGCTCACGGCGCGGCGGCCTTGCGCAGGATCGCCGCGCGCAGCGCGTCGCCGATCCGCGCCAGGGTCTGTGCCGGCTGGTCGAACGCCGATTCCGGGAACGCGGCGTCGTAGCGGTCCACGCGCTTGCCGCCGTAACCGCGAATCATGTCCGGCGTGATCGTGGGATCCTCGTTGACCCTGGCGAAGGCCGTGCGCAGCGTGGCCTTGAGGTCCGGCGCGAGCGCCGGATGCAGCGCCATCGGCGGATTCGGAATCGGCGCGCTGCGCGCGAGCACGCGGAAGCGCTGCGGATCGATCGCCCCGCGATTGACCGCGCGCATGTAGGACTCGAAGCTCAGACAGGCCGCGTCGACCATGCCCTCGGCCAGCGCCGACAGGCTCGCGGCGTGGCTGCCGGTCATGCGGATCGACGCCAGATCGCGCGACGGATCGAGGCCGGCGTCGAGCATCATCGCCACCTGGTAGGCAAAACTGGAGCTGGAGTTGATGTCGCCGAAGGCGACGCGCCTGCCCTTGAGATCGGCAACCGTCCGGATCGGCGCGTCGCTGGGCACGAAGATTCCGGCGTAGTACACCGACTCGCCGTGGACCACCGACACCGCGAGCAGCTCGGCGGCACCGGCCGCGCGCGCCTGCACGTAGGACACCGGGCCGAACCAGGCGATGTCGATCAGCCGGCTCTTCATCGCCTCGATCACCGCCGAGTAGCTCTGGCCGACGCGCAGGTCGAAGTGCAGACCGGTGCTGCGGCTGACCGCGTTGAACAGCGGGGCGAAGTCGGCCTTGGTGCCGCTGGCGGTGCCGCCGTCGGCCGGAATCAGCATGACCCGCAGCGGATGCGCCGCGGTACCGGCACCGCCGCCCGTGCCGGCCGTCGCGGCCGTTGCCGTCAGCGCCATCAGCATCGCGGCGACGGCGCGGCAGCCGCGACGGATCCACGCGGCGGCATGGTTGGGGGCGAGCGGCATGTTCAGACTCCTGTCCTGCGAATCGGGGCGGTCAGCCTAGCGGCGGGGTGTTGCATGGCAGTGAAGAAACGCCGCGTTTTTCCGATCTCTGCATCGATTTTCTCTATGGATTGGCGGACGCTCAGCACGGCGGCGCGCCGAACAGTTGGCGATGCAGCTCCGCAAAGCCCGGCAGCATGGCGAACCGGGATGCCAGCTTCGGCCCGCCGTAGCCATGCCCCATCAGCACCACCTCGGCGCCGGCGCGTTCTGCGCACTCGCCGTCCAGCGCGCTGTCGCCGACCATCAGCGTCGTTTCCGGCGCGCTGCGCGCGCACAGCATCAGCCAGCGCAGCGCCATCGGATCGGGTTTGCGCTCGACGAAGGTGTCGCCGCCGACGACCTCGCGGAAATAGCGGCGCAGGTCGAACAGATCGAGCAGTTGCACGACGCTGTCCTGGTTCTGGTTGCTGCAGATCGCCATCCACACGCCGCGCTCGCGCAGCGCGTCGAGCAATGCCAGCGCCCCCGGGAACGGCATCACCCCCTGCGCCGCGGCGCGCAGGTAGCGCTGCCTCAGTTCGGCCTGGGTCGCGGCGATCTGCTCCGGCGGCGGCAGGCGGCCGGTCTCGTCGAGCGCGCGCAGCCACATCGCCGGCAGGCCCTGATGGGTCGCGTGTTCGAGCTGCGCGGCGGCGACCGGCGGCCGCGACAGCTTCGCGAGCTGGGCGTTGATCGCCGCGAGCATCGCGGGGCGGGTATCCAGCAGCGTGCCGTCGAGATCGAAGACGATGCAGCGATACCGCAATTCGGATTGAACCTTCACGTGGTGCCTTTGTTGTTCTGTGCCGCTTCATCGGCATGCAAGATTGCTCTGCTCAACTGCCCGGCCTGTTGGTTTTCTCTATGGATTCCCGATGCGCTTTCTGACCGGGCTGCGCGCCTTCCACTACACCGCCCGCTGCGGCGGCACGACCGCCGCGGCGCAGGCGATGGGCGTGAGCCAACCGACGGTTTCGGCGCACATCGGCGCGCTGGAGACGCGCTATGGCGTGCAGCTGTTCGCGCAGGTCGGCCGCCGCCTGGTGCTGACCGAATTCGGCGAATCGATCCTGGTGCTGACCAATCGCCTGTTCGAGCTGGAGGAGGAGGCGCGCGAGCTGATGACCGACGCCCAGGGCGTGCAGCGCGGGCACCTGCGCATCAGCGCGGTCGGCCCGTACAACGTGATGCGCATGCTCGCGACCTTCCGCAAGGCCTATCCCCGCATCTTCGTGACGCTGTCGGTCGGCGATTCCTCTCAGATCGTCGAGCGCGTCCTGAACTATCAGGCCGACGTCGGCGTGCTCGTGCACGATGTCCGCGACGAGCGCGTCCACAGCATTCCGTTCCGCCGCCAGCGCCTGGTCGTGTTCGCACCCCGGAACCATCCGCTGGCGCAGCGCACAGCGCTGACCCTGGCCGACCTCGACGGCGTCGAGATGGTCGTGCGCGAGAACGGTTCGACCACCCGCAAGGTGTTCGAGCAGGCCCTCGCCGAAGCCGGCGTGCGCGTGCGCACGACGATGGAGATCGGCAGCCGCGAGTCGATCCGCGAGGCGGTCGCCTGCGGACTCGGCCTCGGTGTGGTCTCCGACATCGCCTACGTTCCCGACCCGCGCCTGCGGCAGCTGCCGATCAGCGATCTGAACGTGCACAGCTACGCGCATGTGATCTGCCTGCGCGAGCGCCTCAAGTCGCGCCTCGTCGCCGCCTTCATCGACCAGCTCGACGCCGTCCGCGCCGGCCTGGCGGAGGCAGCCGCCGAATCCGATCCGGTCATCGCCTGAATCCCGGCCGCCGTCAGGGCGTCCGCCCCTGCGGCGCGGCGACCACCAGCGGCTGGGTCCACGCCATCGTGACGTCGCCGGCCCGGAACGGGTTCGGATGCGGCTGCGTCGAGGTCACCCGCGCCCGCACGTACAGCTCGTCGCCGCGCGCGACGTAGCGCGCCTCGGTGCCGCGCACGGTCTTGAGCACGACGCCGATGGCGTCGTCATAGCGCTGCGACGCGCGTCCGTCCGGCGCCGGCTCGCGCGGATGCGCACCCAGCTCCGCGCCGCGCCGCGTCCCGATGAACTCGATCGTGTAATCGACGCCGGGCTCCGGATCGACCGCCAGCGCCAGGGTGTCGCCGCCGCGCTCGAGGCGGCCGAGGGTGACGCCGGTACTGGCGTAGAAGTCGCCCCGCTTCATCGCCGCGACGATCGAGTCCGGCGTCAGGCGGCGCGCCCGCACCATGACCCAGCCGCGGCCGGGGTTGGAATCCTTGCCGACGCGCCAGGTCGTGAAGCGGTGGGCGTCGTCGTTGGCGATGCCGTAGGGAATGGTGCCGTCGCCCTCGGCGATGCGCTTGGCCAGCAGGATGTCCCACATCCGCTCGATCCCGGGATGCTCGCCGTCGCCGTAGTTCTCGACCCCGTGATGGCCGTTGTACAGCTCGAAGAAGCCTTCGCCGGTCCGGTAGCGCAGCGGCACCAGGTCCTCGACGGTCAGCGCATAGCGGAAGTTCGGATGGTTCAGATGTGCCAGTACCTCGCGGCCGCTGCTCAGCCCGTGGTCGAGCACGGCATTGAGGGTGTTCTGGATGATCGCCGTCGGCGTCTCACCGCCGCGCGGCGCGATCGGATCCTGGATGTTGACCGCGTTGACGTGGATCGGATGCGACTCGAAACGGTCGGTGATCTCCTCGCCGGGCACGAAGGTGAACTCGCCCGGCGCCTCGAACAGGCCGCGGAACTCGTCCAGGGCCTTGAGCCGGACCTGGGTCACGCCGTCGACCACCCGTTCCTCGACCCAGTCCGGACCGAAGTGCTCGCGGTAGATCGCCAGTGCCGCGGCCCGCGCCTCGTCCTCGATCGGGTACCACTGCGTGTAGTGCAGCGCGAGATTGCCGCGGGCGATCGCACCGGCCTGCATGCGGTTGTGGTCGCTGAGCACCAGGAACTGGTAGCCATGCTCGCGGTACCAGGCCGCGGCGGTCTCCGGCGGGCTGTCGCCGTCGCTCCACCAGGTGTGCGTGTGGGTATTGCCCTTCCACCAGCGGGCTTCGTCGGCGCGGTAGTCGCCGCGGATACCCTTGAAATACGGCTGTTTCGGGGGCGTGCCCTCGCCGGGTCCGGCGTGTCCGCCGTGCCCGGAGGCGGCCATGCTGCTGAAGATCAGCAGCAGGCCGCCCAGGCGGGTTTTCCATGAAGACGTCATCTGCGTCCCTTTCCCGTCCGTTCTCGGATCAAGATCAGTAGCGGTACGAGTACTGCACGAAGAACGAACGCGGCTTGCCCTCGAACACGTACGGGAAGCGGTACTCCGGATCGTCGCGCGTGATCTGGCCGGTGATGTAGGCCTCGCCGTAACGCTGGTCGCCGATGCCGCCGCGTTCCGCGTAGTCCTCGTCGAGCACGTTGACGACGCGGAGCTGGAAGCGGTGCTGGCGTTCCTCGCCGGCCCAGTAGCCCATCGTCGCGTTGAGCAGGAAGTAGTCGCCGTAGTTGAAGCGCAGACCACCACCCGACGCCCACTCCGGTCCCTGCAGGCGCGGCAGCAGGTTGAAATGATAGCGGTCGTCCGAGGAGCGATAGGTCAGATTGCCGATCAGGAAGTACTCGGCCTGCTGGTCGATCTGCAGATCGCTGTTCTCCGGCGTGGCGTCGACCTGGGTGTAGCTCAGCGAGCCCGACCAGTTGTCGTTGATCGCGTACTCGATGTCGGCGGTGATGCCACGGATCTCCGTGACCGCCGGATCGTTGTACGGGGTGTTCGGCTCCAGCGCGGTGGTGTTGCGGATGCGATCGGTGATGTCGGTCCGGAAGCCGCCGATCTCCGCCTGCAGACGACGGCCGCCGACGTCGCCGTCGAAGCCGATGCCGTAGTTGTAGGTCTCGGTCTCCTCGGGCTCCAGATTCGGATTGCCGACGAAGGTCTCGGTGTTCGCGTACAGCTCGTTGGTCCGCGGCAGGCTGTACGAGGTACCGCCGTTGACGCGGGCGTAGAAGCTGCCGGCGAACGGCTGGCGCACGCCGAACTTGTAGATCGTCTTCGAATCGAAGGAATCCGAGAAGTCGATGCGGCCGGCCAGCGAGATCGAGGTCGACGGACTGAACGGCAGCGTCGGGCGCAGGTCGACGTAGACGCCGTTGATCGAGGCGACGTCGTTGTCGATCGGGAACACCGGATCCGAATCGTTGCGGTAGTTCACCGACTGCATGCCGAGGACCATCTGCAGCGCGTTGCCGAAGTAGATCCGGTTGCGCACCGACGCGGTCAGCTCCTCGTAACCACCCTTGATGTCCTCGAAGCCCTGGTTGCGATACGGCTCGACCGCACCGGTCCACTGGCCGTAGGGCACGGTGTTGCCCGGATCGTTGGCATCGACGCAACCGGCCTCGATCTCACAGACCACCGGATACAGCTCGGTGTTGAACAGCTGCGGGTTGGTGTAATAGACCTCGGCCTCGGTCTCCCAGCTGTCGGACCAGCTCTTGCGGAAGCTGGCGTCGACCATCGGGTACTGCGTGGTGTTCGGCGCGTACACCGTGGTATGCGGGAACGCGTCGCGGAACTCGATCTGCGCGTACTGCGCGTTGACCCGCAGCTCAGACGTGTCGTCGATCGCCCACAGGTACTTCAGGCCCAGGTTGTTGCGGTTGAGCGGATACTCGTGGATCGCGCCGGCGCGGGCGATGTTGTCAACAAAGTCCGCCGGATTGAAGATGCGCGGGCTGTCGGTGGACTTGGAGCTGCCGTACAGCATCAGGCTGTGATGGCCGCTGGCGCCGATCGGGAACGAGACGTTGCCCCACAGCTCGCGGGTGTTGAAGTCGCCGTAGCTGACGCCGAAGTCGCCCTTCTCGCTGCCGTCCGGCTGCTTGGTGATCAGGTTGATCACGCCGATGCCGCCGTTGCTGCCGAAGTACAGGCTCTGGCCGCCGCGGTAGACCTCGATCCGCTCGATCATGTGCACGTCGACGATGGTCGCGCCCCAGATCGTCTCCAGCGCCGGACCGCGGTCGAACAGCGGAATGCCGTCGAGCAAAACCAGGGTGTCGCGGTCGCCGCCGCCGTCGAGGCGCAGCGTGTATTCGCCCTCGTCCGGCGAATAGCCGATGTTGGCGCCGCGGACCAGGCCCTGCACCGCCTCGGCGATGTTGGTGAAGCCGCCGGCCTCGATCTGCGCCGAGTCGATGATCTGAACCTTGTTGCCGTACTGGCCCAGGTCGACCGCCAGCTCACCTTCGGTCTGACGGCCGACGACCTCGACCAGCTCGACCTTGTCCTTGGCCGGCGCCTCGCGCGTCGCGGCCTGTGCGTCGGCGTCCTGCGCCAGCGCCGGGTCGGCGACGACAGCGCCGGCGATCGCCAGCGCACCCACCATGCCGCGGTAGCGGCGGCTCTTCTGCGTAGATCTCACAATTAATCCCCGATGATCGATGAATCACTGCCCTGTGGAGCGCGGGCGCAGCGATCATCGGGACCGGTCACCGAAGCCCTGTTCGGTGCCGTCCACGACCGGCGCTGCGTCCGCTCGAATTCCGGGACGCAACGCTAGTGGCGGGATTTTTCGCTTCGACTTCAGTTCGATGAAGTTTGTAATACTATTGACACATAAGATGCCGAGCCCAAATTTCTCTATGGATCGGCATTTTTCCCCGCCGGTTCTGAGGCTTGAGCGGAACCCAGGACGCAGAACGGGAAAGCGCAAAAAGGGTGTTCCGGAACCGTTCCGGCACGCCCTTTCTACGATCTGCAGACCGGTATGTGCGAAGCCGGCTTCAGGGGCCGTCGTAGAAACGCGCCTCGATCACCGCGGAGTCTTCCGCCCAGGTGACGACGAAGTCACCGCCCGCATCCATCGCCACCGCCGCCCGTTGGGCGCTGACCAGGGGCACGGGAACATTCACGCGGAAGTTGCCCCCGAGCGCATGGCCGCCGGTGGCGTAGCGCTGCGCCCTGATCTGGCGCTGCTGCAGCGGCTGCAGCGACATCCACGCCACAACGAAATCGCCCGCCGCGTCCATCGCCACCGCCGGCTGCATCACATCACTCTCGGTCCCGTCGTCGATCCTGAACTCGCCCCCACCGATGCCGGCCCGCGGAAACAGGCGTGCGTAGACACCGTTCGAATAGTCGTTGAGCCGGCGCGACTCGCGGCGGTACGCGACGACGAAACTGCCACCGGCATCGACAGCCACCGCCGGAAACGACTGGTTGCCCTGCTGCAGGCTGACGACTCGCCTCAGACCGGCATGGCCCTCGGCGTCGAAGGTCTGTGCATAGGTTCCGGAGAGCGGCGCAAGCGCGTAACCGAGCCGGTTCCACACCACGACGAACGCCCCATTCGGCGCCATCGCGATGTCGACGTTGTCCGGTTCACTGCCAGCCAGCAGCGGGACGCCCAGCGCCTGCACCTCGGCATCGGCCGAGCGCATGAGCACACGCGCGCTGCCCACCGCGGCGCCGGCGGCGTCGTAACGCTGTAACTGCACCGTATAGGCGCCGAGATCGATGCACAGCCCAATCCCGGACTCGCAGACGAATGGGCTGCCGTAGGCGAGATAGCGACCCTGGTTCCAGACCACGGCGAAATCGCCGTCGTTGTCGGCCGCAACAGCCGACACCGCCCAGGACTGCTCGCCCAGCGGTGTCTCCAGCGGTGGCGCAACGACGAACTCGCCCCCCGCGGCAACGCCGTCGGCGTGGAAGCGCCGGGCCAGGATCGCCGGCGCATCGTCGCCGCTCAGATGCGACCAAGACACGATGAAATCACCGGCGGCATTCGCGGCCACGTCGGGCAGGCGGGCGCCCGACGTCTGGTTGACGAGCACGTCACCCCCTAGCGGAGCCCCGCCCGCGTCGAACCGGCGAGCCAGCACACCCAGCACGCTGTCGTACACCACCACGGCAGTGCCGTCGCCGGCACGGGCCACCGCCGAATACAGGTAGGGCGCCGCAGTCCCGTCGGAAACCGCGATTGGCGCAGTGAGCGGATCGCCGGGGGCAGCCTGGGCGGACAGGCACAGAAATGCCAGCAGCCATCCCGGATGCCAGCCACGGCGGCGCTGCAGCCCCGGTCGATCCTGCAGGGTCTGGATTTTCATCGTCCGGATCTCCTCACGGTTCTTGTTCGCTTCCGGGCAAGCCGCGCGCCGCTGCCTCCACCAAGCGGCACACCGCCCGCCGCGCAGCCTCCGCCTCTAGCGCGGCGAGGTCAAGGCCGCAAGGACTTCACCGCAAGGTCGGCGCACCTTGAGCTGCAGCAGAGGATCGGCACGGGTGCGCCCCAGGTTCACCGCGGCGATCGGCTTGCCGAGTCGCACCGCCGTCAGGGCGAAGCGATAGCCGGAATAGACCATCAGCGAGGAGCCCACCACCAGCATCGCGGAGGCGGCCGCCAACGCATCCATCGCCGCGGTGACTCTCGACGGTGGCACGTTCTCGCCGAAGAACACGACATCGGGCTTGAGCATGCCGCCGCAGTCGGCACAGGGCGCGACGTCGAAATCCGGGAAATCCGCCGCCTCCAGATCCGCGTCCCCGTCCGGCGCGACGCCGGCCGCCCTCGGCGCCCAGTCCGGATTGCGACGCAGCAGTTCGGCCTGCAGATCGCCGCGCGACGTGCGCCGGCCGCAGGCGGTGCACAGGACCTGGTCGATCCGCCCGTGCAGATCGATCACGCGGCGGCTGCCGGCAGCCTGGTGCAGTCCGTCCACGTTCTGCGTGACCAGTTGCCCGATCCGGCCCGCCTGCTCCAGACGCGCCAGCGCGAGATGCGTCGCGTTGGGGCGGGCCCGCCCCAGCAACGACCAGCCGACCAGGCTGCGGGCCCAGTAGCGGCGGCGCACCGCCGCGTCGCCGACGAAGGCCTGGTAGGTGACCGGCTGCGTCCGCTTCCAGCCCCCATCCGCATCGCGGTAGTCGGGGATGCCCGAATCGGTGCTGCAACCCGCACCGGTCAGCACGAACAGGCGCGGATGGCGGTCGACGAATGCGCGCAGGGCGTCGGTATCCATCGCGCGAGCATAGACCAGCACCGGCCGCTCGATGTTCAGCCTGCCGTCGCCGCGCTAGCATCTCCGGCTCGCAGCACAGTGGAGACGCGCATATGGCCAAGGCCATCAGAATCGCCGACGTCGGCGGCCCCGACGTCATGGAATGGACCGACATTGCGGTCGGCGCGCCGGGCCCGGGCGAGGCCCGGATCGAACAGGCCGCCTGCGGGCTCAACTACATCGACGTCTATCACCGCAACGGCCTGTACCCGCGCCCACTGCCGGGCGGCCTCGGCGTCGAGGGCGCCGGCACCGTCGTCGAGGTCGGCGAAGGCGTCCACCATCTGCGCCCCGGCGACCGTGTGGCCTACGCCGGCGGACCGATCGGCGCCTATGCCAACACGCGGCTGATTCCGGCCGACCGCCTGCTCAAGCTGCCGGATGGCATCGACTTCGAGACCGCCGCGGCGATGATGCTGCAGGGCCTGACCGCGCAGTACCTGCTGCGGCGCACGTTCCGCGTCGAACCCGGCCAGACGATCCTGTTCCACGCCGCGGCCGGCGGGGTCGGCCTGTTCGTCTGCCAGTGGGCGCGGGCGCTCGGCGCCGAGGTCATCGGCACCGTCGGCTCCGACGAAAAGGCCGCCGTCGCACGCGCCCACGGCTGCAGCCACACGATCAACTACCAAACCGAGAACTACGTCGAGCGGGTCCGCGAGCTGACCGGCGGCCGCGGCGTCGCGGTGGTCTACGACGGCGTCGGCAGGGACACCTTCATCGGCTCGCTCGACTGCCTGGCACCGCTGGGAATGATGGTCTCCTTCGGCAACGCCTCGGGGCCGGTGGCCCCGTTCTCGCTCGGCGAACTGGCCAGCCGCGGCTCGCTCTACGTGACCCGCCCGTCGCTGATGGACTACACCGCCCGGCGCGACGACCTCGAAGCGATGGCGGCGGATCTGTTCGCGGTCGTGGCCGGTGGCAAGGTCAGGGTCGACGTGCGCCAGCGCTACCCGCTGGCCGACGCGGCGCAGGCACACCGCGACCTCGAAGCCCGCCGCACCACCGGCTCGACGATCCTGCTGCCCTGAGACGCCGACCGCGTCTGATGGCGCGGCGCGATCCGCCCGGCGGCGCTTCACGCGCCGCGCCGGTTCGGCTACTGTCGGACGCAGCGGTGCCGACCGTGACGGCGCGCCGCCACACCGCACACCGGTCGCCGCCGCAAGCGGTGAGACACAGATCCTGGGAGGGACGCATGCGGCTTTCGAACCTGGTGCGCAGCGGCGCGCTGATCACATCCGTTCTGCTGCTGTCGGCCTGCGGCGGCGGCACCTCCGGTATCGATGGCCCCGGCGCCGAACTGGTGCTCAAAGGCGCGATCGCCGACCCGGCGTTTGCCGATGCCACGGTGGTCGTCGGCATCGGCGACTATCGCACCGAAGCCCGGGCCGACGGCGACGGACGCTTCTCGGTCGACCTGGCCGGCATCCCCGCCGACCGCAGCCGGATCGTCAGCATCTTCGCGACCGCCGATGGCGCGCCTTCGGTCAGGCTTGCGAGCTATCTCGGTTCGGCGACCGAGCTGCTGGCGCAGGCCGGCACCGACGGCATCCTCGACGTGACCGGGAACATGCGCCTGGTGCCGACCCCGATCAGCACCGCCGAAGCCGCGATCATCGATGCCGGCGACGCGCTGTCCACCCTCACCGGCGAAACGCTCGACCGCAAACGCTACAGCCTCGACTTCGACGCCGTCATCGACGTGGCGACGGCGCTCGATCTGATCATCCACAATCCGGCCTACGCTCTTCCGCAGAACACCGCGGACACCTTCGCGTTCGCCGGCGATGCCGACAGCCGCAAGGCCTATGTCCAGGACCTCAAGCGCAATCATGCGGACGACTGGAGCGCGGCCCGCCTGACGGTCGTTCAGCAACAGGCGGCATTCGGGACGTTCACCCCGGCCGACGTGCCGTCGCAGCTGCTGGTCGCGAACGTGCCGCAACTTGCCTACGAGGTCAGCACGCAGCTCAGCACCCCGCTGGGGCTGAGCTTCGCGAGCGGCGGCACCGGATCGGTCTACGACAACCACTTCCATTCCGCGACGAGCTGGTCCCTGGATGCGACGGGCTATCTGGTCAGCGAACCGGCGGACCCGGATGCGTTCGAATTCAGCGAGTATGTCGACTGCGAATCCTACGGCGCGTCCCTGTATCTGACGGTGACCGGGGAGTACATCCGCTACCGCATTGCCGCGCTGGGACCGCGCCATGTCGTGGTCTTCCGCGACATCCGCGAAACCTCGCAGTGCCCAAGCTCGCCGGTGCGTTACAGCGCCGACATGGTCGTCTACACGCGCCTGTCCGACGACGACTTCGAACCGGCGGCATCGGTCGCATTCGCCGACCGGACCGTATCGGTTCCGGTCTACACCGATGCGAGCAATCACAGGTCGCTGCATGTCGCGCCCAATCTGCTGAGCTTTTACGCAAACGGCACCGGCACCGGGCTGCTGTTCAACGACGCCTTCGCCTGGACCTTCGCGGCCGGCCGGTTGCAGATCACCTTCGCCAATGGCGCCCAGGCCGCCTACCGCAAGCTCAGGACACAGGTCACCGACGAGGCCACGCTGTGGCTGGCAGAGATCCGCCAGGGCCAGCAACAGTACGCGGACTTCGGCCTGTTCTTCGAGAGCGGCGACTGGACGTTCGCCGAACAGGACGTGCCCGGAACCTATTTCCAGTTCGGATACGGCGACGAAACCAACCCGCAGGACCCCGTCCAGGGCTTCACGCTGAACTTCGCCGCCGATCACGGCGGCTACTACTCGGACGACACGTATTACGAACGGCCCGACGGCGTCCGCTACCTCCAGCGCACCGGGAACCGACCCGAGGACCAGATCCACTGGACGCTGGAATCGCCCACCACCCTGGTCGCGATCCGAACCTGGATCTACGCCACCGACCAGTACGACTGCAACCTGGAGACCGACGCCGACTGCGTGATCTACGACCGCCGCGAGATCCATCCGATGCGGTCGGACGGCGATGGGGTCGTCTGGTTCGAGATCCGCACGTATGCCCAGGACAGCCCAGAGGGCGTGGGACCGACTTCGCTGCCCCACTACACCCAGGCACGGTATTACGACCGGTCGCCTCTGCTGCCGCCACCGGTCCAGCGCAAACTCAGACCGTATCGCCCTTCCCACCCACCGCCACGTCTGCAGATGGTGGGGTACCGACCCGCGGCGAACGGCGGCAACCCCTCGGCGCCGTAACGCCGGGAACCCTCCGCGCCACCGCCCGGGCGTTCAGCTGCGGCCTGCCGGCTCCGCGACCGCGCGCGGCGCGGCGTCGGCGCGCAGGCCCCACAGCACGATGGCCCCGACCGCGAGCATCGACAGCGACAACGAGATCAGCGCGAACGCAATGAGCCCCTCCTGCAGGGCGCTGCCGGCGTGGCCCGGCGCGGCCAGCGGCATCATCGCGCCGCCGGCGCCCCAGAAACCGGCCAGCAGGGTCGCGAACCAGTTCACGTAGGTGCCGTAGACCGCGAGCGCCAGCGCCGCCCGCCGCATGCCCGCGCCCAGCACCAGCCGCGTCCACAGCAGTCCGAGCACGATCAGCACCAGGCCGTTGAGCACGCCTTCGAGATGGCTCGACAGCCCCATGCGCGGATTGGCCATCGCCGGCAACAGGAACCCGGTCAACAGCCCCAGCACAAACAGCAGGGTCCCCAGCTGCAGCAGGCGCCGGCTCTGCGTGTCGCCTGCCCCGTTTCGGAATTGCGTCATCGACCGATCTCCATCCATACAACGATGTCCATCATCCCCAATCGCTGAGGGCATGTTCCGGAAAACGGCGCCCGCATCGCGATATGGTTTCTTGATTTCGATATACACAATGTTTATCGATTGGCTGATCGTAGACGGTGACTGCGGGCCGTGTCAATATTCGGCATACAGCATGTCCACTGAAAATAACAACCGACGACGTCCGTACCGCCTCAAGGCGAGAGCCGATCAGCAGGCGCTGACACGACAGCGCATCACCAAGGCGGTCGTCGAGCTGCACGAAACGGCCGGCCCCGCCGGCACCACCGTCAGCGAGGTCGCCGAGCGCGCGGGCGTCGGACGGGTAACGGTCTACAAGCACTTCCCCACCGAGGCCGATCTTTTTCGCGCCTGCAGCGCACATTGGGCCGCCGAGCACCCGCCGCCCGACTTTTCGGACTGCGCGAAAATCCGGGACCCGGAACAGCGAACCCGATGCGTGCTCGGCCGCCTGTACCCGTATTTCCGGGAGGCACACCCGATGATGAGCAGGATCCTGCGCGACGCACCGCTGCTCCCGGCGTTACAGGACATCCTCGACAACGGCTGGTTTCCGATCATGCGCCAGCTCGGCCGCATCCTCGTTCCAGGCGGATTGAATGCTTCGAGCCGCCGCCGGGCGCATGCCGCCGCCTCGGTGATCCTGGATCTTCGGACCTGGGAGAATCTGACCGGCACCGGACTAGATGACGCAGCCGCGGCGGAGGTGGCCGCGAAGATGTACGCGGGCATCCTGGACTGAGGCGATACGTCTTCGGGCTCAGGGAGCCAGGGATCAGCGCCCGAGATCAGCAACGAATCGCCGGAACTCCGCGTTGTCGCGCAGCAGTTCGCGGCCGGCCTGGATCAGCGCGTCGACATGATCGCCCTCGATCGACAGGCTGGTCGGGATCTGGTTGAGGAAGCGCCGCCGGTGGGTCTGCGGGATGCCGGAAAAGTCGATGCGGACGAAATAGGGTTCGACCGTGAGCGACGGCGTCGACAGCGCCTCCGACCAGCGGTGCATGCTGGCCTGCATCTGCTCCAGCGTCGCGGCGTTGTAGCGATGCAACTGCACATCGGTCACCGCATCGATCGTCTGCTCCAGCGTCGGCGCCCGCGCGCTGGCCTCCATCTGCGTCGCCGGCCGGGTCGAGGCATTGACCGAGATGATCGCGAAACGCGGCGCCGGCTTGCGTTCCATGCGCTGGAGCACGGTCTCGATGCCACCACCGACCTCGATGTACTCGTACAGCGCGCGCAAGCCGAGATTGTCGGTGACCCCGCCGTCGATCAGGTGGATGTAGCGACGCCGGTCCTTGTCCGCATAGCTGCGCAGGCCCTGGATCACCTCGCTCAGATCCGGCGACCCGGCCACGCGCCGGCGCATGCGGTCCAGCCATTCGAAACCCGCGGTCCCGCAACCGTCGAAATTCTCGACCACGACCGGCGTGAACAGGACCGGCACCGCCGAGGACGCGGTCACCGCGCGCGCCAGTGGAAAGCTGGCCAGATCCGAGCACAGCAGGTCGAAGTATTCCTGGGTGAACGAGAACCGCACGCCGCCCCCCAGATCGGTAGCGTTGATCACGATGCGCGGACCGGCCGCGCGCTGCAGATCGGCGAAGGTCGCGCCCTTGAAGACCGCACGCTCGTAGTAGTCGACCACCAGCTCGCTGCGACTGCGGCGCGAGAACCAGAACAGCGGATTGAACAGCGCGTGGCGGATCTCGGCCGCCGCGTTGCGGCGCAGGAAATCGTGCTCGAAGGTCTCGAAGGTCCGGTCGCCGTACAGGCCGAAATACGCGGCGGTGAAGCTGCCGCCGGACACCGAGGTGATCACGTCCACCTCGTCGAGCAGGCGGCGGGAGCGCCCCTGCAGGCGAACCGGCGTATCCCTGAGTTCCAGCAGCACGCCGTAGGCCAGCGCGGCGGCACGGGCGCCGCCGCCGGAGAACGCCAGGATCAGGGTGACATCGCCGGAACGCAGATCGTCGGCGCCCGGCGTGGCGATGACGTATCCGGCGCGATCGGCGCCGTTGGTAATCGGTCGGTTGCGGATCGTGCTGTAGCTCGCGCAGCCGCTCGCCAGCACCGTCGCCAGTGCCAGCGCAGCCGCCGCGGTCCGCCGCAGCCGGTCCCCGCGCACGCTGCGTCGCAATCCGGTCATGGGCGGAGCATAGGACAAGCCTTCACCGCCCGCAGCCGTCTGTTGCGTGGCGACGTATCCGGCTTCAGCATGTTGTCCGGGCATGAAGCGCGGCCAGCCGCCGCGCATGGAACCACCGTTGAGGAGACGCTTCGATGCTCGAGATGCGCACCGCCTGTGAACGCTGCGGCCGTGAACTGCCGAGGGATTCCGACGCCGCGCGGATCTGCTCGTTCGAGTGCACGTTCTGCGCCGACTGCGCCCGGGACCCGCTCGAAGGCAGCTGCCCGAACTGCGGCGGCGAACTGCTGCCGCGGCCCCGGCGCCATCCCAAGCCGGCCGTCGATGTCGCCTGATCCGGGGACGCCCGCGGCGCCGCGGGCGCTGTGGAGCGAGAACTGGAGCAGCATCGTCAGCCCCGAGCTCAGCGCGGCACTGGCCGGGCTGGGACACCGCAGGATGCTGGCCAGCGGCGAGCAGCTGTACGGCCGCGGCGAGACGGGAACCGATCTGATCGGCGTCGTGTCCGGCCTGATCCGCATCGTCGGCATCACCCCCGACGGCTACGAGGGCCTGCTCGGGCTGTACCGCCCGGGCAGCTGGTTCGGCGAGATGTCGCTGTTCGACCGGCTGCCGCGCCCGGGGGACGCCGTCGCCGTCGGCGAGACCGAAGTCCTGATCGTGCCGGGGCAGCGCCTGCTTGAGCTGCTCGACGCACACCCGCAGTGGTATCGCGACTTCGCCCGCGTGCTGTCACACAAGCTGCGCATGGCGCTGACCCACATCGAAAGCACGACGCTGCCGGTGTCGGCGCGGGTGGGCCTGCGCCTGCTCGACCTCGCCGCCGCCTACGCCCGCCCCGCCGACGACGGCGTGCTGATCGATCTGAGCCTGCCGCAGGAGGAACTGGCCCGCATGCTCGGCCTGACCCGCCAGAGCGTGAACAAGGAGCTGCGCCAGTTCCAGAGCCGCGGCTGGCTGCAGTTGCAGCGCGGGCGCATCACCCTGACCGACATCCCGGCACTGCGGCGCGAGGTGCGGGCGACCGGCGGCGGCGCGGTGCTCGACGCCCAGGGGCTGTAGACGCATGCCCGGCGACTGTCGGCGAATTGACAGACACCCGACGCAGCGGGCCCGACAATGCCGCATCGATCAGAAGCCCTGATCCTTTTCGAGGAGAACAGCATGCGCAGTCGCCAGGCCCTGATGCAGGAATACGCCGCCAGCCATTCCCAGATCACCAACCAGATCATCCACATGATCTGCGTGCCGATCATCTTCTTCACCAGCACCGGCCTGCTGTGGAGCGTGCCGCTGGACCGGCTGGTCCCGATCGCCGGCTTCGACTCCGACGGCTGGTTCAACCTCGCCACCGTCGTCGCGGTGCCGATCGCGATCTACTACACGATGCTCGGCCTGCCGACCCTCGTCACCGGCCTGCTGTGGATGCTCAGCTCCGGCCTGGCCTGCTTCGCCCTGCAGTCGGCCGGCGTTTCGCTGCTGATCCCCTGCGCGGCCGCGTGGCTGGTGGCCTGGGTCGTGCAGATCTACGGCCACAAGATCGAAGGCGCGAAGCCCTCGTTCTTCGACGACCTCGTGTTCCTGCTGATCGGGCCGCTGTTCGTGCACGAGAAGCTGGTCCGCCTGATCACCACCGGCAGCATCCAGCCTCGCCTGCGGGCCTGATCCGCGCCCTCGGCGCTGCGGTATTCCCGCTTCGCCCGCCCGGGCCTGCCGCAATCGCCGCAGGCCCGGGCGGGCATGTCGCTGCATGGCACCCGGACGGAGACCGCTGCGTAACTGCGGAATATTGGCGCGTGTAGACGCGTTGATTTGATTTTTGATAGTTCTGACGATTTTGGGCGCGCACCTGTGCTGAATTTCGCCGTTACCGGGCATTTTCTGCCCAG